>JADKKB010000007.1:1200000-1800000 GCA_016720705.1 Chloracidobacterium sp. | reverse complement strand
GAACTCGGAGAATATCCGCTCGGAAGCGTAGTAAACTCGAGTCGATACGGTCCCGTACCGGTCGTGA
The DNA here is from genome assembly GCA_016720705.1 of Chloracidobacterium sp. Taxonomy (NCBI): domain Bacteria; kingdom Pseudomonadati; phylum Acidobacteriota; class Blastocatellia; order Chloracidobacteriales; family Chloracidobacteriaceae; genus Chloracidobacterium; species Chloracidobacterium sp. The sequence goes on along the minus strand of JADKKB010000007.1, from coordinate 1,799,933 downwards.
CGATCGAGTATATTCCATTAGTGCCCGAAACTGCACTTCCTCTATTTGCCCCTAAAGAATCGTATGCAGTAACCGTAACGTTGCTTACCAACGAATCGACCGCAAGATTTGGCGAAGTTCCGGTCGTATCGCGAGTACCGTTCATGTTGTAGTCAATGTAGACAGTTCCGCTGACGGTGCCGGCCATCATGATCGAATCCTCATCTTTAGAAGACGAGAATTGTGCGTGTGACGGCGTCGAATACCAAACAACGAAAGCAGCAGACGCAATTATTGCGGATACTAAACAAGCCGCGAGGCGGCGCATATTGACCGAATTTTTAGACATATAAGGGGTTGACCTCAACAAAAAAGGATCACAAATTTTGCTTAAAAGAAGGGGAAATCAAGGAAGGTAGCGCGTTTACTCGCGACACATTAAACAATAACAAACACTGTTTGAAAGTGTCAATCTTTATTTTGCAGATATTAATGCCGTCAACTGCGTTTGAGTCGGGAAGCGAATTTCTGGCGAAACTTCGCAACCTTGGGCGCGACCACTGCGGCGCAGTACGGTTGGTTAGGGTTGTTGGCGAAGTATTCCTGGTGATAGTCTTCGGCGGGCCAAAACTTATCGAATGCGGTCACTTCGGTGACGATCGGGTTGTCATAGATGGCTTCGGCGGTGACCTCGGCGATTATCTCGGCGGCGGTTTGCCGTTGCTCATCCGATCGGTAAAAGATCGCCGACCGGTATGATGTACCGATGTCTCCGCCCTGACGATTGAGAGTAGTCGGATCGTGAACGGTGAAATAGACACGCAGGAGATCGGCATACGAAAGTTGTTCGGGATCAAACCGGACCTGGACGACCTCCGCGTGGCCGGTTGTTTCGGAACACACTTGTTGGTACGTCGGATTTTCGGTGCGGCCGCCGGAGTAACCCGAGGCGACATCCTCGACACCGATCAGGGCGTCAAAGATCGGCTCGACGCACCAAAAACATCCGGCGGCCAACGTGGCCGTTTCTAAAGCTTTGTTTTCCATATCTATATCTCTATTTCTTTGTGATTCCCAACGAACGCACCGTCACCTCAAATAAATGCTCAAATATCTCGACGTGCCGCCGAGCCTCGGCGACGGTCTCGCCCCACGCAAAAAGACCGTGGCGGCGAATATAAATGCCGTGAATATCGCCCGACTCGAGCAGAACATTCTGTAAGACGTGTGATTGAGCGATACGGTCTTGCGAATTTTCGATGATCGGCACGGTTTCGATGTGATCGTGTTTATCGACGCCCGAGAGCCCCTTTAAGACCTCATAACCCTGTAGCGTGATCGCCCCGTCGACATACATCATATCCGAAAGTATCGTGCCCCATACCGAATGTGTGTACAGGATACAGCGGGCCCGCGGCCGCAGGCGATAGATCGCTAAATGCAGCAGCGTCTCATCCGACGGGCGGCCAAATCCCTGCAAGATCTCAGCGTCGTCATCCAGCTCAAGGAAATTGGTCTCGTCAAGCGTTGCTTTTTCATTGCCGGCAGCGGTGATGCATAGTCGCAAAGGCTTGCGGGCGAGCAGGATGCTAAAATTACCGCTCGTGCCGAGAGCCCAACCGCGGCGATAAAAGTCGCGGCCGGCATCGGTCAGTTCCTGCGTCGGACTTGGGGTCGGGTTTTGTGCCGTCATCGTTTATTCCTCATCCTCGCGGAGCTTTTCGAGCACCGAGATGTCTTCGAGCGTGGTGACATCGCCGGCGACCACACCGCCGGCAGCAAGCTCGCGCAATAGCCGGCGCATTATCTTGCCTGAGCGTGTTTTTGGCAGCATATCCGTAAAGCGGATATCGTCGGGCCGGGCAAGCGCTCCGATCTCGTGAGTGACGTGAGCCCGGAGAATATTCTTGAGTTCGTCGTCGCCCGTGCGGCCGCCCTCGAGCGTGACAAATGCCGAAATAGCCTGTCCCTTGATCTCGTCCGGTCGCCCAACGACCGCTGCCTCGGCCACAAACTCGTGTGAAACAAGGGCTGATTCGATCTCGGCGGTGCCGAGTCGATGGCCGCTGACATTGATCACATCATCGACACGGCCCATTATCCAGTAGTAACCGTGCTCGTCGCGGCGGGCACCGTCACCGGCAAAATACTTGCCGGGGATCTCAGACCAGTATGCCTGCTTATACCTTTCGTCGTCGCCCCAAAGTGTGCGGAGCATCGCCGGCCAGGGATGCGTAACCACGAGATAGCCACCGTCGTTTGGTCCAACCGGTTTGCCGGATTTGGTGACGATATCGACCAGGATCCCCGGTATCGGCCTCGTGGCCGTACCCGGCACAGTTGGTGTCGCCCCGGGCAACGGGCTGATCATTATCGCCCCGGTCTCAGTCTGCCACCAGGTGTCGACGATCGGACATTTTCCCTTGCCGATCACCTTGTGATACCACATCCACGCCTCGGGGTTGATCGGTTCGCCGACACTGCCGAGCAGACGCAGAGATGAGAGGTCGTGGCGTAGAGGATACTGTTCACCCCACTTTATAAACGCACGGATCGCGGTGGGCGCAGTGTAGAGGATGTTGATCTTGTGGCGGTCGATCATATCCCAAAAGCGATCGTAATCGGGGTAATTCGGCGCGCCCTCGTACATAAAGACCGTTGCTCCATTGGCAAGCGGGCCGTAAACCACGTAGCTGTGGCCGGTCACCCAGCCGATATCGGCCGTGCACCAAAAGATATCATTGTCCTTTAGGTCAAAAACGAGCTTTGTCGTGTAGGCGGTCTGCGTCAGATAGCCGCCCGTCGTGTGCAGAATGCCCTTGGGTTTGCCAGTCGTACCCGAGGTGTAAAGAACAAATAGTGGATGTTCTGAGTCAAGTTCCTCTGCAGGACACGGAATGCCGACGGTCTTGGTGAGTTCGTGCCACCAATGATCGCGGCCCGGCACCATATGAACCTTGGACTGTGTCCGCTGAAAAACTATTACGTCCTCTACGATCGGGCACTGTGCGACAGCCTCGTCAACGATCTCTTTGAGCTTGATCTCACTACCGCGACGATAACCTCCGTCAGCCGTAACTATCAGTTTACAGCCGCCGTCATTGACGCGATCGCGAATGGCATCGGCTGAGAACCCGCCGAAAATAACCAGATGCGTCGCTCCGATGCGGGCACACGCCAGCATCGCCACAGTCAGTGCCGGAATAAGCGGCATATAGATAGCGACACGGTCACCGGTCTTGACGCCCAGACTCTTGAGGACGTTGGCAAACCGCGAAACCTCTTGGTGCAGCTGTAGATAAGTGATGGTCTTGACCTCACCGGTCTCGCCCTCCCAGATGATCGCGGCCTTGTTTCGCCGCCACGTCGTCAGATGGCGATCGAGGCAATTGTAAGTAATATTGATCTTACCGCCGGAGAACCATTTGGCGTGCGGTTCCTGCCAGTCGAGCACGGTGTCCCACTTGCGAAACCAATGCAAATCCTCGGCTTGTTTTGCCCAAAAGCCTTCCGGGTCGGCCGCGGCCGCGGCATAAAGCTTCTCGTATTCATCAAAGCTCTTGACGTGAGCATCAGCCGCGAAATCAGCCGGCGGCGGAAAGAGCCTCGATTCGCTCGACATTGACGTTATAGATGGTTGTTCAGACATAATCTTATAATAAGTGAACGAATGTAATTATAATGTATCGGCCGATCAGTACCAATGCTGTCGCCGTGTGACATAAAACTCTATTGGGTCAGTTCTGCCTGTGGCGGTCTACTTTTGCAATATTTCGGGCGGTCATTTGGCCAGGTTGAACTTCGGTAGTATTTGCGTTTTGGAATCCTCCGGTAAGCGCGTAAAATCGGCAAAGAAAATCCGTTAAACGGCTTAAGACGAGATCGTCCTTCCTAAGTTATGCACCTGCTTGAAATGCGTTCGATCGTCAAGGAATTTCCGGGCGTCAGGGCACTGGACGGCGTGAGCTTTACGCTAAATACCGGCGAGTTTCACTCGCTCGTGGGCGAGAATGGTGCGGGCAAATCGACCTTGATGAAGGTGCTCTCGGGAGTGTATCCAACTGGTACTTACGATGGCGATATCCTGATCGATGACCGCGTGCGTGAATTTAAGGGCATTCGCGACTCGGAAACTGCAGGCGTCTCAATCATCTTTCAGGAACTGTCGCTGGTCAAAGAACTAACGGTCGGCGAGAACATCTTTTTGGGCAAAGAGCCTTCGCGATTTGGTGTTATCAACTGGACCGAGTTGTACCACAAGGCCTCAAATCTGCTCCGCGAACTCAATCTCGACATCGATCCGCGTGTAAAGGTCGGCAATCTTGGCATCGGGCAACAGCAACTCGTCGAGATCGCCAAGGCACTCTCAAAAGATGCACGAATACTGGTACTTGACGAACCGACCGCCGCTCTGACGGAATCTGAGGTCGGAACCCTTTTTCACATTCTAGAAAAGCTGCGCGACCGCGGCGTTGGGATGATCTACATCTCGCACAAATTGGACGAGGTTTTTCGCCTCAGCGACCGAGTCACAGTGCTCCGCGACGGTAAAACTGTGGGCACACACGCCACTGCCGATCTGACCAAGGACAAGGTCATCTCGGCGATGGTCGGTCGCGAGGTCGGTGATATTTTCCCCAAGCCCGAACACGAATTTGGCGAGATGGCACTGGAGGTCCGGGGTTTGAATGTCTTCTCGATCGATCGGCCGGATAAGGCTCTGGTCAAGGACGTTTCGTTTGCCGTCCGTAAGGGTGAGGTGCTCGGGATCGCCGGTTTGATGGGTGCGGGACGATCTGAGTTGCTGATGGCAATATTCGGCGCTTGGAAGGGTGTGTATAGCCGCGAAATATTAGCCGCCGGTCGCCCGATAGCGATCAATTCGCCCGCGGACGCGATCGCTCACGGCATCGGATTTGTCACGGAGGACCGAAAGCGTTTTGGCTTGATACTGGAGCAGACGATACTCGACAATATGACGCTCGCGGGTCTCAAATCGATCTCGGGCCGATTTGTGTGTAACCGTACGCGGGAGACGATCGCTGCCGGCGGTCCGATGAAGAGTCTCAGGATCAAGGCAAATTCCACATTGACGGTCGCCGGCACGCTGTCGGGCGGCAATCAGCAAAAAGTCGTGTTGGGTAAGTGGCTCTTGACCAATCCCAAAATTTTATTTCTCGACGAACCGACACGGGGCATTGATGTCGGAGCAAAACAAGAGATCTATGCGGAGATCAACCGGCTTGCCAAAGATGGTATGGCGATCGTGCTGGTCTCGTCGGAGTTGCCCGAGGTGCTTGGGCTATCGGACCGTGTGATGGTGCTGCACGAGGGCCGTATAACCGGCGAATTTACGCGCAGCGAAGCCACACCCGAAAAAGTAATGGCGGCCGCGACGGGTTCGAATTGATGCAATATTGACCGCAACTGCATTTAGACCACAGATCACACGGCACGCGCGGATACTAAGGTTATTTATAAAGTAGCTCTGCTCGATCAGAAAGAAACAAATGGACGAAACCATCAAATCTCGAATAAATACGGCATCGCTCCGAGCGTATGTGATGATCGCGGTGCTGGGGCTGATCTGGGCATATTTTCATTGGGCGACCGACTCCATCTTCCTGACGCCACGCAATCTTTCCAATCTGATGACGCAGATGTCGGTGACCGGCATTTTGTCGGTCGGGATGCTGATGGTGATCGTCTCGGGGAACATCGATCTGTCGGTCGGGTCGGTGCTCGGGTTTGCCGGAGGAATGGCGGCGTGGGCTCTGGCCGCCGGATATAGTCTGCCGACGGCGATAGCACTTGCGATCGCGGTCTGTGTCGTCATCGGACTAGTGCACGGCGTATTGGCGGCATACCTCAATATTCCGGCCTTTATTGTCACACTCGGCGGCCTGCTCGCTTGGCGCGGTGCCGTCAAGATGCTTTTGAGCGGCAATACGATCCCGATCTCTGACGAGTCGTTCAAGGCGATCGGCCAGAGCTATGTCGGCTCCGGATTCGGGTGGATACTGGCTGCACTAGCAATCGCGTTCGTGCTGTTGATGGCCGTTCAGCGGGCTCGCTCGGTCAAAACGTATGGCCTCGGCGAGGCAAATTACGGCTCCGAACTGATCAAATCGATCCTTCCGATAAGCGCGATAATCGCTTTTATTTGGGTGATGAACTCGTACGAGGGCAAAGGCGTCCCGATCCCGGTCCTGATATTTGTCGTGGTTGCACTCTTCGGAGCGTTTATGACCACCTCCACGACGTTTGGGCGATATCTTTACGCCATTGGCGGCAACGCCGACGCGGCCCGACTCTCGGGTATCGACAACCGCCGCAATGTGCTGAAGGTGTATATGATACTCGGTGCACTCACGGGCCTGGCGGCACTGATATTTGCAGGACGAGTGGGCAGTGCGACGCCCGATGCCGGCACACTGAAAGAACTCGATGCCATCGCCGCCTGCGTCATCGGTGGCGCCTCGCTGGTCGGCGGACGCGGCACGATATTTGGAGCTTGCCTCGGCGCTCTGATAATGGCGAGCCTCGATAACGGGATGTCGCTACTCAACGTACGCGATTTTATGCAGGACATCATCAAGGGTTCCATACTGGTGGCTGCGGTTGGCCTGGATATGGCCGGCCGGAAACAAGGCTGATCGGCCCGGGCTGTGATGCCGGTCACTTTTCTCTAAAAAATAAGAGAGCATAATCAAAGTATTTTTCGGCGCGGTTGAAAGTTGATCGGGGCAATGTCGGGATCACGCAGATCCCGTCTGTCGTGTTGCGCGTGTCGAATGGTCGAAACGTCCTCGACCGATATCAAGCGACCTTACCGAAAGTAGATCTAAGTTCCGAAATAAGGAGTACTGAATCAGATGTCACCGAATACATTAATGACCATTGGCCAGCAGTTTAGCCGACGATCGTGGGCCGAACCCTGGAAGATCAAGATGGTCGAGCCGCTCAATATGATCACCCGCGAAGATCGCGAAAAAGCCTTGACCGAGGCGGGCTACAACACCTTTTTGCTGCGGTCTGACGACGTGTACATTGACCTTTTGACCGACAGCGGTACCGGTGCGATGAGTGATCGGCAGTGGGCCGGAATGATGCTCGGGGACGAAGCATACGCCGGTAGCCGCAACTTTTATCATCTCGACGACGCGATACAGAAATATTACGGCTACAAATATATCGTCCCGACGCATCAGGGCCGCGGGGCCGAACATCTGATCAGTCAGGTCGCGATCAAAAAGGGCCAGTATGTCCCCGGCAATATGTACTTTACGACCACGCGGCTACATCAGGAGTTAGCCGGCGGCATCTTTGCCGACGTCATCATCGACGAAGCACACGACCCCGAGATACTGCACAAATTTAAGGGGAATATCGACCTAGACAAACTCGACGCACTTATCAAGCGCGAGGGTGCTGAGAATATCGCGTATGTCAGCGTCGCCGGAACGGTAAATATGGCCGGCGGTCAACCGGTGAGTATGGAAAACATCCGGGCGGTGCGAGCACTCGCTGACCGCTACGGTATCAAGGTATATCTCGACGCCACGCGCCTTGTCGAAAACTCATTCTTTATACAGGAACGCGAAGACGGTTACGAAAACAAGTCGATCGCCGAGATCCTGCTGGAATTTTGCTCTTACACCGACGGTGCCTGGATGAGTGCCAAAAAAGACAGTCTCGTCAATATTGGCGGCTGGCTGGCCATCAACGACCACGAAATGTTTGAAGAGCTGAGAAATCTCGTCGTTGTTTATGAAGGGCTGCATACCTACGGCGGCCTCGCCGGCCGCGACCTCGAGGCGATGGCGATCGGTATCGCCGAAAGCGTGCAGGACGAACATATCCATTCGCGTATCGGTCAGGTGCGTTATCTTGGCGAACTGCTGACGACGTGGGGCATCCCGATCGTCCATCCGGTCGGCGGCCACGCGATATTTCTGGACGCCAAGGCATTTTATCCGCATCTTGATCAGATCAAGTTTCCGGCGCAAACGCTGGCCGCCGAACTCTATCTCGACTCCGGGATCCGCTCGATGGAACGCGGTATCGCAAGCGCCGGACGCAACGCTAAGACCGGCGACCACAATTTCCCCAAACTCGAACTAACGCGCCTGACCATCCCGCGTCGCGTATATACACAGGCCCATATGGATGTCGTTGCCGAATCAGTCCGCGCAGCATTTGAGATCCGTGACCAGACGACCGGGCTGAAGATGGTCTACGAGCCGAAGTATTTGAGGTTCTTTCAGGCGAGGTTTGAGCGATTGTAGGCCGGACTGAATGGGTATTAGCCGCCGATAAAGCTCATCGTGCGTGATGGTTGGACAAAGTCCGCGTCGTTTATGTAATGACGCGGTTCTTTTTTTAAGACTACATCTTCGATAAAGGCAATGATCTCGGATCGCGAGGCACCGCTACGGAGCACATCTCGGAGGTTATGTTCGATATTTGAGAAAAGACAGGTACGGATCTGGCCGTCGGCCGTTAGGCGAATTCGTGAGCAGGCACCACAGAACATCTCGGTCACCGGAGCGATGATCCCGATCTCGCCGGGCGAGCCGTCGGCAAACTCATATTTCCAGGCGGTCTCGCTTCCACGCGACGCACCTTTTAATTTCAATGGGTAGACGGCGTTGATCGTGTCGTAGATCTCGCGGCCCGGGACGACCATTTCACGGCTCCACTCGTGACCGCTATCGAGCGGCATAAACTCGATGAATCGCATCGAGATCGCATTTTCACGGGCAAATCGGGCAAAGTCGACAAACTCATCGTCATTATGCCCGCGGATGACAGCGGCATTGATCTTGATCGGATCAAAGCCCGTTTGCCGTGCCGCCTCGATCGCGTCAAAGACCTTGTCGATACCGTCGACGCCGGTCATTTTGGCAAATTTATCGCGGTCGAGACTATCCAGACTGATCGTTACACGATCGACACCTGCCTTTCGCAGATCGGCGGCGTGTGCCGGAAAAATGAACCCGTTGGTAGTGATCGCGAGATCCTTGAGTTGCGGCTTAAGAGCGGCGATGCCCGCCGCAAGGTTGGAAACGTCCTTTCGCACAAGCGGTTCTCCGCCGGTGAGCCTTATCTTCTCGATGCCGAGCGAAACGAATATTTCGGCTAAGTACGTTGTTTCTTCAAAGGTCAGTAACGTATCTTTTCGAGCCATCGGCGGTTCGCCGTTCGGCAGGCAGTAAAAGCACCTGAAGTTGCACCGGTCGGTCACCGAAATACGAAGGTCACGGATGACCCGATTGTAAGCATCGCGAAGCATTAAATTAATGATACAGGATAGTCCGGCGAATTTCGCTCTACCTGAACGCTTCGCCTATCGTAGCAAGCTGCGAGATGACCTTTGCACGGTCCGCCGCGGTGACCTTTGACAAGATCACACGCATTTCCGCGATCCTTTTGGCAAGTTCGTCCCGCCCCGCCTTGTCGTCCGGGCCCACATAGTTTCCCTTTTTGCCGTTTAGGTCTTCGACTATGTAGTCAAGCTCCTCGATGATCTCGGCCAGAGCCTTTTTAGCACTCTTTCCGTTAGGGTAGAAACTCAAATATTGGGCGAGTGTGACGCGGTTAGTGTAGATGTAGCAGTTTATATCGCCCTCACATTCACCCGGCAAAGGGTTTTCGGCGGCGGCCCAAGCAATGTCGTCGGCGATCGGCAGTGCCTTGTACTTATTTCGCAAATTCCAAAAAAGGTCTGACCGCACCAACCACTGACCGGCAGGTTCGCTGTAAACGATATCCTTGCGGTTGGCCTTTATAAAGCTCTTATGCGGTTGGCGATCAATTTTTTCCACCGGAATTTTTGCCAATGAATCGCGGAGACGCAGTAGCCGTTTGAATTCAGCATCCGCGGTCCTTGCCTGTGTCCTTACGGGCGTCGGCAAAGGCTTTGCCAAAGTCGATAATGCTGCCGAATCGGCTCGAGCCGATATCAAAGCACCGGAGACGGCGAATACAAATGCCCCGATCATAATAGTTGGCAATAAGTAGCTACTTCTCTTCATATATGGGTTTTGCGGCACGTGTGGTGCTCATTTGTTGAGATAATTTGCGTTACGCTGCAGGCCGCCCAATTTTGCACGCTTGACAGCCGAGCGACGAAATCGCTCGACATATGCCTCGTGGTCCATTTCGATGACCGCATCCGGATCGAGCGACGTTTGGCCTAGTCGTGGTTCAAATCGTGCCTCGGACGTCTGCTTTTCAAATCGATTCCAAGGGCATACGTCCTGACATATGTCACAGCCGTAGATCCAACCCTCGAGATTTTGCGCAATATTCGGCGGCAGCGATTCACCACGATGCTCGATCGTCGCGTATGAGATGCATTTGGCCGAATCGACGATGTACGGTTCGACGATCGCCGACGTCGGGCAGGCATCGAGGCAGGCCGTGCAAGTGCCGCAATGATCTTCGACCTGTACGGCGTCGTATTCGAGATCGAGATCGAGGATCAGTTCGCCGATAAAGACCCACGAACCAAGGTCGCGAGTTATTACATTAGAGTGTTTGCCCTGCCACCCGAGTCCCGCCCGGACGGCCCAGGCCTTGTCCATCATCGGCGAGATATCGACGCAGGCCTTACCGTCCGCATCCGGGACCTCGGTCCTTATGAGTTCGAGCATAGTCCGGAGTGCGGCTCCGACCACGTCGTGATAATCGTCTCCCCACGCGTACCGCGAGATCTTTCCAGGAGACGTATGCCGGTGATCGGTATAGTAATTTTTGAGTACGACGACGACCGACCGTGCTGCCGGGAAGATCTCACGAGGATCTGTGCGGCGTTGCGGATCGCGGGCTATCCAGGCCATTTCGGCGTGGTGTCCGGCGTCGAGCCAGAGCTTGAACCGCTCGGTCTCATCGTCGAGGTACATTGCCGGGACGATGCCAACCTTGTCAAAGCCGGCGTCGAGAGCAAACTGCCTTATCTTTTCGGAAATCGACATCATCAATAGATTACCCGAGCAAAACGTATCGACGCAAAAATGCGGCCGGATATTCGTCGAATATCCGGCCGCAAGTCTTGATCAGATCCGGTGGCTTAGAAGTTGAGCTTCAGGCCAAACTGGAACTGCCGCGGGTCAAATGCGGACGTTGAGTTGCTGAGGTATTTACCACCCTTCTTCTGGCCGACAGAGTTGACGACCTGATAGAACGGGTTCGATGCCGCCTCGTTAAAGCGGTTGAACAAGTTAAAGCCCTCGGCAATGAGGTCCAGACTGACACGTTCGCCAATGCGGATCTTCTTGGTGAGACGTGCGTCAACCGAGAAGTAATTGCGGGTGATACCCATATTACGTCCCAGATTGCCGCTCATCGGGAAGACGCCCTGGAAGCAGTTCGCGTCAACACCGGTCGCACAGAGCGAACCGTCGGTCCTAACGGTCGGACGCTCGTTCGTGCTCTGGAAATCGCCGTTCGCATCGCCCACTGCCAGAATGTTGAAGGGACGGCCTGAACCGTATTCGACGATCGGAGCAAACGAAAATCCGTGCAAAAACCGCTTGAAGCCACCATCTGATCTCCAGCTATCCGGAGCACCGATAACACCGCTGAATACGAATCGGTGACGCTGATCGAACAGCGAATCCGAACGTTCCGCACGGAAATTGTTATTATCCTGCGGTTTAAGAAGCGTCTGCAGATCCGACGAATCGTCGATCGAGTGTGACCAGGTATAGGTCGCAAAGAACTGAACGTTGCTTGAAAATCGCTTTTTCAATTCGATGTTCAAGGCATTGTATGACGAGTTGCCATCCGAAAGCTGGGCATTGACGTCAGCATACGGATTGATCGGACCCGCAGAGCGGAGCGATCCGGCAAGCTGAGCGTCGAGCACTGCCTTGGTAACTGCTCCGCCGGTGACGGCCGCGGCAAAGAAGTAGTTCGGGCCGAGGCGGCGGAAGAAGTTAGCAACGATCGGGCTGACGATCCTAAGTCCGGTCGTGTTATTGACTGCGATCAGTCCCGGAATGACGACCGTGTAAAGAGCGTTGGAGGTCGTCGGCATTGAGAAGAACGCAGCTTCAGAAAGGTTTGACGGAGCACGTCCGTTCGGTCCGCAAGGGCCGCCGCAAGCGAGCGGATTATTTGCGGTGTAACGGCGGAAGTTATCAGTCAAGGCCTGTAGATTCACCTGATTGACGTCCTGCGGGTGGGCAAGGTGACGTGAATTGACGGTGATGTAACTGGCTGAGAGCGACATATCCTTGCCGATCTGTTGTTCAATAGCAAGGTTGCCCTGCATCGCGTACGGATACTCAAAGTCCTTTGACACGTGCAGTGTGAACGGCAAGATCGGTCCGAAACCGGTAAAGGTGCTCGGATTGAAACGCATATAACCCGGGAGATACTGAGCCGAACCGGCAAGGCCAGGCGTGCAGTTGGTTCCCGGCGATGCACCCGCAAAGTTACAAGGAATCAGGGTTCCGTGCATTACCTGAAATGCGTTGAACAAGCCGAGTGGCGACGGACCGCCGATCGGCAGAAGTGTCGCCTGCTGCTGCTGTGAACCGTCAGCAACGTTCGAGTTGAAGGATACTACGAGCAGTGGGTGATCGTAGAACATACCACCGGCAGCACGGATGACAGTCTTGCCGTTTCCGCGGACATCCCACGCTGCACCGATTCGCGGTGCGATGTTGTTACGGTCACGCGGGAATCCCTGCGTGATGTTGAGAGCATCCTGGGCCACCTGCACATCTTCCTGCGTCAAGGTAATGCCGGTCAGCGGATCGCGGAATGCACTCGGGGCAAACTCATCGGTCAGCTCGATGTCGTAACGGACACCGTAGTTAAAGGTAACGCGGCGGCTGAGCTTCCAGGTATCCTGGATGAACATACCGATCGGTTTATTTTTGATCGAGCTGTTCGGGTCACCAAAACCCTGAATGAACACACTCGGAAAACCAAGACCGTATGCCTGGATCGCGGTCAATGCGGGCCCCGTGCATCCTGTGATGAGCGTGCTGCACGACTGCTGGCTGAAGTTGAAAAGTGCGGGGAAGTTCAGCTCAAAGCTGGCACGTCCACCCACGTAGTTCATATCAACTCCGAATTTGACGATGTGGTTCTTAGGTGCCCAGGTCATATTGTCGCGAAGCTGGTAACGATTTTCGCGACGAGTGACCGGCGAGAACGGATTGGACCCGATAAAGCCGGTTCCGGCGATCTGGAGAGCTACACTCGGAACCTGCGAGTCAAATTTGGCGTCGCGGCGGCCGAAGTTGAAGTAGAACTCATTGATCAGATTTTTCGGCATTATGCTGGTGATCGATGCACCAAACGACATATCCTTTAGGTCCTGAATACCCGTTCTTGAGTAGTCATTCTGTCCGAGCGTCTGATTCTGCGACTCGTCCTGAATACCATTGATCCGGCTCGGGTTGTAGCCGACGCGGATCGAAAGCTGATTGTTATCATTGAGGACCTGATCGTAGCGTCCCGAATAATAGGTTGTACCCTCCGAGATAGGGAAGATACGCCGCAACTGATTCAACGGACGAAACGCAACAAATTCGCCGCCCGCGTTCCGTGTTAAGGGAACCGGGGCACCTGAAAGGAAAAAGCGGTTGCCGACAGGCTGTCCCGCCGGGATCGCACCACCCGCACTGATCAATGTGCTGCCGCCGTTGAGAGCGGTCTGGGTGCCGGCCGAGGTCAGATAAGCATAGCTGACGGCTTGGCTGATATTAGCCGGAATACCGGTTGCGATCAGGCCCTGGACGTAACCGACCTGTGCCGCCGTCATACCGTTAAAGGTCTGTGTAAAAGGCAGGATCGGAGCACCGATCGTCACGCTTGAGGTTGCACCGCCGACGATATCGCCGGTAAAGAAACCGGATTCCTGACGGCGACGCTGTTCGAAAGCAATAAAGAAGAATGCCTTTTCGCGAGCGATCGGACCGCCGAGGGTCGCTCCATATTGGGCACGCGTATAGCCGGGCTTTTTGCTCGGATCATTATCGATCAGCGGGGCAAATGCGTTCTTGGACTGGATGCTCTTGTCACGGATAAATCCGAAAACGTTACCGTGAAAATCATTGCTGCCACGTTTGGTGACAACGTTGACGATACCGCCTGTCGCACGTCCAAATTCAGGCATATACGAGTTTGTCGTAACCTGATATTCCTGAACCGCCTCTTGCGAAACGGTCGAGCGCGCGGCGTTGATCGAGTTGTCGGTAAAATCGGCTCCATCGACCTGGACCAGCGTCGAGCGACCGCGTTGGCCGCCGATGTTGAGACCCGATGTCGGCGCCGGACCGACCGCACGGCCGTTATCACGGCCAACCGTCGAAAGCGTCAAGGCAAAACCGGTTGCACTGCGTTCGTTGATCGGCAAGTTGTTGATGCGCGCCTGATCGATAGTGTTCGAGACGGTCGTGCGTGTTGTTTCGACCAATTGAACATCATCACCCGACACATTAACGACAATGTCCTGGCCACCGATCTCAAGCTTGATCGAAAGTGCAGCACTCTGACCGACGGTAAGTCGGACGGGAGAGATGACTACTTTCTTGAAGTTAGATGCCTGTGCGGAAATCTCATATGCTCCCGGCGTCAGACCGATGAACTGGTAATCGCCATCGGGTCCTGAAACGACGGTACGTGCGGCATTTGTGCCAATATTCTTAGCTGTAACGGTTGCACCGGCGACGACGGCGCCACTCGGGTCGGTCACCGTTCCAGAAAGGTCGGCAGCGGTTGCCTGTGCTTGAGCCATTGCAGACGCTGTAAACACCAGCAATGCAGCTGTAAATACCACGAGACGTGATAACGCTGCCGCCGCGTTTGACGGTAATGATCTCATTGATTTTATCTCCTTAAACTCTTGATACATTTGAATTTCTGCCGGCAATTGCTGTTGCTGTCGCAAAATGGGGGAAAGTCGGATACCCCGTTTATTTGGGCCGGATCTGTGATCGGACTCAAGACTGAACTATAAAACGATTGCGGTCAGATAATTGCAAAGAAAAGATTAGCTTTGAAATTTTTAACCCAAAAACCGAATTTAGGCAAGTAAAAACGTGATGTTTTTGTTATTTTAACCGTTTCAATTTTGGCTTAAGCGAATTTTAGCATATACCGTCGATCGAATAGTGTTGTGCGGACAACTATTATTGGGTTGTAAAAGTATATAAATGCTCGCTCGATAGATCCTGACAACAGGCGCCTGACGCTGTATTTTGCGATCGTTTCGTGCTATTCGTGTAACGTGCTGCGTTAATTTATATGAAGATAATTCCACTGTCGATCCCAACCCCGTTCTATGTAGGTGATGTCAATGTTTACCTGATCAAAGAAGATCCGGTGACGCTGATCGACGTCGGGCCTAAAACGCCGGCTGCATCCAAAGCCTTGCGCGAAAAGCTTGCACAGCACGGCATCAAGTTTTCGGATGTCAGACGGATCGTTTTGACCCACGCCCATGAGGACCACTGTGGACTTACCAAGCAAGTTCGCGACGAATCCAAGAACGCCGAGGTCTTGATACACGAATGGGAGACCGGACACCTTTTTGGGCGCCTTGCCCATCAGGAGCACCGTGACCTTATGCATCGTTCTGGCGTGCCTGATTCGGTGTTTCTGGAAATGCAGAGCCTGTACGAAGAAATTAGTCTTTTGACCGATTCCCTGGCGGATGGCGAATATCGACCACTGCTTGACGATGCGGAACTCGAATTTGACGGCGGTGTGTTGCGGGTACTTCACACGCCGGGCCACACGCCGGGTTCGTGCTCATTTGTCCGTGAGGCCGACCGGACGCTGATCTGCGGCGATTGCGTCATCAAGCGGATCACGCCCAACCCCATCTTGTCGCCGCATCCACTCGACCCGACACAGCGGTTCCAGTCGTTGGGTGAGTACCTTGTTTCGCTTGCACGCCTGCGCAGCTTTTCGCCTACATTGGCCTACGGCGGCCACGGAGAGCCGGTGACCGATTTCGAAGAGATATTTAACCGCTACGTTCGGGCGATCGACGAACGCCAACGACGCGTAATCTCACTTGTGCCCAAAACGGGCACGACCGCATTCGACGTTGCCCGCGAACTGTTTCCCGACTCTTTCGATCACGACGTTCACCGTTTTTTGGCGATCTCAGAGTCGATCGCTCATCTTGACTATGCTCATTCCGAGGGCAAGATCGCACTCGAGATCAGCGGCGGCATTGAGCATTACCGGCCGAATTGACCATCGATTAGGCAATTACGCGCGTGACCTCACAAAAGGCCGGTAGTTTGCCAGCTTTGAGGTCACGCGATGTGCCAAATTAGCTAATTTAATGGTATATTTCTTATATATGAAGTTCTATGCTCTTTTTCTCGTAATCGTTGTTTTGGCATTTGTAAATGTTGGGGCACAGCAAAACTCGCTGGCTTTTGAGGGCGAAAAGCACTTGAAAAACATTAAGCAACTCACCTTCGGCGGTGAGAATGCCGAGGCGTATTTTTCGTATGACGGCAAACAGCTGATCTTTCAGTCAAAGCGGGACAACCTCGGCTGCGACCAGATCTTTAAGATGAACATCGACGGCTCGAACGTTAAGATGGTCTCGAATGGCGAGGGTCGTACGACCTGCTCTTATTTTCTTAAGGGCAACAAAAAGATCCTGTACGCATCGACCCACGGCGGAAAGAAAGAGTGTCCGCCAAACCCGGATTTTTCGACCGGTTACGTTTGGGCAGTTTATCCGGATTACGATATTTACACATCAACGATCGACGGCAAGAAAATCACCAAACTTACCGACTCGCCGGGTTACGACGCCGAAGCAACCGTAAGCCCCAATGGCAAGAAGATCGTATTTACATCAGAGCGTGACGGTGACCTTGATCTCTACTCGATGGACGTCAACGGCAAAAATATTAAACGCCTGACGGACGCCATCGGTTATGACGGCGGTGCGTTCTATTCGCCGGATGGCAAATCGATAGTTTATCGACGCTCGACCCAAGATACACCGGAACAGATCAAGACGTACAAGAGTCTGCTGGCCCAGCACCTGATAGTTCCCACTGCGTTTGAGCTCTGGGTGATGAATGCCGATGGAACCAATAAACGCCAGATCACCAGACTGGGTGCGGGTTCGTTTGCACCATTTTTTACGCCGGACGGTAAGCGGATCATCTTTTGTACAAATCATTTCGCGACAGACCCGCGAAAACGTAACTTTGACCTGGCGTTGATCAATCTCGATGGTACCGGTCTTGAGCGTGTCACCTATAACGAGACGTTCGACGGCTTTCCGATGTTTTCACCGGATGGCAAGAAGTTGGTTTTTGCTTCGAACCGCAACGATGCCAAGGTGGGGGACACGAATGTGTTCATCGCTGACTGGGTAGAATAGTTCCGGGCGAAAGCCCCGGACAATAAAAATTTGATATGAAACGAAGCGTTCTATTTGATATGAAAAAACAGATCGTCTTCGTTTCATTTTTTTTATTCGCGGTCATCACCGTTGCGGCCCAGTCGCCGAACAAGGCCGTTGAGAGCATACGCAAGACTTACTCCGATATCGCTGAAAAAGCTCGCCTCGCCGAGACCGACGGCGAACAAGCAGAAACCGGACAACTTGTGATGAACGAGTTGTCGATCAACAGCCGCGGCCATCAGTGGCGGGCTGTCGGGATCTACGGACAAACCTTCAAGTTCTATTACAAGGGCGGCGACAGTGAGGCTCATCTATATCCTGACGAACTCGTGATGGTCAAGGCCGAACGCAAATCGTCGATCCGCGTCTATCACGACGAATATCTATTTGACGGCTTAGGTCGTCTCATCTTCTATTTTCAAAAAGCTGAAAACGACGAAGCTCTCCCGGCGGAACGCCGCATATACTTTGACGCGGGTCGGGCCGTTCGCGTAATCGAAGACGGTAACACGCGGGATAAACTGTCGGCCGCTGACCTCAGATCGGCGCGTGAGGCACAGGCGGCAGCGGCAAAGCTCCGTGACGTTTTCCTTAGGACGATCAATTTATGAAAAGGCATTTATTCGGACTATTTTTAGTTTTAACACTAGTCTGCAGCGTCGCGGGCCAAAAGGCTCAGGCGGTCAAGACCGATGTTATCGATGCAAATCTGCGCAAACACGTAGGCTATCTCGCCTCTGACAAACTCGAAGGCCGACGAACGGGTGAGCCCGGGGCGACCGTTGCGGCCGGCTATGTGACAAATCAGTTCGCGGCATTAAAACTCAAACCCGGCTTTAAGACGGCGACCGGAAAGACGAACTTTATGCAGCCCTTTCAATACGTTACGGGCGTTGAGATGGGCAGAACGGGCAATGAATTTACATTAGAATTAACACAAAAGGACGGCAAGCGGATCAAGGTCGAAAATCTTGTGCCCGCCCGGCCCGTCGGTTTTTCACCTAACGGTAGCTCGCCGGCGGTGAGCGTGGTCTTTGCCGGATTCGGCATCACGTCCGCCGAACTGAAATACGATGATTACAAACCGAACGGTGTCGATGTGGACGTCAAGGGCAAGATCGTCATTGTTTTCGACGGCAATCCGGATAATGACAATCCGCAGAGCGCGTTCGGCCGAATGAACCCGCTCACCAAGGCATTGATCGCCAAGGATCACGGGGCGGTCGGTATGCTTATCATCTCACGCGAGTCGAAGTTTGAGGACGACAAGTTAACCCAGCTCAAGTACGACCAAACCACCGGCGAGGCAGCGATCCCAACGTTTATAATTTCGCGAAACACTGCCGAAAACATACTCGGCGTCAGTGCTGACGAACTCAAGACTATCGAGGGCTTGACCGCGATGCGCAAGGATACGTCGGTTAAGGTCAACGTAAAGATCCCGGACACGCGTCCGATGGTGAGCTACAAGGTAAATCTTGTAAAAAAGACATCGCCCGCCTACAACATAATCGGAGTGCTGCCCGGCACTGATCCGGTGCTGAAGGGCGAGTACATTATCATTGGAGCTCACTACGACCATCTCGGACGTGGCGGGCAGGGCAGTCTGGCTCCAAACTCAATGGAGGTCCACCACGGAGCGGACGACAACGCGTCGGGGACATCCGCATTGCTAGAGCTAGCTCGGCAATTCTCGGCGGTTAAGAAAAATAAACGGACGATCATCTTTATGTCCTTCAGTGGTGAAGAAGAGGGTTTGCTGGGGTCTAAATTCTACGCAAATAATCCAGTATATCCGCTTGATAAATCGGTCGCGATGTTTAATCTGGATATGGTCGGACGATTGAATGAGGGCAAGCTTAATGTTGGCGGTATGGGCTCGGCCAGTGAATGGAACGACCTCGTTAAGAAGCATAACGAGATGCTGTCGGATGCGGCAAGCGGAGTCGGCGGCAAATTTAATCTCGTGTTGAGTGACGACGGTTACGGGCCGTCGGACCACGCTTCATTTTACGGTAAGAAGGTGCCGGTATTATTCTTTTTTACCGGCACGCATCTCGACTATCACAAGCCTTCGGATACGGCCGACAAGATCAATTATGCAGGTATCAAACGCATCAACACATTCGTCGCCGACCTGGTGAATGCGGTCGATCAGAATGCGGTGCGGCCGACATACACGGTCGCCAAATCGGCAGCAGCACCGGGCGGCGGCCGCGGCGGCATTTCGATCACGCTCGGCACGATCCCCGGGTACGGTGATAGCGACGACGGAATGGTTGTCGACGGTATTCGCGACAATTCCCCGGCATCGGCCGCCGGCATCAAAACGGGCGACAAGATCGTCAAGCTTAACGGCCGCGACGTACGTAACACGCAGGACTATATGTTCGTGATGGGTACGATGAAGGCCGGTGAAGTTTACGATGTCGTGGTGAAGCGCGGCGACGAGACCGTTCCGCTCAAGATCACACCTGTCAAACGGCAGTAAGACGGCATTTTAAGAACCTTATTGAAAACGGCAACGGCCCCAATTAAGATAACAAAACATTAATGAACACTCTCAACTTTAGTAAATTTCACGGTTTTGGAAACGATTACATTGTCATCGAGGGCTCTTCGCTCACGGCGGGCACGGATCTTTCAACGCTTGCGGCGGCGATCTGCGATCGGCATACCGGAGCAGGTGCGGACGGTATCGCGGTACTCGAGCGACTCGACGGTGTCGATGCCGACTATAATTGCGAGATCGTCAATCCGGATGGATCGATCGCCGGATTTTCCGGTAATGGCACCCGGTGCGCGGTAGCGTTTCTGCATCATTCCGGAAATTGGGAGGCAGACGACCTACGCCTGCGGACGCGCAGCGGCATCAAGCGCTTTCACCTGCTCGAGTCGGCGGCGGGCCATTTTGAATTTACGGCCGAGATCGGCATACCGCACTTTACCAGTCGCGAGGTGCCATTTGCGTCCGACGAACTGATCCACTCAGTGATCGACCGCGAAGTAGTCCTCGGCGATCAGGCAATATTGGTTTCGGCCATCAATGTCGGCAATCCCGTTGCGTGTATCTTCGTAGAAAACTTTGATTTTGACTGGCGCGATGTCGGCCGCGAGATGGAGAGCCATCCATTGTTTCCCGAGCGTGCCAATATCGTTTTTGTAAAGGTACACGACCGAGCGAATATCGAGCTTCGCATATGGGAACGAGGCGTTGGCGAAACCTCGGCGTCAGGAACGTGTTCGGCCAGTGCAGCCGTGCTCTGCGCATTTACCGGTAAGACCGGCCACGATGTGACAGTCGAGAGCCCCGGCGGCAAAACCGGCGTTACCTGGCGCGACGACAACGAAATAGTCCTAACAGGCTCCGCCGACCTCGCTTACACAGGGTCGTGGCCGCTTTAGATCAGGCCCTATTCCTGGGCAATTGAATTATAAATGTTGAACCTTTGCCCTCGCCTTTGCTTTGGGCGCGGATGCGGCCGCCGTGTTTTTCGACGATCGAGCGAACGATGGCGAGGCCGAGGCCGGTGCCTTTGGCGGCATCGACCGACGCATTCGGTACGCGGTAAAAGCGTTTGAAGATGCGCTTGAGGTCGCTGCGGGCGATGCCGATGCCGTTATCGCGGACATAGATCTCAGCTTTATTCTTGCTGGCGGGTTTGAGCCGGATCGAGACTCTTGGCTCGGCCCCTGAGTACTTAAAGGCGTTTTCGAGCAGGTTTACGATCGCGGTATGCAGTTCTAAACGGTCACCGAGCACCTTGACCGACTCGCTCGGACCCGTAAAGCGAATATCACTCTCACCGAGATGACGCTGGTTGCGGATCGTCGCGATCGCTTCGACGATCAATTCGCCCAGGTCGATCTCAGCGAGATTCATCGGTCGGCTCTTTTCACGCGTCCGGCTAGCCTGTAGGACCTGTTCGACCGTGTTCAGCAGGCGCTTATTATCCGACAGCATTATGTCGTAAAACTCTTCGCGTTTTTCCTTGGTCAGTTCGCGAGTCTTGAGCGTCTCGAGGTAGAGCTTGATCGAGGCAATGGGCGTTTTTAGCTCGTGGGTGACAGCATTGAGAAAGGCGTCGTGCTGCTCGTTACGGCGGATCTCGCGGACGAGAAATATCGTATTGAGGATCAGTCCAGTGATGATCAGGGCAAAAAATATGATCCCGAGCACTAGCAGAACGACCTCGCGGACATTCAGGATGATCCACCCGATATTGAGCGCGACCGCCAATACCGACAGGACGATACCGAGTACGAGAAAGAAAATAGCTGTCTTACGCCGGCGCATAGCTACTCAAAATGTAGAACGGAAAATGGAAAATTGAAACCCTCAGGTTCACTTTCCATTTTCCGTTTTGAGGTTTTCTATTGTTTATGCGGCTTTTAGGACTTCCTTTGGCGCCTCGGATTGGGTCTTCAGGTCGTAGGCGTAAACATTGCTGATCAAACCGAGTTTCTCAAAAAGCTGAATTTGATACCAGTTGATGTCAAATTCCTTCCACGTAAAACCGTGCTTTGCCGAACGTGCGAAAGCGTGATGATTATTATGCCAGCCTTCGCCAAAGGTGACTGCGGCCACCAGGATATTGTTTCGCGAATCATCTCGGGTGTCGAACCGACGGTAGCCCCAGATATGGGTCGCCGAGTTGACCAACCAGGTAAAGTGCCAGCTAACCGTGACGCGTACGACGACTGCCCAGAGCACCATTGTCCAACCGCCGATAGCAAACAGGCCGGCGGCCAAGATCAGCGTGGTGACGTAATAGTACTTGTCGATAAAGACCAAATACGGATCTTTCATCAAGTCGGGCGAGTAACGCTTACGCGCCGAATCGGGCTGATTCTGGGCCGTTCCCTGAAATATCCAGCCCATATGCGACCACCAGGCACTAACGCGGGGGCTGTGCGGATCTTTTTCCTGATCGGTAAAGGCGTGGTGCAGGCGGTGGGTAGTCGTCCACGCGATCGGGCCCGACTGGAGCCCCAATGTGGCTAGCGTCGATAGAAAACGGATCATCCATTTGGACGTCGTAAATCCGCGGTGCGACAGCAGGCGGTGATAGCCGATGCCGACGCCCCAGCTATTGGCAAACCACCAGATGATCAGTGCGGCGGCCAGATTCTGCCAGCTAAATGTAAAAAATGCGGCTAGAGCGGCCAGATGGAATGTGGCCACGAAAAAGATCGTGTTCCAATTGTATTTGCCACTTCTCGACGGTTCAAAATCGACTACGTTTTCCACTATTAATAAGCCCCTTTACGGTTGAATAATTGCAGGAACAAATGTCCCCATCAAATACCCTAACAGCTTTTGAACGCGGCAATTGTAAGAGTTTTGTAAGGTTTAACACTTCGACGGGCGGTATTGAATTTATCGAGTGATGCATCTAAAGTATTACATTGTCTTACCGGACCGAATGGCTAAAAAAAGCAGCTTACAGATAAAAGTAGAATACGTGGCTGTGCGGGCATTGCTCGTAACGCTCGGGGTGATGCCGCGGCGGATGAGCCTTGCGTTGTGCTTTGTTTTTCTGCGTACGGCATTTCACTTGATCGGAGGCCTTCGAAAGGTCGGAATGCGAAACCTGGAGATCGCTTTTCCGGAAAAGTCGCTATCGGAGCGACGCGAGATACTAAAAGGGGCGTTCGACAATCTCGGCCGCGTGCTCGGCGAACTAAGCCAGTTTCACAAATCAACGCCGGAAAACCTGGCCCAAATAATCGATCTTACACTCGACGAAACGGCACAGGCCCTTTATGACCGTCACCTATCTGAACGTCGCGGCGTAATGCTCGTAACCGGCCATTTTGGCAATTGGGAAATGCTCGTAATGGCATTTGCCGCCAATTACGAGCCGATATCATATCTGGCCCGACCGCTCGATAATCTGATGATCGACCAAATGACCTACGACATTCGATCGCGTTACGGCAATATGCCGATCAACAAGAATAACTCAGCGATGGTCGCGATAAAGATACTGAATGAGGGCGGCGGCCTCGGCATTTTGGCTGATGTGAACGTGCATCCGAAAGAGGGCGTATTTGTCCCGTTCTTCGGGGTGCCGGCCTGCACGTCTATCGGGCCGGCGATGATCGCCTCAAGATCGAACGCGCTGATATTGCCCACATTTTGCATTTGGGACAAGAATCGAAAAATGTACCGGATCGTTCACGGCAAATTGATCCAACCGTCCAACACCGGCGACCGTCAACACGATATGCTCGAGCTCACAAGGGAAATTACCAATGAGATCGAAAAGGTGATCCGGGCATATCCCGATCAGTGGTTCTGGATACACAAGCGTTGGAAAACACGTCCGCCGGGCGAACCGTCGATCTACTAGGACACAAATTCGGCAATAGGGTTCTATTCGGAAGTGGAAGGAATGGAACAAATCCATTACACTTATTTTGAAAAAGCCGAACGGTAATATTTGATCAAACAGGGGGATTTAATATGTCAGAAGAAACTGTTTTCGAACGGGTCCGCCGAGTGTTTGCAACATTCAAAAAGATGTCGCCCGACGAGATCAAGAGCGAAACGACCTTTGAGGATCTCGGGCTTGATTCGCTCGACGGGCTTAACCTGATCTTTGAGTTAGAAGAGGAATTTGACATTATGATCCCCGATGATAAGGTGCAGTCGATGAAGAGCGTTGCCGAGGTCGTCGAGGGCATAGAATACCTTTTAGCTAACCCCGACGATCAGACCAAGATGCCGATACATCCGACTGCGGCCGAGAAAGAATAGAAATGAAACGAGTGGTGATCACGGGCCTTGGCGTTGTTTCCCCTATCGGGAATGACGCCGCTTCGTTTTGGAACTCATTGACCGAATGCCGTTCGGCGATCGGGCCGATGACCAAGGTCGATGGATCGACGCTGCGATTTCAAAACGTGGCAGAGGTTAGCGATTTTATTGCGGCGGATCACTTTGACGAAAAATCACTGCTCTGGCTCGATCCCTTTACGCAATACGGCATCGTCGCCGCACGCGAGGCGATTGTCGATTCCGGCCTCGAGCTAACTGATGAGTTGCGTGACCGCGGGGGCGTTGTAACGGGATCGTGCCTAGGCGGCAAGATGACCGAGGACGAACTTTTTTACAAACTCTACGCCGAAGGCAAACAGCGCCACCAACCGATCGCGATTCCGCGTGCGATGAGCAATGCGGCCGCGAGCCATATCTCGATGGAATTTGGCCTGACGGGACCGACATTTACCATTTCGACGGCTTGCTCGTCGGCCAACCACGCCATCGGCCAGGCATTCTGGCTGATCCGTCAGGGTACGATCGATATGGCCGTCGCCGGCGGCAGTGAGGCTCCGATCTGCTACGGCAATCTCAAGGCGTGGGAATCGATGAGAGTGGTATCGCAAGATACCTGCCGTCCGTTTTCGCGTGACCGAAGCGGAATGATACTCGGCGAAGGTGCGGCGATGTTTGTAATGGAAACCCTCGAGTCGGCTCAGAAGCGCGGTGCGCGGATATACGCCGAGATCGCCGGTTTTGGGATGTCCGCCGATGCCCATCACTTGACGATGCCGCTGTCTAGCGGGGCGGCAAAGGCAATGCGGGCCGCACTATCTGATGGTGGTATCGCCCCAGAGCAGGTCGGTTATATCAATGCCCACGGAACGGCGACTCAGGCCAACGACCCGATGGAGGCCGAAGCGATCCGGTCAGTATTCGGCCAGCATACGGACGCTCTTGCGGTAAGCTCGACCAAATCGATGCACGGCCACGCCCTTGGCGCCGCCGGAGCGATCGAATCGGCCGCGACAATTCTCGCAATTCACAACAAGGTTCTGCCGCCAACTGCAAACTTTAACGAAGCCGACCCTGATTGCCCGTTGGACGTGATACCCAACGAAGCACGGCCGGCGACCGTCGAAGCAGCGATCTCAAATTCGTTTGCCTTTGGCGGCCTGAACGCCGTCGTCGCATTTCGCCGTTGGAATGGCTAAAGGCTGATAGATATGGACCCCGAAGCACCGAGATCCGAAAGCGAACGTGTCGGCAACACCGTAAAGGTATGCGAGTCGTGCGGAGCAGGATTCGGTTGCGGAGCCAATGCCGAAAGCTGTTGGTGCTCCGCCGTCGAGCTCACATCGGCTGCCGCCGCGTCGATCGGCAAGTCATTTGCTGACTGTCTCTGCCCGCAATGCCTACGTCTAAACAATGAAATATCCAACCGGCAATCCCGCTAGGTCCATAATAATTATTGCGGCGATCTTGCTCGTGCTCGGTGCGATGCCGGCACTTGGCCAACAGCGCTTGATCGTGATCGGCGGCGGTAACCGCCCCGCTGAGGCGATGAAGCGATTTGTCGAATGGGCCGGCGGCGAAAAGGCTCGCATCCTCGTGATCACGTGGGCGAGCGGCGACCCGGACGCGAGCTTTAAGGCACTTACGGACAGCATCGTCGACTATAAACCCGCATTCATCGAAGCATCACCTGCGACACCGCTCGACGCAGAAACGCGAAAGCGATTTGTGGAACAGATCAGTTCGGCGACGGGCGTGTTTTTCACCGGCGGTGACCAAAACCGCATTATGGATGTGCTCAAGGATGAAGAGTTGCTGAAGACCATTCGCGAGCGATACGCCGTCGGCGTTGTGATGAGCGGCACGAGTGCCGGCGCAGCAGTATTGTCGGACCCGATGATGACCGGCGATGCTGACCTCAAAAAGCTAGACGGTTCGAAGGTCGGCATTCGCCAAGGGCTCGGCTTAATTTCGGGCGTCATATTTGACCAACATTTTTTAGTCCGCCAGCGTCATAACCGCCTTTTCGGCTTGCTGATGGTCCGGCCGGGAATGCTCGGTGTCGGGATCGACGAGGATATGGCTGTGATGATCGCCGACGATCGGAAGCTCGAGGTAGTTGGGCCGACTCAGGTAATGTTTGTCGATACAAAAAAGGTCAAAGGCGGTATGGCCGTGTATTTCTTAAATGCCGGCGACAAATTTGACCTGAAAAAGCGCAAGCGGTCCGCAAACTAATTTCCCCAGGTAATGAACATCGCGATAGCCGCGATAAACATCACGGCGGTGGCCAACCACCCGACAATATTGGCAAATGTACCGTTGACCCGATCGCCCATAACGCGCTTATTGTTGGCGACGAGCATTACGACCACGAGCAACGGCGGAGCTACCACACCATTTATCACCGCCGTCCAGAATAGTGCCTTGATCGGGTTGATGCCGACAAAATCAATAAGCACTCCGACTAGCGTCGAAACGGCGATGACGGCGTAAAACTTTTTGGCGTGACGAGGCTTTTCGTCGAGGCCCGACGGCCAGCTGAATGTCTCGGCCACCGCATATGCCGCCGAACCCGTCAGTACCGGAACGGCGAGCAAGCCCGCTCCGATCAGCCCGATCGCAAACAGGACGGTCGCAAGATCGCCCGCGAGCGGCCGCAGAGCCTGTGCCGCATCGGTCGCCGATTGGATATCGGTCTTACCCGAGACGTGCAGCGTCGCACCGGCCGCAAGGATCACAAAATAAAACACGACATTACAAAACACCATTCCGACGATGGTGTCGATCTTTTCGCGTTTGATCTCGGCATCGGTCGCCCCGAGCCGTTGGGTCAGCTTTGTTCGGCCCTCGCTTTTTTCGTCTTCGACCTCTTCGCTTGCTTCCCAAAAAAAGAGATACGGCGAGATCGTCGTACCAAGAATGGCGACGATCGTGGTGATGTATTCGCTGCTAAGCCTGATCGGCGGGATAAAAGTGGCCGTGGCGACCGCGTACCAGTCCGGTTTGGCAAGAAAGGCGGCGATGACGTACGCAAAGAGCGACAGCGACAGCCACTTAAATATCTTGACTATCAATCGATAAGATCCCCATATCTGCAGTACCACTATCGCAACAGCGATCGGCACGACCATCACCGATATCGGGATCGGGACGAACATATTGATCGCCGCCGAGATCGCTGAAATGTCAGCACCGGCATTGATCGTATTTGCGATGACCAGTCCTATCACCGTCGGATACAGTAGCCAGCGTGGGTAATACCGTTGCAGTACGCCCGCAAGCCCGCGGCCCGATACCATCCCGATCTTGGCACAGATATGCTGCACCACGACCATCAGCGGCAGTGTCACGATCGCCGTCCACAACGTCGCAAAACCCAACGCAGCTCCGGCCTGAGAATACGTCCCGATCCCTGACGGATCATCATCGGAGGCACCTGTGATCAACCCGGGGCCGAGGCGTGCGAAAAGTCGTGTTATCGGATTGTCGCGGCGTGTCATATCTGTTGAGGTTAGAATATCACCTATGGTCCTGTCGTTTGATGGACAAATTCCTATTGAAGTGTAATCCGTAAATTGTTACAGTTTGTGCGAGGAAAGAATGCAAACACTTGATTCGATACAAAGAACTTTAACCTTGCGAAAGGCTGAGCTTTTTGAGCGATTTCGCATCAAGAATCTTGCAATTTTTGGCTCCTATGCCCGCAATGAGCAACGCTCTGACAGCGACATCGACATACTCGTCGAGTTTGACGCTCCCGTGGGTATCGAGTTCATTGAACTTGCAGATCAATTGGAGAGCATTCTAAAGCTGAGAGTCGACCTAGTGTCCCGGAGTGGGATAAAGCCTAAATATTACCGAGCGATCAGCAACGACTTAAAGTATGTCTGAACGATCTGTACGTATTGTTAATTGAAGACATTCTTGAAGATATTAGTTGAATTTTAAGCGGCAAATGGAACATCAGCATGAGCGTTTTACTATTCGACATGGGGCTACCAATGATCATACCGTCACTTGCCTTGATGGCGGTTGCATTGGTACCGATCGTATTAATTGAGGCGTTTGTCGTTAGATCGGCACTTCGGACCGACACTAAAAAAGTACTCATCTCGGTGGCGACGGCCAATGTAGCTTCGACCTTTATCGGAATTCCTGCAACATGGTTTCTGCTTTACGTGTTGGAATTGGCCAGTGTAAACGCGATCGCCGCGACGACTGACCGCAATCCTTGGACAGTATTGTTCTCTGTCACGCTCGGCTCACCATGGGTAGCTCCGGGTGTTCACAATGAACAATGGGTCATTATGGGGGCTATGTTGTTCCTACTCATACCTTATGGCCTGGCGTCGTGGGCGATAGAATACTTGGTAATAAAAACAATGTTTCCAAAAGGGCAAAATGCCGACGGTGTCATCGAGTCGTCGAAGCATCTCAAGCGCGTAGTGGGCAAAGCCAACCTTGTCACATATTGCTTATTAGCAGTTTTTGTAATCGTAGTAAGGGTTGTCAGTCTGCCTAGCTCAAATTAGACGCTTCAGGCCGGGTCCTTTCTCGCCTGTGATTGGACTGCGGTGATCGCAACGGCATCGACAATGTCTGTCGCGGAACAACCGCGTGAGAGGTCGTTGCAGGGGCGGTCGAGGCCTTGGAGAATGGGGCCGATGGCGGTGCCGCCGGTCAGGCGTTCGGTCAATTTGTAGGCGATGTTGCCTGAGTTTAGGTCGGGGAATATCAGCACATTCGCTTTGCCTGCGACGGGTGATCCGGGCGCCTTGGAGTTGGCGACGGACTGGACGAGTGCGGCGTCGGCCTGGAGTTCGCCGTCAATGGCCAGATCGGGCATACGGATCTTTACGGTCTTGGTCGCCTCGATGACCTTGTCAATAAGCTGATGTTTGGCACTGCCTTTGGTCGAGAACGAGAGCATCGCGACGCGCGGGTCCGTCTGGAGCAAAGCCCTACACGAGTCTGCCGATGCGATCGCGATCTCCGCGAGTTCGCCGGCGTCGGGGTCGATGACGAC
Organism: Chloracidobacterium sp.; assembly: GCA_016720705.1. Lineage (NCBI taxonomy): Bacteria > Pseudomonadati > Acidobacteriota > Blastocatellia > Chloracidobacteriales > Chloracidobacteriaceae > Chloracidobacterium > Chloracidobacterium sp. Next base: position 1,770,737 of record JADKKB010000007.1, on the reverse strand, counting down.
GCCGCAATCAGCGTAGATCATCGCTCCGCTTGCACCAAACTTTTTATCCGGCACGACCATCAGGAAAAAGCTCGACACGATCTTGTAGCCTTCTCGTACGCCGATGCATCTGAGAGCGGCGGCAACAGTGTGGGCAGTTGTATTGGTCGCACCGGCGACCGAGCCGTCGGCCCGACCCAAGCGAACGAGCAGATTTCCGAAATAGAGCGGATCCCTGACCGTCTGTTCGGCCTCTTCGAGCGTGATGCCCTTTGAGCGTCGGATCTGATGATATAGCTCCGCGATCTTACCAAATTGATGATGGTCGCTGCGGTGGTCGAGGATATTGACGCCGTTGAGGTTAGCACCCGCCTCGCCGGCCAGCGAACGAACCTTTTCCTCGTTTCCAATTACGGTTATTTTTGCCACCCGATCGCGGGCACAGATGGCGGCGGCCTCGACTGTACGGATGTCTTCGCCCTCAGGCAAAACGATGTGCTGAATGTCGGCTGCGGCCCGCTCGCGGATTTGCTGCAAGATCATAAATTATTCTTTCGTCGGTCAACTGACGATATTCAACTCGAATTTACCATACAACCAAACCTTGTGAAACTTGCACAAAGCTGCGGTTATTTCTAGACTGAAGGAAACCAACCGGGCGGTACATAAATATGAGCAAGAGCATTGAGCCGAAAAACAAGCTGAAACGCCGTGAAAAGTCTGAATTAAAAGGTCGTCTGCACAGCTTTTTAATGTTTTTACCGAATATGGTGATGCTACTCGGCAGATTGCTCAAGGACATTCGCGTCCCGACGGCCGAAAAGGCACTCTTTGTCGCCGCGATCGTTTACGTTGTCTCACCGATCGATTTCATACCGGACGTTTTCCCGTTTATCGGCCAGGTCGATGACCTATATATGGTCGCTCTCGTTCTGCTCAGGCTGGTCAATCGAACTGACGAGTCGGTTGTCCGCGAGCACTGGTCGGGCGGCGGCGATATCGTTGCACTTGCCGATTCGATCGCCGGCATTGCTCCCAAGTTTTTGCCAAAGCGCATTGCCCGCGTCATTACATCCCGCGTCGAACTCGCTCCCGCCGGAAAGGTGCTCCGCGGTATCACAAAACGTGACGAAGCCGTCGTCCGTGAGATCGATTCGGAGGAATTTGAGCTCGAAGCCCGCACGCCCTTCACCTCCCCGCGCATCCCTGAGCGTAAACCGAACTGATCTGTCCGGCCGCAAAAGGCTCTAACAGTAGTTCAAGCACCAATAACCTTTAGGCCAGCAGCGGCGTTTTCTTCGATCTTCGGGTTTGCCGGGCTGATGCGGATGCAAGCGGCGTAGTGGCGCGGTTTGATCTCGACGAGTGTCGGCGAAACGGCGGCACACTCCGGGATCGCATACGAGCATCGCGTATGAAAATGACAGCCAGTCGGCGGATCGATCGGGGACGGGACATCGCCTTTGAGTATGATGCGCGAGCGTTTGGCTTCCGTTTCCGGATCGGGCACAGGCACCGCTGAGATCAATGCCTTGGTATACGGCATCAGTGGATCGCTATATATCTCAAAGCCGTCAGCTAACTCGACAATGCGGCCCAGATACATAACAGCGACGCGGTCCGAAAGGTGCCTAACTGCCCGCAGGTCGTGCGAGATAAATAGATACGTCAGATTCTTTTCGGCCTGAAGTCTCTCCATCAGATTCATTATCTGGGCCTGGATCGACACGTCGAGAGCGGATATCGGCTCGTCGGCGACGATGAATTCGGGGTCAACGGCGAGTGCCCGGGCGATGCCGATGCGCTGACGCTGTCCGCCTGAAAACTCGTGCGGATATCGCTTGATAAAGCGGCGACTAAGGCCGACGGTCTCCATCAGTTCCTCCACACGCTGCGATACCGAACCGGCACCGAGCCGAAATGTACGGATCGGTTCGCCGATGATATTGCCCACCGTCATTCGCGGGTTCAAGCTCGCGTACGGATCCTGAAATATCATCTGCAAATGCTTTCTCTGATCGCGCATCATCGATTTTGGCAGATGCCCGAGGTCTTTGCCGTCATAAAAGACCTTTCCGCCCGTCGGCTCGGTCAACCTGAGAATTGCCTTGCCGAGCGTCGATTTGCCGCAGCCCGATTCGCCCACGAGCCCCAATGTCTCGCCTTTTTTGATGTCGAGGCTAACGCCATCGACTGCGCGGACAGTTTTGGCCGCGCTGAAGAGTCCGCCGCCTGAGCGGTAGTGGACCTTTAGATCCTGCAGAGAGATCAAATTGTCTTGATTCGATTCCGGCATTCTATTTTATTGGCGCTTCGATCGTCACCGGCGACTCGGTGTCGTAGGTGACCGTCATATTCTTGAGCATTCCATTTGAATATTCAATATAGATCTTGATCGGTAGGCCTGAGCTCTTACTGACCCAACTCTTGGAGGTGAACGGATAATTGCCGACCGGCGTGACGTTTTTATATGTGTAAACGAGTGCGGGCTTGCCGTCGACGGTCTCTTCGCCCTCAAATTTTACATCGGTCATCGATTTCAAACCCTCTTCGGTAAATGAATCACGGAGATTCGGTATCGAATTTTTATTGCCGGGCATCCTGGTCCATTTGCTGCCAGACTTCATATAGCCATCAGCGCCGATGAAGATCAATTCCATTCCGGCTCCGGTACCGCCAAGATAGGTGATGTGAAATTTATCAGGTGCGATGAAATCAACCTGCGACCGGATCTCGGTCTGGCCCATGCCCTCCATCTTCGCCGAGAACGATTTGAGATCCATGAACTTTTTCGACGCCGCTTTTAGCTCGGTCGTCGGGTCGCCGCCGGACGAAGCGCCGGAACCGCCACCCGTACCGCCGCCGGCACCGCCAGTCAGTTCCTTGAATTTTGAGCATCCAAGTATAGCAATGAGAAGGAGGATGAGCGGTAGCAGGATCTTTTTCATAATTTTAGTCGGCGGCCTTTTCAGCTGCTTCGGTTTTCGATTCTCGATAAACGTCTCCGGCAAAATGACAGAGCGATTTGTGCCCCACCACAACTTCGACAAAGGGCGGAAACTCGCGGTGACAGAGGTCGGTCGCGCGTTCGCAGCGTTCCGCAAACGGGCAACCCGGCGGCAGATGGGCGACGTCGGGCGGCAGTCCGGGAATCTGATATAGCTCTTTGCCTTGCTCGTGTGCCGGATCGGGCACGCTTCTCAATAGTCCTTTTGTGTATGGATTCGCCGGCGTTGCAAACAGTTCACGCGTCGCGGCCTGCTCAAACACCTTGCCGGCGTACATCACTATGATCTTGTCCGTCATACCGGCAACGACTCCGAGGTCGTGCGTGATCAGGATGACGCTAGTGCCCATTCGTGCTTTCAGGTCTTTGATAAGCTCGAGAATTTGAGCCTGAATAGTCACGTCGAGTGCGGTCGTCGGTTCATCCGCGATCAACAATTCGGGGTCGCAGCTCAGTGCCATTGCGATCATCACACGCTGACGCATTCCGCCCGAAAACTCGTGCGGATAGCTGTCGATCCGCTGTTCGGCGTCGGAGATACCGACCAGCTTGAGCATCTTGATGGCGTGTTCGCGAGCCTGCTGTTTGGAATGGCCGAGGTGAAGCCTGGTCACCTCCATCAACTGTATTGATATCTTGAGAAACGGATTGAGCGATGTCATCGGATCCTGAAAGATCATCGCGATGCGGCGGCCACGGATCTTTCGGACCTCGTCGATTGGCAGACTCAAAACGTCGATGTTGTCGAAGATGACCTTGCCGCCTGCGATCTCACCAGGCGGTTGCTGTATCAGACGCATTACAGACAGATTCGTCACGGATTTGCCCGAGCCCGATTCGCCGACAATGCCGAGAGTCTCGCCCTTTTTCAGTTCGAATGAGATACCGTCAACTGCCTTGACCACGCCGTCTTCGGTATGGAAATAGGTCTTGAGGCCATCGACCGATAAAATTGTGTTGTTATCATTGATCATCTACTATTTTTCGGTGCCGGTGGTCGGGACCAGGTCGTCAGTCTTTTTTTTGTAGGTCGAGTGCCACGTCCTCTCGTGACAATTAGGACATTTTCTCAGATTTCTCGAATTACCCTTTGCCTTCCAACGAATGCCTCCCATCTCCCATATCGACTCCTCAAAATTGCATTTTAGACACGTCATGAACCAAAGCCGCGAATCAGATTCCATTGACTGAGACCACGAAGCCGGAAGCAGTGTATTAAATATTTTTTGGATAAAACTCATAAGCTGGCATTCTGACCGAATAACTATCGACATCCCCTCGACTGCGGATCGAGGCCATCGACCGATAAAATTGTGCCGTTGTTGCTCATTGGTTGCTTTGCGGGCCAAACTTAGCGTCGCACTGGCGCGACTCGGTTGCTTCGATCAACTCGATGCGCTTGATGATCTTCGCGTTATGGATCCGCATTTCTTTGGCGTCAGCGTCGGGCGATAGAGTCTGGTATGCATCATCGCCGAAACTATCTTCTCTCACAAAAAATAGGACCCCAGTTTGGTCACTGTCGCTGTAGGTCTGTTCGCCCTGGCCTTCATAAATACGAAAGACGTCTGAAAGCTTGCTCTTTCCCAGAATGATTCCTTTGCTCGACCGCACCTTGGCCGGAGCCTCAAATGTAATGTCAAAGATCTCCTTTTTCGGGTCTTGCGTACACGCGTAAAACGAAAGTCCGAGCGATTTGTAGCTGATCACGACCGAATAATTGCCGTTTTCGAAAGTCTCGTAATTCTTGCCGTAGATCGTCTTTACCTCCTGCATCGTCGTTTTCCCGATCAGAACCTTCTCATAGCTGACACCCTCCACGATGAGCCCTTTTGTCTTCTGGGCATCGGCCATCGGCGCGACGGCCGCAAGTAAAAACGCACCGCCGATCGCTTTTGATACAAATCTTAAATATCGAGCTTTTATCATCTAAAACTTCCTCGTCTGCGGATCGAGAGCATCACGGATGCCATCGCCTAAAAAATTGAGTGAGAACAGCGTCAGCGCCATAGTCAGACCCGGGAATATGAGTTGCCACGGGAAAATCGCCAGATTCTTGATACCGGCATCGGCGAGGCTTCCCCAAGACGCGTACGGCGCTTGAACGCCAAGCCCTAAGAACGACAGAAACGCTTCGGTCAGCATCACGCTCGGTATCGTCAACGTCGCGTAAACGATCACCGGGCCGAGAGCATTCGGGACAAGGTGGCGAAAGATTATCCCAAAGTTCGAAACGCCGGTCGCACGTGCCGCTAACACAAACTCTTGATTCTTGAGCGACAGTATCTGTCCCCGCACCACGCGCGCCATCGTCAGCCACGACACCAACCCCAGCGCGAAAAACAACAGGAATATCTGGCTCAGGGCCTGATTACCCGCTCCGCCGATATTGGTGGACAGCCACTTTATCCATTCCGGCGTAGACGGCCCGCCAAAAACTGAAAGCAGAACGATTACGATCAAAATGTAAGGGATGGCATAGATAATATCGACGATGCGCATCATCAGGTTATCGATCCGTCCACCCATAAATCCGGCGATCGCTCCGTACGATACTCCGACGATCAGTGATACGAATGTCGAGATGATGCCCACCATCAGCGATATTCGGCCGCCCTGGAGTACGCGTGCAAGCATATCGCGACCTGCGTCATCGGTGCCCATCGGATGCGGTAGGGACGGAGGCAGCGAACGAGCAAGCCCCGCGTTGCCCGGAATCATGTCGTAAGTATTACCCGTTGCCCATTCGAGCAGCGGCGGACCGTTTATGACGCAGACAACAATAATGAAAAGGACGATCAGCCCTGCAAAAGCGAGCCTGTTTCGCATCAAGCGTTTTGTCGCGTCAGCCCACAAGGAACCGCTTTTGGCGCGTGACAGCCGAATTAGAGCGAACGTGAAAAATATCAGAAGCAAATCTAAATTCAAAGCCAGAAAACCTTCCCAACTGCGCGTCCAACCTATGGATGTCCAAACAAAATCGACCAGGATCTGGATAGCTACATAGACAGAGAAATACAGCCCCAAGGAACCTTTCTTGACAGAACTTGACTGGATTTGTTGATCAGTTGGGCTATTCATTACTATTCGTATCTAATCCTCGGATCGAGATATCCGTATGCGATATCCACTGCCAGATTAAAGAGCATTATCAGTATCGACAAAAATGCCACGATGCCTAGTATTAGAGGCTCATCACGATTGAGTACCGATTTGATAAAGATGTCACCGAGCCCCGGCAGGGCGAAAACCTTTTCGACGACGACCGTTCCGGCCAGAAGTGCCGCGAGTGCCGGACCGGTAAATGATACGACCGGAATGATGCCGCCGCGAAGAGCGTGGCGGAGCAGCACTGTCTTTTCGTCGAGGCCCTTGGCTCGAGCGGTACGGATATAGTCGGACCGCATAACTTCGAGCATTCCGGCACGCGTCAGGCGGGCGATATACGCCGCATATATCGCCGACAGTGTGATCACCGGCAAAACGATACTCGAAATACCGCCCCAACGGGCCGGCGGAAACCAATATAACCCGAATGCAAATATCAGGACCAACAGCGGCCCAAGCACGAAATTCGGCACCGAAAGCCCAAGCATCGCGAGCGACATCGAAACGTAATCAAATGCGGAATTCTGTTTTAGAGCCGCTATCGTACCTGCGGTCAGGCCGACCGCCAGAGCGAGCAGATATGCCAGGATGCCGATCGTCGCCGAATACGGCAGATGCCGCCTGATGATCTCGTTGACCGACTGCCCCTGGTACTTGAGCGAATCGCCAAAATCGCCGCGGACGATGTTAGACATCATCATTCCGTATTGGATGTACCACGGCTGATCCAGTCCATATTTTTTACGGATGTTGGCCTCGACCGCCGGCGGCAGCTTCTTTTCACCCGAATAGAAATTGCCCGGAGCGACGCGGATCAGTCCCCACGTCAGCGTCACGACGAGCAAAGCCATCGGGATGATTATCAGCAATCTGCGAATAATGAAACTTAGCATTGTGTTTCCCGGCTATTTCGCGGCCTTCTGTTGCGTTGCCGTCAGTTCTGACAATTGTTTTTCGAACTGCGGATCCGGAGTCTTGAAAATATTCTCAACGTCTTTGTCCCACTTGGCCTCGTCACGCTCGATGTAAACAAATTTCCACGCAAAGAGTGTTCCCGGATTGGGATACATTCCCTTGATATAGGGTTTTTTCAGCCAGTTGGTCGCGTTGATCGTCAGCGGCACGAAGGGCAACTGATCCATAAGGTAAAACTCAGCGTGAGCGAGCATCTCAAATCGCTTATCCGGATCGAGTTCGGCGTTAGCGTCATCCAGCATCTTGTCGTATTTCGCGTCGTAAAAGCCTGCTCCACCCTCATTGTCCTTGCCGTATTGCAGACTCAGGAACGTGTACGGGTCCATATAGTCGCCCGACCATAGGAATTGAGCAAATCCCTCATACTGCAACGACTTAAAATATGGTAGGTAGGTCTTGAATTCCATCGTCTTGAGCGGAACCGTGATACCTAGATTCTGTTTCCACTGCGACTGTATGAACTCCGCGATCGAACGGTTATTTTCGTTAGTATTGAACGTGATCGCGATCCGGTCGGTCGGAAAATTAGGACACGCATAGCCGCTACCTGTCTCTTGCACCGGAAATCCTGCGGCCGTCAACAGTTTGCGGGCCGTAGCGGAATCAAAGTCGTTTCGCTTCGCCCACGCTTCGGGTGAGATGTTCTTTTCTTTGCGGATCTCTTCGCCGACCTTTTCGACCGCCTTGTCATAGTTCGGGAAGATACCCGTAGGAACCTTGCCGTAGAGCGGTTTGGTGATCTTGCGGAAACTCGACAGCGCCTCGCGGTCCAGCCCGAGCATAAATGCCCGACGCACGTTCGGGTCCGTAAACGGAGCCTTGGTCGTATTCATCGCGTAATACGCCGTCGCAGCTTCCGGAAAATTGAGGTACTCATCCTTGAACGGCTTTACCTCGTCGATCCAGGACGTCGGTACCGTGTGATTGAGAAAAGCATCGACGGATCCAGCCTTGTACAGGTTCATCATCGTCGAAAGCTCTTCGACCGGATAAAACTCGATGCCGTCTAAATGAACATTAGCACCGTCCCAATAATTCGGGTCGCGTTCGAGAACAAGTTTGTCGTATGGACGATCTTCTTTGAGCCGATACGCTCCGCAAGTCACGATATTTTCGGGACGCGTCCATTCCTTACCGTATTTTTCGATCGCCTGCCGCGGAACCAAACGGAAAAACTGATGAGCGAGCAATCCCAGAAAATATGGAGCGCTCTGCCGCAGCGAGATTCTCAGCGTGTAGTCGTCGATCGCCTCGACGCCGATGTCCTCGGCCTTGACCGGAACAAATTCACCGCCTTCGACGGCCGCCTTCAGTTTGGCGTCAGCGTCGAGCTCCTTGGTACGCTTCTTTTCATCACCCTCGAGCGTGACGCGAACGGATGAACGCAGGTCGCGGTTAAAGTCGGTTTCGGGGCCGAACGCCGGCGTGTCCCTAAACGGCGAACCGGCGATATCCGCAGACGTCAGAAACTTACCGTTCTTTTTTACAAAAACCTTCTCGCCGTTGAACTCTGCCGAATACTTTATGGCATATCCGAGCCCTGCGGTTCGCGAGATCGTTTCAGGCGCAAAGCCGCGGCGAAGGCTGTAGACAAAGTCGCGGGCCGTGATCGGCGTGCCGTCGCTCCATTTGGCATTATCGCGAAGGTGAAAGATAAATTCGTCAACCTTTGGGCTGATCTCCCAACTCTTGGCGATCGCAGGTATTGGCTGTTGATCTTTCGGTCCGTATTCCACAAGACCCTCATAGAGCGCCATAAAAATACGAGCTTCGGGTTGGCCGTCGGGGAGTTGCGGGTCGAGAGTTTCGGGTTCGGAACCTGTAATGTACCTCAGCACATTGTCTTTCGGCGGCGTTGTCTTGCCAAAGTATTTGCCCTTTGCGGACGACATACAGCCCGACATCAATGATGCCAAAATGGCGATAATGGTCGCGGTTCGAAATGCTTTTAGTCGAAACAAGGCCATAAACGATCGAGGAAGATCCAGGAAATTAGTGTTGTCAGAGCTCAGGCTATTCGCCGGTGGTCGATCTCGGATGCCAACCGCTATCGATGGTCACATCTTTTAACGAAGGTGCATCTAAACTGTTCATTTCAAATCCGCTTACATACGGTTTGACCATAGCGTAAGACTTTGGAAAATACAACGGAATTGCACGCAATTCAAATATCGCGGCACGTTCCGTCAGATTCTGAACGGCTGACGGCTTAGGGCTTGGAGACGGTTCCACGGGCAGACCGGTTTCCACGTTCGGACCATTCGTCGTCGGCGCCACGCTCGGATCTTTAATACGTTTACCGATTTCCGCGGTCGTTTCGGGTGTCGGTTCGGGCTGGATGGCTTGGTCTGACCCGAAGATGGCTGCGAGACTGACGAGTTCGTCGGCCGTCGGCAACACTATACCCCGCCGCATCAGATCGTATTCGCCTGATGCCCGGGCCGCTTCGATCTCCGCCGCTTCTTTTACGATAATATCGGTCTCAATGTTTAAGTTCTGCCGCCACATACGTGCGATAAATTTCGCTATCCGCTGCTGCAGATTATTTCGGTTGATGACCAAACGAATTTTCGGAAAGCCCTCGCCATTCGGAAATCCGGCCGCGGCGAGGTGCCCACGTGCAACTTCGACATCATACGCCACCCCAATTTTACCGTTGTCATTGAGTGATAGAAATCTATTCGCCGGCTCGACCGATCCCTCGAGTTCGCCGTCGGCAAGGCGTTCGCGATCGATGGAGATGGCCAGAGCCTCACGTACGCGACGGTCGCGGAACGGGGCCGACTTGAGGTTAAAATCGTAATAGTTGAGGGCACTGTGCGTCGTTCGCCGAAAATCCTCGAAGGGTGCCAAAAGCTTCAAAGCAAGCGGCTCGAAATTGGCATTGGTGATGGCGTCGATCGACCCTGCACGATAAGCCTCAAGAGCCTTTTCGGCTGTTTCCATCGGCACAAACCTAACGCGTTCGAGCCCGACGGCATCGCGATTCCAGTAATGATCGGCACGTTCGAGCAGGATGCCGTCACCGTCTGTTTCGGTAATGCGAAATGGACCGTTGGTGACTATGGAATGATCGATGCCCGATCGTTCGAAAGACGACCCGTCACCGTAAACCGGACGAAAGATCGGATTGGCGACGAGTCGCGGCAGATCTTTGTCCGGCGACGAAAGCTCGACTTTCAGAGTACGTTCATCTGTTGCCGAAACACCGAATCGCGGCGGCACAGGTTCCGTTCGATTACCTACCTCGGGCGATGCGGTCGGCTTGGCGTTTTTTATGTCCGGTTTGCTCTCGAGCTTCGGCTCGGATGCGGTATTTGAGTTGGCCGACATTTGCTGGATCGGCGAAACATTGTCAAAAACCGGATTGCCCATAAAATCGATCGGCTGGCCCGGATTGACGACCGTTGCCGGCGTTCGACTCATCCCAACGATATTACTGAAAAGGTAGTTGTTTGCCGCCTTTTCACGCATATCCGCGAGACGTTTCCACGAGCGGACAAAATCGTTTGCGGTCACCGCTTCGCCATTCGACCAACGAGCATCGCCGCGCAGATGAAATGTCCAGGTTTTAAGGTCATCCGACGATTCCCACTTTTCGGCAACGCCCGGTACCTCCTTGAGCGATTTGGCGTCAAGATCGGTCAGCCCCTCATAAATGCCGCGAACAATATCGGTTTCCGGGGCGGCGGCTGCACGCGCGGGATCTAAATTTTTGGGAGCTTTGCCGTTGCTCCAGCGAAATTCTTGTTGCTTTGGCGGTTTGGTCTGGGCGTAAAATGTCTCTGTCTTAGGCCGGCTAAGTTCGCTGCAGGCGGTCATCACAAAAGTCGCGGCGATCACGAGGATCGCGCCCGGCAATGTCAGGCGAAATGCCATTCGCCGAACCTTGGCAATGATCTGGTCGTTAACATTCATCGCTAATAGCCGCTTGTTGTCGTAGAACTTCGACTAATGTGAGCGTTTGCCGACGAGTGTCGTCAAAGCCGTGTGAGGTGTCGATCAAATGATCGGCATAGAGCTTTTTCGCATCCTGCGGCATCTGAACGTCGATGCGTCTTTCGGCGTCTTCGCGGCTCAGATTATCGCGTAACATCAAGCGATTCAATTGTATAACAGGTTCGCACCAAACGACAATAATTTTGTTAAACCGCTTGTAACCACCGGATTCGATCATCAATGCCGCATCGATCACCGCGATTCCGTCGGGGTCGGCAACCGCAGCATCGCGAAGCCAACCGTCCTGGACCGCGAACACTCGCGGATGAACTATCGAATTGAGCAGAGCTCGCTTTTCCGCATCGGCAAAAACTAATGTGCCAAGCTTTTTGCGGTCAAGTTCGCCGTCGATAGTGAGAATATCTTTGCCAAAATGCTTGACGATCTCGACTAACCCTTCGGTTCCCTTCGCAACGACGTCGCGGGCTGTCACGTCCGCATCTAAAACCCGCACTCCGGCCTCACGCAAGACACTGCAAACGAACGTCTTACCGACAGCGATCGAACCCGTTAATCCAACAGTCAACATTCGATTTGATTAGAGACGCAAACGCTCCCCGAAGGTCCGTCTGCCAAAGCTAAAGGCCACTCAATGATCGGCAACTCGTCGGTGAAGTTTTAATTAACTACCGTGACGCTTATTGAGTTTGTCGACGTTATACTCGGCGATCTCATTGAGGGTCAGGTCTAGCTCATCAGCGCAGGCCGAGATGTACCATAGCACGTCGCCGAGTTCGTCCTTGAGCCTCGTTCGGATATCTTCATTCATCACGCCGCCGTGATCACGCTGGATCTTTTTAACGACATTGGCGACCTCACCGGCCTCGCCGGCAAGTCCGAGCGTCGGATACTCCAGATTTTCGAGCCGCCGAGGGTAATGTGCGGTCTTGCACGCCGCTGACTGATATTCTTCAAAGTTCATATTTTTGTATTACTGCGAAACCGTAAAATAGATCTAGCACTTCGATTACTCGGAATCTTTTTCTGCGATCAGATCCTTCGTCTCATACGAGCGGCCGTGACCGTGTTTTTCATCAGCATCGCGACGGTCAGCAATCCGATGCCGCCCGGAACGGGCGTGAAATACGCGGCCTTATCCATCGCGTCGCGCGGGTTAACATCGCCGACCAGCGTAAAACCGCGCTTTTCGATCGTCGCCAGACGCTTTTCGATATCATCCGGCCCAAAAAGCTCGCGAGCTAGCTCAGGATCTTCGACATTGTTTATCCCGACATCTACCACTGTTGCGCCTTGGCCGATATGTTCAGCCTTGATAAACCCGGCCCGACCGATAGCCGCGACCAGTATGTCGGCCCGCGAACAAACGTCAGCCAGATCCGCCGTTCGCGAATGACAGATGGTCACCGTCGCGTTTTCGTGCAGCAAGAGCATCGCCATCGGTTTGCCGACGATATTACTGCGGCCTACGACGACGGCGTTTTTACCGGCGATCGTAATACCGGAGCGTTTCAGCACCTCGATCACACCCGCCGGAGTGCACGGCTTCAAGGCGTTTTGGCCTTGCATCAACCGCCCCGCGTTGACCGGATGAAAGCCATCGACATCCTTTTCAGGATCGATAAGCTCTAGCACCTTTTGCTCGTCGATGTGTTTGGGCAGAGGCAGCTGGACAAGAATGCCATCGACATCCGTACGTGCATTTAGCCCACGGACAGCGTCGATGATCTCGTTCTCGCTTGCATCAGCAGCAAAATGGATCTGCTCCGACCTAATACCTAGTTCCTCAGCTGTGCGGACCTTGCTGCCGACATAGACGGCCGACGCCGGGTCTTCGCCGACCCGCACGACTACCAAGCACGGCGAAAATCCGTGAACCTCCCGGATGTCAGCAACCTCAGCGGCAACCTCGGCCTTTATAGCATCAGAAAAAACCTTTCCACTCAATAATTTTGCAGTCATAATCTTGTATCGATTTTACCGTAAAGCCGCGGACTTTGCTAAAATCAGCGGTAACGGCGGCAGATATCAATATGCGTAAAACTTTACTCGTACTTATTATTTCAGTGTTCGTTTCGGCCTGCCAATCAGGTACGGCCGTCAACAGTTCGTCAACGTCGGCTAAACGCTACCCGATCGAGGGCAAGGTCATCGCCGTCGACAAAGCAGCCAAAAAGGCCACGATCGACCACAAAAAGGTCGAGGGCTATATGGATGCGATGACGATGGACTTTCCGATCCACGCAGATTGGGTCTGGAATGAACTGCAGCCCGGTGCAGAGATCAAGGCCGAACTTGTTGTCGATAACACTGCCAAAGATCCGTTTTGGCTTGAGAATATCGGCATCGTCGCGGCCCCGATGCCGGGCCAGGCAACGCCGATCATCGATGAGCGATTTGTCCAGATCGGCAAGCCCGTACCCGACTTTATGCTGACCAATCAGGACGGCAAGATCGTCTCGATCAAAGATTTTCGTGGTAAAGCCTTAGCGATCACATTCATTTATGCACAATGTCCGCTGCCCGATTACTGCATCAAGATGTCGACTAATTTCAGCGATCTGGCCAAGCAGATCAGTGCCGATCCCGCCGCGAAGGACAAGTTACGGTTGCTAAGCATATCGTTTGACCCGGCCCGCGATACGCCCGAGAAGCTTCGTTCATATGGTATGGGTTATCTCGGCAAAGACGTGAAACCGGACTTTACGATCTGGCAACTTGCCGTCGGCAAGGACGCCGATGTCCGCAAGCTCGCCGACTTCTTCGGGCTCCGCTATGAGGTCGACGAAAACGATAAAGCACAGTTCAATCACAGCCTGCGCACTGCCGTTATCGGCCCGGACGGCAATGTCTTCAAGATCCTCCCCGGCAACAATTGGACGCCTTCCGACCTGCTCAGCGACCTTGAGGCAGCGATGGGTCCGCCAAAACCGTGACGCTCTGGTTGAAAATGGAAACGGGTAACACGAAAACCGGAACATGACGTCTAACTAACAAAATAATTATTGAAAGCAGATTAGAACCGACGTATCCTAAGAAATATGGGCGTATTGATCGAAGAAATTACTGAAACGGCATTGTCGCTACCTATGTCAGAGCGGGCCATCCTTGCGAATAGATTGTTTGATAGTCTGGGTCCGAACACCGAGTCCGAAGAGATCCGTCAAGCATGGGCGACGGAAGCATTAAGAAGGCTCGACGAGATAGAGTCGGGTGCGGAAGAGGCAATTGATGCAGACGAGGTTTTTGCAGACCTCGGTTTACTGAGCTCCAGATGAAGGCAAGATTTCATCGGCTTGCAAGACTTGAGTTGAAGAGTGCTGTCGAATACTACAATCGCGAAGAACCGGGTCTTGGTGACATATTCGGTAGGATCGTACGAGAAGCGACAAGCGAGCTGCGAGCGGAACCGCAGCGATGGCCGGTTTTTGAAGGAAGAATTCGTCGCTATTTCTTAAAGAAATTTCGCTACGTTCTGCTCTATGCCGAATCCCAAGGCTCGATACTAGTCGTAGCCGTAATGCATTCGAGCCGAAAGCCCGGATACTGGAAAGATAGGGTCGACTAAAGTGAATTGTTAGGTTGCACAACCTTAAGCCTGTGCCGTTCGCCCAAATGTTCAATAGATCACTCCTACTAAATCTGTTTTTTTTATTGGCAGTGTTTTCCTGCCAAATACCTGGTCGAGCCCAGACGCTCGATCAGAGTGATGTACCTTTTGATCCAAACAATATCGAGGCCGTCCACTCCCGTTTTAGTGAACACCTACCACAACTTATGGGAATGATGTGGTCGCTAAGTCATAACTATTCCGATAAGTCTGCTGTTGATAAGGTAATTAACGACCTTACCGATTTTCTCACCGCAATCCGGTCTAACGATCAAGAAGCATTGACCAAGCTAGGTGGATTGAATGGTGTCAAGGACAGATTTGCTGCCTTTACAAAGTCAGATGATAGCGTAGTCAGGGGATTCTCCGCGGTGGTACTTGGCAGTTTCGGCGACAAGAAATATGTGCCGGCGATCGCAAACATTCTGGAGGGTGACTTTAAGTTCAAAGATGAGTTCGCTCAAATGACCGATGTGTCCAAGGGGCAAGCCGCCATCGCCCTGTCGATGCTTGGGGCCACTGAATACGAAAATAAGGTGTTGGAGCTTCTGAAAACCGGCAATGACTTTAATCGTGAAGGAGCAATAACCGCATTGATCGGCCTCGGTGGCCGAAAGCACGCAAAGGCGGTTGTCGATCTAATGCTGGATAAGAATGCTTATTCCCTAAACAAATTGGCGCCGCTTAATTTCCTGCTCGAAACCGGAGCGGCACCGGACTACAAACGAGAGTTGATCGCATTGATGCGCCAAAGTTTTGACAGTGAACAGCGGACCGCAATAATGTTCCTCTTTGTCCGGATAGATGCAAAAGACACAAAGCCTGAAATCGCAAAACTTCTCACTGTAGATTTTGTGAAAGGCGATGCCGCAAAGGCTCTGGCGATGATGGGAGCAACGGAATTCGAAGACAAGATCGCTCTTTTACTGTCGGATAAACGATCGCTGGTGAGAAAGGATGCGGCACTTGCTCTCGGCATACTAAAGTCAGTGAAATACGCCGGAGCTTTAGGTAAACTTCTATCAGCCAAAGAGGATTTTGTGCGGCTATACGCAGCGATCGCTCTGGTTATGATGGATGCAAAACCCTTTCTTTCGAAAGCAGTTCCTATTGTTGATCGTTTCAATCAGCAACGTGTCTTCTTGAATATGGGCGACTTTCACCCGTTTGTTGCCGACAGAGCGCAGACGTTGATAGATCGCTTTAATGCCCAGCTCGATACCGCAAAAGCAAACACCAACTAATAAACACGCCTTCCACTCACCATCGTCATCACGACATCTCGCGCGTTTGATGAAAATACGATCGCGGCGTGAATGTCGCTGACTGGTTGCTGAGCGTTGTTTTCGAGCGAAACGACAGCGATATCGGCCTGCTTGCTGACGTCGAGTGTGCCGATCAGGTGATCGAGGTTTAGGGCTTTGGCTCCGCCGACGGTGCCGGCCTCGAGAACGTCGCGGGCGCCGACGAATCGCTCCGAACCGTCGCGGTTGCGCGCCGACAGAGCGGCAAAGCGTGATTCTTCCAAAAGGTCGCAGACATTATTGCTCGCGACCGAATCGCTACCAAGCCCGACAGCGATCCCGGCATCGACAAACTGCTCGAACGGAGCGTAGCCGTGGCCGAATTTCGCGTTTGATTTCGGGCAATGAGCGATGCTTGCTCCGTTGGCCGCGATCCGCTCGATGTCGGTTGCAGATACCTTAACGCAATGGGCGAGCAGAGGCCGGGCGGACAGCACTCCGAGGCGTTCGAGATACTCGATCGGCGTGCAATGCGGACTGAACCATTCAACACCAAATTTCTCGTAGACATCGGTAAAAAAGCCGGTTCCGCGTGTTAGAAGCTCGATCTCGCTGGCAGATTCGGCGGCGTGGATCGTCAGCGGAATGCGATTGATAATGGAGTATTGAGCGATCAACTCAAAAAGTTGCGAGCTGACCGTATATGGCGCGTGCGGCGACAGGCCGACCTTTACGAGATCGGTCTCTTCGTCCTTAAGTAACTCAAATTTTGCCCCAAGCTCCTCAAAGTCATTTGCGGCCGTGCGGTTGTCCGGCGAAAACTCAGTTTCCTGATACACGATGCCTCGCAGGCCCGCGGCTTTCAGAGCCTTGACGCCCGCGTTGCCCATCCGCCCGATGTCTCCAAAGCAAGTCACGCCCGCACGCGAGCCTTCCAATGCTCCGGCCGAAGCAGATGCTTCGACGTCTTCATCCGTCCAACTCTCGCGGATCGAATTGAGTCGCAGCAGCCACGATCTGAAATCGTGTTCGACCTCGTCGAGTGCCCCGCGCATTGCGGTAATCTCAAGGTGCGAGTGGCAATTGACCATTCCGGGCATTATTGCCGCCGCACCATAGTCAATGATCTCGGCGTCCGGAAACTGCCCGACGATCTGCTCGCGATCGCCGACGGCAGCGATGCACTCGCCAACGATAGCGACCGCACCGTTGGTGATCGGCTCTGTCGAGATCGGCAAAACGTGATCGGCGGTGATGATCTTCATTCTATTTTTGTTTTGGCTGGGCTCGGTAACGTCCGAGTATCGAGGTGACGTACGACCGAGTGCTCGCGATAGCGATACGCGAGACAAAATCGCTTTCGGCCATCGTCATCGTGTCGGCATCGCGGGTCCATTCATCGACGCGGCTTGCTCCGGCATTATATGCCGCGAGCATCATCGCCGTTTCAGCCGGGCGTTCGCGGTATTTTTCACGGACCTTTTCCAGATACCAACAGCCGATCTGTATATTTCGTTCAGGGTCCGATAGTAGTTGGTTGACGTTCGACGCGGCTTGCTTTTCCATTTCCTTCAGGCCGGTTTCTTTGGCCCACTCCCGGGCGACGGTCGGCGTCACCTGCATCAGCCCGACCTCCTCGGCCGCACCCACTTTCCAAGCTCGAAAGTAAGTCTCCTCATAGATCACGCTCCAGACAAGCTTTTCGTCAATGCGGTAAACTCGGGCCTGTCGGCTGATCAGATCGTCGTAACGGTGAACCCAATATTCAGGAAAAAAGATGGCCGCCGAGCCGACAAGCACGATCAGGATAAAGATGAGCGAAATGAGGTAACGGAACATCCTTGGCGTATCGCGTAAGGCGGTCGTACGCTTACGCGATGTATTTAATCAATTCTGCGTTCGATCTACAATCCACGATCGTCATTTCCCCGAACGGGTCAATTCAGGCCCCGCGTCGGCGTTCATCTTGACAGAGCGGCCGGAATCGAGGCTTTTGCCTTTGCCTAGGTCGTGAGCTCTATCGCCGGTGCGCACCATTTCGGCAAAAAGCACGACGTCGTAATCCGCCTCCTGCGACATCTCCTGACGGATCTCGTGCAGTATCTCTACAAATTTTGCTCTCGGGTACATCTTTGGTCTTCGGGCCGCCTATGCTTTCTCCAATAACTCTGTCTCGGGCGACGGCACTAGCCGAAAAGCAAGTTTATCATTTTCGCAGTAAACTTCGACACGGCCGGAACCGTCCATTTGGCCTTGGATCAATGCTTCCGAAAGTTCGTCTTCGACGTATTTCTGGAGCGCCCGTTTCAGCGGCCTGGCACCGTACTTGCGGTCGGAGCAGGTCTTTTGTATAAGCCACGTTTTGGACTCTTCTGAGAGTCCGATGGTCAATTGTCGATCCTCGAGAATCTGGCCCAGTTTGGCTACCTGCAGATCGACGATCTGGCGCAGGTCGTCGTCGCCAAGTTCGTCAAAGATCACGATCTCATCGAGACGGTTGATAAATTCCGGTGCAAACGTCTGTTTGACCGCCGACATTACCTGCTCCTCGACCTGTTCGCGGGAGGTTGCCGCATTGGCCGTAAAGCCAAATGCCGCGTTTTTCTGAATGATGCGGGCACCCAGATTTGAGGTCATTATAAAAATAGCGTGTTTGCAATCTACCGCCTGCCCGAGTGCGTCGGTCAAAACGCCGTCCTCAAAGACCTGCAGCATCACGTTAAATACGTCCGGATGGGCCTTTTCGACCTCGTCAAACAGCACTACCGCGTATGGCGAACGCCGGAGCTTTTCGGTAAGTTGGCCGCCCTCTTCGTGGCCGACGTATCCCGGAGGCGACCCGATGAATTTTGACACCGAGTGCTTTTCCATAAACTCGCTCATATCGAAACGAATCAGAGCACGCTCGGAACCGAATAGATACTCAGCCAGCGTCCTCGCTACCTCGGTCTTGCCGACGCCCGTCGGCCCCAGGAATAGAAACGACCCGACCGGGCGACTCGGATTCTTAAGTCCCGCACGCGAACGCCGTATCGCCCTCGCAAGTGCCGATATCGCCGGCCGTTGCGAGATGATCCGTTCGTGCAAGGCTTTTTCGATATTTAGCAGCTTTTGAGCTTCGTCGGTCTTGATCGATGTGATCGGAATGCCGGTCCAGCGGGCGATCACTTCCTCGACGTCGTCGCGCGTCACTTCGACAGCGTAGAACGAATCTTCAAGGGTTCGGAGCTCGAGCGAGATCAGTTGGTCTTCGTTAGCGGCGGCGCGTTTCCAGTTTTCGACCGTCTCTTTCCACGACGGCTCACCGCGATTTTCCTGCTGATGCCGCAGTTTGGCTCTCGCTCCGGCTTCGTCAAGCACGTCGATCGCCTTGTCGGGCAGAAACCGGTCCGAAATGTAGCGATTCGATTGTTGGACAGCGGCGGCGAGTGCGTCCTTGGTGTAGCGTATCTGATGAAACGCCTCATAGCGTTCAACGATGCCCTCGATTATCCGGAGTGCGTCTGCCTCGCTCGCCGGCTCGACCTTGACGGCCTGAAAGCGGCGTTCGAGTGCTCGGTCCTTTTCGATCGATCTGCGATATTCGCCCGGCGTAGTTGCGCCGATACACTGTATCTCGCCGCGTGAAAGGGCGGGCTTGAGTATATTGGCGGCGTCGAGCGTGCCCTCGGCCGAACCGGCCCCGACCAGCGTGTGCAGTTCATCGATAAAGACGATATTCTCCGCGTTCTCCCTAAGCTCGGCCATTATCTTTTTAAGCCGTTCTTCAAATTGACCGCGGTATTTGGTACCGGCGACGACCAGCGAGAGATCGAGCGAGAGGATGCGTTTTTTCTCAAGAAATGTCGGCACCTGTCGATCGACGATGCGTTGGGCAAGGCCCTCGATGATCGCCGTTTTGCCGACGCCGGATTCGCCGATCAGGACCGGATTATTCTTGGTCCGGCGGCATAATATCTCGATCAGCCGCTCGATCTCAGCCTCGCGGCCGATGAGCGGATCCAGGCGGCCCTCGGTCGCTTCGTTGGTCAGATCGCGTGTAAATTCCGTCAGATTCGGCGTTTTCGAAGCGTCGGAACCGACCGCGGCCGCAGTGTGCGGCACGGTGCTCTGCCGCGACATCTCGTCCCTCACGTCCTGGAGCCGGAGCCCGTAGCCAAAGAGTATCTCGGCGGCGATCGAACGCTCCTCGCGGACCAACCCGAGCAAAAGGTGCTCAGGGCCAATGTGGCGGTTCTTAAGCTGCCGACTCTCCTCATTGGCGTAAAAGAGTATGCGTTTTGTGACCGGCGAAAGGTGCAGTTCGGCAGATTGCGGTATGCGGTCGCGCAGCACGATCCGCTCCTCGACATCGCGCCGGATCGTATCGACCGTCAGGGCGGTTCGAAACGGGAAAAAGCGTGAAGAAATGGTCTTATCCTCGCGCATTAGCCCGAGTAATATGTGCTCAGGTGCGATCACCTGAGAACCGTATTGCAGGGCTTCATAGCGAGCGAAAAAGATCACTCGCCGTGACCTCTCCGTATAGCGTTCGAACATAAAATTCTAATCGTCGGCTTTGCGGTTAACGATACTCATTATACCTAATTGCCGGAGGTTACGCGCCTAATTGTTTATTTTTATCACTACCGAGCTACCAAGACATAAAGTGATAAAGACCCCGAAAATCCAGAAACGGAGAGCAAAAATCTGGCTCTAATTAAACCTATGTCTTTCCTGGCCGCGATCGTATGGCACCTCGAACGGCAACGGGGCGACCTTAGCGATTTATAATCGCCGAGTGTCCCTAATTAGTTCAATTTAATTTGAAACAGTCGGTTTACACATTTTGTAACGCTAAGCCGTGCGTTTGCTGTGAGTTACGGACGAAAAGTGTCCCTAATTAATTTCGTGGTTTCAAACAATTTGGGACAGGCTAAATGCTCTGAATAAATAAGTTAACCTCCCAAAGTGTCCCTAATTAATTTCCTTCCCCTCAGCTTCATCGCAAAATGTGCTCGGAAATGCCGTAACCGATGTCTCTGTTGCATTTAGCGGCTTTATGCTTTTTCATATTACAATTATCTCATAAATATTGTGTATCGTACAGTATATTATCTATGCAACAATCAAATAGATCGGCTTCTGTCGTTGCGGATAAATATTAATTGCCCAAAATTCGCGGCTTTCGACGAGTTGGCTCGCGCGTTGACGGCAACGACGATATTTCTAGTCCTGTAGGACACCGCGAAATGATCTGCGATGAAGGTGACACGGGCCGTGTATGCGTAAGGCGGCAAAGTGGGTGACGGCTCCGTAGCCTTTGTGGCCGGCGAAGCCGTATTGGGGAAATTCGATGTCGTATGCCTTCATCAGATCGTCGCGGTAGGTTTTGGCGAGTATTGATGCGGCAGCGATCGAGGCCGAGATCGAGTCGCCCTTGATGATCGCCTTTTGCGGCAAATCGCTTTGTTTGAGATGGAGCGCGTCGATCAGAAGGTAATCGGCGGCGGGGACAAGTCCGGCGATCGCGAGCAGCATCGCTCGTTTTGTCGCCTCGAGGATGTTGATGCGATCGATCTCGTCCGCCTCGACCTGGCCGATCGCATAAGCGACGCAGGTTTGTTTGAGTTCGGCGGCGATGGTGTCGCGTTTTTTCTCGGTCAGCTTTTTCGAATCGTCGAGACCGGCGGGAAACGGCCTGGCGATGTCGAGGATGCACGCCGCAGCCACGACGGGGCCGGCAAGACATCCGCGGCCGACCTCGTCCACACCCGCGACGAAAAGGTGGCCTTCGCTGACGGCATTTTGCTCAAATGCGAGACCGATACCGTCGATAACGACATCGTCAAACAAAGAAACGCGGGAGTCGGACCCGTCTCTTACGAATGGATCCGAATTTCCCGCGTTATTCACTATTTATCTCTCCCGACTAGGCTTTCTTAGCCTTGCCGCGTGTATCGCGTTCCTTGATACGTGCTGCCTTACCACGCAGATCGCGAAGGTAATAGAGCTTGGCACGACGCACTTTACCGTGACGAATGACGTCGATGTGGTCGATCACCGTTGCGTGCAGCGGGAAGATACGCTCGACGCCGACGCCAAAGCTGATCTTGCGGACGGTCAGGGTCTCGCGGACGCCGCCGTGCTTGCGGGCGATGCAGATACCCTCAAACGCCTGAAGGCGCTCTTTATTGCCTTCCTTAATGCGTACGTGTACGCGAAGTGTATCGCCCGGCTGAAAAACCGGTACGGTCTCTTTCATCTGTGTCTTTTCGACGCTATCTAGTCTGTTCATTTTCTAATTCGGCCAGAGGTCAGCGGCAATGCCGCTCACATATCACCATTTTCTCCTGTTAAAAGATCAATACGATTTAGTCTCGTTTTTTCGAGCGCCTTAGCCCGGCGCCATTTTTCAATTTCGGCATGATTGCCGTTAAGTAAAACTTCGGGAACCGACATTCCCCTAAACTCGGCCGGCCGCGTGTAATGCGGGCAATCGAGCAAACCGTCGCTGAACGAGTCATTGGCGGCCGATGTATCACTGCCTAGTGCACCCGGCAAAAGCCTGACGATGCTGTCGGCGATGACGATCGCCGCGGGTTCGCCGCCCGAGAGCACATAGTCGCCGATGGACAACTCGTCCGTCACAAGCAGATCGTTGACGCGTTCGTCAACGCCCTCGTACCGTCCGCAGATCATCACGATGTGCTCCGCGGCATCGGCAAACTCCTTTGCCACAGCTTGCTTGAGTTGCCGGCCCTGAGGCGACAGCATCACGACGCGCGTCCCTTCGGGGTAAGCGTCACGATCGCTCGTTCCTATCAAATTTTCAATCGCGGCGAATATCGGTTCGGGTTTTAAGACCATCCCGTCGCCGCCGCCAAATGGCCGATCATCGACCATTTTGTGTTTATCGACCGCATACTCGCGGATATCGTGGACGTTTATCTCGACTATTCCGGCAAGCTTTGCCCGGCGAATAATGCCGAAATCAAAGGCTTGGCCAAAAAACTCTGGGAAAATTGTTAATACATCAATTTTCACCTAAAACTCCAGCAACCCGTCCGGCGGATCGATCCGGATCAACTTATTTTCAATATCGACCTCAGGACAGATCGTTTCGGCAAAAGGGATCAGATGATCTTTTTCAACGCCCTTGACCACCAATATCTCGGTAGCGCCGTTTCGCATCAGTTCGGTAACAACACCGATCTCGGTCCTGTCCAAGGTTTCAACACGACAGCCTTGCAGTTGCCAATCGTAAAACTCGCCGTCATCGAGCGTGACCGCCTCGGCCTCGGAGACGCATATCTCAACGCCCCGCAACGCCTCGGCCAACTCGATCGTCCCGTAACCCGCAAATCTCAGGATGACGCGGCCATTCTGAAACCAGAAATCGTCCAGGTTTAGCGACAGCATCGAGCCATCAGGCCTGACCGCAGTGACGCTCTCAAGGCCCTCGAACCGCTGCGGGAAATCGGTCAGCAGATCAGCGACCAACTCGCCCTTGAGGCCGCGGGTCTTGACGATCTTGGCTATGGTGACGAGTTCTTCCACGCGATTTCGACAAACTGAAGTTTGTCGGACGTTAGTCCTCGAGCAGGTCGAGCTGAAAGCGTTTTCCGTGCTTCTGCCCCGCCACAAAAAGTAAGCTGCGGATCGACTTGACGGTGCGGCCCTCACGGCCGATCACACGGCCCATATCGTGCTCTGCAACGCGAACCGCGATACGCACATTCTTACCGTCGCCGCTCTCAGCCACCTCGACCGCGTCGGGCGTGCCGACGAGCGATCTGATAATTCTTTCTACAGCTTCTTTCATTGTTTTACACCACTACGCCGCAGGGATCACAGAGGATCGCTCCTATCTGGACCTCCGCGTGACTGTGGTTAAGCCTCTTCCTGAGCCGGGTTGTTTTTGATCAAGCTCTTGACCGTATCGGTCGGCTGCGCTCCGACACCGATCCAATACTGGATACGTTCGTGATTGAGCTTAACCTCAGCCGGGTTGATCATCGGATTGTACGTGCCTACGTTTTCGAGGTATTTACCATCGCGCTTTGATCGCTTTTCCTTAACCACAAGGCGGTAGAAAGGTTTACCCTTCGCGCCCATTCTCATCAAACTAATTGCTAACATAATTTCTCCGTAACTGGTGAACTGCCGATCGTAGATCGCTTTATGCACGATCCACTATTTCGACCCACTATCTTTTTTTCTTGTGTCTTTTCTTCTTCTTAATGCGTTTTGCCAGCGAGTCGTTGGAATCGCCGTCATCCGAATGATCTATCGCCGAACCGCCGCCCAGCATCCCCAACGGATTTCCACCGCCGCCTAAAAGTCCGCCAAGACCGCCGGCGAGTCCACCGGCCATCTTTCGGCCCAAACCGCCGAGCAGGCCGCCGCGATTCATCTGGGCCATCATCTTTTTCATCTGCTCATACTGACGGAGCAGTTGATTGACCTCGGCAATGGTCGAGCCCGAACCGCCGGCGATACGCGTCTTACGGCTCGCATCGATCACCTTATGGTTATTGCGTTCGAGCCGCGTCATCGAATCGATGATCGCCTCGGTGCGTTTCATCTGATGGTCGACTACGGCCGATTGCTCATCGGTGATCTGCAGTCCGCCGGTCATCTGTTCCGGCAGCATCTTCATCAACTTGGACATCGATCCAAGCTTTTTGAACTGTCCCAGCTGATTACGAAAATCTTCGAGCGAAAACTGATTGCTCGTCATTTTTCGCAGCTGTTCCTGCGCTTCTTCTTCGTTGATCTTGCCCTGAACCTCTTCGATAAGGCTCAGAACGTCGCCCATCCCGAGTATTCGCTGAGCGATACGGTCAGGGTAAAAGGGCTCGATCGCGTCGTACTTTTCGCCGACACCGACAAACTTCACCGGTTGGCCGATGACCTGCTTGATCGACAGAGCAGCACCGCCGCGGGCGTCGCCGTCCATCTTGGTCAGAACAACGCCGGTGATGCCGACGCGTTCGTGAAAAACCTCCGCCGAGCGGACCGCGTCTTGCCCCGTCATCGCATCAGCGACAAACAGCACTTCGACGGGCTTGGTCTCGGCCTTGATCTGCTCGAGCTCGACCATCAGGTCGTCATCGATGTGCAGACGGCCGGCGGTATCGATCATCAGCGTGTCGAAACCAAATTCGACCGCGTGTGTGACCGCTCCGCGAACGATCGTCATCGGATCGTTTGTTTCCTTAGCCTCGTAAACCGCTACGCCGACAGCATTGGCGACAACCTTAAGCTGTTCGCGAGCCGCGGGACGATAGACGTCGACCGAGACGAGCAAGGGCTTACGCTCCTGATTGTCCGCGAGCCAGCGTGAGATCTTGCCGGTCGAGGTCGTTTTACCCGAACCCTGCAGTCCGACGATCATCACGACGTTCGGCGTGGCCTTGGTAAAAACAAGCCGCGAAGACGTGCCGCCCATCAGTTCGCTCAGTTCGTCATAGACGATCTTGACGACCTGTTCATGCGGTTTGAGGCCATTCCAGACCTCTTCGCCCTCGGCCTTTATGCGAACCGATTCTACAAAATCTTTAGCGACCTTATAGTTAACGTCCGCCTCAAGCAGAGCCATTCGGATCTCTTTGAGAGCAATATCTACATGTTCAGCCGACAGCTTGCCCGCACCGCGAAGATTTCGCAGTGTTAACTTAAGTTTGTCAGACAGCGATTCGAACATATAGACACACTTCGGCCACTAGAGTCGAAACTATAAATACTACGGGTTTGGGGCGGAAGTGTCAAGAAATACGGGCACTTAAAGCACCCTTTCAATGGCGGTAAATACTGCGGCGGGCGCGACGTCGAGGATGCATTTCGGCTCGCCAAAGACCTTACATTCATAACCGGCACAGGGTTGACAAGGCAGTTCGTGAAAGACGATCTCATTTGGCGCATCGGTCCACGGACGCCAGTGGTTGCGGTTGGATGAGCCAAATACCACAACACTCGGTGTACCGACCGCAGCAGCGATATGTGCGATGCCGCTGTCATTGCCGACAAATATTGCGGCTTTCGAGGCAAGCGCCGTGATCTCAGGCAGCGTCAGATCATCAAACACAGCTATCGGAACAGTGGACAGATCGACAAGTTTTTTTAAGATGTCTGACTCGTGCCGAGCCGCTACAGCGACTGTCCCGAGTCCGCGGTCGGCCAAAAATTCGGCGGTTTTGGCAAAACTCTCTGTCGCCCACTGCTTTGTCGCAAACGCCGCCGCCGGATGGATCAATGCAAATCGCGGTTCTTGGGCCAGCGATCGCTGCGTGGCTGAGGTAAATTTCGCCTGCAGCGTGAGAGTGGCCGCATCGGTTACGGTCAAACGACTTTTCGGCAGGTCTCCGACCGGGATACCGGCGAAGCCAAGGACAGCGAGCTGCTGTTCGGCGGAATGCATATCCGTGCGCCGCCAGAAATCCGCTGCCGATGAATAGATATGATTATAGAATCGCGGGTAACGGTAATGCGATAGTCCGATACGGTGCTTGGCACTCGATGCCCTTACAAAAATTGAGCTGGTCGTGCCTCCGTGCAGATTGATGGCGACGTCGTATTTGCGGTTGCGTAAGTATCCGGATGTCTTGAGTTTAGCGGCGTTGCCGCTTCCGACTGATACTACGTTCACGCCCTCAAAACCGTCGAGCACGGGTGCGACCCAATCTTCGAGCAATATGTCTATCTCGACATCGGGCAGGAATCGCCGCAGTGCGATCAAAGAGGGCGTAGCGAGAACGGTGTCGCCGATCGAACGCAGGCGGACGACCAGCACACGCCTGATGCCGCCCCAATCGATCTCGGGCCGGTTCATTATTTTTCGACCGTCGCTTCATCGACGAGCATCACGGGGATGTCGTCGCGAATTGGGTAAACCAATGAGCACTCAGGGTTTAGACACTTGAGTCGGGTTTGCTCGGCGTTGATCTCGAGTTCGGATTTACACTTTGGGCAGCGTAGTATCTCTAATAGTTCGGGGCTAACGGCCATATATTTTTTGCTCCAATAAGGACTAATTCTAATACGTTTGAAACGCAAATAGAAAGGACGGATGGACTTAGCTCGCCCACCCGTCCTCGGATCGTCAATGCCAAAATCTCAGTTTAGGCGTCGTCGGTCTTAGCACCGCACTCGGGGCAGAACTTGGCTCCCGGGGCGAGTTCGAACTGGCAACCGGTGCACTTGGCCTTTTCCTGCGTCGAGCCGCATTCGGAACAGAACTTGGCACCTTCGCGAAGTTCGGCACCGCATTTAATGCACGGAACCTTAGCGACCTCCATTTTGCCGCCGCAATCGGAGCAAAACTTAACGCCGGCCACATTCGCTTTGCCGCACGCCGGACACGGAACCGTCGCCGCGACTGCCGCCGGGGGTTGAGCACCGCCTGCCTGCTGGCCAAAAACATTTGCCATCTGGCCGCCGACCGCAAATCCCGCACCGAGGCCGGCACCGAGGCCCGCACCGCCGCCTTCGTTCTGCGCCGCATCGCGAAGGGCGTCCGCTGCCTGAAACTGCATATAGGTCTGAGCGTCGCCGAGAGCTCCCATCGATGCACGCTTGTCCATCGCGGCCTCGACTTCGGGCGGAAGGCTGACATTCTCGACGTAAAACTTGGTTACCTCGAGCCCGTAGCTACTGAAATCTTCGTTGATCTTACCGCGGATCGTATCGCCGATCTCTTTGTACTGAGCGGCGAGGTCGAGCGCCGGTATCTTGAGTTCGCCGAGAGCATCGGAAAACTCAGTAACGATGGCACGTTTGAGCTGACCGTCGATATCGTCGGTCTGAAAATGGGCATTGGTGCCGGCGATCTGCTTGATAAACTCGCTCGGATCAGCGACCCGCAAGCTGTAGGCGCCAAACGCACGCAGGCGGACGATACCAAAATCGGCGTCGCGGAGCATAACCGGATTGGACGTGCCCCATTTCATATCAGTGAACTGTTTCGTATTGACGAAATAGACTTCAGACTTGATCGGAGAATTGAAACCGTATTTCCACGCACCCAATTTCGAAAGGATCGGCGTATTACCGCCCTCGATGGTGTAGCGTCCGGGCGTAAACACATCAGCGACCTGGCCCTCGAAAACGAAGACTGCGGCCTGCGATTCGCGAACGATCAACTGGGCACCGTTCTTGATCTCCTGGGCGGCGACCGGAAAACGGTATACGAGTGTCGATTGTGATTCATCGAGCCACTCGATGACCTCGATAAACTGGTTTAATGCCTCTTGTTTGATCTTGTCAAAAATGCTCATTTATAAATCTCCTTGTCAGTACTCTTAACGATAAAATATGACACAAAGTTGCCGAAAATGGAAGTTTTTTGTTGGCCGAAGACAATTGAATGTCGCTATGCGATTACCGACCGCCGGATTTTGAGAATGCCCCAAATAACTGCGATCATCGAGACGCCGCCGGCAATATCAAGCATCACGTCGTTGATGCTGCCGGTCCTTGTCGCCTCAAAACTCTGATTGAATTCGTCAAGCGATGCGACCGCGATCACAAGCGCGAAGGCCGCGATATACTTCCAACGGGAGTTCCTGGACGCCCGGAATGCCAGGAAAGCGAGAATGGCATACTCGGTAAAATGTGCGAATTTGCGAATGAACGCGTGATACAGCGTGATCGTGTCCGACGATGCCGACGGAAACAAAAACTCGAGCAACGGGCGGATAAATCTCGAAGTCTGATCCATCGCCCCCTGTCCGCTCGACAGATAAAAAATGATGCCGACCCAAAATACGAGAGACGCAACTGCAAATATGCGATCGCGTCTCTCGTTCATACCCTTAGATCCAGTCAATTATCGGCCGCTAGTTGCCAAATGACGTCGAGGCCGAAAAACTACCGCCCGCGATCATCAAGATCATTCCTAGTATCATCATCCCCAGTTGCATCCAGCCTTCCTTCTTAACAAAACAGAATATCAGGCCCGCGATCCACGAGAAGAAAAAGATCAAAACCGTCCAAAGCGCCCCGCCGCTCTTGAATGCAATGATCATTAACCAGACCCAACCAACTACCAACAGAAGTAAACCCAAAAGACCAAGTATCGCCATAGTGTCCTCCAATTTTTGATGGTAAAGTTCTCGAAAACAGCGACATTAAAGAGCAAATGCCGAAAAGTAAAGATCGACAGTATATTACAACGGTACCATGCGATTAACAACTCTACCGCGATGCGCAAAAAAGCCGGGCTACGATCACGCGCCCGGCCTTTTGGTAAAACCCCGATCGCAAATTATGCTGCCGCGGCGCCGCTGACAACCTCGATGATCTCCTTGGTGATCGCAGCCTGACGGATACGGTTCATATTGAGAACCAGAGTGTCGATCAGTTCGCCGGCATTCTTTGACGCCGAGTCCATTGCCGTCATTCGCGAACCTTGTTCTGAGGCGACCGATTCGATCATACCGCGGTAGATCTGCGTCTCGACCTGTTTTGGCAAAAGCTTGCCAAAGATCTCGGCCACAGGCTGCTCATAGATATATTCGGCCTGAGCGGTGCCGTCTGCACCCGCATCGGAATCATTTCGCGGGATCGGCAAAAGCTGCTCAATAACGGGTTTTTGCGATAGAACGGTCTTGAATTCGGTAAAGACGATAAACACCTTGTCGATCGTCTCATCAGCGACAAAGTCCTTGATAAGCTTTTCAGCGATCTCGAGTGCGTCCTGGAGTTTGACCTGGCCCGAACCTGTCAATCCAATGTATTCGTCGGCAAAGACCACGTCACGACGCCTAAAGAAATCCCGACCCTTACGACCGACAGCGACCATCTCGGTCGTCTTGCCGTCGTGACTCTTAAGAAAGGCCTGTGTGGCCTTGATGACGTTGGCGTTGAACGCACCCGCGAGGCCCTTGTCGGCGCTGATCAGTACGATGAGATATTTGTCGTCTCCACGCTCGTCGAGTAGCGGATGCGAAAATTCATCAGCCACCTTTGCGCTCAGGCCGCCCAAAACTTCGGACATCTTACCCGCGAAAGGGCGTGATGAAGTGACGCGATCCTGGGCCCGTTTGAGCTTGGCCGCGGCGACCATCTTCATCGCCTTGGTGATCTGCTGAGTATTTTTGACCGACTTAATGCGTCGGCGCATATCCAATAGACTTGCCATATTCTTGTTGATGAGTGATAGGGAATGGGTAATAGTCGTCGACTATTACCCGCACCTAATCACCTATAACTAACCTACGCTGCGGTTGCCGTTGACGTTTCCCAACGTGTTGCCTTGAAATCCTCGATCGCTTCCTTCATCGCGGCCTTGAGATCGTCATCTATCGACTGCTTCTCGCGCATCGTGTTGAGCACGGCGGGATGAGCGTCCTTAGCAAACGTGGTCAGCTCTTCTTCAAAACGCTTAAGATCGGAAACCTCGATGTCGTCTGCCATTCCGTTGGTAACAGCCCAGATGATCAGCACCTGTTCGACTACTTCCATCGGCCGGTATTGCGGCTGTTTCAGTATCTCGGTCAGACGCTTTCCGCGTTCGAGTTGAGACTGGGTAGATTTGTCCAGGTCCGAGCCGAACTGCGCAAATGCCGCCAACTCGCGAAACTGGGCTAAGTCGATACGCAATGTACCGGCAACCTGCTTCATCGCCTTGATCTGAGCCGAACCGCCCACACGCGAAACCGAGTTACCGACGTTGATAGCCGGCCGTACGCCTGAGTTGAACAAGTCGGACTCAAGGAAGATCTGGCCGTCCGTGATCGAGATTACGTTGGTCGGAATGTAGGCCGAGATATCGCCGGCCTGAGTCTCGATGATCGGCAAACTGGTCAGCGAACCGCCGCCCTGCTTATCCGACATCTTAGCCGCACGCTCTAGCAAGCGTGAGTGCAAGTAGAAAACGTCGCCCGGATATGCCTCGCGGCCCGGCGGACGGCGGAGCAGAAGTGAAATTTCACGATACGCCGCAGCCTGCTTGGACAGATCGTCGTAGATCGTCAGAGCGTGACGGCCGTTGTCGCGAAAGTACTCGCCCATCGCGCAGCCTGCGTACGGAGCTAGAAACTGCATAGCCGCCGGATCAGATGCGGTCGCCGAAACGATGATCGTGTAGTCCATCGCGCCAAATTCGTCGAGCTTTTGGCGAACCTGAGCAACCGTCGACTGCTTCTGGCCGATAGCGACGTAGATACAGATAACGTCCTTGCCCTTTTGGTTGATGATCGTGTCGATCGCGACGGCCGTTTTACCGGTCTGGCGGTCGCCGATGATCAACTCACGCTGTCCGCGGCCGATCGGCACCATCGAGTCAATAGCTTTCAAACCGGTCTGAAGCGGCTCTTTAACGGGCTGACGATCAATAATGCCGGGGGCGATACGCTCGATCGGAAAATAGGTGTCAGTAACGATGTCGCCCGCTTCGTCGATCGGATTACCGAGAGCGTCAACTACTCGGCCGATCAATGCATCGCCGACCGGCACGCTCATAATGCGCTTGGTGCGTTTGGCTTCGTCACCGGCCTCGATCTTCTGGAAATCGCCGAAGAGCACGCAACCGACCTTGTCTTCCTCAAGGTTAAGTGCGAGACCGCGCACGCCGTGCGGAAATTCGAGCAACTCACCGGCCATAACCTTTTCGAGGCCGTAGATCTCGGCGATACCATCGCCGACCTTGATCACCGTGCCGACCTCGTTGACCGTCATACTGGCGTCAAAGTTCTCGATCTGTGCACGAATGATCTCGTTTATTTCGTTTGCTTTAATTGCTTCCATATTAATTGTTAGTGGCCCGTTGCCGTTAAGCCTGCCGCATTTTCGACCAGCGGCAGACCGCCCGCAAATTGCTATCCACCAATGAGCTGTTCTTTAAGAGTATCTAATTTAGTTCGGATCGAGCCGTCATAGACGGTTGACCCGATGCGGGTTACGACGCCGCCGATAATATCGCTGTTTGTTAAAAATTTAATATTGACCTTTTTGCCCGTCATCTTTTCGATATTTAGCTGAAAAGCGGCACGTTCATTTTCCGGCAGTTCGCGGGCCGATGTGATCTCGGCCGCGATCACGCCTTTACGCTCCTCTAGCACCGACGCAAACCGGCGATTGATCTCGCCGATCTCATTCAGTCGGTCGTTTTTGAGCAAAATACGCAAGAAGTTTGCCGTCGTTTTGGTCGGAGCGGATCTGGCGATCAGTTCCTCAAGCAGATTCTGCTTATTGAGGTGCGTGATCGACGGATTGCTGAAAACGTTACTCAGATTTGGGTTTTCGTCAAAGATACGGTGCCAACCGGCGAGCTCATCTCTGACGGTATCAACGTCGCCTGCCTGCAAAACAACGTCTGCAAGTGCGGCGGAATAGCGGCGGGCGACTGTTTCGGTACTCATTTTAGTTAAGCCCTCCGATCTCTTGGATGTTTGCCCTTACCAAACGGGCATCGCTCTCGCCATTGATCTGCGAACGTAGCTTTTGCTCGGCAAGGCGAATGCTTTCTTCGGCAGCAAATCGACGGAGTTCAGCACGTGATTGACTGACCAGACGGGCGATCTCAGCCTCGGTCTGCTGACGAAGCCTCTGGATCTCGGTCTCAGTGTGAGCGGCAAGACGCTGCTTTTCCGCTTCGGCTTCGGCCTTCGCGTTAGCAAAAACACCTTGTTTCTCGGTTTCGAGCTGAGCGAGTTTGGCCTCGGCAGCGGTCAATTTCGCGAGTGCGGCCTGCTTCTCTTCCTCAGCCTTAATCAACTCGGAACGGATGGCTTCGCGCTTTGCCTTAAATGCATCTCCGAGCGGTTTTTTGAGAAGGTAAACACCGATCGCGATAAACAGAAAGAGATTAATGAATTTCCAGATCTCAAAACCTGGAAAATTGAACCACTCGTTGTAAAAATGCTTAAACGATTCCCAAGCTCCGCCGGAGCCGGCCGCGGCCGCACCGGAGAAAAATAAAATAATATTGCTTATGAACAAGAGCATATAATCCTAAGCCTTTAAGATATTGGCTGCGATCGAATCGGCTATCTTTTCAGCGTCAGCGGCCAGCGTCGAACGTGTTTCGGCGGCCTGCTTTTCAACTTCCGCTTTGCCGGTCTCAAATCTATCGGCGACCTCAGCCTTGACCTTGCCGATCTGTTTTTCCCGATCGACCGCCGCGTCTTTCTGCTCGCTTTCGATCAACTCGTAGCCCTTTGAGCGGGTCTCAAGCATTTCGCGTGAGTATCTCGATTCTTTTTCGGTGGCATCGCGCAGGATCGTCCCCGCTTCGCCGCCTTCGACGCCCTTGTATTTATCGCGGGTCGCCATAATGCGGTTGATCGGTTTGAACAGGGTGCGGTTGAGGACCCAGATCATGATCAGGATCAACGCGATATGGATGAAGATCGTGCCGTCCGGGAAGAGTTGTATACTTTCGGCAAACGCCAACAAATGCATAAACTTATTTGACCAATAACAGTGTGTTAAAAAGGCTAAAAGCGCCCGATTCTCAAAAGACTTAATGGTATCACGCGCCCATTTTAAGGGTCAAGGAGCGCTTGCGTCGGAGCGTTGCCGGAGTTTTGGTTCGCAATACTTCGTCACTATGCTAGAGTTCAAAACGAACACCCTGATGGCAAGATCTCAAACAAATGATCCTCGACCGAGAGCTCCGCGAAACCGAACTATCGAGATAGGTGCGGATGAGGTCGTTTCGCTCCAAAAACAACTCGTAAGCTCCGACCAACTCGGCGACAGGCCGCATTCTGATAATTTGGTCATCTGCGGTGACGCATTCGAAGTGTTGCCACGATTACCCAATTGCCATTTCGACCTGCTTTTTGCGGATCCGCCATATAACCTGACCAAGAGATTTGGGAAAGAAAGCTTTCGTGAGCGATCGTCCGACGAATATGAAGAATGGCTCGATTCGTGGCTAAAGCTGTGCGTGCCGCTTCTTAAACCCGGAGCGTCGGCCTATATCTGCGGCGACTGGCGCTCGGGTTCGGTGATCCAAAGTGTCGGGTCGAGATATTTCAAACTGCAGAACCGTATTACCTGGGAGCGAGAAAAGGGCCGCGGAGCCAAGGCTAACTGGAAGAACGCCTCGGAAGATATATGGTTTTTCACGATGTCGGATGAATATACCTTCAATGTGGACGCGGTAAAGCAACGGCGGCGCGTGCTCGCACCGTATCGTGAGGACGGGAAACCGAAAGATTGGACGGAAACACCCGGCGGCAATTTTCGCGACACTCACCCGTCAAATATCTGGACAGATATCACCGTGCCCTTTTGGTCAATGCCCGAAAATACAGACCACCCGACGCAAAAGCCCGAGAAACTCCTCGCAAAGATAATTCTTGCGAGTTCCGACGCCGGCGACGTCATCCTCGACCCATTCGCAGGCAGCGGCACAACCGCCGTCGTGGCAAAAAAGCTCGGGCGAGATTTTGTTACGATCGAATCGGATGAAAATTATTGTCTGCTGGCGCAAAAGCGGCTCGAACTCGTGGAAACCGACAATGCTATTCAGGGATTTGCGGATGGGGTCTTTTGGGAGAGAAATTCATCCGCAATTAGTCCAGAGTAATGTTCTAGCATCTATGAAATCTCTACTTTTGATCTCATTTTTTCTGACCGTTGTCGGTAGCGGTACGTTGGCTCAGCAAAAATCTACGGTTCCGACTACTAGATCAGATCTCGTATATGGTCGTCCGTTTAGAGTGCCGCAGGTTCGCGTTTATTTGACGGATGAGGAAACTGGCGGGCCATTCGCGGAAAAGGACGTCAAGGCAAAGTATTGCTGGGGCTGAGAAGTTATTAAACGGACACCGGAAACCGACCGTATGGTGACCTCAGAATGTATGTCCGTCAAGCTGCGAACGGATTCCGCTGGCAGTGTCTCACTGCGAACACTGCTAATATCGCCATCACGCGCTCAATCTCCGACCGGAAGTGAGTTTTCAGAACCTCACTTCAAGTACGCAGGCATTAGCGTCAACGACGGAAAGCACAGCACCTATATGTCAGTCTTTGAAGCCGAAGTAGATCTTTTAGACAAGAATGGCGAGGTTCATCGAACTGTCAGACTTTATCCGCGACCGATCGCTCCTAAAAAGTAGCTTGCCTTGATCAAGATATGTTAAAAACTAGATAATGAAAGTCGCAACCTGGAATGTTAATTCGATCCGTCTGAGGACGGAATCGATGCTCAATTGGCTCGAGCAAACGGGCACTGATGTACTCTGCGTCCAAGAGACCAAGGTGGATGATGAGCATTTCCCGCTCGAGCAGTTCACATCTGCGGGCTACAACGTCGCGTTCTTTGGCCAGAAATCCTACAACGGAGTCGCCATCATTTCGACACACGAAATAGCCGACGTGCAAAAGGGATTTCACGACGATGACGACGAGCAACCCAAGCGTCTGATCGCCGCGACCATCAACGGCATTCGGATCGTCAACACATATATCCCGAACGGCACGGAACTCTGGACTGAAAAATTTACCTTCAAACTCGATTGGCTGCATCGTCTCCGGCAAATGTTTGACGATAATTGCGACACAAACTCGAATGTACTTTTGTGCGGCGATTTTAATGTCGCACCGGACGAGCTAGACGTCTGGAGCGTTCCCGCCTGGCAGGGCAAACTCCACTTTTCCAAACCCGAACGCGCGGCGATGGATCACGTCAAACAATGGGGTTTTGTCGATGCATTTCGTCATAAAAACGGAGACGTGCAGGAGTTTTCGTGGTGGAACTACCGCGAAGGCGCCTGGCAGCGAAATCAGGGCCTACGGATCGACCACATTTGGGTATCGCAGCCCTTGGCCGAGAAATGTACCGGTTGCTGGATCGACAAAGCCCCGCGAGGTCAGGAGCGTCCGAGCGATCACACGCCGGTCGTTGCTGAATTTTCTATTTAGGCTCGGGATCACGCGCAAAAATTGTCAAAGTAGATGAAAAGAAAGGTAATATTGAGCATGATCACTATTCTGGCGATCGTGTTTGTGATCGCGGTCGGATCCGCCATCGGTTTTATCTATCTGACACCCGAGACTGCAACGAGAGTCCTTTTCAATTTTGAGCGCCAACGCGCCGGACTGGTTCGTAAAGAGATACGATTGCCCGACGGCGCTAATTATGCCTATCTCGAGGGCGGCCAGGGCGAGGCCTTAGTGCTCTTGCACGGATTTGGCGCAAATAAGGACACATTTGCCCGCACATCACGATATCTGACATCGCATTACAGAGTGGTCGTGCCGGACCATATCGGATTTGGTGAGTCCGATCATCCGGCGGAGGCTGACTATTCCCCAAATGCTCAGGCCGAGCGATTGCACGCACTAGCCAAAGCCCTCGGCATTTCCACCCTACATCTCGGCGGCAACTCGATGGGCGGCCAGATCGCTATGGCGTATGCCGCACTTTATCCCGACGAAGTAAAAAGTCTCTGGCTGCTTGATCCCGCCGGTATCTGGTCGGCGCCTGAGAGCGATCTTAGAAAGCTCATTGCCAAAACGGGAAAGAATCCTCTGATGCCGCAAACTGAGGACGAATTTGCCGAGCTGATCCCATTCGTGATGGCGGACGCTCCATTTATCCCGCGGCCATTGATGAATGTGATGGCACGCGAGCGGATACTTAACTATACGCTGGAGGAAAAGATATTTCCGCAACTTATAGCGGACTCGGTCGAGCAGCGGGTAAATGGAATGCAGACGCCGACACTGATCGTGTGGGGAGAACTTGATCGGACGCTTAACGTTGCGTCCGCCGAGATACTACACAATTTGATGCCGAACTCGCAGGTGATAATAATGCCGGGAGTCGGCCACGTACCGATGGTCGAACGCCCGCTGCAGTCGGCGAACGATTACCTTAAGTTTCGTTCAACGCTATAGAGATTAACGAACTTAGAATAACCGAGTAAAATCATTGAGCAAGGAGTAAATTATGAATAAGATCACACGCAGAGAAGCATTAACGGGAATTTTGGCAACCGGAACCGCCGCATTGGCAGCGGGTCGGATCAGCGGCCAGACGACAGCCCGAACGGAAGAATTGGCTCCGGCCTTTGCCGGATCGCATATCGCAAAACCGCTTCCATTCGACGCCGCAAAGCTGTCCGGAATATCGGAAAAGCTGATCCGTTCTCACCACGACAATAATTACGCAGGCGCCGTCAAAGCCCTCAACGCCGTCGAAAAACGGCTCGCAGCAATGATGCAAGATAAGGATGTGCCCGCATATTTGTACGGCGATCTCA
Organism: Chloracidobacterium sp.; assembly: GCA_016720705.1. Classification (NCBI taxonomy): domain Bacteria; kingdom Pseudomonadati; phylum Acidobacteriota; class Blastocatellia; order Chloracidobacteriales; family Chloracidobacteriaceae; genus Chloracidobacterium; species Chloracidobacterium sp. The sequence continues at coordinate 1,733,657 of JADKKB010000007.1, read as the reverse complement.
AGCGCCAAGAGCTCATCCGCACCGGCTCGATCGTATTGCACGAACATTATTTTGCAAACCTCGGCGGCAACGGAAAGGCTGACGGAAATGCGAAAAAAGTGATCGAAAAATGGTTTGGTAGCTACGAGTCGTGGGAAGCCGAATTCAAACGCACCGGAAATTCACTTAGCGGAGGATCAGGTTGGACAGTGTTTGCATACAATATGCACACTCGCGAATTTCATAACTACTGGTCATTTGACCACACCACCAGTCCGCCATTCACAGTGCCGCTACTCGTGCTGGATATGTACGAACACGCATATCAAATGGATTACGGTGCCGCGGCAGATAAGTACGTAAATGCGTTTATGACAAACGTAAATTGGGACGAAGTTAATCGACGGGTCGAAACATTGCCGAAATCTTAGCGACCCGTAAATATTGCCACTTGCCGGATCACTAAGTACTTTGATTCGAGTGACAACCGCCGCGAAATGCCCGATAGCCCAAATAAAATGGTCTATCGGTCAAAATTTATTGATTGGCCGCAGAAACAAAGTTACTATCTGTTACGTAAGATTCCAGTCCAATTAGAAATAGTTTTGTCGGAGAACCGCTGTCGTTATTATACTGCGACGGAGTTTTCGAATAAGTTTGAGACACAAAAGGCCCTATTGTTGCCGGGGCCTGGAGCTCTAGTTCCGAGAAATTGCCCGATTATCCACCAATCCAGGAGAGTTACGTTAATGAGAACCTTTAAGTTAAGTTCGCTTTTGCTTTTAATATGCCTGGCAGCGACCGCTCTGGTCGTAAATGCCCAGGATCCGCCGCCGGAAACGCCCACACCGGGAGGTGCGAGGCCCGGAGCAGGCGGTCCGCCCTCATCGGATCCACAGCCTTATGACAAGGTCATCACCAAGGACGCCAAAACAAAGAAAGGCATATTCGCCGTCCATCAGGTGAAAGACAAATATTATTACGAGATACCGAAGAGCGAATTTGGCAAGGAATATCTCTGGGTTGCGCAGATCGCGAAAACGACCCTAGGTGCCGGATACGGCGGCCAGGCACTCGGCAACCGTGTCGTCCGCTGGGAACTGATCGACAACAAAGTCCACCTGCGAAACCGCAATTACAGCGTCATCGCTGACCCTAAGACACCGATATCCGAGGCGGTCCAGGCAGCTAACAACGACTCGATCCTGATGACGTTCAGCGTCGCGGCGTGGGGCCCGAATAACGATACAGCGGTGATCGACGTGACTCGGCTATTCAGCACGGACGTATTCGAATTCAGCGCCCGTCAGCGGTTAAATGCGACCGCACTCGACTCGTCACGCTCATTTATCGAACGCGTCACACCATATCCGACCAACATCGAGGCCGAATCTTCGATGACATATACCCGGATCGCTCCGCCTGCGGGAATGCCGGGCGGCGGCAGTTCGCAATCGTCCGGAATGAACCCCGGCAGTGCGACGGTCGTGCTGCATCACAGTATGGTCAAGCTGCCCGAAAATCCGATGATGCCGCGCCTCTTCGACGAACGGGTCGGCTATTTTTCGCAGACGCAGATCGACTATGGCCGTGATGAGCAAAAGGCTCCGGAGACGACCTATATCCGCCGTTGGAGACTGGAGAAAAAAGATCCAAGTGCTGAGCTTTCCGAACCGGTCAAGCCGATCGTTTACTACATCGACTCGGCAACACCTACCAAGTGGGTCCCGTTTATGATCAAGGGCGTCGAGAAATGGCAGAAGGCTTTTGAGGCCGCCGGATTTAAGAACGCGATCATCGCCAAGCGTGCACCGACCAAAAAGGAAGATCCGGATTTTGCGGCCGAAGACGCCCGTTATTCCGTCATCCGCTGGTTGCCGTCAACGATCGAGAACGCCTCGGGCCCGCACGTCGCGGATCCGCGTACCGGCGAGATACTCGAGTCGGACATCCAGTTCTATCACAATATTATGAACCTCCAGCGTTCGTGGTACTTTCTGCAGGTAGGTCCGCTGGATAAACGCGTTCAGCAACTGCCGATGCCTGATGACCTGATGGGTGTGCTGCTCGAATATGTGGTCGCTCACGAGGTCGGACACACACTCGGTTTTCAGCATAATATGAAGGCGAGTTCGATGTATCCGCAAGAGAAGGTCCGCGATCGCGAGTGGGTCCACAAGATGGGCCATACGCCATCGCTGATGGACTATTCGCGATTTAATTACGTTGCGCAACCCGAGGACAATATCCGCGTCGAAGACCTCGTCCCCGGTATTGGGCCGTATGACGAATGGGCAACGATGTGGGGCTATAAGCCGATCCCGGGAGCAAAGACCCCTGATGCCGAAAAGTCGACTCTGGATACTTGGGCACTCGCTCAGGACGCGACGCCGTGGTACAGATTTTCGACCGCCGGTTCGGCGGGCAGCGATCCGGGTGAGTTGACCGAGGCCGTCGGCGACGCTGACGCGGTCAAGTCATCCACACTCGGAATGATGAATCTGAAGCGGGTTTCGAAAATGCTCGTGCCGGCGACGACCAATGAAAAGGGTATGCCGTACGACGACCTTGCCGAACTCTATGGCCGTATGCTCGGTCAGTGGACACTCGAAATGAACCACGTCGCCGCGATCGTCGGCGGGCTCAATTCGCAGCAAAAGCATATCGGACAGAGCGGCGTTCGATTTACCGTCGTGCCAAAACCCCGGATGGTCGAGGCGGTCAAATTCCTTAATGAGAATGCATTTGCAACGCCGGCGTGGGCGATCGATAAAGAGATCCTGAGACGGATCGAACCGATCGGTGCTCTCAATCGCGTAAGAAATGCGCAGAACAGCGTTTTGAACAATCTGCTGTCCAGTTCGCGTTTTGCACGGCTCGTCGAGCAGCAGGCATTGGACGGAAGCTCAGCGTATTTGCCAGCTGAGTTTCTGGCCGACGTAAGGGCCGGCGTATGGACCGAACTCGGAACGCCGAGAGTGACCATCGACGCCTATCGCCGTAATCTGCAGCGGGCGTACCTCGACATCGCAAATGCGAAGCTCAACGCAACGCCCGCGGCCCTGCCGCAGGGTTTACCGGCATCGTTCGCCGCTATGTTCGTCACCAGCGGTGATGAAAAGGCATTTTACCGTGCCGAATTGCGGGCGATCAATTCGTCGGCAGTTGCTGCCCTGAGCAAGACGACCGACCGGGCAACGCGCGTTCACCTCGAAGGTGTCCGTGACCAGATCGCCAAGATCCTCAACCCGGATCAAGGTACGAACACGACGGCGACCGGATCGAGCAACAGACTCGCGATGGAACTCATCGACCTATATCTGGAACCCGCGTCCTGCTGGCAGGACCATATCATCAAGCCGTAATCAGACGACTTGATCAACCGCCAAATACTAAACGGCACACGGACGGCAGATCGCCTGTCTGTGTGCCGTTTGGATTTATTAACGTAATCCCCCTTGTTTTCCCCGATCTATGGCACTTGAATTGCATCGAAAATTGTCGCGCCTCTTATTTGTAAATATTATCTTAGAGACGTACCGAAAAAGGCGCTGATCAACATATGGGACAAGCTCGGTTAAGGACCAACCAATATAAGACGCAGGAATCGGCACTGATCTTGCTCAACATTGGCGTCATCGCGGCACTGTTTTTTGTACACATCGGCTTTATATCACTACTCGGGCGTCCCACAATGGCGCTCTTATTAACGCTAGCAATCAGATTCGTAATTCTTATTTTTGAATTGCTATGGGTACAACGGCTTACCGAGACTACAAGTTTATTCGCAATTGACGTCCATATTCATTTTTCGATCATCCTAAACATTGTTTTCGCATTTATGGCGGCTATCTCGGGCGGTACGGCCGATAGTCACTATTCGGTGTTGATGATACTGCCGATATTGTCGGCGGCATATCACTTCAGTCTAATTCGAACGCTGCTGATCACGACGATAATTGCAGCACTTACATTTCTCGAAGTTTCGATCTATTTCAGCTATCACCCGCCGATCGACGTGAGTGAATATTTTGAAGCGGCAACGGTATCTCTGGTCTTTCTGGTGGTGGCGTTAGTCGTCTGGTTTCTGGTAGGTAACTTGCGAAGTGAAGAAGAAAAGCTAAACGCGAGTTTGATAGAGCTCCGGCTTCTTCAGGAAAAGCTTGTAGCCGAGGAAAAACTCGCAGCAGTGGGCCAATTATCCAGTTCCATCGCTCACGAGATTAGAAATCCGGTAACGATGATCGCTAACTCGCTGAAAATGGCTGAAAAGTATGAGCAAGGTTCGCCGATCCGAACGGAAATGTTCAATATTGCAACCGCAGAGGCAAAACGACTCGAGTCTCTGACTACTGAATTTCTGGCATTTGCTCGTTCCAAAAAACCGGAACTCAAGTCAGTTAACGTGTATGAGACTCTCGAATATATCGCCAGCCTCGCCAAGGCCAGCCTTGCCGAAAAGAACATCGTGTTAAGGGTTAAGTGCCCCCGCCAGCTTTTCGCTCCGATGGATGGCTCACTGATCCACCAAGCGTTGCTCAATCTGCTTACAAATGCGATCAATGCTGCCAGACAGGGCGATGAAATAACGATCGGAGGCGAAAAAAGAGAGAGTTTGTTGATCTTATATATCGAAGGTCAAGGCTCTCGTATCCCCGATGAGATTGCTGAGAAGATCTTTGAGCCATTTTACACGAGTGGGCCGAAGGGTACCGGGCTTGGATTGCCTATCGTCAGAAACATTGCACGTGCACACGGCGGCGATGTGTTTCTTGCCAACAACGAAAATGGTAATGTGAGATTTGAAATACGGTTTTGAGCGTCCGGGGCACGCAAGAAAGATGGCAAAAGTACTGATAATCGACGACGAGCCGAATATGCGGCGGATCCTGAGCCTGATTCTGCAGGAGTCAGGCCATTCCGTGGTCGAAGCGGGCGGCGTCAGCCAGGCACTCGCTCAATTGGGCTCCGATCAGTTTGACCTTGTGATCTCCGACAAAAAAATGCCGGACGGTGACGGATTTGACGTGTTGAAGTATTGCGGCGAGAACGAGCCGTCGTTGCCCGTAGTCATCTTGACCGCACTTGCCACGGTCGAGCTTGCCGTCGAAGCAATGCAGGCCGGAGCCTTCGATTTCATCTCGAAACCTTTTGTGCCGGAGGTTGTAACGGCGGTGGTCACGCGTGCGACCGAACGCACAAAGCTTTTGCGTGAAAACGTCGTTCTGCGAACCGAGGCAAAGCGGTTTGAATTTGCCAATGAGATACTGGGTGACAGCCCGGCGATCTTCGATCTTAAGGAGAAGATCGCGAAGATCGCCCCAACTAACGCGACCGTGCTCATCACGGGCGAAACCGGCACCGGGAAAGAGTTAGTTGCGAGGGCGATCCACAAAGGCAGTACGCGTGCTAATGAGACATTTCTAGCGGTCAACTGTGCCGCCGTTTCGGAACAACTACTCGAATCTGAATTATTTGGCCACGAAAAGGGTGCGTTCACCGGAGCGGATAAAGCGCGCCAAGGACTTTTTGAGGCCGCTCATCGGGGAACACTCCTACTCGATGAGGCTGGTGAAATGTCACTTGGATTGCAGGCTAAACTGCTGCGTGTTCTGACGGACGGCCAGTTTCTAAGGGTCGGAGCGACCACGCCGCGTACGGTTGACGTCCGGGTGCTTGCGGCAACCCATCGCGACTTGCTTGCACGTGTCAAGGTAGGATCATTTCGGGAGGATCTCTATTATCGACTCGCGGTAGTACCGATCGACATACCGCCACTTTGTCAACGAACAGAAGATATTCCCGTGCTGGTTGAGTATCTCATTGGCAAAGTTTGTCGGGAACTGAAAGTTCCGGAACGCACAATGAGTGCCGCAGCCCTCAAAAAACTGCAAAAATATCATTTTCCGGGAAATGTTCGCGAACTGCGCAACCTCATCGAGCGAGCGTGTATTCTGACGGCGAATGATGTTATCGATGCCAAAGACCTAGTGCTCGTATCAGATAACCTCGACATAGAGGCCTCGGCAAACGACGACATCACACTCCCGGACGGAGTCGAACTACCCGCATTTCTCGCCTCGATCGAGTCGAAGTTGATAGCTGAAGCATTGCTCGATTCGAACGGCGTACAGGCTGAAGCTGCCCGCCACTTAGGCATCTCGCGCAGTGATATTGCATATAAGATAAGAAAGTATGGCTTGTGACCGTATGTAGTAATTTTCATACACATTGACCTCATTGCGTATTACATTTGATACCACGAATTGGCCCCAACATCCCTCCATTACCACTAAACGCTGCAAATAAACGGCTTATCCGCCGTTCGTCGGACGGCATCGGAATTGCACTTATCTCTTTCAACAGTTACCCATACTGATTTGAATTAAAAGGAGGTAAACACAAATGCGATCTCGAAAACTGCGAAAGGCGAACAGGCCGAGTTGTTTGCCGATGCCCTAGCCGATCCGGACGCTTAGAGACCCGACGAGAATGCTTTTTATGTCTCGTCGGCGTGTGGATGCACGTCAACGGATGCGTCGTTTCAAAAACGTCCGGGCGATTTTATGCCGAAAGAAAAATTTGAATCTATCAACTAATTTGAAAGGGGAAAACTACAAGGTTATTTAAGTTAATTCCAACGCCTGAAGTTAATTTCTCCGAGGAGTGTTTATTATGTTTCCGCCAATACCTACCTGGGAAGGCCTTCATCCGATCATCGTGCACTTTCCGATCGCACTGTTGATGATCGCACCGGTCATCATCATTCTCGGCTTGCTAATGCCAAAGAATGGCCGGGCCGTTCTGATATCAGCTTTTGTGTTGATGCTGATCGGTACCATTGCGACCTTCGTCGCCGTATCGACGGGCGATGCCGCCGGCGAACTTGCCGAACACGTCCCGAACGTTAAATCGGTTCTCGAAGAGCACGAGGAACTCGCCGAGACTACCCAAACCGTATTTGCGGCATTGACGACGATATTTGGCGTAATGCTCTTCGCTCCAATGATATTCAAAAAAGAATTGTCGCGGAAGATCGTAATTCCGCTAAATGTAGCATTCTTGGTGTTTTATGGAGCGGGCGTTGTTTTGCTGATGAATACAGCACATCAGGGCGGACGACTTGTCCACGAATTTGGAGTGACGGCAAATAACCCGCAGAGTACGCAGACAACTCCCGGAGCGGTTGAGAAGAGATCTAAAAAGGACGATCACGACGACTAAAAAACGGAGATAAATTATGAAAAAGATACTTTTTTTGAGTATGACATTGACACTTGGGCTATCATTCATCGGCTGCGGAGGTTCGGCAGAAAAAAGTGAGAACAAGTCACCGGCGGCCGTAACTAACGTAAACACTCAGCCCGCAAACAGCAACACCGGGGCTAGAGTCGACAATGACGACGACGACAAGAGCCGCAACGGATCGAATTCGACACTATCGAACGGAGTCAGAACGGGCGACCGAGATGATGTGAGGTCAGGTAACAGATCCGCAAATTCTAATCGCGTCAAGACTCACACGGATCGCGACGATCGCGATAAGAAGGGTTCGGACGATGACGATCGATAAACTACTGTTTTCGCATTAGTTCGCGGATCCGCTTGTAGAGTTGCGGCAGCATTAGCGAGGTTCTAAGAATGCTGCCGCTTGCAAATTTATGTGCAAATCCGCGAAAGGTCTCAACTGCGACCGGGGAGTACGGCATCCACCAAGCGTCGGGAAGGATCGCGATCCTGTTGGTGTGAATGTGTTGCGGTTGGACTAATTCCATAAGGCCCTCGCGACCGTGCGTACGTCCGCGGCCGCTATTCTTAAATCCGCCCCACGGCGTCTGGCCGATGCCGTGTGTATAAAGGTGTTCGTTGATACAGACTGTGCCGGCCTCGATCCGCTCGGCGACGCGACGGCCTTTGGCGTAATCGCGTGTCCAGACGCTGGCGGTCAGCCCGAATTCGGTATCATTTGCCAGTCTAACGGCGTCGTCTTCGGTTGCGAATGTCGCGATCGGGAGCGTTGGGCCAAACGTCTCTTCGCGCATAGCACGCATATCGTTATTGGCGTTGGATATGACCGTCGGTTCGTAAAACAGGCCTTCCAGATCGGGATTACGGCGGCCGCCGGTTTCGATCTTTGCTCCCGCGGCACGGAAATCCTCGACGTGGTCCTCGACGATCCGAATTTGGCGTTCTGAGGACATAGCCCCGATCGACGTCGTTTCTTTATCGCCCGTGTCCTGCTTTAATTCCAAAGTTTTCTTAATTATTCTCTGGGTCAGCGTGTCGGCGATACTCTCTTGCACGTACAATCGCTCGACCGCCGCACAGTTTTGACCGGAATTGCAGAACGCACCCCAAACTGCGGCACCGGCGGCGAGTTCGAGATCCGCGTCCTCGAATACGATCATAGGGTCCTTGCCACCGAGTTCGAGCACAACGGATGTCAGATCCTTAGCGGCGGCCTCGGCGATCCGCTTGCCGGTCGCGACCGAGCCCGTAAACATTATCTTGTCCGGCGCCGATTCCACAAGGGCCGCACCGGTCGATCCGTCGCCGGTCACGATCTGGACCGCGTGGGAGGGGAAACCGGCCTTTTCAAATATCTCACCGATCTTCAAACCGACGAACGGCGTCAGCTCGGACGGTTTAATGATCACGGTGTTGCCCGCCATCAGGGCCATTACGGCCTCGCCGAGCGGTATCGAGAAAGGGTAATTCCAGGCGGGTATGATGCCGACGACGCCGAGCGGGTGATACACGATCCGCGACGACCGCCCGAGCAGCTTAAAAAGTCCAATGTCGATCTTTGCAGGACGCAGCAGGCGTTCGGACTTGCGAGCAAAGTACTGCATCAGATCCAGTACGGGAGCGATCTCCAGAGCGATCGCCTCGCCAAATGGCTTGCCGGATTCGCGGGAGATCAGATGCGCGATCTCGTCGATCTGCGATAGGATGACCTCGCGGGCCGCCATTACGAGTCGCTTGCGGTCGGCAAATGTGGTTTTTTTCCAGTTACCGAAAACCTCACGGCCTTTTGCTACGGCGGCCGCAACGTCTTCAGCCGAAGTGACCGGTACTCGCCCGACTTCTGCTCCGGTCGCCGGATCGTAAGAGACGATCTCGTCGTGCTTGCTTGGTACGATAGCGTTCATAATTGCCTCAGCAAGTTTGGACACGGAACACACAGTTAAGCCGGATCAGCGGACGATAATTCCAGCGATCCCGCTTAGATCAGCTAGCCATCCGAGCGATTACATCGTAAGCCGCGTCTATCGCTTCGGCGAGTTTGTCCGGATCGGTGCCTCCACCTTCAGCCATATCCGCTTTGCCGCCGCCTCGACCGCCGACTATCGGTGCGATCTCGCGAATAATATCACCTGCCTTTACGCGGGCGGTGAGATCGTCCGAAACGCGGACGATGATACCGACCTTGCCCTCGTCTTTACGGCCGAGAACGACCACGCCGGACTTGAGTCTGGCAAGCAGCGTGTCCGACAACTGCCGTGTGCCATTGGCGTCGAGGCCTTCGACGATCTTGCCTACGACCTGAACGCCGCTGACCTCGCGGGGCTCGTCGCCGACGGCGTCACCGCCGAGCGAACCGGTCGCGATCTTGAGCTTTAGCTCGTCCATTTCCTTGCGCGTTTTTTTGAGGTCGTCCTGCAAACGGGCGATGGCGTTCGGCAGATTGTCGCGTTGAGTATTCAGCACACCTAGTGATGCATTGATCAACGCTTCGTCATCACGAAAACGCTCGAAAGCATCGATGCCGGTTATCGCCCTAATGCGGCGTACACCCGATGCGATCGCCTCGTCCGCCGTAATCTTGAACGAACCGATATCGCCGGTTGCACGGACGTGCGTACCGCCGCAGAGCTCACGCGAAAATTCGCCGCCGCCGACACTCAAAACGCGAACGTCCGATCCATACTTTTCGCCAAATAGAGCCACTGCGCCGGAGCGCATCGCATCCTCGATATTCATAACGTCGGTGCTGACCGGCTCATTTTTGAGAATATATCGGTTAACGAGGTCTTCGATCTCCGTGATCTCGGCCGGCGACATCGGTTGGTAATGCGTAAAATCAAACCGCAAATAGTTAGGCGCGACGATCGAACCGGCTTGCTTTACGTGTGTGCCCAAAACCTCGCGAAGTGCGGCGTGAACAAGGTGGGTTGCGGTGTGGTTACGTCGCGTCGCGTCGCGCTTGTCAGCATCGACGGTCGCCGTTAAATGGTCTCCGACAGTAACGGCCCCGTTATTTACCGTTACCTTGTGGATGATCAAACCTTGAACGGGCGAGTATGTGTCCGAGACAGTGATCGATCCGTTCGCACTTGTCAGACGCCCGCTATCGCCGACCTGGCCGCCTGATTCGGCATAGAATGGCGTCCGGTCGAGAATGATGCTGCCCTGAGTGCCTTCGCCGATCTCGCCCAACTCGTCTTCGCCGTCAAGTATGGCGACGACGCGTGCGCCGTCGATCTGCGTGGCCTCATATCCGAGAAACTTATTGGCACCCACCTTTTCGAGCATCGCCGCATAGACGGGTGATATCTGCGATTTGCGCGCCGTCTGACCGACACCTGACTGCTGCTGCAATTCGTGAAGAGCCGAGTCAAACCTGTCGTTGTAATCATCTTCGGCAAATTCAATGCCTTTTTGCTCCAGAAAAACGCGGATCAGATCGCGCGGCGTGCCGAAGGTGTCATAGAGTTTGCCGATCGAGCGAAACAGTTCGTCATCCTTTGGTGTTTCCGAGTTCAGGTCGAGATCATTAAGGCGCGCGAGGCCAACGGTAACCGTTGTTCCAAATCGCGCCTCTTCGAGTCGAACCATTTTGCCAATAAAATCACGCTGTGTGGCAAGTTCGGGATACGCACCGCTCATTTCGCCGACGACAAAATCACATACTTTATAGAAAAAGAGATCTTTTAACCCGAGGTGTTCGCGGCCGTTATAGATCGCTCGCCGCATTATCTTGCGCAAAACGTAGTTGCGGCCCTCATTACCGGGCAGGATGCCGTCGGCGATCGAAAATGCGGTCGACCGGGCGTGATCGGCTATCACGCGGCAGGCAAATTGTTGGGTATCGTTCAATTCCTCGTAAACACTCATCATTTAGATAATATAACAGTTCGAAAGCACCAAACACGACCGGCAAATAATGTGTCACGCCGCCGCTTGGTTTGAAATTATCGCGAGTCATCATTATTATTGCCGTGCAATCTCAAATCAAACTGCGAGGTCATATAATGCGGCTATCTGTCGTAATGTTTTTGATGTTGGCGATCGGACTCGCCTCAAACGCCCAAATGCCGACTTCTATTTCAGATCTTAAGCCTATCTATGAGAGTGAGCTAAAGCGTATCGGCATCGTCGGCAGCTCATTTGCATTTATTTCTGACGGTAAGATCTCGCGCCTCAATTATGGCTCGGCGAATCTGGAAAAAAAGCAGCCGGTTGACGACGATACGATCTGGCATTGGGCATCAAATACCAAGCCCTTTACCGGAATTGCAATAATGCAGCTTCGCGACCGCGGCCTGCTCAAGCTCGATGATCCGGTGACCAAATATCTGCCGGAATTGCGAAAGGTCCATAATTCCTTCGGATCGATGGACGATATCACGATCCGCCATTTGATGACACACTCGGCGGGTTTTCGCGGCGGCACGTGGCCGTGGGGCAGCGGCAAAGATTGGGAACCATTCGAACCGACGGAATATTCGCAGTTGGTCGCGATGTTTCCCTACACCGAGATCACGTTCAAGCCGGGAAGCAAATTTAGCTACTCAAATCCGGGAATTATCTTTCTCGGCAAGATCATCGAAAAACTCTCGGGCGAGGATTACGAGATTTACATCGACAAGAACATCTTTCGGCCGCTCGAGATGTATCGGAGCTATTTTGACACTACGCCGCCGCATTTGATCAAACACCGGTCACATTCGTATTACATACGGGACGGCAAGCGAACCGAAGGCCGTTTTGATGCCGATACGGGCATTACGGTATCGAACAGCGGGCTCAATTCGCCGATCAGCGATATGCTCAAGTATCTGCAATTTCTGATCGGAGATGCCAAAAATGGAGTTTACGAAACCATTCTCAAACGCTCATCGCTCGAGGAGATGTGGCGACCTCAATTGCAAGTCGAGGTCGACGCCAATGGTAGCCGCGGTTTTACGACCGACATCGGCCTGATATATTTTCTGGATACAAGGCTGGGCAAACGCCACTTCGGACACGGCGGTGATCAAAACGGTTTCATCAGCTATCTCGACGTAGATCCCGACAAGCGAAAGGCGGCGATAGTCGTTTTTAATACCAATTTACTAGCTCCCGAAAGTGCCGGAGGCGAACTGAAGTGGGCCGACAATATCAGACGCTCAGTCACCGCGCTCTTTTAAGGTCCGGAGACTGTTTTTGAATAGATGCCGTTCGTGATCCACAGTAATCGTTTTGATTGCGGACAACCGTTTGACACGATACCTGCTCTAACCTCAGACTTACGAGGTCAGCAGATTCAATCAATAGAGGAAAAATAGATGAGATCAAATGTTCGAACGGCAATCGTGCTATCAACTTGTGCAGTGATTTTGACTTTTGCGTCTGCGAGTTTTGCGCAGATGGTCGGCGGCTACAAAGCAGTGGCAAAAACAGATGCCGGAGCGGTTGCAGCGGCCGACTTTGCGATCGAGGCCCAATCTGAAAAGACAGAGAAAGAATATACGTTAGAAGATATCGTAAAGGCCGAACGACAAGTTGTGCAAGGGTCAAATTACCGACTCTGTTTGAAAGTAAGTGCTGATGGCAGCGACACTTTCTATGTGCTTGCAGTCGTCTATGTGGACCTCAAGAATAATCGAAAGCTGTCGAGTTTCGTACTTTCGACCTGTGGTGAGACCGCAGTCGCACCGGTTTCGAAACTGCCCGTTGTCGGAGGATTTGGGGCGGCGGCAAAAACTGACGCTCAGGTGGTCGCCGCGGCAAATTTCGCTGTGGCCGAGAGATCCAAGGCAATGGCAGGTGCATTTGCTCTGGACGATATCCTTAGTGCCGAACGCCAGGTCGTTCAGGGTATGAACTATCGCATCTGTATGCGTGTGAAGGTCGAGGGCGATGAACCGCAGATGGTCGCGGCGGTTGTTTACCAAGACCTAAAGCGGAACTACAGCCTGTCGAGTTGGAAGGAGACCGACTGTAGCATTGGCGGAGCAATATATTAAGTACCCGTCGATCACGGGGCAAATCGGGTAATAAAAGAGGATAACTATGAACGGTAAAGCAGTGACGCGATTTTTAATGTCCGCATATGCGGTCACCTTTGTGTTTACTTTGACCGCTTTGGCTCAATCAGGCGGTTATCGCCCGGTTGCTGATACCAACGATGCCGGAGTCGATATGGCCGCGAAGTTTGCGGTAAGCGAGCAATCCACGCGTTCTAAAACCACCGTGACGCTCAACAGTGTCGTCAAGGCCTCCGATAAAGAACCAATCCTCGGCGCAAGAGATTTTATGCTGTGCCTTGACACGTCGATCCAAGCCAAACAGACATATGTCCAAGCCATTGTGACAATGGATCAATATTCAAACCTTAAGCTTATGGGGTGGTCCAAGTCGACGTGCGGCAATGGTTCGGCCGCATCAGTTCCCGGCTTTAAGCCTGATACCGCTTACAAGGCCGTTGATCTGGACGATCCCGGAGCTGATTTTGCGGCACAAAATGCGATCCGCCTGCAATCCGCAAAGACAAAGTCGAAGATCACTTTTGGCGAAATGGTCAAAGTGGAGGACAAGGAACCAACTCTCGGAACGCGAGATTTTCGATTATGCATGTCGGTCATAAATAATGGAAAACCCGGGCGAGCACTGGCCCTGGTATCGATGGATCAGTATTCCAACTATAAGCTAACAGATTGGAAAGATGGTCGATGCGGCGAATCTGCAGACGGTTTTACGACGGTCAAGAACTCCGATCCCGGAATCGGTCTCGCGGCTGATTTCGCAATTAAAAAACACTCTGAAGATAAGGGCGTAGCCCATTCCCTCGTTAGTATCTTAAAGGCCGAAAACAAAGGAATGTTTGAGATGACCTATCGCATTTGTATGAAGATCGACGAAGAAGGCGAAAAACACATCATTCAGGCTGTCGTCAGTATGGACCAATACTCAAATATGAAGCTGGTAAGTTGGGAACACTCCACCTGCGGCAATTGATAACTCCAGCCTGCGGGGTTAAAAGCCTTTGCAGGTGGCAATTTTGCCACGTTTGCCATAGACCGATCTAACGCTTTTTTAGCTGTTCAGCCTTTGCTTCGTCAGCGGCAGCGAGATCGTTTCGGCGTAACTGCCGATAAACCAATGCTCGCCGGACGTACGCATCACGATATACCGTAAGATACCTGATCGCTTCAGTATAGCTAGCAACTGCTTCATTTAGCTTCTTTGTTCTATTTGTTTTGGCGCTGTTCTGCCCCTCCTGATAATCGCCAAGCGACACATAGGTCATCGAACATATTTCGCGGATCGCACCAATATGAACGCTCGCCGATAGAAGAACACTCATCTCCTTTGGCCGCTCTCGAGCGGCCGTATCATACCAGTGATTGGCATCGTCAAAAGCGGACTGGCAAATACCGGCGGCCCGACCTGTTTCGAATTCGCCCATAATGATGCCTATGCCGGACCCGATCAAGTCCTTTTTCATACTCTCAACGGCTCGGCTATTGTGGCGATTGATATTCGCCATAGCATCAAGTGCTGCTTTTTTGTGATCTTCGTCGCCCTCCGTGTAACGCTTTAGCGCCGTTTTCGCACGTGCTCTTTTATGCAAAAGACTCAAATACGTGAGCGTCATCAGGTCATCCTTGGGCAAGCTCGCCGACTCCATTTTGATAAAGGGAAGCGATCGATCGACCGCGTCCAGCATACCGCGATAGTCACCTGAACTTTCGGCATCCTGGGCCCGTTTAAGCCCCATATACGGGTCAGTTATCGGCCTGTTCGACGGTGAAACTGCTGACGGAACGACAGGTTGCGTGATCGGTTTTGCAGCTATTTTCGTGTTGGATCTCTTGGCCTCGTCGTCCATATATTCAAGATACGATCGGGCCGCAACATAGTTGGGAAACAGCTTGAGAGCTCGACCGAGGTCGGCCCTGGCGGCGGTATTGTTCTTGAAGTAGTGGTGGACCTTGCCGCGAAAAAAGTACGGCACAGCATCGTTGGGATCCAGTCTGATCGCGGTATTCAGATCCGTGAGGGACTTATCATATTGCTGCAGTTCAAAATAGACCTGGCCGCGTCCGCTATGGGCAGCCGACCGATTTGCGTCCAGCCTGATCGCGGCAGAATAGTCCGCGATCGCGGCAACGCTGCTCTTCTGAAAATCTACAGAGATCAGTCGCCAATATGAATGGCCGCGATAGAGTCTGTAATCGTACTCCGTCGGGTCGATCTTGATGGCCTGCGAAATGTCCGCGATCGCCTGTCGATAGTCCGCTTGCGTAGGATTTAATGACGCCCGTTGATAATACGAAATTCCGCGATTGTACCAACCCAACGAGGCGTTCGGGCGAAGCTTGATGTATTCCGAATAGGACACGATCGCGGCATCATACTGGGAATTTTTGAATTGTTCGGCACCGAGCTTTGACGCCTCGGTTGCTCGCTTCAATACGTCCGCAGGTTGCGCCTGGGAAACGATGCTGCATACCAGCGTCAATACGACGGATGCCAGCACATATCTTATAGTGGCAATAGATCTCATATCAACGCTTTTGCCTTCGAAATAACATTCTGGAGCGTGAATCCATAAGCGCGAAAAACATCTTCGGCCGGTGCTGAGGTGCCGAATTTATCGACCGCGAGAATATCGCCTTTGTCACCGACGTACTTGTGCCAGCCCTGAGATACGCCTGCTTCTACGGCCAGACGGGCCGTTACCTTAGGCGGCAGGACCTCGTCACGATACTTCTGCGTTTGAGCGTCAAAGAACTCCCAGCACGGCATCGACACGACTCGGGTCGGCGTCCCGGCGGCGTTCAGATGCTCGCGGGCCTCCATCGCGAGGCCGACCTCGCTTCCGGTGGCGATGATGATCAATTTTGGTGCGGTCGCCTTTCCGGCCTTAGTTTCGGCTTCGGCGAGTACGTATGCACCCTTGTGCAGGCCCTTTGCATCGGCAAACTTTTTGCGGTCGATAAGCGCGACCTTTTGCCGTGACAGAGCAAATGCGGTCGGTGCGTGCTGGCGCTTGATCGCGGCACGCCAGGCTTCGCGGGTCTCGTGGGCGTCGCACGGGCGAATGACGGCGAGATTCGGTATCGCGCGCATTGCGGCGAGATGCTCGACCGACTGATGCGTCGGTCCGTCTTCGCCGAGGCCGATCGAATCGTGTGTGAACACAAAGATCGTCTGGGTATCTGATAACGCCGCAAGTCTAATTGCCGGCCGCATATAGTCGGAAAACGTCTGAAATGTGCCGCCGAACGGTATCACGCTTCCGAACAAAGCCATTCCGTTCATCGCGGCGCCCATCGCGTGTTCGCGAATACCATAGTGAATGTTGCGATTGGCGTACGTCCCCGGTTGAATGTCAGCGGACGAATTGATGTAAGTATTATTCGAAGGTTTGAGATCAGCTGAACCTCCAATCAGGCTCGGCAGCGAATCGGCGATCGCATTGATCACCTCGCCACTGTATGCACGCGTCGCCTTGGCCTCGGTCCCTTCAAATTTCGGCAGCGATCTTTCCCAACCGTCAGGCAGCGAACTGCTGCGGATCGAAACAAAAGCAGCACCTAATTCCGGATCTGCTTTCTCATATTGTTTGACCAGTGCATTCCAATCTTTCTCAAATGCGGCACCGTTCTTAATCGCCGTGCGAAAGTGCGCCGATGCTTCTTTGGGGATGTAAAAACTCTTGTCTTCGGGCCATCCGAGATTGCGTTTGGTTTCCTTGACCGCATCGACACCCGGTGCGTCAGAGTGTGCCTTGCTGGTTCCCTGCTTTGGCATTCCATAGCCAATTATCGTCTTAACACGGATGATCTTCGGCTGGTTTTTTATCTTGTGGGCTTCTTTGATCGCTCTCTCAATAGCTTTGATATCGTTGCCGTCAGCAACCTCAGAAACGTGCCAACCGGCCGCCTCAAATCGCTTTGTCACATCCTCGGTGAAGGCAAGATCGGTTGAGCCGTCGATCGTGATGCGGTTATCGTCGTACAAATAGATCAGATTTCCGAGTTTGAGATGACCGGCGAGCGATGCCGCCTCGTAGCTCACACCCTCCATCAGATCGCCGTCCGAGCAGATGCAATAAATGTAATTATCGACGACCTTTGAGCCCTTTACATTAAACTTGGCCGCGAGGTGCGCCTGTGCAATGCCCATACCGACGCCATTTGCGAAACCCTGGCCGAGTGGTCCGGTCGTGATCTCGACGCCCGGCGTAAGAACATTTTCGGGATGTCCCGGCGTCTTTGAATGTAGCTGGCGAAACTGCTTGATGTCGTCAAGCGAAAGGTCATAGCCGGTCAGGTGCAACAGACTGTAAATCAGCATCGACCCGTGGCCCGCTGACAGCAGAAACCGGTCGCGGCCAAACCATTTCGGATTTTTTGGATTGTGCCTGAGAAACTTGGTCCACAGCACATAAGCCGCGGGAGCCATACCAAGCGGTAAGCCCGGATGTCCGCTATTCGCTTTTTGGATCGCATCGAGCGAAAGCGTACGAATGGTGTTAATGCAGAGTTGGTCGATGTCGGTTTTTGCAGTCGTCATTTTTTATCCGGTAAATCGTGCTGAGTTTTCTGAAGTCGATAATCTATATATTGCCAATACTTTCGAGTGCAAGCAAAACTGCCCCGCGAGAAGATGACTCCCGAGCGTCGTTCACGGTTAATTCGCGGCCTAGTACGTCGGCTATTATCTGCGTCCACACCGGTGAATCACGCAGGGCACCGCCGGAGGCGACGATCAGTTCGATCTTGGCTATTTTCTTTAATTGCTCAAAAATATCGGCTAGGCGAAATGCTACGCCTTCCATCGCGGCCCGCAATACGTCGATCCCGTCATCGTCGGCGCTCATACCGATGATCGCACCACGGGCGTTTTCGTCGTAGCCTGTACTGCGTTCGCCGTGAAAGAACGGGATCACGACGAGGCCGTCTTTAGGGTTGCGCTGGGCGAGCAGTTCGTCAGTGTTGTGCGGCAGTTTGAAAAGATGCTTGAGATGAGCGTAGAGATTTCCGCCGTCGCTTAAAGCACCGCCGACGATCACGCGTTTGCGGTCGATGCGATAACACCAGAGGCCGGCAGGAATTTTCTGCGGCGGCGCGCCGGTGTATGCTACACGCATCGCGGCGGACGTGCCGACCATCAACGCCGCGTTTGCTTTATTAATGCAGTCCGAACCGATATTATCGGCCGCTCCATCGCCGATCGCCGCGTAAAACCGAGCGTTCGCCAATCGGGGCCAGCGTTTTGCGTACTTTTTGCTCAACCTCAATGTATCGGTATCGGCAGCAACTATAGACGGCAAGTTTGCTCGCTTTACCTTCAGGTAGCTCAAAAGTTTGCCGTCCCAATCACACAGTTTCTGATCGAAAATACCGCTGCCCGATGCCATCGACACGCTCGTAACGGCCTCGCCGAAAAGCCTTAAGGCCACATAGTCGCTGAACGCTAGCCAACGGGCGGTCTTTGCAAAAACGTCCGGACATTCCTTTCGCAGCCAGAGTAGTTTGGCGGGCCAAAAACTTGAATGAAACCTCGCTCCCGTGCGATCATGCGTTTCACTCTCATCGAAACGCTTTCGCAAAACTTCGGTGTAATTTCGGCTGCGTGTATCCGCCCAACTGAAGACCTTGGTCGTCGGTTTGCCCTTGGCGTCGACACCTACGAGGCTGTGCCAAAACGCGCATTGGGCGACATACCCGATTTCGCCGCTAACACGTTCGGTCTTGGCAAGCAGTGCGTCGATAGCGGCGGTGACTTGATCAAAAGCCTCGTCGGCATCGACCTCCGCTCCGCCATCCGCAGTTCGAATTAAAGAGGACCTGATACGAACAGATCCATCTGACAGTTCGTCTCCCGACTTATCGTAAAGTGCGGCGCGGACACTCGAGGTGCCGATGTCGAGAGCTAAAATAAATGATCGGGTCAAGGCTTTGGGTCAGTGCGTAGTAAATTTTAGCCGAAGGTTTTCTTTATCCACCAGCGTAGGCCGACGAAGAGAAAGCGATAGTCCTTAAAGAACTCGGGTGGCTTGCCTTCGAAATAATGTCCGATGAACTGCAAGATCCACCCGATAATGAATATGCCCAAAGCGGACCGCCAGAGTCCGCTGAAAAAAAATGATGCCGGTACCATCAAGATCGCCAGGGCGATCATCGGTATCCCAAGTTGATGGGTCAACTTGTTGATCGGGTGCTGATGACCTTCGGAATACTCGTCGATCCATTCGTCCCAACTGCGTCCACCCATCATACGACTCTCTCCTGAGTTTGATTTGCCTTGATTTTACACCAAAATCATTTTCTGCAAAATGTTTTGACGATCAGTCCACCGTCCAGTTTCTGCGAGTCAGTTTGGACGAAGCCGTCTAAAAAGTCCCGCGGCATAAACGTGTCGGCATCGGGAACGGATTCGGGAATAGAGGTAACGAGCCATTTTTCGATGTCTTCGGCAAACGCCTTGTAGATCTTGGCACCGCCAATAATGTACATATCGCCGTCCAACTGGCTCGAAAGATCAATCACATCGACTTTCTCCTTTAGCAATATAACCCCCGACGGCGGTATCACACTGAGCGAACCGCTTAATACCACGTTGACGCGATGCGGCAATGGTTTGCCGATGGACCTCCAGGTATTTGCACCCATCACGACAGCGTTGCCGGTCGTCGTTTCCCGAAAATACTTGAGATCTGCCGGATAATGCCACGGCAGGCCGCCACCCTTACCGATGGCGTAATTTTCAGCGATTGCTATTATTGCTACGATCATCAGATACGTTTCCCCTTGTAAACTGCGACCTCCGAACCCTTTGCCAACAATACTGAGTGTGGCTTTTCGTCGGCAAGAAAAGCAAACTCTTTGCCGTATGTCTTGCCAAAATCGACATCTATTCGTTCATTTTTGACCGAATACAGTTCCCATTTGGGGTGTTCGACCTTGTACTCATCGACCCGGCCGTTGCCGCGGTCGGTGTAGCCCCAATAATGTTCGATGATAAATTCGCCGTGCGAACCCTCTGCGGGAACCCCGACACTCTCGTCAATTTCGACCTCAAGATGATTGTGACTCTCTGCATTTGACCACGAGTAACTTACGTTCGTATCGGTTCGCGAATGTTCCATCTGCCAGCACTGGTAAGGCTCACCGTACAGTACCCGGGCGACAGTCGCGATAGCCCACCGCGGGACAATTTCCTTGACGAAACACACCGCCCGGCGCGTCTCGCCATCCGCGACGCGTTTGTTGTAAAAGCGGAGATTCACCTCTTCGAAATTTATATGAAACGGAACCGGAATGCCCAAGACACGCGTGTCCAAAAACATAAACCCGACCAAGCTGACAAAACATTTGCCATCCTGCAGATCAAGCTCAGTGCCCGCCGGCAGTCGCGGGCGCAACAGCTCAGGATCGATCGCATAATTTGCCATTATGAGGTCTTGCCAACGTGCTGTTAGGAATTTTTTCATTACAGTATGATCCGTTTGTCGGCTGCCCGCCTAGTCACTCGCGTCCGGTCAAAATATTCGAGAAGTGGTATAGCGTATTTTCGTGACACACCCGCGATTTGCTTGAATTGTGCCACATCTATCAGCGAATTTCCCGTTGCTGCGGCTTGGTCACGAAGTTTTGCAACTAGCGAATCGATGACAGAAGCCGCAAAGTAAAATTCGTCGGTTACCTTAACTATCTCGCCCGCGTCGACCTTCATATTAAAGAGTTTTCGCACAACCTCAGGCGAACTACCGCCCTCTGAGGCGGCGGCCAAAACATCATTCATACGCGGCACATCGAGGCCGGCCAAACGATATATCTCGGATATGCTCTCACTCGTTCGCTGCTCGGGACCTGACAATTCGGTACGATGCGAGGCAAGCCTGACGATGTCGGCCGAGACGATAGCCTTGCCGTCGTGAACAAGTTGATCCACGACCGCCCGGGCAATTGTCGGCGGGATGTAGGCGAACGCCCGCTCGCGCATCACATCCAGCGGCATTCCCCGAGCAAGCGGTTCGCTCTTGTGAAACAACTCGAGTTCGGCAGTCGCGTTTTCGGTAATCTCTAAATAGGCTGTTGCCGAAAGGAATCGTCCGGCCGCATCGATGACCGTTCCGGCCACAACAAGCTCTACCAATAGCTTTCGTAGAAAACTCTCATCCAAACCCGTCCGTGCTCGGAGATCTGCAAGATCGATTCCTGCTTTTCCGGAATGATCGATAAATACGGCAATTTGTCCGACCGTTCCGTTTTCATATTTGGCCAAATCGGCGAGGTACTTGTTAACTGCTGCCTGATCCTTTCTGCGATGTTTTTCGGCAAGAGGATCGAGAATGCGGCCGCCGGCGATCGTTTCCTGAGGCGAATATTGGCGAATGATAAATCGCTCATCGGGGACGCAAACGATCGACTGTTCGAGTCGTAACTGAACAGATCCGGCTTCGCCCTGAGCGATCTCGCCGGCGTTATTCAACACCGTGACCCGAGCGAGAGCTTCGATGGTGCCGATATGCAGCCTTATACGCTGCCGGGTCCGCAACGGCCGTTTTGCGGTCTCGAGCACCTCGACCTCGGTATCGATGATCTGCGACGGCCTAAATACATCGGGTTCACAGACTTGCATTCCACGAGCGATGATCGAGTGATCGATCCCCGCAAGGTTAACGGCGACTCGCTGACCGGAATGCACCGATGCGACCTTTCGGCCGTGAGTCTGCAGTCCGCGTACGCGTATACGGCGTCCGTCGGGGAGCAGTTGGAGTTCATCTGCATCGCGTATTTCGCCTGCCGCGAGCGTGCCGGTCACGACCGCACCAAATCCCTTTACAGTAAAACTGCGGTCGATCGGCAAGCGTGTCGAAAAATAGTTGGGTTTGGGCGATATGTGTCGTGAGCTCTCTTTTAGAAGTTCGCGAACGGATTCAAGGCCTGCCAGGTCGAGCGAACTGACCTCGATCACTGCGGCCGATTCGAGAAATGAGCCTTTCACAAGTTCGGCTACATCGAGTCTCGCGAGTTCCATTGTTTCGGCGTCGACCAGATCGCTCTTAGTCAAAACGACAAAGCCCGCTTTGATCCCGAGCAAGCGGCAAATGTCGAAGTGCTCCCGCGTCTGCGGCATCACGCCTTCGTCCGCGGCGACGATCAGCATTACAAGGTCGATGCCGCTGACGCCTGCGAGCATATTTTTGACAAATCGCTCGTGCCCCGGCACATCGATAAATCCAACGTGCAGATCGCCCAACTCAAGTTCCGCAAACCCGAGATCGATCGTAATGCCGCGCTGTTTCTCCTCCGGCAGACGATCGCCGTCGACGCCCGTCAGTGCCTTGACCAACGTGGTCTTGCCGTGATCGATGTGGCCGGCAGTACCGACTGTCAGATCTATCATTATTCCTCAAGGGTTTAGCGTTAGTCGACAATCTCAAAATCGACGGTTTCCGATGCGATCTGTTTCCGGGCCGGATTACGCACGATGACCTCGAGTGTGTAATCGCCCGTCTCGACTGCCGCATTAAATCGCAAAAATCCGCGATCATCTATCCTGCCGGGAGCTATCGCTAAACTTTCGATCTTTTTCGGTTGCCCCTCGGAGATCAGCTTTCCATCTTTGTAAAGATTGACTTGCAGCGTCAACCCCGAAGCGTCCGGCCCACCATTGAATATAGTATATGAATAGGCCGACGACGATGACCGCTTGAACTGCCGCGTGACCGGACCGCCCCGGGATGTGAGCATCGAAAACCCATTGTCCGGTTTGGTCAGCGACGGGCTACCGAATTTGCCGTCGGCATCGAGTTCGCCGAGCGTAAGGCCCGCAATGGTCAATTGCGACTTTTTCAAATCCGGGATGGTGATCACTTGGCTCGAAGATCCGATAACCTTGTTCGATGTGTCGCGCATCGCTACCCGAAAATTATATATCCCGAATTTTTTAACCGGGACATCGACTGAATAGACAAGTCCGTTGGCCCTGATGAACTCTGCGGTGTTGAGATCGACCTTGAGTGTATGCGTCCGATTAAATTCGTCGACCACCTTATTCTTTTCGTCCAGCGTGACGGCGACAACGTCAAAAATCGCCTTTTGCACGCCGCTTGGATCAGGCACGAAACCGATGTCGGACCCGCGAATTGCGATCATCGCCCTGATGTAGTTGCCCTCGGAAGGCGTGTTTCCAAAAAAGGCCGTCATTCTCAGGTCAAGACCGGCCTTTGGCAACGGGGCGGCGATCGCCTGATAAAGTTCACTGTCGGCGGACTTTAGCCGCGTCGGCGGGTCGATGTCGGGCTTTGCCAAAAATCCGGAGCGCGTCGCGACATTAGCATTCGGACGCTTCACCCTTAGCTGGATCTTGTGAAAATCCTTACCGTTGAACGTCTCATCATCCGGCTCATATCCCAAAAGATAATATCCCGTTTCAAGGCTCAGAGCCTTTTCGATCGGGCCGTCAAGCATATTTGCGCCTTGATAATATCGCCCGCCGGTCTCATTGGCCAGATATGCCATTCCCTCCACCGCAATCCGCGTGTCCCTTTCCCGATTGGACGTAACCAGCGAGGTGCCCGAAGGTTTGCCCGTGTCGATCTCACCTTTGATGTCTACCTCGTCCCGGGCCTCGATCATTCCCGGATCAAATGTACCCCTGACATTGATCGTGTTAAAAAGCACGGAACTGCGGTTCGCACGGTCGGTCAATTCGCGAAGTACCGACAATGCCGTCGCCGAAATGCCCGTCCGGTCGCGGATCGAAAGTCCGTCGGAAAGAAAGATGACCATCTTGCGGCCGGGAACTAACTCGAGGCCGCGGACGACATAATTGATCACTCCGATCGTGCCGATCGTCTGGTTGTTTTTGCCGAAATCTTCACCCGCCTCTCGTCGCTTTCGATCCTGCTCAGACTCAATGGCTTTTGATGTCATCGCACCGTTAGAATCGATCGAAATGGTCGTATTCGAACGATTGGCTTCATAGTATGATCCGTCAAACGCATTGCATCCACCGCCCGGCGGCACCCAACGGATACGCTTTACGGCACGCAGCAATACTTGTTTGTCTGACGAATATTGCTGGAGCATACTGCTGCCCGATCGCGTCTGATAGATCGCTACGCGGTCATTTGGCTGCATCTGCCGAGTGATAAATTTTTCGAGTGCATCACGCGTTGCAGTGATGCCCAAGTGTGATGCCAGGCAATTGCCGTCGTCCACGATAAAGGTGACGAGACGCCCGGTGGCACTGCCGGCGATCGGCAAAATAGGTGCAGTGATAGTCTGCTCGCCGGATCTGCTAGGCGAAACAGGCTGCCGCGGATCACCTATAAATGAGAATTTAGTTATCTTTTGAAGTTTTCCGTCTTGCAGCAATTCAAAATCTGATTGTTTTAAGTCGGTGATTTGCTTGCCGTCTTTGTCGGTCACGACCGCGTCGATCTGCACAAGGCTTGTCGATATACGCACCACATCCTCATTTTGTTGGGCGGGCGTCGGCGTCTGTGCCTGCACAAATAACGAAAGTGTCAGTAATATCGAAACTGCTGTTAGTAGAAAATACTTATTCATCTATGTCTCCGCCGGATCGTCAGTATTAAGATCGATCTGTCGGAAAGTATTTAGGACAGGTCGGCCGGTCAGATATCTCGTTTGAAAATAGTCTAAACGAGCTACACGGAATTCGGCAAGAAATTTTCGACACGCGTTCTAATCTGCGATGTTGTATTCGTCGATCTTTCGGTAAAGAGTCTTGCGGCCAATATTGAGAAGTCTGGCGGCACGTGATTTGTCGCCGGCGGTATAGTCTAGCGTGGCGCGGATGACTTGTTTTTCGATCTCGTCCAACGCCGAGGGCAGCGAGATATCGAGGCTGATCGCGCGGCCTTCACCGGAGGCGGCGGCGCGTTCCTGCCGGGCGTATGCGTGGGCCTCCGAGACTCTCCGGCCGATGGCATCAGGCAAGTCAGCAAGTTCGATCTGCCGACCGGAAGCGATAATTACCGCTCGCTCGATCGCATTCTCAAGTTCGCGGACATTTCCCGGCCATTCATAGCTGACAAGTGCCCGCATTGCCTCGTTTGAAATGCCCGAAACAAAGCGTCCCGACTTCTCCTTATACAACTCGAGGAAGTGAAAGATCAGCAAGTGAACGTCCTCAGGCCGTTCCCGCAGCGGCGGTAGAGAGATCGGAAAAACCGACAGGCGGTAAAAGAGATCCTTGCGAAAATGGCCTTCGTCGATCGCTGTTTCCAGATCAGAGTTGGTCGCGGCGATCACCCGCACATCAGACTTGATCACTTGCTTGCCGCCGATCCGTGTAAACTCGCCGTCCTGCAGCACACGCAGGAGTTTGACCTGCGCCTGCGGCGGCATTTCGCCGATCTCATCCAGAAACAAGGTGCCGCCATTGGCCTCCTCAAATCTGCCCTGACGTTGCGAACGAGCATCGGTAAACGCTCCTTTTTCGTGGCCAAAGAGCTCGGATTCGATCAAAGTCTCAGGGATGGCACCGCAATTTAGCTTGATGTACGGCCCGCTTTCGCGACCTGAATTGAAATGAATAAGATTTGCGATCAGCTCTTTGCCCGTGCCGGATTCGCCGAGGATGAGCACCGTCGTATTGGTATCCGCGACGTTTAACCCAAGCTCGATCGCCCGCCGGATCGACGGTGCCTGGCCGACGATCTCGCTCTGCTTTTGATGCAGCTCACTCTTAAGCCGCATCACCTCGGCCGAGAGTTGGTCGCGCTCAAGCGCAGTTCCGATCTGGTCGGCAATGCCCTCGATCAGGGCGATATCGTGATCCTCGAAGGGGTTCTCGCGGCTCCAAACGAATCCCAAAAGTCCGTAAGCCTGACCCGCAACATTGACCTGCGTGACAAGCGCCGTCTTGCCTCGAAGCTGTGTGTTAAAAAATAGCCTGATCGCGAACGGCAACTGCGAGTCCACCAGCCGAAGCGTTTTGCGGTCGCTCAAAAGATCGCCGAGCGCCGAAAACGAATCGATCGCCAACGATTTGTTGTGCTGTTCGATCATTTTCAGAAGCCTGGTGACCTTAATGCCCTCAGCCGATTTGAATGACGCAAGTGAGATCCGTTTTCCGGTTTGATCCAGCACGCCGAGGGCACCGTAATCCGCTCCGACGAGCCCGATAGCACGCTCGAGTACAAGAGCCGAAACCTCTTTGAAATCAGAATGAGAGTTGAGCGTATTGGCGATCTCGAGTAGGGCGTTGGTCCGCTTCGATTCCTGCTCCTGGGTCACATATAAGCTCGTGTATTGGTATCCGATCGCTAGCTGTTGTGCGATCGACTGCAGGAAAGTTACCTCGTCGTCGAGCCAGACGCGCGGCGAATGCGTGTCGTGCAGGCCGAGTAGCCCAAGCACGCGGCCATTGAGGATGATCGGAATGATCAGCAGTGACCTGGTTTCAAGCGCCTTGGTGAAAAATTTAAGTGTCGGATCCTTCGCGAGAGATGTGTCATTCATCCGGATCGGCTTGGTGATGTCAAAGCGCTCACCTAGTCTCTCGGCGTTGAACGGAATGGTCGTGCCTTCGCTCTTCGGAACAGATTTATCTTTTCGCCACTCGTGGCTGATCCGTAGCTCTTTTCCGTCACTGAGTTGGAGCAGATCGCAACGGTCGGCATTGAGCATTCGGCCGATCTCAGAAACGACGACATTTAGAAACCGTTCGAGGTCGATATTGGTCGGCAGATCACGAGCTAACCGATCTATGATCGACTCGCGGGCCTCCTGCATTCGGGAACGCCGTTCGGCACTCAATGATGCTTCTGCTGTGTCCTGGGACATAGAAAAACCTTGTGGCCCGGCGAGCTAACCCGTAACCATAAGGTTAATCTGAAGTTTACCGACGAGAATGTCAAGTTGACACACATACGACCGGAAATGTGTAATTTCGCACCAAATGGTGCTGTTCGGGCCTACGGCTTAATTGACGGCCTCTCGGGTTTTTTCTCCCGCGGTTCGTCACGTTGCACCTTAGTATTGGAATTACTCGGTTTGGTCGCCGTATTGCTGTTGCTAGCCGTATTCGCGTTGGCCGCAGTGTTTGAATTGGAACGCTTTGTATTAGAATCGTCCCTTTGAACAAAGTCTACTCGCTTAGTGCCGGCCTCGGCATCCTCGAGCAGATCTGCCGCCCGGGAATTCTCAGCGTCAAGCTCCAGAGCTTTCTTTAACGGAGCAAGAGCATCGCGGTATTGGGCGAGTTTGATGAGGATCGAGCCGTATTCTGTTTGATACTCGGTGTCGTCCGGCTTGAGTTTGACAGCTTGCTTGAAGGCGGTTTCAGCCTCTTCATCTTTATTCAGCTTATTATATGCCCGCCCGAGGTTAAACTGGGCAACATCATCTTTCGAATTTGCCGCGATCACCTTTTTGTACGCCTCGATCGCACGTTCAAATGCCTTTTGCGAGTTTGTCTTGACGACCTTGTCCTTGCCCGCGTTGGCCGATGTTTCAATGTTTGCCCCGGATCGCTGCATTTCGGACTCGATCAATGCATAGGCAATGCCCATCTTAAAGTAAGCTTCGGCAAAATCGGGATTGAGCGTGACGGCCTGCTTATAGGCTTCGATCGCGTCCTCGGTCCGGTTGTTGTCCAATAACTGATCACCTTCGGCAAGTGCCGCATTGGGGTCAGTAATATGGGCATACGGCGATACCTTTGCCGTATTGGCATTGGCGTCGGCGTTCGCCGTGTTAGACGCGTTGCCCGAACATCCAAACTGGACGGCAAGCATCGAGAGCAAAATGATGGCTGGAAAGAAATTCCTCATACAAAACTATAGATCTATAAATGACAGCGGAACTCATCCGGGCGGAAAGATAAATGGCCGGCCGCCGAGCAAATGAACGTGGAGGTGAAATACCGTCTGGCCGCCGTCGGCATTGGTATTGATCACAACGCGATAACCGTCTTCCGAAAAACCCCGTTCACGTGCGATCTCGGCCGCAACCAGCATTAGCTTTCCGAGCAAATCGCGGTGACTGTCTTCGGCCTTATCGAGCGAAGCAATGTGCTCTCGCGGAATTATTAAGATATGGGTCGGAGCCTGAGGGCTTACATCATTGAAAGCAATACAAGTATCGTCCTCATATAGCTTTTCCGCCGGAATCGCTCCGGTTGAGATCTTACAAAAGATGCAATCTTGTACGCTCATAACCTAGTCCTTAAATTAAATCACAAGCAAACGATTTTGTTAATGGCTCTGCTACGCGTTAGATTGCGCGACTATGGCCGAACTCTCGGTTATCCGTTCGATGTCTGCGCCGAGGCTTCGCAGCTTTCGTACAATGGTCTCGTACCCGCGATCGATGTGGTAAACACGATCAATGACCGTCTCGCCGCCCGCGCAAAGTGCTGCCAGAACCAGAGACGCGGACGCCCGCAGGTCTGACGCGATGATCGGAGCACCCATCAGAGGCGTTTTGCCGTGCACGACGGCAGTATTACCCGAAATATGAATATCAGCTCCCATACGGATCAATTCGGACGCGTGCATAAACCGATTTTCGAAGATCGTTTCGGTGATCGTCGATGTGCCGTCGGCCTGGGTCATAAGGGCCATATATTGGGCTTGCATATCGGTCGGGAAGAGCGGATGAGGCTCGGTCGTCACGTCACACGCCTTGAGGCCGTCGGGGCCAACGCGAACGTGCAGCGTGCTCTGATTTAACTCATCGATGATCACGCCGACAGCACGGAGTTTTTCGATCACTGCCGTGAGATGCTCCGGACGACAGCTTTTGATCTCGATCTCACCGCCCGTAATCGCAGCGGCGACAATGAACGTTCCGGCCTCGATACGATCAGGGATGATCGTATGTTCGGCACCGCCGAGCGACTCGACACCCTCGATCTCGATGACTGGCGTGCCGGCACCCTTGATGCGTGCTCCCATCTTGTTAAGCAATTCGGCAAGGTCGTCGATCTCAGGTTCCTGAGCGGCATTTTTTATTATAGTTTTGCCGATCGCCAGCGAGGCGGCCATCATCACATTTTCAGTTCCGGTGACGGTGACCTTTTCAAATTCTACGGTGTTGCCGATGAGACGCCCTTTCGGCGCTCGGGCGACCACATCGCCCGACTCGAGCGAGACGACCGCGCCGAGTTGCTCGAAAGCTTTGAGATGGAGGTCGATCGGGCGTGTACCGATGGCACAACCGCCGGGCAAACTGACCTTGGCCTGGCCAAATCTGGCAAGCAAAGGCCCGAGAGCCAATACGCTTGCCCGCATCGTCTTAACGAGTTCGTATGGCGCCTCAAAGACCTGCACGTTTCCGGCGTTGACCTTGTGCGTACGCAACTCCGGTGTTAAAACCGTCGCTCCGAGATCCTCTAGCAGACGCCGCTGAGTGATCAGGTCCTTAACGTACGGTACATTGTGAAGGATTACGGTCTCGGCCGTCAGCAGAGTTGCTGCGAGGCACGGCAATGCGGAGTTTTTCGCACCGCTGATCTCGATCTTTCCGCGTAGCGGATTACCACCACGAACCTTAAACTTATCCATATTTGTCCATTCGGAGTCCGGCCAAGCGAACTTACCTGTAAGCGTTGCTTATAGAAGCAAGAACGAAATCTTATCACAAGCGTCGAATGCGCAAAAACCGTTGTATAAGCCTTGGTAGATCAACATCGGATAACACGATTCCGTTTAGACTCCAAAGCGAGTTTCGAATAGCGAAGGTATAAGCTTATTACACGACGCGATTGCTGGTGTGAATTGCCAAATGGTGATCAATAACACAATATCATTTTAAGTGAGTTCTGAATCATACAACAGATCTAAACTAGTTCTGAGTTCTCGGGCGGTCGACCTCGACGACGCCGAGTTGGTCAGATCGTGTCGAAACGGCGATCAGACAGCTTGGGATCAATTGGTGACTAGGTATCAGCGATTGATCTTCGCTATACCTCGTCGTGCCGGACTCAACGACGAACAGGCGGCAGACGTTTTTCAGGAAGTTTTTCTTACGCTTTTGCAAAAAATCGATGACATCGAACAACCTGACCGAATACGTTCGTGGATGGTGACAACTGCAAAATTCAAAACGTGGGCCATCGTTCGAAGCGGCAAAGGCCATTATTCGCCCGAAACCGAAGAGGAAATGGAAGCGGAAATGGCAAACCTGCGTGACGTATCGCCGTTGGCTGACGATATGTTGATCGAGGTCGAAGAACAGCATCTGATCCGAACCGCGTTGTTATCACTCGAGGAACGATGTCAAAAGATATTGTCGATGATCTATCTTCGTGATCCGGCGGCAAGTTATGTCGAGGTCTCTGCCGCGATCAATGTCGGCGAGACCAGCATCAGCCCGATGCGGTCACGGTGTCTGAAAAAACTGGAAAAGTTATTGTCGTCTTAAAGAGATCCTGTCTTTTTTGGAGATTTAGACACACTGTTTGGGTGGAGCGAGCGTTTGAGAACGCAAACAATGGTAATGAATAGCCCTTTGGAGCAAAAACTCGAACACATCATCAGACGGATGCAGGCCGACACATCGATCGACGCTCCGGCAGATGCGCTCAAATATGTTAGCGATCTTTTTCGCACACGTGCCGCTGAACCCAAGCCGACGCTTGTCCAACGTCTTGTTGCCGCCCTCAAGGTGGACCTCGTGCCCGATCGTGCCGCATTTGGCGAACGCTCAGCATCGAGTGGGAAGGCAAGACAAATGTGGTTTGACGCGGGTGAGTATGCGATCGATCTTCGCGTAACGAGTGGTGCAAGAGGATTTGATATACGCGGGCAGATCCTCGGCGGTCTAGGGCCGGGCGAGGTCGTGCTCACGGGAGTTAACTCCTCAACGACAGCGGTAGTTGACGACGAAGGCGGATTCAGAATTGATTCCGTGAATGCGGGAACCTATACCATCGTAATCACCGGCAGAAGCAGCGAATTGGTGGTCGAAAATATCGAGTTCGTGTGAGTGGGCAATATCTTCGCCCATCCCTTGTGCGATCGGCCGTAAGAGCGGCCGGTCGCTTTTTAGTTATATAATCGAACGATCCGATGACTGAAAGCTGCCTTGCGGAACAAATCATAAGCGCCGGGTCAGACGCCGACCGACTGCGTCTGCTGTTGAGTGCCGCAAACGATCCGGCGGGGCGTCTGTCCGACGAGATCAGAGAGCTCTGCATCTCGAGTTGGTCGAGCGACCCGTCGCGGGTACAACGTTCGGCCTCCGCTCTTCGCTGCATTTACAAGGCTCATCGCACTGATGACGTTCTGGCAAACCTAAAGTGGACGGACGGTATTGCGGCTATAACGCGCGGAAGATTCGAAAACGCGGTCGAGCGGCTTGAAGTCGCGATATCAGTATTTTTGAACCTCGGCCGCGATACTGAAGCGGCTCGTGTAAAGGTGTCAAAACTGCTCGCCTTGGCAATGCTCTCGCGATATGACGAAGCTCTCGACACGGGTCTCGCGGCAATCCCTGTCCTTGTCGATAGCGGAGATCAGCTTGCTGCCGGAAAGATCGAGATGAATCTGAGCAACATCGTCTCGCGTCGCGGCAAGCACGCCGACGCCGAGGGCTATTGTGCCTCAGCCCGAAGGCGCTTTATTGTCGCCGGCGAACCTTCGTGGCAGGCGATGGCCGAAAATGGACTAGCCAACACATACGCCGAACTCAACGATTTTGACCGCGCTGCCCGATTTTACAAAGCCGCCCGGGCGACAGCTATAGGTGCGGGAATGCTGGTCACCGAGGCCGAGGTCGAGGCAAGTATGGGAAACCTCGCCCTTTTTCGCGGGCGATATGGCGACGCATTGCGGCATCTTGAACTCTCTCGCCGCAAGTTTGCAATGCTCGATATGCCGCATCAAACGGCTATCGCCGACCTTGAGATCGCTGACATTTATGCTGAGCTTAACCTTAATATCGAGGCGGTTGGCATATACAGGGATGTATGTGGAGAGCTTCGCCGACTCAAACTCCAGTCTGAAGAGTCGCGTGCCAGGATAAATTACGCACGAGCGGTCTACGCAACCGGCGATATAAGAACGGCTAAAAAACAGATCGGCCGTGCACTCAAGCTGTTTGAGGCCGAAGGCAACGATTCAGGTACCGCCTTGGCTCGTTTGGAAACTGCGAATATCGCACTCCGCAGCGGCGATCACGTAACCGCGTTGAGGAATGCGGAGATGGCCCGCGAACTCCTGACAAAAACCACTAATCCGCGCCTCGGGTTGGCGGCCGCCATTCTTGCCGGTGAAGCTATCGGGCAACGCGGTGAAGCTGACAATGCGGCAAGAGTGTTTCGACAGGTTCTCGACGACGCCATTCGCCTGCGGCATCCGGACGTTCGGCAGCGAGCCCTGACCCTTCTTGGTGAAATAGACGTCGACGCCGGGAACCATCCTGATGGAGAGCGAAAATTCAAAATGGCGATCGCGATCGTCGAAAAGCTGAGAGCACCGCTCGCATCCGAAGAATTCGGAATGGCGTTTCTTGCCGCCCGTTTAAGACCGTACGACGCTCTCGCTCGTCTATATCTACGACGAGATCGGATAAAAGACGCTTTTCGCATAGTTGAAAGTGGGCGTTCACGATCGCTAGCAGATTCGATTGGGCGCCGCAAGAAGGGCTCAGGATATGTAGGTGATCTCGACCGTCGACTCGATGACGTTCGGGAGGAACTTAACACATACTATAAACGTCTCGACCGCGCCGAAGCCGACGAAGTGGCTGATATCAGACGCGCGGTCGATGAACGCGAAGGTCTGATAAGCAAACTTACGCGTCAGATCTCAAGCGTTGCGGTCGCACACGAGAACGGCCGTAATTCAAGGTTCTCGGCCGCCAAATTGTTGCGGCAACTGGGCAATTCCACGGCGTTGGTAGAATTTATCGAGATCGCCGGGCAATTTTCCGCGTTCGTCGCATTTAATGGAAAGGTAGAGTTTTTTCGCGACATTGCCTCAGCAGCAGCAGTCATTACGACAGTTGAAGATCTGCATTTTCAATTCGGGACGATGCGGTATGGCTACATTGCTCGATTTGCCGCCGAAATGCAGTCGCGTGCCGAAGCCCAACTCAGGAAGTTGTACAACTTGCTCATTCGCCCTCTAGGTCCGGCAATCGGCGGTACTCGTTTGGTCATCGTGCCGGTCGGTACGCTGAATTATGTCCCGTTTCACGCACTTTTTGATGGAGAGCAGTATCTCGTCGAAAGATTTGAGGTAAGCTACGCCCCAAGTTCGGCGGTCTGGGCCGAACTTGGCGATCGCACGTCGTACCGCCTGAAAAATGCTCTTTTGATGGGCTTCGCTGACGAACGGATTCCACTAGTTGAGGACGAGATTAAGGTGATAGGCAAAATACTACCGGAAGCCCGGTTATTTGTAGGGCCGAAGGCGACAGTCCGGGCTTTCGATCGATTCGCACCTGCTGCCGACATTATTCACCTCGCGTGTCACGGACAGTTTCGGGCTGAAAGTCCGCTTTTTTCGAGTCTGCATCTGGCAGATGGACGCCTAACAGTTCGCGATATCTGTAAACACGAACTTTCGGCTGAGCTTGTTGTGCTCAGCGCGTGCGAAACTGGATTAAGCAAGGTTTTTGCGGGTGACGAGATACTCGGGCTTGCACGCGGATTTCTCGCCGCGGGAGTATCATCGCTCATTGTCAGCCTCTGGGCGGTAAACGATGCCGCGGCAGGACGTTTGATGACCGATTTTTATACCGAAATACAACGCGGCACCACCACCGCCGCATCTCTCAGACATTCTCAGTTAATAGCGATCGAGCGCGGTGATCATCCGTATTTGTGGTCACCGTTTATATTGATCGGCCGATAAAATTAATTTTTGGAAATGTCTTTTTGATAGAATTAGGCGCACTGTGATGATGGCGGGTAATTCCCGGATATTTTGACCTGTGCGAGGCAGTAATGACCTGTAGTATTTCAAGGATCGTGCAACTTATCTTGCTTCTGGCGTTTGCGGCGGCAGCTTTCATATCGGCAAACGGTCAGAAAGTCGGAACTCCCGGCTGCAATTGCGTGCCGGATCAGGTCATCGTCCAGCTAATTAATGTATCGGATCTGCCCGCAGTCGCCCTTCAGTACGGGCTTGACCCGTTGCCGCTTTCGCAGGTCGCATCTCCCGCCATTTTCCTTTTACACATTACAAACGGCAGTACCCCGACACAGGTTGTCACCGCGATGACCACGCCACTCGATGGTCGGATCAGGTTTGCCGAGGTGAACCGAAAGCTATCCCAAGTCGAGCGTCCGGGGCTAAACTGGACACAGGGCCGCTCGTGGGCCGTTGGGCGATCTTGGGCGGTCGGCGGTAGTTCAAAGGGATACGCAAGCCAGTGGTTTCCGGACGTAATCCATCTCAACGAGGCATATGCCGCGGCCGGCACGCGTGGCCGCCGCGTGGTAAATGGCCAGGATATAGGGGCGCCGATCGTAGTCGCTGTTCTCGACACAGGCATTGACCTCAATCATCCGGCGTTTGCCGGTAAACTCGTTCCACCCGCAGATCGCTGGGATTTCGTTGATGGCGACAATGACCCAAGCGAGGTCGGCGTTCTTCGCGTTGATCCGGCTTTCGGCCACGGTACGCACGTTGCGGGCATCGTTGCTATGACCGTTCCTGACGCCAAGATAATGCCGCTCCGTATTCTCAATATAGACGGCGAGGGCGAACTATGGCGGATCACCGCCGGGCTGATCTGGGCGGCGGCTCACGGGGCTGATGTTGCAAATTTGAGTCTGGGCTATCCTGAGGATGTCAGATTGCTGCATGATCTGCTTGATTGTGTCGACATGGGCTCGACAGCGACCGGAACGACATTTCCTGAGATCGGCACACGACGGCTCGCAGTCGCGGTCAGCTCCGGCAACGGTGCGAATACAACACCCGTCTTCCCTGCTGCCGAACAGCGTGACGGAATGCTCTCAGTCGCCGCTAGTACTAGATACGACGAGTTGGCGTCATTTTCGTCTTATGACCGCTCGTGGGTCGATGTTTCAGCTCCGGGCGAGAATATCGTGAGTGCCCTGCCTGGAGGCCGCTATGGCGTTTGGTCCGGCACCTCGATGGCCGCTCCGATCGTCGCAGGGATCACCGCACTGGTTCGAGCTCGGTATACTTCGGCGTGTCTTACGCCGCACGGCATACTGGATCATATCAAGGAAACATCGATCGACATACGATGGAATGACTTGCCGCCCTGGGGAAACGTACGTCTCAATCGGGTCGATGCCCTGAATGCGGTTACAACGGCTCCGATCTGTCTCCCATCGCCTAACGGCATTCTGATTTTTGGTTCTGAACCGATTTCCGGAAGATAGTCGTCAATCTGCCGGAGAACTTCAGGCCGAAAAATAACGGGCTGACCACGGGAATGTGGCCGGCCCGTTTTGCATTGACCAGCCTTACTCAGTTTTTAGTACCAGTCAATTATTGTTGCTGATTCAAAAAAAATCGTGATATTGCGAATTGATGTCTTTTTTACCCTCGGTCCCACACAGTGTTTCTGACGACACCTCAAGAATCGAGGTAAACAAAAAATTATAGGCAGGAGTTCCAGATGAAAAAGACAGCACTTCAAAACAGAAATAGACGAATCGTACATTTTGCTGCAGTGATCGCCTTGGTCGCGGCATGGGTGTCGATCCCGATGCTTACCGGAGGCGTCAAAGCCGATGCTACACCGGTCATCGTATTGCGGAACGCGGCTTTGGTGTCGCCAACCGGTAGCATCAATCCGCACGGAGCAGCAGCATGGCAGTTGTACCAAAGCGGTAACCGCGAGATCGAGGTCGAGATCGAGGATGTGAACCTTTCGATGGGTACAGATCTTAACGCCGTCGTTGACGGCAATATTATCGGTACAATGGCAGTCGACGATCGACAAAAGGCCAAGCTCAAGCTTCGTACCGAGGATGGCCAGGCAGTTCCGATGACCAACGACGGTTCGACCGTCGAAGTGCGAAACGGTACAACGGTTTTAGTTTCCGGTACGCTGAACGGCGGCGGCCCCAACCCGACACCGACGCCGACCGGAACACCTAATGGCACTCCGAGCCCGAGCCCAACCGGAACCCCAACTGGAACCCCGAGCCCAAGCCCGTCGCCGACCGGCACTCCAAATTCAGGCGACCTTTTCGCCGGATTTACGGGCGGCATGATCAATGGCGTACTGCCGCGTGGATATGCTCAGTACGAGATCCACAGCAGCCGCACAGAACTTGAGATCCGTATCAATCAAATCAATCTTCCGGCCGGAACCTCGCTCAACGTCGCCGTTGACGGAGCATCGGTCGGCAGCATGTCGCTGCAGAGCGGCGGCGAAGGACGACTTCGGCTGCGAAGCGACAACGGACAAACCGTACCGGTCGTAATCGCTGGCTCGACCATTTCGATCAGCAACGGCGGTAACGCGATCCTTAATGGCACCTTTGCCGGATTTGGTGGCCCGACACCGAGCCCGACACCGACCGGCACGCCAGGCCCGACGCCGAGCCCGAGTCCGTCCATGGGACGCTCATTCGAAGCAAACCTGACCGGAAACGGCATGACGCCACCAGTTACGACCGGTGCAACCGGCGAATTCAAGGTCAACCTTAATGCCGCTGAAACGCAGGCGACCGTCTTTGGGGAATTTCACAACCTTTCGAGTGCCCAGACCGGTGCTCGCATCGAGACCTTGGTCGGCACGACGACGACTATCCGTGATTTCGGCACGATCGGCGGAACGAACGGGAACTTTGCAAGCGTGACATTCGATGTAACAGCCGCACAGGTGCAATTGCTCCGCACGGGCCTCTGGTCAGCAGTCATCTCAAGTGCCAACAATCCCGGCGGTGAGATCGCCAGCACCTTCAGACAGCGTTCGGGTATCGCCGATTTTGACGGCGATGGCAGCAACGACCTCTCGGTCTTCCGACCGTCGACCGGTG
This sequence comes from Chloracidobacterium sp., assembly GCA_016720705.1. Lineage (NCBI taxonomy): Bacteria > Pseudomonadati > Acidobacteriota > Blastocatellia > Chloracidobacteriales > Chloracidobacteriaceae > Chloracidobacterium > Chloracidobacterium sp. The sequence continues at coordinate 1,696,496 of JADKKB010000007.1, read as the reverse complement.
CCTGGTACACGCAGAATAGTGCCGGATTTGGTGCCTCGACGTTTGGTTCATCTACTGACATTGTCGTCTCCGGTGACTACGACGGCGATGGCAAAACTGACACGGCCGTTTACCGAAACGTCAACGGACAAGGCGTGTGGGAGATGAAGAGCAGCTTTGACGGCAGCGTACGCGGCTATGCATTCGGCCTCGGTAACGATACTCCGGTCCGCGGCGATTTTGATGGCGACGGACGCCTCGACCTCGCGGTCTATCGCCCGTCAAGCGGTGTCTGGTATATCCAGAAGAGCAACAACACGGGTTACGCTTTTATCACCTGGGGTATTGCCGAAGACAGGCCGATGCCGGCCGACATCGATGGCGACGGCAAGGATGACGTGGTCGTCTATCGTCCGAGCTTGGGTAACTGGTACTGGATCCGAAGTTCGGATGGCCAGACAGGTGCGATGCACTTCGGGGCAACCGGCGACATCCCGGTCCGCGGTGACTTTGACGGAGACGGTAAAGGCGACGTCACGGTGTTTCGCCCCTCGACCGGTGTGTGGTACACCTACCGCAGCACGGACGGCGGATATTCGGTGATGCAGTTTGGCCTGGATGGCGACATTCCGGTCGCGGGCAACTACGACAACGACGGCAAGACCGATATCGCGGTGTTCCGCCCGTCAGACGGCAATTGGTATATCCTGCGGAGTTCGGACGGAGCTTTTCAGGCGATCCATTTCGGTCTGAACGGTGACCTTCCGGTTGTGGCCCAGTAACACGGAAACTGAGGCGACATAAAGGGTGGGCGTTTAGCGACGCCTGCCTTTTATGCACAACCAATGGCATCTGCGGACCATCTCACTAACGGTTCTGAGGGATCATAAACTGAAGCTATGATCGAATGCTCAGATCGCCTCACCCCGGCCGAATTGCCCTCCTTTCGGCCGGGGTTTTTATTAGCTAAATGTCAGTTCGAGCATCCGCACGAATAGCCATCGGTCACAAGCAGATCATCGATATATTGTCCCTCGCGAAACGTTCCGATATCGGTACCGATCCGCCAACGCATCTGGACAAGATGTCCGGCGGCAGACGGCGGGAGTTTGGCTCGTGTGATAATAAACTCGGAGAGGGAATTGACTCCGCTGCGGCCTGACCATCCGTTTCGCCCGCCGAGCGGATTTTGACAGCAGCTATCGATCACCCCATCATAACCGCCTGATAAAAACTGTCCGCCAGCCGCGATAATATCTTGCCAATCGCCATCGCCGATCTTGATCTCCATAACCGAACCGTCATAGAGCCGATTTCGCAAGAAGGTGGTCTCGAGTTCGTACCAATTCTGAAACGAAATCTCGGCTCCGGCGGTGTTTATCTTAAATACCGGCGAACTTAGCTCATTGAGCCCGACCTGATTCGGGTCCGGTGAAAACAGAGCCTTAGTGCCCGAGGTGGAGCGACTTCTCGATGCTTTCCACGAACTCTGTGCTCCCGTTGCAGATGACGTCCAGCGTTGAGGCAGTCCGGGACCGGCAACGCGATCGAAGTTTTGACGGAGTGCCGGCCGCACCACGCCCGCTCGGAGTGCGACAGTCACGACCCCCAGATCATTTGTGCCGTCTTGAAGTTGAAAATTGAGCAGGATCTCACTGCCGCAGGTGACCGTAGCGGCGACAGTGAAACTAAATGGCCTCGCGACCGGCGATCCGCCGACCGTTAGCGTACCGTAATTTTGCGGTTCGCTCGTATTTGTGATGCTGCCGGTTGCCAGCAGCGCAGCGGTCAAATTTTGCGTGTTCAGTAGTCCGGTATTCAAAAGCGGTAGATCGACCGTAACGGTTTCTCCCGGCTCAGGCGTTGAGTTAACGCCGCAACTTTCGGACGCGACCTGTAGAGCCGTGTTCTCGATAACGGGGATCGGTTGTAGGATAAAGTTTCGAACGACATTTTCGCCGTCCAACGCTGTGACCAATACGGTCTGCGAACGAAATCCCGCGGCGGAGGCGGTAATACTATACGTCGCCGGCAATATTGCAAGGTCTCCGTAGATGCCAGTGTCGGCAGTTCGTCTGGTATAAGCGCCGGCAGTTATCTGTGCTCCGCTGATCGGTTGGCCATCTGCGGCATTGGTCACTGTCCCCGAAATTGTCGCACGCGGTGCCGCCGTACACTCGTCGAACTTGAATCGTCCGATACGCGTGAGCCACGTGAAATCACTAAAGTCCTGACTCATCTGCGTGTAATACGCACCCGTCATCCAAAACGTACAGTCGTCAACCGGATCGACGACCATACCGCTGTAATCTCCCCAACGCCATCCGAACGCCTTCTGCACTCCGGTGCCCTCGATCAGAGTATTTTCCGCGCGAAAGACTCCGGCGGGGTCTGTAGAGAGCTTTCCGGTGTAGAAGATCGACGGCTTCTTTAGGTCGTTGACAAAGTTATAGCCGACCGCAATGTTGCCCAGATGATCTTGTGCGGTCGAACCGATCCAGCGTGACGACGTTGCATCGCCGATCGTAGATTGTTCGCTCACGCTAAATGGGCCGCCGCCGATACGGCGAAATTCGTAAAGCCGCACACCAGCCCGATATGGCGTTTGCGAGAGCCTCACTGTCTGATTGAAAACAAGCGATTCCCGATCGTCAAAGTTACGATAGGCGACCCGATAGTTCACGCGGTCGCTGTTAGAGTCCAGAAAGTCGCCGGGTGCCGGTTGGGCAATATCTGTTCGGCCATCGATACTGGTCGGGTCAAACGCGGCGACCGATACAGGGCTTTCCGGACGTTCGGTAAATGTCGAGTTATATGGATCTACAAAGTCGGCGTGAAAATCAAAGAGCCGGATGGCGTCTTGCGGATCACCATATTCGTCGGCAGTGTAGCTGACAAACGTATTTGGAGCTCCGGGCGGCGGCGGCCTCAGTCCGTCCAGATCCGAAGGTAAAAGGTTGCGGCGGCGATCTACGCTGTCCGACGGGCGGTTGAAGTAGACATAGCCTGCATCCGGTCGACCCGCAAGCAATTTAGCCCGATCGAAGGCAAACAGGCCGGCACCGGCGTAGTCAGAACCGAGGAACTCTTCGGTTGACATATAGTATGCGTCAGGCCACATTCCGAATTTCGAAAAGTCATTGATCTTGACGTTCGGCATTACAAATTCGTATATGTAGTACGCTCCGGTCGGGTCGCCCGTCTGCGAGACGGCGATCATCTGCCTAAATGGCGGGACGTTATAACAATACTGGCTTATCAGCCAACGATCGGCGAGCGGATCATATAGGACTGTCGGCAAGCCATCGTTTCGGGTCGAACACGCTGTTCCAAGCGGTTCAAATAGTTGACTCAATTTGAGCGGATCGATCAGCGGCGAACCGCTCTTGTCAAAGACCCTCACAAGCGAATTAACTGCCTGAACGTAATGGTTCGGCCCGACATCGCCATTCATATCCGGCGGCAGGATCACGAGATTATATGCGGCGATATTGTCGAAATTACTTAGCCCGTCAAATGATAGAGTCGCCGGCGGCATCGGCGCTGTCGTCATCACAGCGATACCGTCATCTTTGCCCCCCGTGCCATTCGAACCGCTGTTCGGCTCCGATGACGAAACATTTTTGACCGTCAACCGACTACCCGGCGTCGCCGAGAAAAGTTTAGTTCGCGCTAGATCGCGCACCTTTGGTGACACAGCAAATGCGCTTGCTTTCCGCGAGGTCGGGACCTGCGACATAACGGATTCGGCCGCCTTCTGGTCAGCGGTCACAAACCACGCCGTGCAAGCCAATAATGCTACGGCCAATATACAAATTGCGGCATAGTACTTCATTGCAGATCGATCGCGGACAAACGTCCGCTCAGGTCACGGTTCAGAAATGATCTCGATCTCGACGCGCCGTTTGGCATCATCAAGAAAACTCTCGAGCCTTGTGGCAATTCGCTCTTCGGTAAGTTGCCGGTTGATTTCAAGGCGGCGTTCGTCCAAGGTCGGCATTAGCAGACCAGGATATCGTTTGCGAAAATCGGGAGCTATCACTTCGCGGAAGTATCGGGCTTCATCCTCCGGAGTGACTACGATAAACGATCGAAAACGAAAATCAATATAATTTTCGATCGATAGTCGCTGAGATATCAGCTTCTGAAAATTGTCATCCTGAATGGATTCAAAACCGACGATCTTCAATCTGGCTTCAAATGCCACAGCGGACGGAAAAAACCTTACGATCTTGTCTATTTCGGCCTTGATCTCCTCGTCTGTCGGCATCGGACGAGGCAACCGGTTGGCCTCAAGCGCAAATAGTCGCTGATCGATCAACCGAAGCAGAGCAGAACTGAGATCGTCGCGTTTAGGCGGATCGATCGGCGCTCCGGGTTCGAGTGCCAATTGCCACATTATGTCCGAATAGGTGATCAGTTCGCTCCTCGCACCGTCGGTGACGGTCGCGACAGTCTTATCGACCAACTCCTGCGCCGATATCGCCGCCGAATTGATCAGCAGAAGCGTTGTCACAACGGCAACGAGTATCAGGATTCGGAAAATATCTCTGGATCGAACAAACATATAGTTAACAAACCATTTTTGCCTGAATCATTCGAGGTGTCAATCAATTCGTAAGGCGTTAAACCTCTTGACAAAATGTTTAATATTGTTTTTAATCAAGGAGAGGGAAAACTTTCTCTCTCGATCGTTTTGTCTCCTAACCTGCGTGAGTTGCCGGTTCGACTGATCCGCCAACATACCACTACCCAATGTTGACACCTGCGCCGCAAAACACGGAAATAATTTCCGGCACTATCGCACAAAAGCCGAATGAGACTCAGGGTGACCTAAAATTCATATCGGACTTGGGGCGAAGCCTGCTTATTACCGTGCACCCAAAGAAAGTAGCGAGTCGGGTCGTTGAGGCTCTTCGCCAACACTTGGATGCGGATTTTTGCCTGTTTGCTGCCGAACTGAAGAATATTGGCCTAGTTACGTGCGCGGTGACCCGCGAGGGCGAATTGGCGAGTGATTTTCTGGCCCGATCGAAATTTGACCGCTGGCTCCAGTTCCTGCCGCCTCAGATAGGATATGTCGAACGCGATGCGCACGAATATATGTTTGACGGTCGTAAACATTCGATCGAGTACATTTCACCGCTGCAGATAGACGGTGAGACGAAGGGCGCGATCGTAACGGGCTTCTGCGACGAACGGCATTTTACCGAGAATGGTTCACGCGTGATAGAGGCGGCGACTCAACTCGCGGCTATGAGTGTCAATCTATCCGCCCACTACGAGCTGGCTCTCAACAATTCGATCACTCAAGCTCGCGAAGAGCATCGAAAGTTTACTGAATCCGTACTTGATGCATTGCCCGTCTCGCTTTATGTGGTCGATCGCGATTACAAGATCGTCACGTGGAATCGACATCGCGAAGTTGGCATACAGGGTATTCCGCGTGACTCGGCGATCGGCCGGGACGTTTTTAATGTCTTGGCAAAATATCCTCAGGGCCGGCTTAGGCAGGAGTTTGAACGAGCATTCCGAACCGGACAGATCGAGCGGATCGAACAGCAGACCGTCGCCGATGACGGTTCGACGCTGCATTGGATGGTCAGCAAGATCCCGATGCGGAGCAGCGAGACCGGTGAGGTTACACACGTCATAACCGTCGGCGAAGACGTGACGGTAAGGGTCGAAGCGATACACGCGATCGGTCGCGCCGAAAAATTAGCTGCAGTGGGACGCCTCGCCGCCGGCGTCGTCCACGAGATCAACAACCCTTTGGCTACGATCGCCGCCTGTGCCGAGGCACTCGAGCAGCGAGTGAGCGAGGGCGAATTTAAGGAATCAGATTCTGAAGCTGACCTGACGGAATACCTTGGGTTGATCAAAAGCGAGGCTTTTAGGTGCAAATCGATCACGACCGGCCTGCTTGACTTTAGCCGCGTACGGCCCGGTGATCGCGTTTTGACCGACATCGGCGAGGTCGTAGTCTCAGCCGCAAATCTGATCTCGCACCAAAAACGTGGCAACCAGATAAGCATCAAAGTCGAAGTCGCCGATGATCTGCCCTTCATCAGCGCAGACGGCGGGCAGATACAGCAGGCGATAATCGCATTGGCGACCAACGCGATCGACGCGATGCCGGCGGGCGGCTCATTGACTCTGACCGCTAGTCGGCAGGTAAGTCGCATTTTGATCGAGGTCACCGATACCGGCACCGGTATTCCGACCGAAGATATGGCGAAGATATTCGAACCGTTCTTTACCACCAAAGAGGTTGGCAAAGGCACGGGGCTCGGGCTCTCGGTGTGTTACGGAATAATCTCCGAACACGGCGGACGGCTCAGCGTTCGCTCAAATTTAGGCAAAGGCACTACGTTCAGCATATTCCTACCTGTGATCCAACGTCCCGGATCACAAACCCTATAACCCCAACCACTATGGCGAAAATTCTAGTAGTAGACGACGAAAAAAATCTAAGACTCGTTGTCCAAAAGGAGATGACCCGCCAGGGTCACGATACTGACGAAGCACCCGATGGCGAGGCCGCCTGGGAGATGATCGAAGCTGATGATTACGACGTCGTTCTCTGTGATATTAATATGCCGAGACTCGACGGCATCAGCCTCTTACGCCGCACCCGCGAACGCATACAGGATCCGCCTGAGGTCATAATGCTGACAGGGCAGGCGACCGTCGAATCCGCGATCGAGGCTATGAAGCTCGGCGCCTACGACTATCTGACCAAGCCATATCGGATCGCTGAATTGTCGGCCCTAGTTACCCAAGCTGCGGAAAAGCAAAAACTAAAGATCGATAATCAACGCCTCCGAGCACAGCTTGCGAGGACGACGGCCACTCTGCCTGACATTGTCGCGGAATCCCCGCAAATGAAAGAGGTTTTGCGGCTGGTGAACCGTGTGGCACCGTCTGAAACTTCGGTTCTGATCACCGGTGATTCCGGTGTCGGCAAGGAGTTGGTCGCACAGGCGATACACCGCTTGAGCCGTCGAAGTGATAAGCCATTCATCGACCTCAACTGCGCGGCACTCCAGGACACGCTGCTCGAAAGCGAACTATTTGGCTATGAAGCCGGAGCCTTTTCCGGGGCCAGGACGCGAAAACTCGGGCTGTTTGAGATAGCGGACGGCGGCACTTTGTTTTTGGACGAGATAATGGAGATGCCGATGCAGCTTCAGTCTAAACTGCTAAGGGCGTTAGAGACACGTTCATTTTTCCGCGTCGGCGGCGTCAAAAAGGTCGAGGTTGACGTCCGTTTGCTCGCGGCTACCAACCGCGACAAGGAAACAGCTGTGGCTGACGGTGTTTTTCGGGCAGACCTAATGTACCGGATCAACAGCTTTGAGATCAACATTCCGCCGTTGCGTGAGCGTCGCGAGGATATCGAACCGCTGGCCCGTCATCTGCTGCATAAACTCGCCGGTTCGCACGAACCCGAAATGTCGCCGGCAACGATCGAAGCGCTTTGCGCATTTGACTGGACGGGTAACGTCCGCCAACTCCGTAACTGTCTCGAGCGTGCGATATTGCTCTGTGACAACGGAATGATCACACCGCGGGAACTACCGCCCGAGATCGCATTTCGTCAGGAAACGTCGAGCGTCTCAGTCAGCTACAACACACTGCCAACTAACGGTAACGGCACGTTTCACAATGCTTCGCCATCCAATCTCCGCGATGTCGAACGCCAGCAGATCATCGGCGCACTCGAAAAAACGGGATGGCACCGCGGCAAGACCGCTGAGTTATTAGGCATCTCGCCGTCGACGCTTTACAGGCGTCTGCGTGAGTATGATCTGGATATTCGGTAAATCGACGTCTAGCGATTGAGTACAAACAGATAACGCTGTTCGGACATCGGCATCAGTTTTTCGATAAAAACTACCTTATTTTTTTCTAAAGCATCGCGGAGATTGGGGCCGCCGAAGAGCAGCATCTGTCGGCTCTTTCGCCATCTAAGCAGTCCGGGCAGTTTCTCGGTAAATTTATCGAGAGCCCGGCAGGTCACCGTTTCGCTATTGGCGGGGTCGACCTCCTGAAATTGTTTGTTTGTGATCGCCGTCCGTTTACTAATTCCAAGCGTGGCGGTCGCCAGTTCGAGAAACTTGGTCTTCTTTTCTTTCGATTCGATCAAAACGCCCTTGAGGTCGCCTCGCACGAGCAGGCAAGGAATGGATGGCAAACCGCCACCGGTACCGATATCGGCAAATCTCGAGCCATTCGGTAAATATTCCATCATTGTCAGCGATTCGAGAATATGTCGGATCGCAAACTCCTCCGGCGTCATCGGTGCTACCAGATGCAATATCGGATTGTGTTCCTGAATAAGTTCGAAATAATCCGCCAATCGATCGATCTGAGTGTCATCGAGACTGATCTTAAATGCAGTTTGGTGAGTTTTGAGAGCCTGGATAAATTCGTTACGCATTAGATCTGAGTTTTACGCAAAGCCGTTTAGAACGCAATACAAAAGGGATAAAGGACATCATCCTTTATCCCTTTTGCTCGATATGGTGCGGACGAGAAGAATCGAACTTCCACTGCCTTGCGGCAACAGGCTTCTGAGACCTGCGCGTCTACCAGTTCCGCCACGTCCGCGTTGCGAACATTGATGATACGAATTCGCACGCGGAAATTCAAGAAAGGCGGACGTGTTTGCTATATTTGATGTAAGTGACGACCGACATTAGACACAACCTTGCCGCAATACTCGCCCGCATCGCTGCATCGGCACGCCGTGTCGGTCGCGATCCGGCGGACATAAAATTGGTGGCGGTCAGTAAGACGCATCCCGCAAGCGCGTTGCTGGAAGCGATCGATGCCGGTACGACCGTGTTTGGCGAAAACAAGGTGCAAGAAGCCGAAGGCAAAATCGCTGAGATCGGGCGCAACGCCGCCGAATGGCATCTGATCGGGCACTTGCAGTCAAACAAGGCCCGTAAGGCGGTGCAGTTATTTGATGTCATACACTCTGTCGATTCGGTCGAACTGGCTGAGCGACTTGAGCGTATATGCATTGAAGAGGGGCGTGAGCAGCTTTGCGTGTACGTTCACGTTGACCTTGCGGGAGAGGCGACAAAATCCGGCATTGGCGAGAGTGAAATGCCTAAGCTTGTCAGCTTTCTTAAGGGATGCGTCCGATTAAAGTTTTGTGGATTGATGATCCTGCCGCCGTTTTTTGAAGATGCTGAGGCAACGCGGCCATATTTTCAGAGATTGAGAGCGATGTGCGACAAACTTGCGACGGAAAATGCCTTTTCGGATCAACGTGCTGATCTGTCGATGGGGATGAGTAATGATTTTGAGGTCGCGATCGAAGAGGGAGCGACCGTTGTTCGTGTCGGTACCGCCATTTTTGGCGAACGTGAATATCCGCGGTAAATCGTAATGAATTTGTTTCTATCTACACAGGTCTATCCGATCGTCAGAATCGTGGTCTGGAGTCTTTTCGGTATTTATCTTGGGATACTGCTCTTAAGGTTGGTCTTTAATTACGCTGACCCCAACCCTTTCGGCAAGATCGGTCGTTTCGGATTTAAGGTTCGCCGCGCAACCGAAAAGTGGGTGTATCCGATGGCTAGATTTTTGGCGATGTATCGCATAGACACTCGACTGGCACCGTTGCTGTCGATCTTTATCGGTTTGATATTTACCTATTTTGCGATGCAGATCATCGGAAATACGTTTTACGTGATCGATGGCCTCACAGCAGGAGTCGCTAATGGTAATCCTAAGGTTTTTATAGGTTTCGTACTCTATGGCCTGCTCAGTATTCTCGTGCTTTTTATCTTTATACGGTTTATTTCATCGTGGTTCGTATTCAATTCCAAGACCTTTTTCGGATTTGTAAAACGAGTTACTGACCCGATAATGATTCCCGTCCAGCGTTTGATACCGCCGATCGGAATGTTTGATATCTCAGCGATGATCGTGCTACTGGTGATCGGATTTCTACAGTCAATAGTCCTTCGGGTTTTTGTCGCTAATTAGTCATCATCGGCCTCATTTTTTTCGTCATCATCGGGCTTGACGCCGGCAGTCATCAGATCGAAGGCTGGCATCCGCACCGCAACCGGCATCTCGACGTCGCCCTTTACCGAAAACCATATGATCTCATTAAGTTGTCGCGGGTCTGCCATATCCTCGTGTTTAAGGTCCTGGCGGTCAGTCAGGTCCATATAGTAAGCCATCGCGCCATTAGGCCTAGTTGGGGGATAGAGATTGTCGAGTGCAATTATCGGCAACTCAGCAACGTAAGGCCTCAAGTCGGCTTTGGACGTAAAGATGTCTATCGGCGTTGCGTTGGCATCGATGAAGTTCATCGGCGATATTCCCAGACACAATTCCATTGTCCGAATCAGGCTGACGGTATTGTGAAATTCGTGAACAAGCGCGCCGGGACGGTTATATGCCGAAATTACCAAGCCAGGCGAGCGGTGCGCGTCTACGTGGTCAGGTCCGTCCTGAGCGTCGTCCTCAACGACAAAGATCGCAGTATCCGCCCAATAGGGGCTTTTCGACACATCTTCGACCAAACGGCCAAGAGCGTAGTCGTTTTCGGCAACGTAAAATTGTGGGGTCGGGGTTCCTCTGCGCAGACCGCTGGTATGGTCATTAGATAGCTTAATGATCGAGAGATTGGGCAAATGGTCGCCCTTCCCGGCTTGCAGATCAGCCACAAAGCTCCTAAATTCGGCTGCCCACGCACCATATCGCGAGGTTCCGCGGAATGCTTCGGTCGAGTTGTCGTCGGTGATAGCCGGATCGACGGTGTTTGCGGATGTGCGTGCTGACCGATATGATTCGGTGGTAAAGCTGTCGGGCGAGCTCTGGTCAAAATTACGAACGGTAGTCGAGAAATGGCCCTCCAGTGACTTCTTGGTCGCAAATGCCGTAACGTTTGGCGACAGATCGGGGTACCGCTTGGGTTTGCGGGTGTTTAGTTCCCTGACATCTTCTGCCGAGATGGTTCCGACAAATTCGCCGTAATTTCGATAGCTCAGGCCTGCACGATTTGCTGCGTCCCACAAGTACAGCGACTCGGGCTCGGCAATATCACGGGCACCGTTCAGGTATGGAACGTAACGCTTCAGAAAATTTGCCACGTCGGAGGCAGTTGCCGGAATATCAAAAACAGGTGGAAGTGCGACGGGCGGTTGGCCGCCGGGAGGATTGAATGACGGTAAGCGGTTAAATCCCTCGTAGTCGTAGGTGCGGCCGCGTCCCGAATAATCCCACCGAAACGCCTTGTCGACATAATCATTCGAAAATGCGGCGGTCGACCAGTTATGACCGTCCGGACTCGCCTCGGCATTTACAAAAAAGCGGTCAAACAGTCCGAAACGCATTACGAGGGACCGAGCGTTCGGCGTGATATTTTGTGCTTCACCACTTGGTGACCTTGCACTCTCACCGGCACCGAATATCGCGACCGACGGGTCGCCGTCCGCCCGCGTACCGTCACCGCTGCTCATCAGGTCGCCAAACACCTGATCGTAAGTTCGGTTTTCGCGCATTACATATATGACGTGCTTGAACGGCGATCTGCCGTCGGGAAAGATGCTTCGCTTTTCGCGCCCAAGCAGCCCTTCATTTCGCATCACCGCCTGCGAGTAAGCAAATAATCGCCTTTCGTCCGGGATCGTGACCAAACTTATGTTGCCCGAAACGATCGCAGCACTATACATACCGCGTTTGTTATAGCTCTGAGCCGGAAACTGCTCATTCGGCATATTGGGATACCGGCCCGAATCATTGATAGTCTGCGACGAGTTATCCATTCCCGTGCCTTTTCCATTTGCTACAAATATCCTGTTGCCGACTACTGCAACAGCGGATGCGTAACTGCCTGTCGGGACAAATCCGAGCAGTTTCGACGGCTTTCGCGGCGTCGGTGTTGATTCAAATTCGACCACCGCGACCGCATTTATATGGGCGTTTGCAACAAATAGCCGTTCTTCATCTCCGCTGAGGGCCAATCCCTCCGGACTCGCACCGTTTTGTGCCTTTTCCGCAAGCCGGACATTTATCGTTTCGACCACGCGATCGCTGCGCGTATCGATGACAGACACTGAGTCAGAGTCAGAATTTACAACGATCAAACGCGATTGTGCTTTGTTGAAGATCATCGCTGTCGGGTGTCGGCCGACGGCGATATGAGTTACGCGGTTTTTGAGTCCCGGTTTGATGACGGCGATCGACCCATCACCCCACAAAGACACATACACCTTAGTTACACGCTTACCGAACGAGAGAGCTTTGACATCGTAAGGGTAAATAAATTGCTTTGAACCCGAACGGCGTAGGCCGACGCGTTCGATCTTTCGCGTGTCTCTGAGATCACTGATGACTCCGAGGCTGTCGCCCAGGTTATTTGCCGAATATAGTGTCTCGCCATCTGGGGCAAGAGCGATTCCGGTCGGATAGACAGCGGCAATATTGTCGTTGTAATTTGGCGAGGGAGCATTTTCAGCAAAAGCGGTGACATCAATAAACGGTGCTGAGACCCGCTCGTCAGACTTGTTAGCCGGTGTGACCGGTTTGGCGGCCCTAGGGTCGAGTCCCATTATCCAGATCTTGTTCTCATAGCCTCCGGCTACATAGAATCTGTATCGTCCGTCCGGCTGCAAAACAGGATCAAAAACGAGCCCGAAATTAGCGCTCTGAGGAGCCGGAAAATATATCGTTTGCACTACACTCGGTTCTGCCGCAGCGAGGTCAATTACAGACAATGTCTGCTGTGGTTTGGTTTTGCTGCTAGTGACGATGCCGTAACCGCTATTCACCGCGATCAGAAACCGCCCTTTGCCGTCCGGGCCGCCTGTATCGGGCGTTCGGACAAAATTCATCGTCATTGGTGCGACCGCGGGCAGTCCCGTAGACGAGTCGAGGATCAACTTTCCCGCCGGCGTCGACGGCCTGAAGGAATCAGATGAAGTCGGCCACACGGGATCGGTACCTGCCCACGTCGAGCGCGTTTGGATGAAGTAGGCAGTGATCGATGCGGCCGTCGCAAGAGCGACGAAAAGAATGGTTAAGCGGCGGACGGGTCGTGATCTCATAAGAAATGTCCCCAGTGCAGATTTGTCAGCTATAATATCTCAATTGTTTCAGTAAACGCAGTACACTTTTGCTACATCAATGAATTTTCTTGATAAAGATGGATCCATCGTTTTTGACGTTCGCGTCGTTCCGCGGGCATCTAAGAGTGAGATCGTCGGCGAACACGACGGCGCACTCAAGGTGCGGATCGCTTCGCCGCCGGTCGATGGTGCCGCAAATGCTGAGTTGATCAAGCTATTTGCCAAGAAATTTAGAGTCGCCAAAAGCGACATAACGATCGTCAGCGGCGAAACCTCAAAAAATAAGAGAATAAAGATCGCTAACCTGTCACAATCAGAGTTTGACGAGGTTACAAAATGAAAAATCATATCTCATTCACGACTGAGCTTTTTGACAGCACACGCCGGGACGCCGGCGATGGCCGGATCGGCGAAGACCTGGCTCGATGGTTTATCAGTAAGTCACAGGGCGGCGAATTTATCTTTGCCGAACCGAGTCGCGATGAGCACGGCTGGACCGATACAGTTACGGCCGAGGGTGAAAAGTTTAAGCTCGATTTTGACATCATCGACGAGACGATCGGCTCGGGCTATGCTGATTGGCGTATCACTATCGAAAAACTAAATCGGTGGAAAGTCTTTGGTTCGAAGGATTCGGAGCTCCGCGGACGACTTTGCGATCTGATCCACAACGTCCTTCGTGACGAGGGCCAGATCCGCGAGGTCCATTGGGGCTAGATGGCTTGCGGTTTTGAAAGGTAAATAACGGCGTGTTATATTTTCAAGTCGGCTAAGTCGTTGGCAGAAACATCAACTTTGGTCAGTATGCCTTTATAGCCCGAATGCAATTTGCCTCAAAAGGATAAACACTAATGTCAGGACACTCGAAGTGGCACACTATTAAGCACAAAAAAGGTGCTTTGGACGCAAAACGCGGCAAGATATTTACCAAACTGATCAAGGAGATCACGGTTGCCGCACGTACCGGCGGCACCGGCGACCTGGACTCCAATGCCCGTCTGCGCAAAGCCGTGACCGATGCGAAAGGGCTAAATATGCCCAATGACACCATCGACCGCGCAATAAAACGCGGCACGGGCCAGCTTGAGGGTGTCGCTTACGACGAGATCACTTATGAGGGCTACGGCCTCGGCGGTGTCGCCGTGCTGGTCGAAACGATGACCGACAACCGCAATCGCACAGTCGCCGAGATCCGCCACATTTTTTCCAAAAATGGCGGTAATATGGGCGAGGCCGGCTCCGTTGCGTGGATGTTTGATAAGAAGGGCTACATCGTAGTCGATAAGGCCGCCAAGGGCGAAGACGAACTCTTTGACATAGTGATCGAGGCAGGTGCCGACGACCTGCAGGACGAGGGCGACGTTTTTGAGATATTTACGACGCCTGACGCTTTCGAGGCCGTCACCGACGCTCTCAAGGCTGCCGGCATCGAGACTCAAGCCGCTGAGATCTCGATGATCCCGCAAAACTACATCGCGCTCACCGGCGATGACGCTCGCAAAATGATGAAGCTCTACGACGCCCTCGACGACAATGACGACGTCCAAAAAGTCTATGCGAACTTTGATATCGACGAGAGCGAGATAGGATGATCAGCCTAGCTTGCGATAGGTGTGATGTGTAAACCTATTCCACCCTTTCTTTGTTTTTGATTCGACGGCCCAGTTTACTGAGCCGTCTTCGTGTGGCCAGTAGATCATACGAGCACGTCCCGCCGGCATCTGTGCTTCGAATGCGATCGCCTCAGAATGTACATCGTTGCCGTCCGCGAGTTTCCCTTCGGAACGCTTACCGTCCGAAGTGAACGACCAGAAAGTAATAGCTCCATCATCCGCGACACCGTAGACTGCGTGTTCCACGTAGTGCTTGCCGCCAAAGTCCCAGTCGGCATCGAGCGTTATCCACTTATCACCGTACAGCTTCGCAAAGGTGCGTGTGCATTTCATTTTGCCCATCGGCGTGTCGGATTCGGCTACCCAGATGCCGATCAGCGGTTCGAATAGGCCGAGCTTTCCGCGACCTTTCTTCCAAAGTTTCGCCATATTATCACCTAACTCATTGTTTGTCCGAAAACGATCCGATGTCCATCCGGCGTGATCACGGTGAAGTCACGGATCCCCCACGCCTTAGTCGATATGGGCGCGTGTATCTTTGCCCCACGCTCCACAAATTCTCCGTAGACATCATCGACATTTTCAACAAGGGCGTGAGCGAACCAGGAGTGGTTGCCGGTTTCCTCGGCGGTCATTTCGTCGGAGCACTCGCCAAGCATTACTTTGAAATCGCCAAACGATAGAAACTCCCAGCCGGGAGCGGTGAAATCGAGATCAAAGCCGAGCTCTTCTTTGAAATATTCGGCAGCAACGGCTAGATCTTTAACCGCCAGAACGTGTCGCGTTTGAACAACTTTTCGTAATACACCCATAGCCTAACTCTTCCCAAATCTTATAGCCGATCTTGCTCTCGCTCGCTCGGCTTCGACCTCACGGTCTCGCGGCGGCGCGTTCGTTTCGAGAGAATTCAACATCTCCTGAGCGGCCGCCGAAACACGCTCCACCGCAAGTAGAAAAGCTGCTGAGTTCGCTTTTGACGGTGTGTTAAAGCCCGACAACTTGCGTACGAACTGAAGTGCCGATGCATTGACCTCGTCGCTATTCGCCGGCGGATCGAAATTGAATAGTGTTTTGATATTACGGCACATCTATTTTGGTGGTATGACGTCGCTGACTACGCCCGTGGCGATCGCCCTGCCGAATTCGCGAAATGTAAAGGGTTGTCCCTTTTCGAGCGGCGCGGGTTGCGTCAATTCGATCTCGACCTCAACGTCCTTGTCTCCTGCAGCGGCTTGGGTCTTTCCCAAACTAAAGGTCAAACTTCCGGAAAAGCTGCCGGTCCGGATCATAACTTGCGGCCTGAATCCGCTCGCCATAGGCGTCTTTCGACCACCGTCACTTACCAAGGTCAGATCGATCTTTGCCCTAAACTTGGTGAAAGCCTTGGTGCTGCCCGGATCTGCGATCACTTGTCCGCGTTCGACGTCCATTCGCTCGACGCCTCGCAACATTATGCCGACGATCTCGCCGGCCGTTCCCTCGGCCACGATCTTGCGAAACCGTTCGATGCCCGAAACAGTTGCGGTTTTTGTGGCACGAATCCCAATGATCTCGACCGTATCGCCGGTTTTGATCGTACCGCGTTCGATCTTTCCGGTCGCGACAACGCCACGCCCCGAAATGTAAAACACATCCTCTACCGACATCAAAAACGGCTTGTTTTGCGCTTCGCCCGTCGGCGACTGCGACGGTGAGGCGACCGATGCGAATATCATTATGCCGACTAGAAAAATGAAGTGTCTCATACGCATTAGATTCTATTACAAATTGCGCCGGGCAAGTAAAAAAAATATCAGATGCTCAGAAGCCATTCGCGCGTCACGCGGGCCATTTCGGTGAAAACATCTTCGTCGGACGTTCGCGTTTTTTTGAGGATCTTGTAGCTGTGATTTGCGGTGTCGATCAGGTGAAGCGTTGCTCGCTCGCCGAGACCTTTGATCGTCGGTTCGAGCAGATCGAGCGTCGCAAGTTCATCGCGTGTCCCCGAAAGAAAGAGCATCGGAACATCAATATTTGCGAGGTGCTCGGCGCGTTTTGTGTCAGGCCGTCCGGCGAGATGTAGCGGAAACGAAAAGAAAACCAAGCCTTTTACACGGTCAATCGGCTCTTTGGATTGAGCGGTCGATGTCATACGCCCGCCGAATGAATGCCCGCCCGCGAGCAAGGACAGATCAGGTGCCGCTTCGCGCGCCGCTCTTGCCGCAATTCGAACCGTCGCCACGCAAACGTCATTCGAATCCCGCCCACGGCCGTTTTCACTGTAAGGAAAGTTATAACGAAAGGTTGCAATGCCTAGCCTAGCGAGACTCTCTGCGATCGCCTCCATCGTCGAATGCCGCATATTTGTGCTTGAGCCATGCCCTAAGACTAGCAAATGCGTCGCTCCATCCGGCCGCGTCAGTAGGGCTGAAACTTCGCCTTTTTCCGGTGTTGCGATAAATTTAAGTTCGCTGTTCTCGGCCATAATGAGAGGCACACAAATCCGATCATGGTTCGACGACAAAGGCGACAAACTTGTAAATCGAGCCGCGTTTTTCAAACCGGTAGTGTGATGCGTCCTCTTCGTTCGTCAGACCGTATGAGTGATTCCCGATATAGAACTTTGGATTTTTCTGCCTAAATAGGTTTCGAGCATCGCCGAATATCTTATCGAAATTTGCGAGGAATTGGGCCCGATCATATGTGCCTTCGTCTCCCGCATCCCATCCGTATCGGAACGGAAACGAAGTCATCGTAGCGACGACCTTCTTATCGCCATTTACCGTGGCTCTCTTGAATTTTGCAAAGAAGGTTTGAAACGCCTTCGGCGTCGAGGTAAGCCGCTTCTGTGTCTGTCCGTTAATATTTGCGATACTGACAAATGCGAAAAACGCGATAAGAAAAACGATTGAAAATAAAGTTGATCTCATCTCAATTCCTCCAAACCCTTAGCTATCGAAGTTCTTCTTGAAGCCCTGCCACACTTCACTGTAATTGTGCTGCAATTGTGCGGTTTCCATCGCAAAGCGAGTCGGGCGGATTATGTACCGCGATTCGAACATAAATGCCATTGTGCCCTCGAGTTTTTGCGGAGCGAGATCGGCGTTCGATGCTTTTTCAAAGGCGTCGAGGTCCGGGCCGTGTGCGGACATTTGGTTATGGAGCGAACCGCCGCCGGGCAAAAAGCCCTCCTCTTTCGCGTCGTACTGGCCGTAAACCAAGCCCATATATTCGGACATATAGTTACGGTGGTACCACGGCGGACGAAACGTGTCTTCGCCGACGAGCCAGCGTTCGGGAAATATGGCAAAGTCGCAATTTGCAACTCCCGCATCGCCCGATGGCGACGTCAGCACGGTGAAAATGCTCGGGTCAGGATGATCGTACGAGATCGAGCCAATAGTGTTGAATCGGCGTAAGTCATAACGGTAGGGAGCATAATTGCCGTGCCACGCGACTACGTCGAGCGGCGAATGCGTCATCGGTGCCGACCAAATATTGCCGCCAAATTTTGCGACCTGAGTGAATTCGCCGTCGATATCCTCGTACCAGGCGACCGGTGTCTCAAAATCCCGCGGGTTCGCGAGCCCGTTGGCCCCGATCGGCCCAAGGTCGGGTAATTTAAAATGCGCTCCGTAATTCTCGCAGATATATCCGCGGCACTGCGTATCGTCAGAGTGCGTCTCGGCCTTAAACCTCACCCCGCGCGGAATTACCACAACCTCGCCCGGCCCGGCTTGGATAGCTCCAAGCTCTGTGAGAAAACCAATTCGGCCCATCTCGGGCACGATCAGCATTTCGGCGTCCGCGTTGTAAAAATAACGATCGCCCATACCTTTGTTGCACGCATAGATATGGATGCCGATACCCGTTTGCGAAAACAGGTCGCCGTTTAGTGCTATGGTCGTGATACCGTCGATGAAGTCCGTAGGTTCGGTCGGCACCTGCAGCGGGTCCCAGCGAAGTTGGTTCGGAGTTACCTCACTCACGTCAGGCGTACTCTGCCATCTTTTGTTGTCGAGCCGCTCAAATGGCCGATGCATCGCACTCGGGCGGATACGGTACGTCCAAGTCCGCTTATTGCCCGCACGCGGTACCGTAAAAGCCGTGCCTGAAAGCTGCTCGGCATAAAGCCCAAGCGGAGCCTTCTGCGGCGAATTGCGCCCGATGGGTAAAGCCCCCTCGACCGCCTCCGTGGCAAACTCATTGCCGAAACCTGTCTGGTATTTGAGATTCATTAGATTGTTTAAGGCCCTCCATTGAAGGTTAAATCAAAAAATTCTCCTTTTTGGACGTCAAATAGAATTCCCCAAAATGATTCCCCGCCATCGCAAACTATTGTTGGAATTGTTTTCCAATTCGATTGCGAAGAAGATTCGTCCTTAAAGGCATTAATATAGATAACTTTCTTTCCGTCCACAACTAATCCGACATACTGCATATAGAAGTCTTGCAGGTCAGAGTTGAGGCCGACGATCTTATTAAAATTTGCCTCCATCTTTGCAATATCTACGGCGGTCGGGTCCCACGTGGCCGTAAATCCAGGGCTCTTGCGCGAGCATTGCTTTATTAGATCCTTTGCCTTCTCCGCAGGAAGTAGGACCGATCGATCGCGGCCCGGCTGGATTTGTTGAGAATTGGAAACAAGCGATGTCAAGCCGCATGCTGATCCAACAATCGTCACGATGATCACAATCAAGAATTTTACTGTTAGCATTTCCCTCCCTTTAGCTACAAATTTCCCCGCCGTCGCTGCTCTTCTACAATAGAAACAAATAACGCCTTTAAGTTGCCTTTACCAAACCCGTTGCCGAAACCGGTATGGTATTTCAGCTCCATTATTTTGTTCCGATAGTAACGCCTCGTGCTTCTCGAATACCTTTTACGTTAATCATCGATCCGTTACCCGATGTGATCAACTTTGCACCATCGGGCGACATTGAGCATTCGCAATCCTCTAGTTTCTCGACGATTTTTGGGGTAATAAGGAATGCGACACGCTCGGGCCATTTCCCGTCGCCGGTGGCGTAGATCTTGAATTCGCCGACACGTGTAGTCTGAATTCGAGTGATAATAGGATTGCCATCAGGTAGGGCGACCGGAGCTTTCGGGCTGACTTCGCCGGTCGGGCTGACAAGCGTGATCTGATTTCCCTTTGCCGCACGATCTGGTTTTCCGGTCGCGTCAAACTTAGCCATTGCGACTAAGTACAAACCTCGCGAGGTCGGTACTGCATGCGTGACCTGATAATCGCTAGCTAAGATCTGCTGCTCTGTAAACGAAGTGAGGTCGATCGAGTGGAGTGAACCATATTCACTACTCCAGCTTCGAGAAACATTCCTAACGAAAACCACACCAGTACCATCGTGATTGAATTCAGGCCGGAGTTCATTCTCCTTGGTTTTTGTCAGCTGTTTCAGCCCGCTTCCATCAGAATTTATCACCCAAACATCGGGGTAAGCTTTTCCGATGCCACGCAGAAAAACGATCCGCTTGCCATCCGGGCTGAATGCAGGGAATCCGTCAAACAGATCATTAACATTTGGCGTCAAGGACTTGATCTTCGTGCCATCGGCCGACATTATGCTCAGACCTTTTGAAACCTCATCGCTCCCTTTCGAGATACTTGCCGAATAGACAATGAACTTGCCGTCGGGACTATAATTCGGGTCGGCCGTCCTTTTGAATTCCGGCGGCTGGGCCTGTGTAGCCAAGCACACAAAAAGAACGATTGCAATTAACGACAGAATACGTTTGTTCAATATATTCATATTTTACTGTCTAACCTCATTTTGAAATTATCGAGCCCTATCACCGAATATAATTAGGCCTATTCTGCGCGAACCTCTCAAAATACCGGCTATTCCTATAGTACGAAATACCTGGGAATGTTCGAGCAAAAGATGTCGACCAGCGGATCAAAGTCCGAACTTTCATATTTAAGTATCACAAATTTCCCCGTCGCCTCTGCTCTTCCTCGATCGAGACGAACAATGCCTTGAAGTTGCCCTTGCCAAAGCCTTTGCAGCCCTTTCGTTGCAGAATCTCGTAGAACACAGTCGGACGATCCTCGACGGGCTTTGTGAATATCTGGAGCAGGTAGCCTTCGTCGTCGCGGTCAACGAGGATGCCGAGTTTCTTGAGGCTTTCGAGGTCTTCGTCGATGGGGCCGACACGATCCAGCAAATCATCGTAATACGAGTCAGGTATGGTCAGGAATTCAACGCCATTCTCCTGAAGTGTTGTGACCGTCGCTCGAACGTCCCGACATAGCAATGCGATATGCTGGGCGCCTGCCGAACGATAAAAATCGATGTACTCCTGGATCTGCGATTTGCCGCCCTTGCCCGATGCCGGCTCGTTGATCGGAAACTTGATATTATGCTGGCCGTCCGACATAACGATCGACATCAATGACGAATATTCGGTCGAGATGTCGTTATCGTCGAACGTGATATAGCGGAAAAAGCCCATCACATCGCGGTAAAAGTCGCACCAGTGGGTCATCTTGCCCAGCTCGACGTTGCCCACGATGTGATCGACCAGCATTATGCCGGTCGGTGAGCCCGCGACATCCTGAGCAGTGAATCCGGGAAGGAAAACACCGTTGTAATTGTGACCGTTGTCCGTGTTATACGAGATGAATGAGTGTATCGTGTCGCCATAGGTCGCGATCGCAGCGTGGCGGATCGAGCCATTCTCGTCCGTCATATCGTGCGGCTCAGTTACGGGCGTCGCTCCGCGTTTTACGGCCTCGTTAAATGCGTGATCGGCGTCCTCGACGTAAAACGCAATATCGCGAACGCCGTCGCCGTGCACCTTGATATGCTCCGCCGCCGGATGCTCCGGCGAGAGCGGTGTTGTGAGTAAAAAGTTGATATTCGACTGCCGCATCAGATAGCTAGTCGTCTCACGATTACCGGTCTCAAGCCCCGAATACGCCGCCCGCGAAAACCCGAATGCCTTGCGGTAATAAAACTCCGCCTGCTTCGCATTCCCAACGTAAAACTCAACGTGATGTATCTTCTTTAGCCCTAATGGATTTTGTGTTGTCATAATGTGTTTCTTCTAATATTACTTTGTTGGCTGCCAAATATAATTGCCTGTTCGGTCAATGTAGCCTCTTTTACCTATCGCCAGGAGAACGTCGGGCGGTTCGTCAAACGAGACCATTGCGATTCCATTCGAGAACGGAAAACCACGACCGAATTTTGGTTCTATGACCATTCGTCCTGTTTTGTCGATATAACCTTGTGGCGCGTTTGAACCCAGGCCCGCCCCACACATTGCATACGACTTTCCTTTAATCTCAAATTTGTGGCTCCACGGTATA
This sequence comes from Chloracidobacterium sp., assembly GCA_016720705.1. Lineage (NCBI taxonomy): Bacteria > Pseudomonadati > Acidobacteriota > Blastocatellia > Chloracidobacteriales > Chloracidobacteriaceae > Chloracidobacterium > Chloracidobacterium sp. The sequence continues at coordinate 1,674,495 of JADKKB010000007.1, read as the reverse complement.
TCGCCTTCAGGAGCAACTGCGGCTAAGCCGCCCGAAAATTTCCCAGCGGTTTCAAACCTGGGCGGGATGACAAACTTCCCACTTTTGTCGATATAACCGTCATAACACCCAACGGTAACGACCGCCAAACCCTCAGAAAAATTGTCGGCATTGTCGAATCTAGGTTTTATAATGAATTTGCCGGAGCGGTCTATATATCCCCACTTCTTTTTCACTTTTACGGCCGTAAGTCCCTCGGCAAAAACATTCCAAGGATCATTGCTATCGAAGTGTCGCTTAGTAACTTCCTTTCCGCTCTTGTCTATCAACGCCCACTCATCAAAACCAACACTTACAAAAGTACGACCCTCGACAAAGGAACCCGCATGAAAGAATTCTTTATCGATCGATTGTTGCCCCTTTGCATCGACGTAAATCCATTTCTCAAAATAGTCGCCCTCGGCTTTAGTTAATTGCACTGGCATCAATCCGTCAGCAAATTTAAGAGCCATTTCATATTTTGGCTCAATAACAAATTTTCCGTTTATGTCAATGCCACCTTTCTTACCATTTATGCCGGCAGGACAAATGCCCTCATTGAATCCGGTCCAATAGATCCAATCAAAAATGGGATCGATAGCAAATTCTCCTCGTCGATCAATAAACCCCCATTTGTTACCAACGCTAACCGGAGCCAAACCGTATTTGAATTCGTTTGCCTGCTCAAACTGAGGTTCGATAACGATTTTGCCGCTCCGGTCTATGTATCCAATTTTTCCGTCAACTCTGACTAACAACGGGTCGTCGTCATCATTCTCCTGTGCAATCGCGAATGGCACAGCCAAAATCGCCAAACAAACCGCGATCAAAATTGTCCGTTTCAGATAAGACACTACATTTGTCTTGAAAAGTGGTTCTGATAGATCATCCATACCGAGCAACGTACCATTTCTTCCATTTAGTTGGAATCGGTTTGCCTCCGTTTGCTTCACGTATCGAAAGCATTTCGTAATATCGCTCTTGCAGCTTGATAAGCTCGGCGATCTTGGCCTCAGGCGAGAGAGATCTAAGATAGGAGCGCGATACATTTTTGCGTTTGGCAAGTTCTGCCATTTGGCTTTCGCTACTCATTAGTAAACCTCCATTTCTCAGCTTCCCATTTCAACCACCTTAAACTTAAATAGATCGAAGCTATTGGAGTTAGCAAAATTGGTATGAAGGCAAAGATAGCAAAATCTTCAAGTTGCATTTCTTACTTTTGAGCCTCGTTCGCGTGGCTATCTGCCATTCGGGGAAATCTCGTGAACAAGACTTATATGACATTTTCAGACATCACTGACCCTTCGCAAAGCTAAAGCTTTATAGCCAATTCCAACTCGCCACCCAGTCCCGTTTCGATGATCTTTCTGAGCGTTGAAAGCCGGACGTCTTTAATATCGTTCTCCACACGTGAAATATAAGCCTTGTTCGTACCACATTTATCTGCTAGTTCCTGTTGGGTCAACCCTTTCTTCCTGCGGGCTTCCTGGATCATAAAGCCGAGTTTGAATTCCTCAAACCCTTGTTCGACTTGGTCTCGTCCGGGCGTGCCGACCTTTCCGAATTTCTCATCGGCAAACTCATCAAGCGTTCTAATGTCACCCTTTTTCAGCATAATATTCCTCTCTGATCCTTAATGCACGATCGATCTCATATTGCGGAGTCTTTTGCGTTTTCTTTTAAAAGCCGTTCATCAGCACGACTACTTTTCCTTCGTCAAAGAAACAAAATGTGCGATAAATATTCCCGCCAAACTGCGTCCGCATTTCCATCAGCCCGTCTGTACCCGTTAGTGCTTTCAAATGGTTTCGCGGTATATCTTCAATAGTTCGCAAGATCTTGATCGACCAGTACAATTTCTGTTGGACTTTACGGGGTTGTTTGTCAAAGAATTCATCAAAGTACCGTTTGAATAGAACGACTTTTCTCACTTCTTCGCTCATAAATAATTATATTCAATGTTGTCCGATAAGACAACTTAATTATTTTCCAAAGCCCTCAATATATTTCCTCGTGACGTCTTTCAACTCCGCGTATGACGGAACGACGTACAACACTGGTTGCATATCGCTGTAGTTATATTCGTGGTTGATCACCTGCACGAGGTCGAACGGGCGCCGTTCCACGCGGTCACTAAAGGCGTGCTCCAGTTCGCCAAAGCTTGATAATAGACCGGCGCCGTATGCCTTGATATCGCCCTCGTGTTCGACGAGGCCAAATTCGACGGTGAACCAGTATAGGCGGCCGAGTTGTTCGAGCTGCTCATCCGTCGCGATACGTGCTCCGTGGCCGATGAACTGCGAAAAATCAGCAAAATCCGGATTCGTAAACATTGGGATATGACCGATAGCTTCGTGGACGATGTCCGGCTCGGGCGTGTATGCGGGTTGCGAATGGTGGCGAATGTACTGCGTGCAGAGCATAACGCGGTACGAGAGCCACGAAAGGAATCCGCGAGTTTCGACCAGTCCTTCGATCGGTGCAAGGCGAAATCCGGTCAGTTCCTTCAGACGTCGGTTCATTTCCGACAACTGAGGTATTTGGTCGGTTCCGATGCCGAGATCCTTCTTAGCCCGTAGGTAAAATGGCGAGGCGTACTGCTGCTGCAGTTCCTCGAGTTCCTCGGCGACGTACCGCCAGACACGCTGTTCGCGGGGGTTGTAGTCAACGTCCGTTATCTCGCCCGTCTCGCGAAAGCTCTTGGCGCAACTTGCGATGTAGTCGCGGCGCTCACGATATCCGGCGTCATTCGCACCCGGATGGTCGATATGCAGTTCATTGATATTCTCGAATTTCAGATCGCAAAACTCAGGTAGGTCCTCGTCCGAAACGCGAAAATTCTCAAGTTCGATATCGGCGACGACGGGCGAAATAGTATCTGTCAGCATAGTTACGGCAGCTCCTGTGATATCTACGATGCTTGCGGGAATGGTTCGGTTATCTGCGAATAAGCTATTCTAATGGATTCGATCTAATAATTGAATGACATTCATTAGTAATTGCATCACAATTACCTTAGATAATAAGTAAAATGGTCTTTGCCGCTTTACAATGTATATTGGCTTAGCAAACATTCTATATAACTATGATAGATGACATCGATCGCAAGATACTTTGGGAGTTACAGGAAGACGCTCGGATCAGTTTTGCCGAACTCGGTCGCCGTGTAGGTCTGACCACGCCAGCCGTGATCGAACGCGTGCACAAACTGCAAGACGCAGGCATCATAACGGGCTATCGTGCCGAGATCGATACGGCAACAGTCGGGTTGCCGATCACCGCGTTTGTGCGGATGAGCATCACCGGCGTCGATTACAGCCACATAATCGAGGTCGCTCAAGACTCAAGTGAGGTACTCGAATGCCATCGCGGCACTGGTGGCGATTCGTTTATTATGAAAGTCGCCGTTCGGTCGGTCGAACATCTGCAGGAGATGATCGACCGACTGACGCCCTACGGTATTACCACGACAACTATCGTACTGTCATCACCCGTGAAGCGACGCACCATCGAAGTCTAGGTTAGACTGCCGCCCTACTTCTTCCTAGGCAATTTTTCGGTGGTCTTGCCGTCAAACTCTTCGTCGTTCGCCTCTGCCTCTTCTTTGGTTTTGCGTACGATCTGGTCCTTGTGATGCGGCGGCGAATAGATCGTGTACATCTTCAACTCGTCGGTAGCCGAGGTGTTGATGACATTGTGTTTGGCACCCGCCGGGATCACGACAGCATCGCCGTCCTTGACAATGTACTTGTTGCCATCGATCTCGACACGGCCGCGGCCAGCCTCAAATCTGAAGAATTGGTCGTTTTCCGGATGCGTTTCAAGCCCGATCTCCTCTTTCGGCTTCAAACTCATAAGCACAAGCTGGGAATGAGCCGAGGTGTACAGAACTTTCCTAAAGTTCTTGTTTGCTAAAGTATCTTTTTCTATATTGGTTTTGAATCCCTTCATAGTCTCCCCCTTATCCGGTAAACCCCTATCATTTGACACCAGATCCTTACAAACTAATGTCGTTGATATTTATGCCTAAGGCGTTGGCAACACCCTTTCCGTATTCCGGATCTGCTTTATAGCAATTTGAAATATGTCGTTCCTGGATGAACCTTTCAGCTCCGCCAACTTCGCCAGCGGTGTTTTCAAACAGGACTTGTTGTTGCTCAGCGGTCATTAGCCTAAACAGGTTGCCCGGTTGAGTATAATAGTCGCCGTCCTCGCGGTGGTCGTAATGAAACGCCGCTCCTTCTAACTCTAAAGGCGGTTCGACAAACTCCTTTTGCTCCTGCCATTGTCCATAACTATTTGGTTCATAGTGAATGGTCGACCCTTCATTTCCGTCTACACGCATAGCACCATCACGGTGAAAATTGTGGTACGGACACTTAGGCTCATTTACCGGGATCTGATAGTGATTTACGCCGAGTCGATAACGCTGGGCATCACCATAAGAGAACAGACGCCCCTGCAACATTCGATCCGGAGAAAAACCAATCCCCGGAACTACGTTGGCAGGATTAAACGCAGCCTGCTCAACATCTGCAAAATAGTTTTCCGGATTTCTGTTTAGCTCCATAACGCCAACATCCATCAACGGATAGTCTCCGTGCGGCCAGACTTTAGTCAGATCGAATGGGTCAAAACGATATGTCTTGGCATCTGCTTCCGGCATGATCTGAACCATTAATTTCCATTTCGGGAAATCGCCATTTTCGATCGCAGTAAATAGATCCCGCTGATTACTTTCCCGATCTCTTGCGATGATCTCTGCAGCCTCTGCATTGGTCAAATTTTCGATTCCCTGCTCACATCTAAAATGAAATTTCACCCAATATCTTTCATTGTTAGCATTGATCAAACTAAAGGTGTGGCTCCCGAAACCGTGCATATGTCTGTACGTTTTAGGAATACCTCGATCGCTCATCACGATGGTAATTTGATGAAGTGCCTCGGGTAAAAGTGTCCAGAAATCCCAGTTGTGATTTGCACTCCGAAGATTAGTCTTCGGGTCACGCTTTACGGCTTTGTTAAGGTCAGGAAACTTATAAGGATCTTTCAGAAAGAATACGGGCGTATTGTTTCCTGCCAGATCCCAATTACCTTCTTCGGTATAGAATTTGACAGCAAATCCCCGAATATCTCGTTCGGCATCAGCTGCACCGCGCTCGCCGGCGACAGTTGAAAAGCGAACAAAAAGATCTGTTTTTTTACCGATCTCAGAGAATATTTTTGCCTTGGTATATTTGGTGATGTCGTGTGTAACGGTAAATGTGCCGAAAGCTCCCGAACCTTTCGCATGCATTCTTCGCTCGGGAATTACTTCGCGGTCAAAGTGAGCCAATTTCTCAAGAAACCAAAAGTCTTCTAACAACATTGGCCCTTTTCGTCCGGCTGTTTTTGCATTTTGATTTTCGGCTATCGGTCTGCCTGAAACGGAGGTCAACTTTTTCTTTTCGTCTTCCATTTTGTGTCACTCCTATTTATTAGTACCTATTAGGTATAATAACAGAGATTACTAAGGAAAAATCATTTAACGGGACAAATGAATGTCGATCAGGGCTCCCGCTCTCAGCGATCGAACCCGATACCTCAAAACAACCTGCCGGACACAATGGGCACCTCGCAGTGCTGGTAGAGGTTTAGAGTATTATGCCGAGGACACTTGTCAACTGTTCGTTTTCAAGTGGAAGTGTTAGAGAATATGTGGCCTTTTTGCCATCTACATCGATGTTCCAGTTTACTTCGAGTGCGTTGTGGGCAATACCGACAGGGATCGTTATGGTTAATTCCGCTTTAGGGTCCTTCAATTTGGTCGAATTATCGAGGGCTTGTGTCGCAACCGCTTTTTCACCTCGTATGGTGTTGATAACTTGACCATCCGTTCCGCGGGTGATGAATAAAGGCGTTACCTCTAGCTCAAGTTTCGGAAGTTTTCCTACCGATAAAAAATGAATGATTGCTGATTGCTCACTGAGGCGTTGCGTAGTTGAGATCAAGGCATAGTGAGTTCCGATGTCGCCGTTAATTTTGGCCGATGCTGCGCTCTTCCAGTTATTGTATGCATCTAAAGCCGGGTTATTTTGAGCGTTAATGCCTAAGGAAAACGCAAATATCAAAAACGAGGAAACCAAGACTAACTTACATTTCATCTTTAGGCTCCTCCGGTACTTATTTGTGATATTTAAGGGGAAATAAGCACCACAATCATTTTCACTCCGCTGAAATGGGATAGTTGCACTATATTCCGGCGCTAATTCCACGCAATTCTACTTCTCAACCGAACGATCGCCTTCTGCAAACCGATGATTTCGAAAACGGCCAGCATCGACGGGCCGACGGCGACGCCGGTCAAGAGTGTTCGGGCGCCGTTCATTATAACGCCGAGTTTTGTGCCTTTTTCTTCGGTGAAGGCTTTGACGACGATTTCAATATTAGCTTCGGTGAAGGCCTTTACCAACCCGTCTGACGAAGCAAATTCGGCTTCAAAACGGTCGGCGAGTTCCGGCAGCCAGGTTTGAAGATTGGGGAATTTGGTCAGGTTCTTCGCGACAGCCGCCGGGTCAAAATCAAAATCCTCGCTGAAATATGCGCGGCCCTGCGTCGAAAAATCTTTGAGCGTAAAGAATCGCGAACGGATCAGATCGACGGTGCTCACGTACCAATCATACGAGCCGATCTCGGGCAGATCGATAGCGATATTCTCGGGACGGTCCGCGATCTCGGTCTTCTGCTCAAACTTTTGAGAGTGGACAGAGGAAACTGTTCCGGTCAGGGCCCGGCCTTCGGGTTCGTATTCCTCACGCCATAGTTTGGCGGACTTTAATTCCGCCTTGACGAACGGCAGCAGTGACTCGAGCGGCATGGTGCGGATATATTCTGCGTTCATCCACTGAGCCTTGTCATCGGTCCATTTCCGCGGATCATCAGCACTAAAATTGAATACGGCGTTTGAACGGTGAATGCCGTCGAGCGAAAATTTTGCAATGAGTTCGTCGAGCGAATATATCTCTTGCTCTTCGCCCGCAGACCAACCGAGCAGAGCCAGAAAATTGCGAAATGCCTCCGCCAAAAATCCGGCGTCGCGATATGTTGTCATCGAAACGACCTCGCCGTGCTTTCGTTTTGACAACTTGCCCTTGTTCGGTGCCATTATCAGCGGAAGATGAGCAAATATTGGTGGTGCCACGCCGAGAGCTTCATAGATCAGAACTTGCTTATGAGCGTTCGTCAGATGATCCTGCCCGCGAATGACGTGCGTGATCGCCATCTCGATGTCATCGCAAACGACAGCGAGATTATAAAGCGGGTGGCCGTCACTTCGCAGCAAAACGAGGTCTTCGGTCTCGGCGTAGGCTCGTTCCTGTTGACCATAAACAGCGTCTTCGAACGATGTCTTGCCCTCGTACGGCACTTTGAGGCGTATGGCAAAAGGCTCGCCGGCGTCCGCTCTCGCATCGCTTTCTTTGGCCGAAAGATCGCGATACGGATTATCCCTCATATTTTTGTCGCCGCCCTGCAAGCGGGCGCGTTCCTTGATGGCGTCTTTTACGTTAGCGTCGGTCGGCGCTTCCCTCGGGGTAAAATCACGATAAGCTTTGCCCTCGGCGAGTAGGCGTTTTGCGATCTCACGGTGCTTATCAGCATTATTCGATTGGAAAACTATCTCTTCGTCCGGTGCAAAACCGAGCCACGCCAGGCCGTCGAGGATCGAGCGGGTCGATTCCTCGGTCGAGCGTGCGAGGTCAGTGTCCTCGATTCGGAGCAGAAACTTGCCGCCCGTATGGCGTGCGTACAAGTAATTAAAAAGGGCTGTCCTTGCGGAGCCAATATGAAGGTAGCCGGTCGGGCTCGGGGCAAATCTAACACGTACTGTCATAACAAAATAGTTTCACGCAAAGACGCAGAGAACGCAAAGTTAGGATCTGTCGGATATCAGCCTTTTTGAAGAGCCGAATTAAGTTTGGTCAATTGATCTGACAAATTGGCGATCTTCCTTAAGACCTCTTTCTTAAATTTTTCGTCACGGATCCCATCTTTGCCGTCGATCAGAAAAGAGCCGTTCGGGTCGATCACCAACTTTTCGATGTCATTGGGATCATCGAAACCTTTTTGATGGGCGATGATCTCAAGGTCGCGTTCGGTTATCAGCTCACGCTTCATTTGAACCGCGTCTTTCACACCATTCTGAATAAGAGCGACCGGGACGCCCTCGGCCGCTGCCTCGATCGTCTTCGACGCGTATTTCATTCGCGAAAATAAGAAGTTGATCGCAAGCAATGCGATCGCACCGACAATGCCGCCGACGAGCGAATTATCGGGCCCGATGATCGCATTCTGAACCGTATTGGAGAGTGAGAGGATGACAACGAGATCAAACGGGTTGAGTTGAGCAAGTTCTCGTTTGCCAAATACACGAAGCATTATCACGAGCGCCGCGTAGACGATGATCGGGCGGATTATCTTTTCTGCCCAGGTCGCGGTCGCGTCCAAGGTAAACATATTGGTGAGAGCGTGTGCGTCAAGAAAAGTAGCGTGAAACTCTATGAACATATTGAGATCCCTCGTTCAATTAAGTGGGTCCGGACATTGTGAGTGTATGCTCGTAGACGAAAATAAAAAAGGCCTTCCGGTCGCAAAAACCAGAACAGCCTTTTCTATAATAAATATGGCGGAGACGACAGGATTCGAACCTGTGGTAGTTTTTAAGACTACAACGATTTAGCAAACCGCCGCTTTCAGCCGCTCAGCCACGTCTCCGTTGATGCCCGCGAGCACCTTTTTATTCTAGCCTACGGGCAAACTTTGTCAAGGCATAGAGCATCTTAACGATCTTGGGCTAACAGTCTGAATGCTTGACACTGTTGCGTTTTGCGAACAAAATACCTGAATTGCTTGGAATAGCATTTCGATATGAGCTTTACTAGAAAACTCAGATCATTTTTGACGGCGGTATCAGTCGCGGCGCTCGCGATAATTGCGAATGCTGCGTCGGTCGACGCTGCGGAAGTCGAGAGTTTTCAGTCGGCGAGGGATCTGGGAACGATCCGCGGGGTCGTGCGCGATAATGGCGGATCCCCGATCGCCGATGCGACGGTCGCGATATTTCGCCTCGGCACGTCAAAACTGCTAAAACAAGTTAAATCGACGACTGACGGCAGTTTTCTTGCCAAAATAATGCCCGGCACGTACACCGTTCTAGCCGTGGCTCAAGGTTTTAATCCGGTTACATTGTCAGACGTTCAGGTCAATCGAACGACCGATGTCGTCTATGGATTTAGACTCGAGCGCGCGGGAGCGGGAAACACCCTTCCGGAGAAACGGCTAGATCGAAACAGTTCGAAATGGCGGATCCGGGCTTCACAGAGTCAACGATCGATCTATCAAAATCGCGAAGGAAATGCACCAGTCGATGAGGATGCCACAGCAGACGCGGACACAGATGCGTCCGCCGACGATCGTTCTAATACACCGGGCGGCCAATCAGTCGTTGAGAGTTATTTTGGCCAATCCCGAAAAGGTGCATTTGGTGGAGTCAATTTTGCGACACTTGTGCCGATCAATGCCGACGCTGAGATAATCGTCGCCGGTCAGATCGGCACCGGGAAAGTTTCGCCGCTCCGGATCGAAACCGAGTTTAAGTTTCGACCAAATCCCGACCATCAGGTCCGAGTGAGCGGATCATATACTGATCTGGGCTCGTTTGTTTCGACGGGTTCTGGCAAGCACTTGGGCCAGGCGTCGTTTCAGACACTAGACGAGTGGAAAGTCCGTGAAGGCGTAATATTTGTCTTTGGGCTCGACTATTCACGCTTTGTCGGTGCGGGAGATGACTTTTCGATATCGCCGCGGTTCGGACTGCAGTTTGACGTAAATCCTAAAACTCGCGTCCGCACCGCATTTACGACCCAAACCGAGGATCGAACCTGGGCACGAGCGGTCGACCTAGAGGGTGCGTCGGTGATATTCCGCGATCCGGTCTCGGTAGACGATCTGGTGATCGAGAACGGCAAACCAAGAATGAACCGCAGCAACCGCTTGGAATTTGGTATCGAACGCGTATTGGACAATCGGTCGACGCTCGAAGCCAACGCCTTCGTCGATACCACTTTCGGCCGCGGTGTTGGTCTCAACAGCGTTGCATTCGACACGTTGGGCAACCAGTCCTTTGCCGGCATCGTCGCCGATCAGCAGGGACGTTCGCAAGGTGTCAGATTGGTCTACAATCGCCGTTTGAGTGGAGTATGGAGTACGGCGGTCGGTTATTCGATCGGCCAGGGTCAGCAGTTATCTTCGGTTGGGATAAGCGACCCGTCTGAGATATTCCAAAATGCGGTATTCCAGTCGTTTTTTGGTCAGGTTGCCGCAGATCTGAAGACGGGCACGAGCCTCAAGACCGTCTATCGCCTTTCCTCGCAAGCCACGGTCTTCGCGATTGATCCATTCAAGGGTCAGTTGGCGATCTACGATCCGGGCTTGAGCGTGATGGTAACGCAAAATCTACCGAATCTAGGGCTGCCGTTTCGGGCCGAAGCGATAGTCGATGCTCGAAATTTATTCGATCTGCAAAATACTATTTCGAGTGATATGGGATCGCTTCGGATCAATAGTCAACGGCGGATGCTCCGCGGCGGCATATTGGTCAGATTTTAGGATTTGAGCCAGCGAGGGGATGAGTAGTTCACTTTGGAAAGGCATTTCCGGGTGTAGCGTTCATTTTCTACTGGCTTTTTGCTTGTCCAAAATCTTGGATACTTTAGCAAAAAACTGTAGATTGCCGTCAGTCAATTTGACGCAGAAATACCTGAAAACGGGTGTAAATCAACGGTTTAGCAGTTTTTTTGCACCTATGTGGGCAGTGTCCGAGTGGAACAAGGATTGCGTTAACAATCATTTGGTGAAGTTTACTGAACGTCGATGAAGGGAAAAGTCCTTACAAGTTGGAGCCTTATATGGCTTCTTTCCGCAGTCCTGCTAGTGGCGGGCGGCTTGTTAAATCTCTCCCAACGCGGCTTTCAAAAGCTACCGCCGACCGATGGCGTCACGTGGGTAAATCGTGATGGCGGCATCTACGCACAAGGTGTTAAGGCGGAGTTTGCCGGCTCACGCGCCGGCATTGCGGTTGGCGACAAACTCATCGGCATCGGACTCGACGCATCGGACAATACCGAGGAGATCACATCCATAGCCGACGTGCAGATGTATCTCGATGCGGCAGGCGTTGACGGTAATCTAACCTATTTTTATCAAAGACCTTCATATACTGCGTCCGACAGTTTCTACTTTGCTGATCTACGACATATTGACTCGGTGCTCCGTTGGACGCCGTCGATAGTATTTCTATCCATCGTCGGCGTTTTTTGGTTGGGCGTTGGCGTTTTTGTGCTTTTCAAACAGGGTAGTCAGTCGCCGTTCGTTCTCCATTTTGCCACCGTCTGTTTAACCGCATTTGTTTTTCACGTATATCGGCCGATCGGCACCGGACAGGACCTCGACCTTGGTGTCGGACTGCTCGATGATCTGGCATTTGCGCTCTTTGTCCCATTATTCCTGCATTTTTGTATTCGATATCCGGTACGAAGCAAGGTTTTCGACGACCAAAGGTGGAAGACGTACGCGCTGTACGTTCCGGCGACCGTCGTCTCGTTACTGCTTTTCATTTTCTCGCTGATACCGGCGCTATTCGTACAATCATCGCTGGCGGAGGTGATGGCAAAGGTTAGCGACAGCGTGAATTTGTTTGGAAATGCATATCGCTTTTTATTTTTTCATTTTGTCGCGGGTGTCTCGATCGGGGCAGGATTTTTGATCTGGCGATTCTTCAAGAATAAGCAGATCGACGTTCGGCAACGTCTGAAATGGGCGATGTGGGGTACGGTAGCCGCCGTGATCCCGATCATAGTTGTTCAGCTCATCTCACGCTTTGGCGTCCAGATCGCTGACGACAATTTTGCAACGGCACTGACAACGCTGCCGCTGGCGCTGATTCCTCTGAGTTTCGGACATTCGGTTGTACGGTACCGCTTGATGGACGTCGATGTCGTCGTGCGGCGTGCACTGGTTTACGCATTGACGACGGTCGCGATCGCTATGATGATCGGTGCGGTCGCACTCGGACTGGTCTTTCTCGCCGTTGGCAACAACTTGTCAACGACAGAGATCACATTGCGTGCATTGATCGCGATCATTGCAATGGGAGCCATTGTACTCATCAGCGAACCGCTCAAAAAGTTTCTACAGGAGCGGGCTGACAGATTCTTTTACGGTGAACGATACGACCTACGGCAGGGCCTGCTTGATTTTGGCAAAACGCTCTCCGCGACTACCGCACTTGACCCGTTGCTTGAGGCACTGATCGATAGGCTCAAACAGGTTTTGGATGTTCAGAAAGTCGCGGTTTTTCTCGAGGACGAGACTGTCGAATCTCACTACCGATTGGCCAAGGCCGTCGGCCTGAGCGAGGAGTACAAGATCCCGGCGGAGTTTCGAGCGATGATACGGCAAAAATCTGCCGGTAAGGGAATCGTCCGTGCCGATGAACTTGAGCGCCAAGAGATCGATCTGGAAAGCGTTAACGGCAATGGCAACGGGCATTCGTCATATATCGTCCGCCAAGAGCTTCACTACTTTGTTCCTTGCGTCGCCCGAGGCAAGATGGTTGCGGTGATCGGGCTTGGGCGGGCAAGCGACGGCTCGTTGCTTTCGTCCGAAGACCTCGAGATCCTTCGCACAGTTTCCGGTTACATTGCCGTCGCGGTCGATAACAGCCGCTTGTACGAAGAACAGCATAAACACGCCGAGGAACTCGCACTGCTCAAAGAGTTTAACGAGTCGATCGTTGAGTCAGTTAACGTCGGACTGCTGGCGGTAGACGAAGCCGGCAGGATCATCCGCTGCAACTCGACATTTGAGGAGATGATCGGTCGCGGCCGCGAAGATGTGGTCGGCCGCGCGGTCGAAGACATTTTTGATGCTAGTTTTGCCCTTAATCTGGAAATGATCTTAGGCAAATCCCGCTGGCACCTTACCGAAATACGCAACGCCTATAAGCTGCACACGTTTGACGCCGCCGGACGTTCGCTGATCCTGAATGTCGCGGTCGCTCCGCTCCGTTCGGTTTCCAATAAGCAAACCGGAGCGATCATCGTACTCGAAAATGTTTCGTCGAGGGTTAAGCTTGAGGAGACCTTGCAGCAAAGCGAGAAGCTCTCAAGCATCGGATTGCTGGCCGCGGGCGTTGCCCACGAGGTTAATACGCCGCTGACCGGTGTTTCTAGTTACACGCAGATGTTGTTGGGGATGATACCCGAGTCCGATCCGAAGCACGCTCTTTTGCAAAAAATGCAGCGGCAGACCGACCGGGCATCAAATATCGTGGGCAATCTACTCAATTTTTCGAGGGCCGGCAGCACGACCGAGTTTATGGACATTCAGCTCAATAAACTCTTAAATGACACGCTCCAACTGCTTGAGCCGCAATTGCGAAAGACCAGCGTCGAGGTGGTCAAGGACTACTCCGACTCACTCCCCGCGATAAATGGTAGCGGCGGCAAACTCCAACAGGTATTTACCAACCTGATCTTGAACGCACGCGATGCTATGAATGGTGCCGGTGGAACGATCACACTACGGACCTTTGTCGATCACCAGGACTGCGTAATTGTCGAGGTCGTCGATACGGGCGAGGGTATTCCCGAAGAGAATCTGAAAAAGGTATTTGATCCTTTCTTTACGACAAAGGGTGTCGGCAATGGTACCGGCCTCGGGCTCGCTGTTTCGTACGGGATCGTTCAGGAGCACTCCGGTTCGATCGAGGTTCGGAGCGAGAATCGGCAGGGAACTATATTCAAGCTCGTGTTTCCCATCTCGCGGATCAATGAGCAACGAGCCGTAAGCTAGACCGCCGGCTCTGGTCGCACAAACTTAGTAAAATAAAGAGCTGCAATGAATGCGACGAACATTATCGCGGACGCTGTTCCGAATGTTCGGATCAGTGTCGAGTTGTCGATCTGATTCACCGAGTTGTTAAGCAGTACGCCGCCGATCGTCGGCCCGATCGCACGAGCAAGGCTCGCCCCCGACTGTAATATACCCAGAGCCTTACCCTGTTCATTTTCAGCCGATATCTTTGAGGCAAGGCTCGTAAGAGCGGGCGATGCCATTGCGTTTCCGAGCGACAGAAATGACGTTACAACGAGAAGTAAGCCAAGGCCGCCAAACTCTGGGCCAATGAACGGAAAAGCGACCAGGCTCAACGCCATAGTGACGCATCCGAATGCCACAAGGCGTGATTCGCCAAACTTCTTTACAAAACGCCCAAACAGAAACCCCTGGCCGACGATCGATATTAGCCCAACGTACGCAAACAGGTATCCGTTTTGCTCAGCATCAAAGTGAAAGCGGAACATTGTAAAGAGTACAAAGGCATACGTCATTATCGAAAACGCCGTAACAAGCAGGAAATAGATCAGATTGATCAGCCCAAACTTATTTTCCCCAAAGGACTCGAAGATCTCAACGAAACGATTTTTACTCTTCTTTATCACTCTTGCAGCGTCGAACTTTACCGACTCCGGCAATATGAATAAGAGGGCGATCGCGTTGCACAGCGACAGAGCAGCCGCAAAAAAGAATGGAACTTGTACACCGTATTTACTTAAAATACCGGCGATCGCCGGGCCCAAAATGAACCCGAGTCCGAATGCCGCACCGAAAAGACCCATTCCTTTTGCCCTATTTTCTTTCGACGTCACGTCCGCAATATACGCCTGAGCCGTCGAGATGCTGCCGCCCGTAATACCGCCCAAGATACGGCCGACAAAGACTACAGTCAGAGTTCCCGCGATCCCTAGTACAAAGTAGCCCACGGCGGAACCCATCAAACTCATAAACAATATCGGCCGGCGTCCGTATCTATCAGAGAGTCGGCCGAGGATCGGTGAGAAAAAGAACTGCATCCAGGAATAAACCGAAAACAGCATACCGATCTCAAACGGCGTGGCGTTGAACGGGGCGGTTTCGGCATAATACGGCAGAAGCGGGATAACCATTCCAAAGCCGATCAGGTCGATGAAGATAGTTATAAAAATGATCACCAACGGCGTTGTGACGAATTTTTCGCTACTTGCCGCGGCGGTGGGGTCGTTTGATGGCTGCTGGTCCATTGTACTGTCGAAACTTAAAGCCTAAACTGATTGAATATCGAAATTATTGTAAGATATCAAGAAAAATAACCTTAACATCTTGGACGATATTGCCAAAGTAATGCAAAAAAAACGTACTTCGAAAGCTATAATATTGTTGATCGCGGCCGTGATCTTTACTATGTACCAGACATCGCCTGCTCAAAAAAAGCGTCCAAAACGATCGTTGACTCCAACTGTCGCCGCCACACCGACAACCCCTGAGATCGACTACAAAGTTTCGATGTCCAAACCGTCGTCGCACTATCTAGAGGTCGAGATGTCAGTCAAGTGGCAGCAGATGCCGGAGTTGCTGGAGCTAAAATTGCCCGTTTGGACGCCCGGCAGTTACCTCGTGCGCGAATTTGCACGTCACGTACAGGATTTTGAGTCGATTAACGCAGCAAATGCCGTGCTCGGTTGGAAAAAGATCAACAAGAACACCTGGCAAGTGGAGACGAAAGGAAGCAAGGAAATCGTCGCGAAATACCGCGTTTACGCTAATGAACTGACCGTACGTACAAATGAGTTGAATGACGAGCACGCGTTTTGGAATAATTCGGCGCTTCTGTTTTTTGTAAAGGATCAGCTCAAAGCTTCGTCGACCGTCACAGTTGCACCTTATGGCGACTGGAAGGTCGCGACAGGATTGCCGCGGGTCGAGGGACGAGACAATTCTTTTAAGGCAGAAAATTTTGACGTTCTTTACGATTCTCCATTTGAGGTCAGCAATTTCAAGGAAATATCGTTTACCGTTCAAGGCAAGCCGCATCGCTTTGTCGTAACCGGCGACGGCAATTACGATCTGAAAAAGATGGCTGCCGACACCGCCAAGATCGTCGAAGAAGCATACAAAATATTTGGCGAACTCCCCTACAACGATTACACATTTATAGTTAATCTTCGCGGCGGCGGCGGCCTCGAGCATCTTAATTCCACCGCGTTGCAGGTGAACCGCTTCGGATTTAAGCCCAAGGCCCGTTATAACGGCTTTTTGGGTCTTGTCGCCCACGAGTATTTTCACGCTTTCAATGTAAAACGGATCAGGCCGGACGCTCTCGGGCCGTTTGATTACGAAAATGAGAATTACACGAAGCTTTTGTGGGTCGCTGAGGGCGGCACCGAGTACTACTCGAATCTTTTGCTACGCCGTGCCGGACTGATCACCGAAAACGACTTTCTCGGCGGCCGGGCATCCGGCATTCAGCAACTGCAGGATCGACCCGGACGTTTTGAACAAAGCCTAGAGGATTCAAGCTTTGACGCGTGGATCAAGTATTATAGGCCGGACGAAAATGCCGTTAACAGTCAGATCTCCTATTACGATAAGGGCGAGCTCGTCAATATGATGCTCGACATCGTGATCCGCTCATCATCGGGCGGGACGAGATCACTTGATGACGTACTGCGTCACCTCTACAACGAATTTTATAAAAAGAGCCGTAACTATACTCCGGCCGAATTCGAAAAAGTCGCTGAAACAATGGCCGGAAAGGGACTCGATGATTTCTTTGCAAAGTACGTCCGCGGTACTGACGAGATCGATTACAACTCGATCGTAAGCGGCCTCGGGCTGCAGATGACGGTGCGGCCCGCTAATGCCGGCAAGGCATATATCGGTGCCGATATGGCAGAGGAGGCCGGAAGACTGACGATCCGCTCGGTGCCGGTTGGAACGCCCGCATTTGATCAGGGACTGAACACCGGCGATCAAGTTCTAGCCATTGATGGCTATCGCGCGAGCCAGAATCTTGTGCAGAGCTACATCGCGGATAAAAAGCCGGGCGAGGTCGTTAAGTTGACGATATTTCGTTTCGACAAGTTGCGTGAAGTCAGTTTTACGCTCGGTCGTAATATGCGTATGGAATACAGCTTTGACAAAGTAGGTGAACCGACCGAATTGCAGAAAAAGCTATATCACGACTATCTCAATGCTGAGCTCAAATAAGATGCGTCTATCTCAAATAACTTTGATCGCAGCTATTGCCGTCACCCTCTCGGCATCCGCCTGTGACCGCGATCTGTTTAAGAACGCTAACCAGGCGACTCCGGCAATGCGTGAACTGCCGGCCGTGCGGCTAAATTATCGTTACGAAGCTGATGTGCCCGCCCCGGCGGCCGCCAACCCCGGACAAGCCGCCGAAGAAAAAAATGCGGCGGTGCAAGCCGACTTTGACGCGACACGCACTCAGGAACAACTGGATCGAACCATCACCTCGCCGGACAAAAAGCGTGTCTTGGCCGTTTATCGAAATGTGATGGATCAAATGTCGGAGGTCCGGTTGGATATGTACTCGGCCGAAGGCAAACTGCTCAAAAAAGTAACGCCTGAGACGATGGCCGTGCACTTTCCGGATACGATCGTCTGGTCACCTGACTCAATGTCAGTCGCCTTTGTCGCAATGCTGAGGGCTACGGGACCGCTGCCGCTCGACCCGAATGCCGATACTGCTTCTCCGGGTGCGACGGCGACAAATCCGGATCCTGAAGCAACGCCAATGCCGACCGCCGCACCGGTCGCGACACCGGCATCGCCCACCGGCATACTTACCTTTCGAACGGAGCAGATATACATTTGTGACTCCGAAGGTGCGAGTCTAAAGCCCATTACTCAGAACGAAGGCCTGATCTACTTTTACTATGTTTGGTCGCCGGACAGCACAATGCTCGCGGCACTTGCTGCCACCAAGCGTGACTGGCGCCAACTCGAGATAATCGCGGACGGCAAGGGTGAGATGCTGGTCCCGCAAGGCCGGCTTCGGGTGATCGAGAAAAATGGACGTGAACGCCGACTCGACGACAACCTGACCGCTGTTCGGCCCGTCTGGTCGCCGAATTCGGCAAAGATCGCGATCGCGTTCGAAACTCAGGTTCGCGTTTACGACGCCGGCGGGACAGCACCGACTCAAGCGGCGATCCCGCTCAGGAATCAATTACTTATCTCGTCGCAGGCCTATGATCGCGAGCAACAGCGTGTCGGGCAAGCCGCAAATACAAACTCGGACGCAAATGCAGCACCGACGGCGACGCCCGCACCGGATCAACCGCTCACGACACTGCCGGATGAGAAACTCCTCGTCTCGTACAATCCGATAATCGAACTCGAATGGCCGTCAGACGACCTGCTTTACCTTAAAACAGCGTACATCCGGCGTTTGAAGAATGAGGCCGACAACGTCACCAGCTTTTCGCGTTGGCACCGTCTGGCACTCTCAGCACAGTCTGTAGCGAACAAGTAGAACATATATGCAATTTAACTCGATCGCGGACGTATACGCCGCCAATGAACAAATTCTAACGAATTTTCGTGAACTTGTATCCGATATCTCGGATGACGAGGCATCGGCACCGGCCAAAGATCAGAAATGGACGATCGCCGAGATAGTCGAGCACGTGGCGATGGTTGACGGCGGTATGACAAAGATCTGCTCGCGTCTATTGTCTAAAGCACAGGCTGACGGGCTACCGTCAAATGGCAATGTCTCTCTCAGCAGTGAATTTGTAGATAAATCGGTTCAGATCGCCGGGATCAAGGTCGAAGCGCCGGAGATGGTTCACCCTGTCGGCGGGAGATCTATTGCTGATTCAATGGCGGCGATCGAGGAGATAGCAAGTGCTCTAAACGAAATGCGGCCATTGTTTGAGAGCGTTGACTCGGTCACGCACAAGTTTCCACATCCGTTCTTTGGCGACCTTTCAGCGGCGGAGTGGTTAGTATTACTCGGTGGCCACCGGGCCAGACATTCGGCCCAGATCCGGCGACGCATCGCCGAGATCAGAGCTTGATCTCTTAAATTCCGAGCGGAAGACTGGGCGGGGTCTTGACCTTCGGTCGCTTGCGCCTTATTATCTAAAGTTCGCTGCCGGAGTGGCGAAATTGGTATACGCACCAGACTCAAAATCTGACGAGCTTAACGCTCATGTCGGTTCGACTCCGACCTCCGGTACCAAAATATTAAGCGGCTCTGATCCATTTAGGTGATCAGAGCCACTTTTTTTGTCCGTCTGACTAGGTATTAGTTGCGACGATAGTCGATCCGCTCCCCGTTGTCATTGCGGGTGGTCCGAATGCCATTGCCATCCCTGGTGACCGTTGACGAAATGCCATTGATAGTAAGCGTGCTTCCGCTCATCGTACCGTATGACATATTACCGTCCATATTAACGGTGACCTGACCGTCGGAAGTGATCGTCAGGAAGATCGTTCCGCCGCTCTGCGGGTTTCTAGCATTGAAAGTGCCAATGGCCCAACTCGTTGGACGGTTACCAACGCCGATGCCGTTGTTGCCCCAGTTACCACCGGTGTTATTGCGTGTATAGTTGATGACCTCGCGGTTATCGCTCCTGGTGGTTCGGATGCCGTTGCCCCACTTGCTGACACGTGAATTTGCTCCGTTGATGTTAATGGTGCCGTTGTAATAGGTTCCGCGATTTGAGTTGCCGCCAACGGTTGCATTTACATATCCCTGGCCATCGATCGTCAGAGCGATCTGCGAACCGTCAGGACCTGTTCCATAAAACGTTCCCACGGCCCAACTCGGCGGAGTGCTGACCCTTCCGTTGTTGCCCCAGTTGCCGCCGTTATTACCACCGTTGTTGCCCCAGTTGCCACCCGAACTATTGCGTGAATAGTTGATGACCTCGCGATTGTCATTGCGGGTTGTACGAATACCGTTGCCGGACTGGCTCACGGACGAACTCGCACCGTTGATATACAGCGATCCGCGATAATATGTGCCGCGGCTACTATTGCCGCCGATCACTGCGGTGACATAACCCTGCCCATCGATCGTGAGGGTGATTTGCGAACCGTCAGGACCTGTTCCATAAAATGTTCCCTGAGCCCAGTTGGGGGGATTGCTGACGTTGCCGCCGCCCCAGACGCCGCCCCAGACGCCGCCGCCATTCCAGCCACCGCCCTCAAGGCCAGGCATATCGTAGGTGTCAGCGAGTGTATTGAGATCATTACGCATATTGGTCCACTGCCGTTCAAGATTGCGGCGGAACGAAATGCTGTTCATCATTGTGTTGACAGTCTGTGCTGAGCTAAGGACATTTGATACATCGTTGCGGGTGTCCCACCACGAATTGTTGCGGTCAAATGCACGGCGAAGCCGATCGAGTGAGTTTTCGTAATCGCGAACGTTGCCGTTGTAGCGATCCTCGGTGCTCGTCCCGTTCAGGTTGCTTCGATCCATCGCACGATCAAAGTCACGTCGAAATGTGTTACTGCTTTCTTCGAGTTTGGAAATAATTCGGCTAACATCAGCCTTTGAATAACGAATTTGGTATCGCAATTGACCCTGGCCAATGATGTCAGTCGGCATAATCATTGCCGCAGCACCAAATATTGCACCCAATAGAAGTGTTTTAAGTAGATTTCTTTTCATAATATTTTGTCCTCTCACAAATAATTGTTAACGCCACACCGAGGTACAGACAGCGACCCTAGCGGTATGTCGGCATCCACGTATTAGTCGCTACTATCGTCGGTAGGGATGCAAACAATTATATCTGTTGTGATAACCGGTCAATAAAATTATATTAGAATCATACGTTTGTTACAACAAACACTCGACTTACGTCCTTTTTGAACGATCAATGCAACTTTCTGACTTTGACTTTGACCTTCCCGAATCCCTGATCGCCCAGCACCCCGCCGACCGTCGCGAAGACTCGCGAATGCTGATCGTCGACCGGGCCGCAGGTGGACTCATCGACAGTACGTTTTCAGAATTTGCTTCGCAACTCGGGCCCAAAGATTTGCTCGTTGTTAACAACACACGCGTGTTCCCAGCGAGGCTGATCGGCCGTACGGAGACCGGTGCGGCGATCGAGGTGTTTTTGATCAGTGAGGCCGATACTAACAGCTGGCTGGCACTAGCGAAACCGGGAAAGCGTTTACGGACTGGGAAACGAATCAACTTTGGCGAGGGACTGTCCGGTGTTGTTGAAGAAAAATTTGAGGATGGCAGAGTACGTATCGGATTTGAGTCGGCGACGAACCTGAACGATCTGATCGACAAATACGGCAGGACGCCGCTGCCGCCGTATATTCGTCGGGACAAGGCCGCTGCCGGCACCGACCGCGAGCGTTATCAGACCGTCTATGCGAAAACCCGAGGCTCGATCGCCGCCCCGACGGCCGGACTTCATTTTACCCCCGAGATCCTGGACAGCATCAGACGGCGCGGCACCGAGATCGCTGAGATCACTCTTCACGTCGGTTATGGGACATTTCAACCGGTCCGGGCCGATGTGCTGTCGGATCACAGAGTTATGGCCGAGCGATACGAGATCGACTCGGCGACGGCCGAGCGGTTACAGAACGCAAAGGACAGCGGCAAACGGATCGTCGCGGTCGGCACCACAACAACCCGTGCGCTCGAATCAAACTTTTCAAGCAATGGACGATTTGAGGCTATGCGAACTGACGCCGATCTGACGATCACACCCGGATTTGAGTTTCAGGCGGTCGATGCCATTTTGACTAATTTTCACTTGCCGCAGAGTTCGCTGCTCATCCTGACTTCAACTTTTGGCGGTCACGACCTTATAATGAACGCCTATCGTCACGCTGTTGATTCAGAGTACAGGTTTTACAGTTACGGCGATTGTATGTTCATTAGATAAATCGACAATGGCGGTTCTGGACTCAATTCGCAATTTTCTAAGGCCGATGACCGTCACCGAGCCTGAGACAATCGTGCCTGCTCCGCCGTCCGAATACTCGATCGGGCCGCTAATGCCGGACCACCTCAATGAGGTTCTTAGGCTAAACATAAGGTGTTTTAGGAACGGTGATAATTACACCAAGCACACTTTTGAGTACTTGCTCAATGAACCGCGAACCCTTAGCTACCGGGTCACCGACGATACGGGCGAGATGGTTGCTTTTGCCGTCATAATGATCAACGATAATGGTGCGGCCCATCTGACAACGATCGGCGTAGCACCTGAGCATCGCCGCCGCGGAATTGCGGCTCGTCTGCTCGATCATATCGAGAAGGCGATCAAAGCACGCGAAATAGGCACTCTGATGCTAGAGGTTCGGGTCGGAAACGAGGCGGCAATGACGCTATATAATGACGCCGGATACACGACCGCTCAGCGGATCAATAAATACTATAGCAACGGCGAGGATTGCTTTTTGATGATGAAGGCGATCCTTTAATAATTAAAATACTGTGCACTATACACTTCCAAAGATCTATCCCATCACTGACGTACGCCTAAGCGGTATCTCGCATACAGAGCAGGTGCGGCGATTAGTCCGCGGCGGAGCCAGACTGATACAACTGCGTGAAAAAGAGCAGAGAGTGGGCGAATGGGTCGATGATGCACGTGAAGCACTTGCAGCCGCACGCGAGGCCGGTGCTCAACTGATCATAAATGACCGCGCCGATCTGGCTCTAGCGATCGGGGCGGACGGAGTTCATCTCGGCCAGGACGACCTGCCGCCCGATGAAGCACGAAAGCTGCTCGGCCCCCACGCCATCATCGGGCTATCGACGCATTCGCTCAAGCAGGCGATCGCGGCTGTAGATTCGCCGGTAGATTATATCGGTGTCGGCCCGATCTTCGCGACCAATACCAAAACCGCTGCCGGTCCAGCGGTCGGGCTAGAACTGTTGACAACGATCCGCAAAGCGGTCGGCGATCTCAAAATAGTGGCGATCGGCGGTATCGGCCGCGAAGACCTGATCCCCGTATTGAGTGCCGGTGCGGATGCTGCCGCGATGATCGGGGCGATCAACAGTGACCCGGACCTGATCGAAGAGCGAATGGCGTCTCTGATCCACTTACTTACCGACAAGCGTTAAACAATATTAAAAATTGTCTTGCATTTTGTATCACGTATAGGTGATAATAATCCTGTCGCTCTGACCAGATCGGAGCGTCAAGGCACTTCTTTCCCAACGAATACCCGCCCTTTTTGAATTACTTCCGGGAGTAGACCCATACAATGAGCTTGCTTGATATAGGACCGATCATTGAGCAGATGCTGCTCGTTTCAGAAAACGTCAGCGATCTCAATTTTTCAGTATCACAAAAACCACAAGTCGAGATCAACGGCGTTCTTTACCCAACGTCACCGATAGGTTTGGGTAAATTATCGACGTATCAGACCGAGACGATAGCGATGTCGCTGATCCGCGATAGTCCGGACGCCGCTCATCAACTTGCTAAGTTTCGGACCGCTGATCTGAGTTACGCACTTCCCGGCAGGTGCCGCTTTCGCGTAAATATTTTCCAACAGCGTAATTCGTATTCGATAGTGATGCGCGTCATTCCGCACCAAATACCGAGTTTTGACTCGCTGCGTTTGCCAAAAGCCCTCGAAGATATTGCCGAGATCAGAAACGGCATCGTACTGCTGACGGGGCCGACCGGTTCCGGAAAAAGCTCGACCCTGGCTGCGATCATCGACCGGATCAACGAGATCAAGGCATATCACATCGTCACGATCGAGGACCCCATCGAGTTTTTGCACAATCATAAAAAATCCACCATTAACCAACGGGAGGTCGGTGCCGACACAAAGGATTTTGCCTCAGCACTGCGTGCCGCACTTCGTCAGGCCCCGAAAGTGATCCTGGTTGGCGAAATGCGAGATCTGGAAACGGCCGAGATCGCTCTCGAAGCAGCAGAAACCGGTCACCTTGTGTTATCGACACTGCACACTATCGACGCGTCTAAAACGATCGATCGTATCGTCGGCCTATATCCCAAAAATGAAGAGCGCATCATTAGGACGCGTCTGGCCCAGACATTTCGCTACATCGTTTCACAACGGCTTATACCCAAAGCAGACGGCAAGGGCCGTGTCGCGGCCGTCGAGATCCTAAAATCGAATCCGCGTACTCGTGAGTACATCGAAAAAGGTGAGACTGAAGGTAAAACTTTGCTTGATGCGATCCGCGATGGTGAGATCGACGGAATGCAGGATTTTGATTCGGTTATCCGCGGCATGATCGAGCGAAGCGAGATTTCGATAGAAGACGGCCTATCGTTCGCGACCAATCAAAACAACTTATTACTCCAGTTGCGTGGATTGTCGTCGACCGAGGATTTTGCTACTCAGAATCAGACGGGAACGTCGGTCAAATCTGCCCTTCCGCCCACACCGGTCGAGAATCCGGGCTCGGTTTTAAGCATGATCGAATAGTTGGTGAGAAAATATGATAATACGCTGCGATAACTGTTCAGTTTCATTACAGTTAGATGAGTCCAAGATCCCCAGCGGGAATTTTACGGTTCGCTGTCCGCGCTGTCAGAATATGCTGCGCGTACAGAAAGATGAGTCGGGCAAAGGGCTCTCAACTGTCCAGCAACTGCAGGCAAGCGAGCCTGCGCCGGCATCACCGGACGGCAAGGCCGAATTTGCCGCTAAGGAGTCCGGCTTTCAGATCAACTCCGCCCTCAAATCGTTAATGAGTGCTCTCGCGGCAGATAAAGGGGCTCTCGACAAAGATCCTGAAGAATCGGCAAAACCGCGTCGAATATTGCTTTGTCTTGGTTCACGTCTCGACGAAACAGCTAAGATATTATCTGATGCCGGCTACAAGGTATATATCGCACAGACACCTGCCCAGGCAAATGAGCGATTGCGCGACGGTAAGACTGAAATACTTCTGTTTTCGCCGGATTTTGCACCGGAACTCGGCGGAGCGGCGATCCTCCAGCAAAAGGTGAATTCAATGTATTCATCCGAACGCCGCCGTCTGTATCTGATCTCACTGGAAGAAGGCGGTGCAACGATGAGTGCACACGATGCATTTCTTCGAAATCTGAATCTGGTTGTAAATACTAACGACCTGCCTCAATTACCGATGATCCTGAACCGGGCAATTAACGATTACAACGAGCTTTACAACTTTTTCAATAAGGCGAACGGTTTGATGCCCATCTGATCGTTATCACATCGAGGCCAATTCACATACGAGCACTTCAATCTGTATTCGGGCGCCCTGCGGGCCGCTTCCTCCGATGGAGGTTTTGATCGCGAGATCCGTTTCGGCGAGCCTTGCGAGTACACGGGTGAGTTGGTCCATCTCTGCACGCCTTGCAGCGGCCAGAAAGTTTTCCTGATCACTGTATCTGAGCCTCAGTACACGAGCGACTTCACCGCGGTCCGCGCCTCGCAACATCAGGTCTTTCGCCATTACGAGGCGGCGATAGTTATACGATATCAGCCCAAGTATCATCAACGGTTCAGCACCGTCGTCAAGTATCTTCTTTAATACGGCTAGCGCCCGCTTTCGATTCTTGCTCACCAGATTGTCAGTTAGTTCAAAATTGGTCAATTCCCGCGAATTCGGCACCAAAGGATCTATAAGTTCCATCGTGACGCGTCGTTCGGGCAGGGCGGCTGTCGATAGCTTTGCGGCTTCGTTTTCGACCCTTGACGCGTCATTGCCGACGAGAGCGATCAAGTGCCGCAGAGCTTGTTCGTCGATCTCTGTCCCGGTGGCTTTGAACTTTTCACGAGCCCAATTTGTTAGCTCGCCGTCATCCATCGGCTCAAAATCCACCGCTGTAGCCTCAGCCCGAAGCAGTTTGCCGATCTTTCTGACGCCGTTAAGGTCGTCGGCTACAAAGATCATTATGGTCGATGGTGAAGGATCTCGAAAATAATTGGTAAGCAGCGTTTCGTGCTCTTCGCGGAGAGTATCGCGGTGTCCACTTGCGGTAACACGGACGTCGATCACCCGCACGATGCGCTTGGCCGCCATCATCGGCAGTTGGTTGGCCGCGGCGATCGCTCGTTCAAGATTGCCGTCGACGTTCAGGCTATATTCTGTTTCATTAAAATCTCGGAGGTCACCGTCTGCAAATGTAAAATCCGCGATCGTGCGTGCGGCGAGATCCCGAAGGTAAGTTTCAGGTCCGAACAGCACGTAGACCGGCGCCATTTCGCGCCGCCGCAACTGTGCCCTCAGATCTTCGCGTTTGATAACAGCCATTTGTTATAGTTCAGGGCTCAAGGCTTCTCTTCGCTAACGCCGAGACCGTTTATGATCGCGGAAACGACTGATTCGGCAAATGCCCGCGACATACGCTCGACGGCAGGATCTTCCTCATTAAAGAACGAGCGAGGGTCCTCAGAAAACTCAAATGAATCGCGAAAGACGAAGTTCTGATTATCGTATAAGATACGATTGTCTTTAAGTTCGCGAATTGTGACCGCACCGACGATCGTCACCTCATAGACTCGTGCCCGGCCTTCGCGATCGAGCAAAACCCCCGAAAACGTAAAGTCACGGATCGTACCCTCCACAACTGCATCTGCTCCCCTCGTGGTGCCTTGCACCTGCAGGCCATTGCCTCGGCGAATGATCTCGCGGCTTACCGCCTCGGTAAATCGCGACTCGACACGATACCGCATTCCTTTTGCCTCAAACTGAAATGCGGGAACAGCTATCTTCCGGATACTCTTGGGCAGGCCGGAATTGGTCACCGGTTTATAACAATCGGTAAAGCCGGCAGCGAAGAGGAAACTTGTTATGATAAGTACGGTTTTCAAAAATCTCATTTTTACAATATCGTTCCTTGCTCAGTTTGACCTTGAACGTCGAAATACCCAAGCACCTGCAAAAATAAAGACCAGCGTCAAGACCGAACCCACACCGACTGAAACCCAGAACAACGGTGATTTGTCGACAACAGGACTAAACGGACCTGGCGGTTGCTCCGGGCTATCGTTTGGATTCCCGCCGGAAACTTTCGATGCAGCTACGCCTGTCGCGCCCACTCGCTGCAGTTTGAAAAGTGCGTCCTTCCATTTGTCCTCATCGGCTTTTCGGACGTCACGGCGAAAACTGTGGGTCAAAAGGGTGATCGTTCCGGGAATTTCGTTTTTTAATAGTTTGGCCTGCAGATCGATCGGTAAGTCTCCGGAGCCGGTCGGGATTTCGATGCTTTTGGCAGGAACTGCGATCAGCGTACCGGACCTGTATCTCGCTCCGCCGCCGAGCGGGTTAACGGTCAGTTGCTCGCCACGTTTGACGACAATTTCTCTTACAATGTCTCCGGATAGCACAAAAAACCGAATGCCGGAGAGATCGTCGTCTGTTTCGAGCAAGAGATTGATCCGTACGCCGACAAAACCGGGATCCGGCGCCACGTCCGCCATCAACGGGCCCGCAGTGATCGCCAACAGAAAAAATATCGCCAAGATCCTACAGTACATATCAGCCGCTCGCCTCCCTTATTGCCATTAAGATCCGCATCGCATCCACAGTCTGGATCACGTCGTGCACTCGAACCACCGAAGCTCCGTTTATCATCGCCGCAGTCGCCGATGCAAGGCTACCGGCGGCCCGCTCGCTTGGCGGCCGTTCGTCAAGGACTCTGCCGATAAAGGACTTACGCGACGTTCCGACAAGTATCGGATATTCAGGAAACTCTCCGACAAGTCTATCAATTTTGGCGAGCAACTCTAAGTTCTGTCCAAGTGTTTTGCCAAAGCCGATCCCGATGTCGAGAACGATGCTGTTATCGCTAACGCCGGCATTTTCGGCGATCTCAACCGCACGGCGAAAGCCGGCGGTTACGTCAGGTAAGATCTCGTCGACGGGCGGTTCCGAATGCATAGATTCAAAGTTGCCGCGCGAATGCATCAGGATCAATCCCGAACCGCTGTCTGAGGCAATATTGGCAATATTGGCGTCAAACCTAAGGCCCGAAATGTCGTTGATTATCTCGGCACCTGCATCGACTGCCCGTTTTGCTACTTCGGATTTGTAGGTGTCGATCGAGATCGGAGTATCAAAGCGTGAGACAAGTGCCTCGATGATCGGGATCGTTCGCTCAGTCTCGGCCTCGACCGATATAGGTTGACTGCCGGGTCGGGTGGATTCGCCTCCGAGATCGATAATGTCGGCGCCCTCGGCGATCATCTGTTCGGCGCGAAGCAATGCAGCATCGGGCGAAGCGTATTTGCCGCCGTCAGAAAAGCTGTCCGGTGTGATATTAAGTATGCCCATCACCAATGGACGATTGAGCTGTATCCTTCGACGAGATGTCTGCCAATACTTCATATGGTGAAATTATAAAGTAAAAAGGCAAAAGTAGAGGATCGTTCCCACTTTTGCCTTTTTACTTTTACGTTACTGATTCCCTCAGGCCGTCGCCGGATTGTTTCCGGTTATCGGCGGTAGGATCGGTTTTTTGAACGGATTGCCCGACGACTCTTCAGTTTGCGAACCATTTCCGTCATCAGACGGCGACGGTGAATTGTCGCGGTCAAGCGGTAGGCCGGCAATGACCCTTCGGATCTGGACAGCGTCAAGCGTTTCAAACTCGAGCAATGCTTCGGCCAACCGGATCATCGCGTCCTTGTTTTCGCGAATCACCTTTTCGGCAAGTTTGTATTGCTCATCGATAATTCGACGAACCTCGTTGTCGATCTTGATCGCGGTGTCCTCTGAGTAATCGCGATGCTGCGATATCTCTCGGCCAAGGAAGATCTGCTCTTCCTTCTTGCCGAAAGTCAGCGGCCCGAGTGCCGACATACCGTATTCACAAACCATCGAACGAGCGATCTCGGTAGCCTTTTCGATATCATTCGACGCACCGGTCGTTATGCTGCCAATAAAGACGTCCTCGGCAATACGACCGCCCATCGCCATCGCGATCTGACCAAGCAAAAACTCCTTGGTCGCGCTCAAGCGGTCTTTTTCGGGCAAATACATCGTCACGCCCAACGCCATTCCGCGCGGAATGATCGTAACCTTATGGACCGGATCGCAATGTGGAACTTTGATCCCGACGAGCGTGTGGCCGGCCTCGTGGTAAGCGGTAATGCGCTTTTCTTCGTCCGAGATGACCATACTCTTGCGCTCGGCGCCCATCATTACCTTATCCTTGGCGATCTCAAAGTCAGCCATTCCGACGACTTTTTTGTTGTAACGGGCCGCGTTCAGTGCCGCTTCGTTAACGATGTTGGCAAGATCAGCACCGGTAAATCCGGGCGTGCCTCGAGCGATCACGTTAATGTCAACGCCCTCATCGAGCGGTATCTTACGCGTATGAACCTTCAGAATACCCTCACGGCCGCGAACGTCAGGACGGCCGACCACAACACGGCGGTCAAAGCGTCCCGGACGAAGCAATGCCGGATCGAGAACGTCAGGCCTGTTGGTCGAAGCCATCAGGATGACGCCGTCATTCGACTCAAAACCGTCCATTTCGACCAGCAACTGGTTCAGCGTCTGTTCACGTTCATCGTGACCACCGCCTAGCCCGGCCCCACGATGGCGCCCGACTGCGTCGATCTCATCGATAAAGATGATGCACGGCGCGTTCTTTTTGCCCTGTTCGAAAAGGTCTCGGACACGGCTGGCGCCGACGCCGACAAACATTTCGACAAAATCAGAACCCGAGATGGAAAAGAACGGAACGTTGGCCTCACCGGCAACGGCCTTAGCCAGCAACGTCTTACCGGTTCCCGGAGGTCCCACCATCAAGACGCCCTTGGGGATCTTGCCGCCGAGTTTCTGAAACTTTTGCGGATCCTTGAGAAACTCAATGATCTCCTGCAGCTCCTCTTTTGCTTCCTCAACGCCGGCAACTTCCTTAAACGTTATTCGCTTTTGCTGATTGTTGAGCAATTTGGCCTTGGATTTGCCAAAGCTGAGTGCTTTATTACCGCCCGCCTGCATCTGGCGAAGTGTGAACGCCAAAAACCCGATAAGCAGAATGAACGGCAGAGCCTGGATCAATACGATCCACCCAAGTCCGCTTGAGGGCGGTTCGAGTGTGATCTTTGTATCGGTTTCCTTGGCGGCCGCAAAGATCTGATCGCGGGTCGAGTCGCTCGTATCCAACTTTGCGACCAGTTTTGCGTCACTCTTGTTTACCAACTCGAGAGTGTCCTGTCGGACCGTCAGCTCTTTGATATCCTTATTCTTGATCTGTGTCAGTGCGGCGTCAAACGACAACTCCTGTGCCGGTTTTACCTGCCTGGATTGTAAAAACCAGACAAAGACCAGAGCACTGGAAATAATCATCAACCACAATAAGACCTGTTTACCTTTAGAACTCAAAATATTGCCTCCAATTCAACCTTCACCCGAAAGCGTCACGAACCAAATTTGATGAAAGTTGGCGTGTAAGCGTTGTTTAGAATACACCTGCCGCACTAAATCAAATGCCAACCTTTGATTCTAATTGGCTGAGCATCAATTTTCAACCTTATTCTTTTCAAACGTCAGCTTGCCGCCCGATCTTATGACGCGTCCGCCGGGCAATTCAGCGATCTTGCCGCTCTTATCACTAAACGCCAAACGTCCGATCGCCGCTATATGTATCAGTTGCAATTGGCGCGTGGTTCCTCTCATTTCGCGAAGCCAGCCCCGAATTACCGCAAAAAGCTCAGGTTCGCTTAGTTGTCTCAGCGATTTGATCTCAAGATATCTTTTCACCGGTGCGCGTTCGCTTTCTATCGCTTTGGACGGAATTTGCCCCATCAGGCTCGCGGTCGAGGCAAGCGTGGTGACGATCTTCGGATTCATTTCTTTTAGCATTGGCAGTAGGACCTTTCTGATACGGACACGTTTGAACGCAGTGTCCTCGTTCATAGTGTCATACCGTGGCTGGACTCCTTTGTCGTGACAAAAACCCTCGGTCTGCTCGCGCATCGCCCAGGTCAGAAGTGGGCGTACCAGACTCACCGCATCGTCGACGTCATTTTCGCTCCGGCCCAATGGCCTCACGGCCGCCATTCCCGCGAGTCCGCCGGGTCCTGCACCGCGGATTAGATTTAACAAAAAGGTCTCGGCCTGATCGTTGACGGTGTGGCCCGTCAGCACCGCACAAGCGTTCAGATCGCTTGCAGTCTCAGCCAAAAATGCATATCGATGGTCGCGGGCATCTTGCTCTAAATTTCCTTCAAACGGTTTCGTGCGATGTCCGAGAGCCAATTCGATTCCGTGTTTACCGGTTAGTTGGCGGACGAATTCCTGATCTGCATCGCTCTCCGCTCCGCGAAGACGGTGGTTGAAATGTGCGGCAACAATGCGAAGATTTAGTTTTCCTGATCGAACCAGTTCATGAACCGCGAGGAGCAGACTGACCGAATCGGCACCACCCGAAACCGCCACGATCACCGTCGCAGCAGACGTTGGTAGCTTGAGACGCCGCCATTCGGTTATCAAATGTCGAATAAAATTGTGCACACTGAGAGTTTAGCCGTACGAATGACGAATTACGAACGGTAGCGTGAGGCGGCCTTGTACAATATCTATTCCGGCTGATACGCGGCCCGCTTTTGGATAAGCATCGTTAGGCGCGACGTGCAGACCAACTTGCCTCGGTCATTGGTGATCTCGATCTTCCAGACGCTCATTGTTCGCCCGGTGTGCAGCGGCGTTGCCTCGACCGTTATGATGCCTCGACTGACTGCCCGCAGATGATTGGCGTTGATCTCGATACCGACCGGCGTGACCTTTTCAAGGTCCGCACCGGCAACGACACCGATTGAGGCGGCCGTTTCACAGAGATAGAGTGAGACGCCGCCGTTCATTATGCCGACATATTGATGCACCTTCGGCGTGACCTCCATCGTGAGGACGACGCGGTCCGCAGATGCGACCTCGATCTTGACACCGAGAAACTGCATCAGCTCGTTGTTTCCGGATTGTTCTATTAACTTTTTTCTATCAATCATTTTACAATGTATTGTCGTGCTGACTCCAGAGCGAGAGCGACGCGGCCCGGCGACGTCCCGCCGATCGTACCTTTGGCCGCAAGTGCCGATTCCAGCCCAAGGGCTTCGTTCACGTCGTCGCCGATCACGGCTGAAAACTGCCTGATTTCGTCCAAACTGAGTTCGTGCAGCTCTTTGCCCTCGCCGATCGCAAATAGCACTGCTCGGCCGACGGCTTCGTGTGCGGAGCGAAAGGGAACGCCCTTTTTTACTAGATAGTCAGCAAGTTCGGTAGCATTCAGATAGCCCTTTGCCGCCGCATTACGAGCACGCTCTTCATTCAATGTCGTATTATCGAGGACGATCGCGGCAGCCCGCAGTGAAATATTTATCGTATCCACTGTGTCAAAAACGGCCTCCTTATCCTCTTGCATATCCTTGTTGTAGGCGAGCGGCAGGCCCTTGATCATCGAGAGCAAGCCCATCTGGTGTCCGAAAACTCGTCCGGCCTTTCCCCGAAGCAACTCAAGAGCGTCGGGGTTTTTCTTCTGCGGCATCAGGCTCGAGCCTGATGAAACAGCATCACTCAAACTCACAAAGCCAAATTCATTTGAGCAATATATGATCAGGTCCTCGGCGAGGCGCGACAGGTGTACCATTATCAGCGAGCAGGCGGATGTGAATTCGACAGCAAAATCACGGTCCGAAACTGCGTCCAGGCTATTTGCCGAAATACCCTCAAATCCAAGCTCGCGGGCGACCGCCTCACGGTCGACCGGAAAGCCCGCGCCGGCAAGTGCACCCGAACCAAGCGGCAAGATATTGACACGTTTCCGAGCGTCGGCCAGACGGTCGCGGTCACGTTTCAACATTTCAAAATACGCCAGACACCAGTGAGCGAACATTACCGGTTGTGCACGCTGGAGATGCGTGTATCCCGGCATCACCGCATCGGCGTGCCGGGCCGCGAGTTCGACAATAGATGTCTGCGTATCCCGAACGAGGTCGGCAATAGCGTCGATCTCGTCCCTCAGCCATAAGCGAAACGCCGTCGCGACCTGGTCGTTTCGGCTCCGTCCTGTATGCAGCTTGCGGCCTGCGTCGCCGATCGCAGCGATCAGCTTACCCTCGATGAAAGAGTGGACATCTTCGGCATCCGATCCGTCAAATATCGCGTCATTCGAGTCGGCCGCGGCGAGCATTTCCACCAGGCCGCCGGTTATCGCCGCCGCTTCGTCGCCGGTGATCACGCCCGCGCCCGCCAATCCATTGGCGTGAGCAATGCTCGCCCGTAGGTCCGCAACAAATAGCCGGCGATCGAATCTGAACGAATCGTTAAACTCTGCGAACGTCTTATCGGGTTTCTCGGTAAATCTACCGCCCCATAGCTGGCCTGATTTAGTCATTTATGTCTCCGTGCGGCTATAATTGTAGTTTGAAATCTCAAAAGGCGGAAACACGACCTGTCGGGAGTGTGCCTTTTTTTCAGGTAAAATATGACCAAATCGATCAAAAAAGTCGTTCTCGCCTATTCCGGCGGGCTTGATACATCAGCGATGTTGCTGTGGCTGAAAGAGACGTATGACTGCGAAGTTATCTGCTATTGCGCAGATGTCGGCCAGGGCGAGGAACTCAGCGGCCTTGAAGAAAAGGCACTGGCAACCGGCGCATCAAAGCTATACGTCGAAGACCTGCGTGAGGAGTTTGTAAAAGATTTTGTCTGGATGGCGGTCAAGGCAAACGCTTTGTATGAAGGCGTTTACCTCCTCGGTACCAGCCTCGCACGCCCCGTAATTGCCAAACGACAGATCGAGATCGCCCAAATGGAAGGTGCCGACGCCGTCGCTCACGGGGCCACCGGCAAGGGCAACGATCAGGTGCGCTTCGAACTGACTTATTACTCGCTCAAACCTGATATAAAGGTTGTCGCACCGTGGCGCACCTGGGAATTTAAGGGACGCGCCGACCTGATCGCCTACTGTGCGGAACACGGCATTCCGGTCACTGCCACCGCCGCCAAACCGTACTCGATGGACCGCAACCTGATGCACATATCCTACGAAGGCGGCATTCTCGAAGACCCTTGGGCGGCACCGCCGGACGATATTTTCTTGCTGTCGAAGTCACCCGAAAAGGCGTCCGATACCGCTCAGGAGATCACACTATCATTCGAAAAGGGTGAACCTGTGGCTATCGACGGCGTGAAATACGGTGCAGTTGACCTTCTGACAAAGCTCAATTTCCTCGGCGGCGAGCACGGCATCGGTCGCGTCGATCTGGTCGAAAACCGCTTTGTCGGAATGAAGTCGCGCGGCATTTATGAAACACCCGGCGTTACGATTCTACAAATCGCGCACCGAGCGCTCGAGTCGATCACGATGGACCGTGAGGTCACACGCCTGCGCGACTCGCTCGGAACGAAGTTTGCCGAGTCGGTCTACTACGGATTCTGGTTCGCTCCTGAGTTCGAAATCCTGAAAAGTATGGTCAACCAGACCCAAGAGGTCGTCAACGGCGACGTCCGCCTCAAACTCTACAAGGGCAATGTCACCGTCAACGGCCGCAAATCCCCCAATTCGCTCTACCGCGAACGCGTCGTAACTTTCGAAGACGACGCCGGTGCCTACGACCAACACGATGCGGAAGGGTTTATTAAACTACAGGCATTGAGGCTTAGATTGCGGAATATGGAATAGATTTTCAATGCATTGCTCGGTCTTCACGTAATAAGTTATGGGGTTGCGAATACCAAAATTCGGATAATAGATATGAAAACTAAACTCGTTATATTGATTTCTCTTGCACTTGTGTTGTGTTCACCGGCATTTGCCCAGAAGAATAAGCTCGCCACCATTTCGCCGGAGACCGTCGTGAAAAACCTTTACGCAGCACATAACGCGCGAAGGAGTCCGTTCTTTCAGAAAAAAAGCCGGGCGCTTGTCGATAAATACTTTACCGGAAGCCTGGCCGACGCTATTTGGCAGGATGCTCTCAACACAAAGTCTGATGAAGTTGGAACATTAAATTTTGACCCGCTTTATAACGCTCAGGACATACAGATCACAAACTTCGTAATTGCCAAGAGCACGCCGGACAATGTGGTGAAAGTGCGGTTTATTAATATTGGCGAGCCGGATGAGATCACATTTACTCTTTCGACCGCCAATACGTCCTCGACGGTTTATAAGATCGAGTCGATCGTATATAGCGACGCTGAGGATCTGGAATCGATCCTGCGCAACGGCATCAACGGCGGTGGCGAGGAAACTAGGCCGATCGATGGTGATTACCTCATCGGCGGCGTAAAGTGCAGCGTCACGACGACGGTGAGCGGATATTGGGCACGGGTCAAATGTGACGATCAAGAAAATTTTCAGGTCATCGACACCGAAACTCTTACCTTCGGGACCTTTAACAAAAAGGAAAAAGGACGACGCGGTCATTTTGTGCTTGGCGATGACGGCTCTATCCGGAAATATATAGATGCCTCGGGTAAAGAAATACGTGTGGACCGAGCTAAATAGATCTGTTTGTTTGCTTCAAAACGGGAAAGGGGCGTCATTTAAGGCGTCCCTTTCCTTTTTTTTCCTCGGAGATCGCGGTCATCATTTTTGGCTTTCACGCCGAAACCAAGAAGGTGAAAGATCGGGTTTTCCACAAAGAATTTTATTGTAATCGACTGCCGAATTGTGATATCAAGTTGGTATATAAATTACCTACGGGAGAACGCAGATGCCAAACAACAATTTCAATCTAATGAGCACGCCTAAACAATTAGTGAACAATGCAGTGGAGACCAAATTGCCTAAGCCGTTGGTTCACGAAATGCAAAAGAAATATGGCACCGATTTTTCGGATATCAAGATCTACCAGAGTCACGCGCCGACGCTGCAAAACGCACAAAGCTTTGTCGATGGAAATGACATACACTTTGCTCCGGGCGCTTTTGATCCTCATTCAGACACCGGACGCGAACTGATCGGACACGAACTTGCCCACGTGGTGCAGCAACGTGGCGGAGTTCCTGCCGCTCAGTCTGAATCGCTTATTAACGAATCAACAAACAACAGTAGCAACGACAATAACAACTGATCCGGCTTCGATAGTTGAGGCAGATTTTAAACGTTCTGCGTGATATCAGCCAAGATATCCGCGGAATTTCTCTTTGGTCACGGAGTAGTTTGGAAATATCTTCGCTAGATCCTTGGCTCCAAGGTGTTTGAAGGCGGCCTCCGCAAAGACATCGCGGAAATCCGTGGTGACGTCGAGGTCGCGGCCATCGTACAGTTTTTCACTCTTGAGTCCGCGAAAATCGCCGTAAACCTTTCCGCCCTTGATGGGATTACCGAGCACGATCATTGCGTTGGCGTGGCCGTGGTCAGTGCCGCGCGTCCCATTTTCGCGTACTGTGCGGCCAAATTCGGACATTGTGATCAGAACGACGTCGTCCATTCTCTGGCCAAGATCGACGGCAAACGCGGCGATTGATTCACCAAAATCACGTAAAAGATTAGCGAGTTGGCCCTGAGCGGGATTCTGCCCCGCAGATTGGTTTGAGTGCGTATCCCAACCACCCATTTCGGTAAAGGCGACCTCGAGGCCGACGCCGGCTTTTATCAACTGGGCGATCTGCCTCAGCGAACGGCCGAGAGCCGAATTAGGATAAACGGCGCCGTTCTCGGGCTTGAACTGCGACGGATCGGCCTGTTTTAGATAGTTGACCGCCTCGAATGTTTCCTTACCGGTCTCACCGAGCGTATCTTTCGTGTTTTGTTCGTAAAGGCCCTCGAATCCGCCCTTCATATTTTGAGAATATATTCCGGCCTTTATCGAGAAATCACCAAGACTCGTCATCGCAACTGCAGGCGATCGGCCATACAGTGAGCGCGGCAACTGCGGCGTAAATGAAACCGCACGGAACGGCGATTTTTCCTTAGTAGTGCTCGTTTGCAGCACGCGGTTTAGCCAACCGTCGCGGGTGCCCTTGTTGCCGGGCGTGCCCGATTCCATATAGTCCTGAGCGTCAAAGTGCGAACGCGTATTGTCCGGCGAACCGACCGCGTCGATTATTGCAAGCTGCTTTGACTGCCAAAACTTCTCTAGCGGCTTGAGGCTCGGGTGCAGTCCGAAATGCCCGTCGAGATCGATCGCTCCATTGGCTTGCTTTGGACTCGGGATGGCGATTGTGGGCCGGGCACTGTAATAGCTGTCGTCGCCATACGGCACGACCATATTCAGCCCGTCGACGGCACCGCGTTGAAATATCGTTACGAGAACTTTTTTCTTGCCGTACCCCTTTGTCGCCGATTGTGCAGCGGCAAACTGATGCAAAAAATCCGGAGCCGCAGCCATGACGCCAAAACTCGCGAGTCCGATACCGGTAGCCTTCAAGAAATAACGTCTGTCCATAAACAATTACCTCGGACAATTAATGCCGCTGTATCTTAGACGCACGTTAATCGGATACGGTCGATTTTTTGATCGGGAGGCTGTCGGTCACCTAATAATTATCTCGTCCACGAATATCCACGGGTCGCCGCCTGCGCCGAGGTGCCACGACGGTATCTTGCCAAAGTTGAATGCGCGCATTCTGACGTAACGGGTCTGCGTTGGCACTATCTTCTGCACGTATTCGCGAACCGTCGGGGTCATTTCCGTTTGTGAAAAGCCGGGTTTGATCTCGGCTGCTTTAGTGAAGTTGGTGCCGTCCAACGAGGTCTCAAACTCGACGCGGTCGGGCATCCAAATCCACGGCCCCGCGACCTGTAGAAAGCTACCGCCAAGTTCCTTGACCTCAGTCTCACGCTGCAGATCAACAATGGCTTCGTATGTCTTTCCCTGTACGCCCTGCCACTCGCCGCTAGCAAAATTGACCGTCCCGCGAATACCATCGATGATCGCATTATCACCGCCACCCGTGTATTGAGTGCTGTACGACGAGATAACGCGTACGGTCCATTCGTTCGGAAGTTTTTTCAGAACAGCCTCGACCGGAAAGCTCGCTGCTCCATCGGCACCGATCGCGACCGCATTGATCGTCATTGTCCGCTCGACCGTAAGCGGTGAGGTGTAAAGTGTCGAGTCTTTTGTCGGCACGGTGCCGTCAGTTGTGAAATAGATCTTCGCG
Organism: Chloracidobacterium sp.; assembly: GCA_016720705.1. Lineage (NCBI taxonomy): Bacteria > Pseudomonadati > Acidobacteriota > Blastocatellia > Chloracidobacteriales > Chloracidobacteriaceae > Chloracidobacterium > Chloracidobacterium sp. The sequence goes on along the minus strand of JADKKB010000007.1, from coordinate 1,636,526 downwards.
TTATGAGTCAGCGTCGAGATCGCTACACTTGTATTGTCGCCAAAGGTCCGCCCGCCGGTGATGACCGGAACCGCGACCGTTTTGATGCCGAGAGATGAGACCGGAAACTCGCTGAATGCCGTACTAACCGGTTGATCGATCATCGAAAATTCGAGTACACCTCCTGACATAATATCGGCGTGAGTTATGAACGCTTTCTTGTATGGAGCTCCGTTTAGCTTGGCATTCAGTATGTATTTGTTTGCTGCCGACACATTCTTTGCTCTGACGGTAAATGTCTTACCGTTCTCAAGGCGGTACGTCATCTCGGGAAACAGCGGTGTGCCGAAAGCGTAAATGCCGTCGCCCGGATTTACAGGATAGAAACCGCTTGCGCTTAGGATATACCACGCGGACATCTGGCCGCAGTCTTCGTTGCCGATCAGGCCATCTGGCGTCGGTTTATAGAATTCGTCCATTATCTGGCGGACGTATTGCTGCGTTTTCCACGGTTGCTGTGCGTAATTATATAGATACGCAATGTGGTGCGAGGGTTCGTTGCCGTGCGCGTATTGACCTATGAGGCCGGTCAGGTCGGCCTGCTCGCGACCGGCGAGTTTCACGTCCGTTGAAAAAAGCTCATCAAGCTTCGCCGCGAACCTCTCACGCCCGCCCATCAGCTCCATCAACCGCGTAACATCGTGCGGAACGAAGAACGAATACTGCCACGAATTGCCCTCGGTGAAGCCAAATGTCACCTCGTTCGGAGCAAAAGGCTCGACAAAACCGCCGTTCTTTTTTGGACGGAAAAAACCTGTTTTAGTGTCGAAGAGGTTTTCGAAGTAGCGCGCACGTCTTAGATACTGGACAAACTCCTTCTGATATCGCTGTTTTTCCATATCAATTGGTAAGGAAGCGATTCCGGTTGATGCGTTGAAACTCGGCTTTGGCGAATTTTTCGGCTGCTTAGATTCCTGTAGTAAAAGTACCTTTGCCATCCTAGAGATACACCAATCGTTATAAGCATATTCTAGGGTCTTTGAGACGGATTCGTTTTCGTCCTCCATCGAGATGTAACCGCGTTTTTTGTAGGCGGCGAGGCCGTAATGGTCGAGTTCGGCGGAGTGTTTCGCGGCGGCGTAGGCCTTTTCGTAGTCAAAGCCTTTGATCCCTTTTGCCATCGCATCAGCAATGACCGAGACGGCGTGATAGCCGATCATCGTGTCGGTCTCTTCGCCCCAAAGCTCCCAAACCGGCAGCCGCCCGCCTTGCTCGTATTGGCGGATAAACGTGTTGATAAAATCGACAGTGCGTTTCTGGTCAATGATCGTATAAAGCGGATGCGCCGCCCGGAATGTGTCCCACAGGGAGAAGACGGAGTATTGCTCCGAAGCTCCCCTACTTACGAAGGAGGGGTGGCCGCTGCTTTGAGCGGACGGGGTGGTTCTTTCTTGCGCAGTTGGGTCCTTACTTACGTGCGGTCTACTGACACCCGCATATCCCGAAAGCTGATGTACCTTCCCGTCGTGGCCTTTATACCGGCCGTCGACGTCGTTGAAGATATTCGGCTGGATCATCGTGTGATACAGGGCGGTGTAAAACGTAGTCGTCTGTGCGTCGGTCCCGCCCGATACCTCGATCTTCGACAGCTCTTTGTTCCAGGCCGCTTTCGCATCGGAGCGAACCTTGTCAAAATCCCAACCGGGAAGCTCGGCAGCGAGATTCTTTCGAGCACCTTCGATAGAGACGTGGGAGATCGCGACCTTCAGAAGAACCTTATTGCGGCTTCCGAGACGAAAATGTAGAGCCGCCCTCATATCGGTTCCCTTCATTGCGCCCGAAGAGTTCCAATTCCCACCGGCGCTCATGGTGGAGAAAGTCTCGGAGAATTCAGCGACGAAATACACAATCTGATTTTTCGCCCATGAACTCGAACGGCGATAACCTTCGATCCGCTTGTCATCGACAATTCGAAATTCCGAGTCAAGAACCTTGTCCCTCCATTTCAGGTCGAGTACGACCGCCGCTTCCGCTTTCCTCTGAAAAGTGTACCGGTGAAAGCCGACTCGTGATGTTGCGGTAAGCTCGGCCAGAATGTCTCCCTTATCGAGTCGGACGCTGTAGTAACCGGGCTCGGCCTTTTCATTCGAATGAGAAAAAGTTGATTGGTAATTCTTCTCAGGCGTCTCGTTCCCGCGCGTTCGCGGAAGCTGTGGGTAACCAACCGTCGGCATAAACAAAATATCGCATCCATCCGGAATGCCCGTTCCGCTCAGGTGCGTGTGCGAAAAGCCGTAGATGATGTCGTCGGAGTAGTGATAACCGCTCGATCCGTCCCAGTTGTCGATACGCGTGTCGGGCGAGAGCTGCACCATCCCGAACGGCATCGTCGCCCCCGGAAAAGTATGCCCGTGGCCGCCGGTGCCGATGAACGGATTGACCCAGCGAGTGTAGCCGACCGCAGGAGTTTGGGCCGTTATCAGCGAGCAACAAGCTGTGATGAGTAAGGATAGGCCTAAGCAACGTGAAAACGCCGAAATAGATCGATATTGGTATTTCATATGGCTAATATCCGAACGAAAGGTCCATCAATTTCTCCGCGTGCAGGTCAGCTAGAGAAAGTCGCGAATGTCCCTGAAAGGCTTTTCCGCATCATCGAAGTCCGGCCGGTAATAGTGTGACGCAGATTCGTATTCCTGCATAAAGCCCTCGTCAATGCCGAGTTCGTGGAGCAAGGAAACAGCCTCAAACCACTCGCCCTCCGAGATGCGGCGTGACAGCAAAATATATCGCTCATCCGTGGCGGCCTTGTTGGTCGCGTAGTACTGCGCCATTAGCGAGATCGCGGTTTTGGGCGAAAGCTCGTCGCGGATCCATCGCAGATTTTCCTCGATACCGGCGACATCGTTAGGCAGTACCAGCAGGCGGATCATCAACCCTCGTTTGAGCAAACCGCCGTCGTCAAAGACGAGTTCGTCGCCCATTTGACGATGCATTTCCTTGATCGCGGCACGGGCGAACTTTGGATAGTCACGTATCTTGGAATACTGAAGCCCCGCGGCAGCGTCGGCATATTTCAGATCCGGCAGATAGACGTCGACAATCCCATCGAGCAATTTCAGCACCTCAACCGAATCATACGCATTGGTGTTGTAAACGATCGGCAATGTCAGACCGTTTTCAGCGGCGATCAGTATCGCCCGCGCCATCTGCGGGGCAAAGTGTGTGGGCGAGACAAAGCCGATATTGTGACAGCCGCGTTCCTGCAATTCGAGCATCATCTCGGCAAGGCGTTCGTGAGTGATCTCATTCTTCTTTTGCTCACGCCAGGTTTGAGAGATCTGATAATTTTGGCAATACACGCAACGGAGATTGCAGTTGCCAAAAAATATGTTTCCCGCACCCAATGTGCCGGACAGACAGGGTTCTTCGCCAAAATGTGCGGTGTACGACGATACGATCGGCTGACGCCCGGAGTAGCACGCGGCGATCTCGTCATCTAGACGATCGTTGCCGCAGTCTTTCGGGCAAATGTTGCAAGCCGAGAGTAGTGACTCGAGCTTTTCTACGCGGGACTCAAGTTCATTCTCCGCTAAGAGTGTCAGGTAACTTGCGGCCATTCTGTTTGATCTTTGCGGGTTTCATACCCTTATTCTTGCCCTTCGGCGAATATTTACTAATTATGTCCTTCGGGGCGACCTTTCGTGCGAGTTCCCAGGTGAAATCCATCTCGGCGTTGACGGTAGCGGTCGCCATACGGGTTTCGAGCAACATATAGATGCTCCCCCAAAAAAGGCACATTATACCGATGATCCCGATCGGGATGGGAACCCAACGATATGAGCTGAAAAACGCGGCGATCGCGATAGTTACGCTAGTGAGGATAAAGCAGCCCAAACCGTAATAGAAAGTTGCCATTGCCCTCTGAAGAATACGAGATCGGCTTGTGACCTTATCGAGCAAATCGACGATCACCTCGACTCGTTTTTCGTAAAGCGGGACCGATTCTTTATCTTCGACGTATATCAGTTCACTCAGGACTTCTTCGAGAGCCCGTACGCGGTCTATTACACGCCCTAAACGAGTTGATGTAGACAACACCAGCGATCCCGTCGCCGAGATCAGCAGCGCCGGCGTGACCATTGCCGTGAGGAATTCTATAGTCGAATTGAGTGCATTGGGATTTATCAGATCGCCTGATGACATAATGAAGCATTTTACGCTATTCCGCCCAAGAGTTGAACGACTTGAGCCATTCTACAGTTGGGGAACAGTATATTTATTTAGAAAAGTAATTTGACGATTATTTCTCTGAGTCCAAATTCGCCGTTTCGGGGGACGTAACTGCACCCGACGGCCCTGAAATCTATGAGTTTCGGTCGTCGATGATGGCTCCGTTATCCAAAACTCGCTTAACTTCGGCCGCCATTCGCCCGCTGATCATGAACCAGATCATCTTGAAATCACTGATAAACGACCACAGCGGAAAGCGAAAGCTCGCCGGTTTATTCTTTTCAATAACGAAGTGAGCGAACCACGCAAATCCGTAGCCGACGACGAAAAAAGCGGGAAAGAAATACCAACGTCCAGTGGCTACAAAAAAGATCATCAACGCAATACCCAGTGAAGTACCGCTGAAATGCAAGGCACGCGTCATCGGCAGGCTGTGCTCTGAAACATAGAAATCCCAAAATTCACTATAATCGTTTATCGGTCTATCCATTTAAGTATCCTATTTTTTGAGGCTGCTTCGCTGCAAAAGATCGTTGAATCTCGGGTCTGTCCGGATCGGGTCCCATATCGGATCCATCGCCAGATTGACGAACCAACGGTCACGGCTTTCGAGCGAAATTTCAAGCCATCTGAAAACGCCTTCGAAGTCGTGTGCCAGTACCGCATTCATTGCCTTTTGATAACCGTTCAGATATTTGCTCACGGGAGACGTCGTCGCATCTCGATATCGGCGAAGATAAAGATCCTTGAGCGAAAGCAATGTGTAAGCACTTTCATCGGAGTTCGTTAGGCCCGGCAACCATGTTTTATCAGCGACGTAATACGATTTTTTAGTTTCGGCGTCCATTCCCTTTTGTGCATAACAGAATGCAAGAAAGTAGTTTGCCATTGGGAAGTTAGGCGATAGCTCTTCGACCTCTTTTGCGGTTTTGATCGCATCATCGAATCGGCGAGCAACATAATACGACGACGCGAGATCGGTGAGAATGATGGGCGATACAGGGTCTATTTCTAGAGCTCGTTTAATCCGCTCGATGCTTTCATCGATCCGGTCTTGAGCGATCAATAATTCGCCGTACCATTGGTGTGCGGTAGCGTAATTTGGGGAAAGTTCGATCGCTTTCCTAAAGCTCGCTTCGGCGGCAGGAAAATCCCAGTCATAGAATGCTTGCAGGTAACCGAGTGAACAATACGCTTCTCCCAAATCACCATTTAGCTCGATCGCACGTAAAACGGCGGTTCGGGCTTTCTCCATCGCGACCTTTCGCTCGATGCCGCCATATTCGCTAAACATTTGATATCCGTCCGAAACGCCGATAAAACCGAGCGCAAATGTTGGATCTTTTTCGACAGCTTGTTCAAAATACTCGACGGCCTTTTTGATGTTTTCAGAACTTCGCCGATTCCAGTAGTAGCGGCCTTTTAGATACAGAGCATTGGCTTCGCCATTTTTTGATTCGCGTCGGGCAAGCATCTCCTTTTGCTTCGGCGAGACCTCGATACGCATTGCCGCAAAGACCTTGACCGCGATCAAATCTTGTAACCGCAATAATTCGGTTACCGATTCTTCGAATGTTTCCGCCCAAACGACCGAACCGTCTGATACTTGAACTAGCTGTACCGACACACGCAATCGCCCATTCTCGTGCTGAATCGTGCCGTCAACGTAATTTCCGACCTTGAGTTTCTCTTTGATTACCTCGGGCAATGTTGGAGCCGAATCTGTAAATCCGACAACTGAACTTGTCGGGCGAACCGTCAGATCGGAAAGGCCAGCGAGCTTTGTGATCAGTGCGTCGGTCAGGCCAAGTGAAAACTGTGTTCCGCTTTCATCTCTCGAAAGATTACGAAATGGTAGCACTGCGATCGTTCTTGAGCCTCTCGACGCAAACACATCTCGGCCATCGCCTCTGTAGTAGTTCCAGCCGATTGTAACTATTAATAAGACCGTGAAAATGACGAGTACGACCAAAATGTAATTCTGGCGACGTGCTCCCGACCGCAATTGAGCGATAGCATCCGTTGTTGCTCCGTCATCGATTTCAGTCCGCTCGATCACTGTTCGCGTATATTCTCGTGAGGTAAATACGAGAGCACCCTCGGATTCTGTCGCGTCCGCCATAAATCGATAGCCCTTTCGCGGAATCGTTTCGATGAATTTCGGTTCACCTTTGTTTTCCCCAAAAGCCTTTCTAAGCATCGAGACGGTAACTGAAAGATTGTTTTCGTCAACAAAGGTATCGGGCCAGAGACGTTCGATGATCTCGTCTCGTGTAACAACACGACCGCGATTCTCTAGTAGAAGAGTCAGCATTTCGACAGATTTCTGCGTGACCGATATACGCTCGGTGCCGTGCCACAGTGTGCCGTCCTCGACCTTTAGCGAGTAATCACCGAATGTATAGATCTTTGTCGAACTTTCCTTCATTTATAAAAATTTTAGCCCGATTTTAGCCCGACTAAAGGATTTAGACTTCGATAATAGGCTAAAACCATACCTGTCCACAATAAAAAGTTGTGATTGCGGCAATTAGATTATGAAACTTTCGCATACACGAATAACGATCGAGAGCTACAAAGAAACGAAGTTTCGGATCGATATCGGCCCCGAAACTCAAACGGCAGAACCGATGAACCTTGAACTTTCGCAGGGTGGCAGCGGTGTCAACCAACCGCCGCTGTTGATGAATGGTGAAGCCGACGAGCGGTTTTCCGATCACGCGATCGATGACAATGCCTAAAACCGAATTTTAAGGAGATAAGAGAATAATGACCAAATTTGCAACAACAATTTTCGCCGGTGTACTGATGTCACTATGTGTGACCATCGCAGTGGGACAAAAAGTCACGATCGACAAACAGTTACAAGGCTACTGGAAAAGTAGCGAAGCTCTGATCTAGTTTAAGCCGGGTAGCAAGATTACGATCAACGATGATCAGTATGAATATGCCGTCGTCGGCAAATCGATCATTATCGGCAATGATCAGGGGCAGATCAAGTTTCCTTTTACCTTGAGTGCCGGCGTCCTAACCGTCTGGGCCGAGGGTAGAAAGGTCGTTTATACGAGACTGTCCGATGAGGAGCTTGCCGCGGTCAGGAACCGAAGTGCCGGCGGCGGTCAACGTTCGAATGGCGGTGGTGGTGGTGGCGTATCGCAAGATCTGGTCGGAAAATGGTGTTACTCGGCAAATGTGAACGCCAGCGGCGGCGGTCGCCAATCTGACCTGTGTTTCACTCTGAATAGTAATGGGACATATGAGTACTCCGGCGAAACAAGTAATTCAAACATCTACGGTGGCTCTAATTCATCGAGTCGAGATTCCGGACGCTGGAGCGCAACCTCAAATTCGCTGACAGCTCGTTCAAACAGCGGAACAACGACAACTTATACGCTTGAACGCCGCAATCACCCTAAAACCGGCGACCCCATGCTTATGGTTGATGGCGATGCATTTGTTACCCACTACCAAAAGCGGCCGTGGTGAAAAGCACTCAGATTTCGGTCAGTGCATGTTGGGCAAGGAATACGGAAAGGAGCAAGTTTATGAAGAAAACATTTCAAGCGACGTTGGTCTCGATAGTCACTTTTTTTATTTTGCAAGCTGGAGCTGCTTGGGGTGCGACTCTGACTGTTAATGACAGCTCGGCAGGTGTCACATGCAATCAGTCGTTGAGCCTGTCCGAGGCATCTCGGTTTGCAGGAGATGGTTCGTCGCTGCGAAATCTGACCGACGGCGAAAAAAACCAGATCTCGGGTGTCACGTGGTTAGCATTTCCGCCTGACCCTAACTGTTCGGGGGCCATTTGGCGGGCGGCAGTAGGCGGCGGTGTAGGTAGATTCGTGGCGGACTTCATTTTTTTCTCCAACGCCGTAAATCAGATCAACGATTATGTACTGCTCGATCGCGATGATTGGATATCGGGAATGAAGCCTAACAGCACCAAGGTAATACTCGATGGTACAGGAGTAGGAAACATCGATGGAATCACATTTTTGTCGTTCAACGATAATTTAAGCGTGACAACAAATGCTAAGGTCAGCAACCTTGTCATAAGGAACTTTCAGCGAAACGGTATCTCAGCAGGCTATGCTCGAGGCTCGGTTTTTGAAGGATTGGAGATCTACAACAATGGTATGAGCGGAATTAGCTTTCCGGGGAACTCCGAAGCCAATCCGCGAACAATACGAATAGGCGGCACACAAGCTAACCAGAGAAATTATATCTACACAAACGGACTCGACGGCATTAGGATCATTGCAAGTCCAATCGGTGACCGGGTGGCACTTCAGGGTATAGATATCCTCAATAATTTCATTGGAACGAGCAATGGAACATCCGACGATGGAAACCAAGGAAACGGAATATATCTCGAAAATGCGTTTGGCGTGATCGTGGGCGATCCGACGGGTGCGACCCGCAACGTGATCAGCGGCAATAATAACGACGGTATCAAGATTGTCGGTCAGCAGTCTTATTCGAACGAAGTCATCGGCAATTTTATCGGCACTGATTCTTCAGGCGGAACAGCCGTCGGAAACTCGGCGAGCGGGATCGCTCTGCTTTCGGGTGCGGGATCAGAAGTCAACTTTGTGTCCAAGACCCCGAATCTGATCGGAAAGCCGGGGCTTGGCAATGTCATCAGCGCCAATAGTTTTGGTATTTTTATTGCGGACAATAACACGTCGAACAATTGGGTTCAGGCTAATAAGATCGGTACCAATCTTGGTGGAAATAGTGACATCGGAAATGGTGCAGACGGAGTGATCCTTGGAGGCGGCACGTTTGACAACAAGATCGGCGGATCAGGTGCGAACGAAGGCAATCAGATCTCATTTAATCGCGCAGGGATCAACGCCGAAGGCGGAATCAGGAATCGCTTCCAGCGAAATCAGCTATTTGGCAATGATAATCTTGGCATCGACCTCGGAACTGCTGGCGTAACTCAAAACGATACCGGCGATCCGGATACCGGAGCCAATAACTTGCAGAATTTTCCGGTTATCACATACGTATATGCGACCAGTTCGACGGTCAGGATTCAGGGCACTCTCAACAGTATTGCCAGCAAACCGTTCACGGTCGAGTTATTTGGTAACACATCGGTCGATACGACAGGTTATGGCGAGGGGCGAAATTATCTCGGTGCTACGACCGTAAATACGAACGCCACAGGAAATGGTACGTTCGATGTGACATTCAACGTACCGATCGCGACGGTCGGGCAATATGTCAGCGCAACGGCGACGGATGAAACGAATAATACGTCCGAATTTTCCCCCGCTAGAAACATATGTGCTGATACGGTTCTGAGTCCGTTCGGACTTTTAGCCGAACCCAGTTCCTTTACCGGCACGTTCACCGTTACTCGATCAACAGGCTGCAGCAGTGCCACGCCGAGCAGTAATGTTCCGTGGATCACGGTCAATAGCTTTCTTGCCGGAACGGTAAACTACACGATTGCACCAAACGCCGGGCCGCAGCGAAACGGTTCAATAATTGTTCAATACAATAACGGTTCGTTCTTGACCTTTGTTAGCTTTAACGTCACGCAGGTGGTCGGAGTCGCCCGTGCTCCATTTGATTTCGATGGTGATGGGAAGACGGACGTTTCAATATTCAGACCTTCGAACGGTCAATGGTGGTATCTGAGAAGCAGCGATGGGCAAAACAGAGCGTTCCAGTTCGGCGATTCCACGGATAAACTTACACCTGCTGATTATACAGGCGATGGAAAGACAGATATTGGATATTGGAAGCCTTCAACCGGAGAATGGTATGTTTTGAGGTCGGAAAATTTCACGTACTATGCATTTCCATTTGGAAATAGTAGCGACGTGCCGGTTCCCGGCGACTATGACGGCGACAATATAACCGATGCCGCTGTTTTCAGGCCATCGACCGCGACATGGTACATAAGTCGTTCAACCGGCGGTTCGACAGCACAAGCTTTTGGAGCGTCGACAGACATACCCGTACGTGGAGACTATGACGGCGACGGTAAATCAGATATAGCGATCTTCCGTCCTTCAAATGGTCAATGGTGGATATTACAATCTTCAAATGGATTATCCACCGCCGCTACTTTTGGAACCGCGACGGATAAACTCGTACCCGGCGACTACACGGGCGATGGAAAAACTGACATCGCATTCTGGCGGCCTTCTACCGGAGAATGGTACGTACTTCGAAGCGAGGATCAGTCATACTACGCCGTGCCTTTCGGCCTAAGCAGTGATCTTCCGGTTACCGGAGATTATGACGGTGACGGCAAATGGGATCCAGCGGTATTTCGACCCAGCACCAACACCTGGTACTTACAACGCACGACCGCTGGAATCATGGTTCAGGGATTCGGTGCGGCAGGCGACAAGCCTGTGCCAGCGGCGTATCTTCCTTGACGAGTCGCTATACTCATCGACCCTTGTGGCGGAAACCTCTCGTTTCCGCCACTTTTTTATGCCGCTCGTTTCAATTCCAACTTGTCAGCACCGACATCGGCGAGCTTGACGTTGGTCGCAAGGCCAAGTTTCTCGAGAATACGGATTGTGATCCAGTTCATATCGAACTGATACCACTTGAGTCCGTGTCTAGCCGATGTTGGAAATGCGTGATGATTGTTGTGCCAACCCTCCCCAAATGTGAGTATGGCGACAAACCAATTGTTGGTCGAGAGGTCGCCGGTCTCGTGCGGACGACCGCCGTATATGTGCGCGAGCGAATTGACGAACCACGTCGTATGCCATCCGACGACAACCCGCAGAAAGACGCCCCAGACGACCATCGACCAACCGCCGACCGCAAAAAGAATAAATCCAGAAACGATGATCGGAATATAGAAGAATCTCGAGATCAATACGTGGCCACGATCCTTTAACAGATCGGGAACGTATTTTTTCATCGTCGCTTCGTCGTGATCTTGGGCCGTTCCCCATACTACCCAACCGATCTGTGCCCACCAAAATCCGGGCCGGATCGAATGCGGATCTTTGTCGGTGTCTGTAAAAGCGTGGTGCATACGGTGTGTCGCGATCCATTTGTCGGGCGGATCCTGCATCGACATAGTCGCAAAAATGCTGGTCACATACTCGATCCATTTGGGAGCCTTAAAGCCGCGGTGCGTCAGCAAACGATGCCAACCCAATCCGACGCCGATACTGCCGACGATCCAATTACCGATCATCATCGCTGCAAAGTTAGGCCAACTGAGCGTAAAAAACGCGGGTATAGCAAGCAGGTGAAACGAAACCACCATTAGGATATTTTTCCAGTTTGGCCCCATTTGTGGCTTTTCAAATTCGACAACGTTTTGCATTTAGTAAAGTAAGAAGACGCTAGATTAGTAAAGATACAGCGTAACAGGTTAGCTTATTTCGGTTTGTAATAATTGGGTAAAAGTTAGCCTTTCGTTCTTTCGGCGAGAGCCTTGAGGCGAGCGTTTCGTCCGGAAACGAGGTTGCGAAGGTGCCGCTCGAGCAGCAATTTGTCGACGATCCGGCCCAGAATACCGAATGGCGATGTCCAGCCTAAGGTATCCCGCATCAGCGTGCCACCGTCGCGCGACTCAAACTCGTGAACGTGTTTGAACGACTTGAATGTGCCCTTGGTCATCTCATCCACGAAAAGACGTGGCCGTTCAAACTCAGTAACCGTGACAGTTAACCGCTGCCGCATTCCGAAATGCGTGCCTTCGAACGTCACCGTTTGCCCCAGTCCGATCATCCCTTCTGTGACGCCATCGACCGCTTCTTCGTTGGTCTTAGCTGTTGTTTCGGTATGAATGCGAATGTCCCGCATCAGATCAAAGCAGATCTCTGCCGATGCTTGGATCTGTGTTTCGATGAGTATCTCTGGCATATTTTCTAGTAGTTTAAGCGTACAAACTCCGCCACGCCGAGGCCGATCAGTCCGGCGATGATCTCCAGGATCAAACCCGCGACGGTACAAACCGAAACCGCTATCAATAAGGAAACAAATGGGCCAAACTGTTTACCAATAAATTTGCCGGTCAGAAATAAGGCCCCGATCGACATTAACAGCGATGCAACAGCGGCGAGAACTACGTAAACGGCCAAGCCCCACGTCGCATCGCTCTCGCTGTAACCATTCATAGCCATCAACATCGTGAATAGGATCACGATGTCGGCGACGGCGGCTGCCAGAAATGTGCAAATAATCGCGGCAATCTTATAGCTCATTTGTAATTACCAGTGGCAGACTCATCAACGTAATACCGAGTGAGTTCAGTTTCGAACACGAATCCACGACTCTCCGCAGTGGCTTGCGATCTGCGTTCCGACTAACGGCGAATCGACGGTAAAAACAAGATCCGGATCGGGCAAACTCTCGTGCCGGCATCGAGCTTAGCCCCAACACGGTTCATCGTACCACGCCGTTCAATAAAAAATGGCCGCATTTTCAGCGGCCATTCGGCTATTGTTTAAGTGATCGATATTTATTCCACTTTTGCCTTAGCGGCAAATATTTTGACGCTGGCTGCATAGTCGTTGACGTTGTATCGGCGAAGCAGAGAAAGGAGTTCGTCATCATCGCTCTTATCGCGGGTCAAACTCACTTTCGGCTCACAGCAACTCGTCGCCGTTGCATCTGCCGGACCGCAGCACGTCGATGTATTTTCCGCCTTGGCATAGGCATTGAGGTCGGCGCCCGAGTCGATGATCTCGACGTGTGTGAGGCCTGCGTCCTGAAGGCCCTGTTTGTACTCCTCGATCGTGATCGCTCCGGCGATACATCCGACGTACGCGAGCACGTTACTGCTGAGTTCGGCCGGCAACGCCTGCTTGAGCACGATATCGCTTACCGCGAGGCCGCCGCCGGGTTTTAGGACGCGTGCTATCTCACGAAAAACGGCCGATTTATCGGGTGCGAGATTTATAACGCAGTTGCTGACAACAATATCGGCAGACTCATCCGCTAGCGGCAGATTGTCGATCGTCGCAAGGTGAAATTCGACATTGTCATAGCCCTTGCCGTCATTGGCCCGAGCGGCGTTTTTCCGAGCAAGATCGATCATCTCGGGTGTCATATCGATGCCGATGGCTTTGCCGGTCGGACCGACCTTTTTTGCCGCGAGAAATACGTCAAGCCCGCCGCCGCTGCCGAGATCGACCAGCACCTGGCCCGGTTTGAGGTTGGCCGTCGCCGTCGGGTTGCCGCACGACAAACCCATATTCGCCTCCGCCGGTATAGAAGCCAATTCCTCGGCCGTGTATCCAAAAGCCTCGGCAACCGCCTTGACCCCGGACTGCTCGGTCGATAAATTGCTCACCGCGATCGACCCGTATCTACTCTTTACTGCCGCTGTTATATTCTCTGACATTCTATTTACCTCTCGTGTACCTATAAATTATTGAGCCATCCTCACAACATTTACGTCTAGCCATAAATGATAATTCAAACGTACACCCGCAAGAGCTACAATGTCAAGCATTAATTACGGGAATACATAATTGTTAGTCCTGCTCCGGCCCGACGGCTTTTAAGGCTAGGATCGCTTGATAGAATTCTCGTAATTTTCCTTTACCGTGGGTCACATTAGTAACTACAATTGCCGTCAATCCGCGAACGCCACGCTTAGCTGTTGGAGCGGTATTGATTCGCGGGTGTCGAGGCTGTCGATGCCGTCGCGATCGACGTAGTTGTAGAGAATGTCTCGCTGCTGGGGGACGTAACCGGCTTCGCTGATCTGGTAACGGAGTTCGCGTTCACTGGCCTCATTGTGGGCTCCGGCGGCAGAGACGACGTTTTCCTCGATCATTATCGAGCCCATATCGTCGGCGCCGAATCGCAGTGCGGTCTGGCCGATCTTGAGGCCCTGGGTCAGCCACGATGCCTGGATATGCTGGACATTGTCGAGGAACAGACGCCCGACAGCGAGCATTTTGAGGTAATCTATGCCGGTTGGTTCCTCGGTGATCTTGCGCCCGAGGGCCGTGTTCTCACGTTGGAATGTCCAAGAGATAAAGGCCGTAAAGCCGCCCGTCTTGTCCTGCAGATCGCGGATCTTTTGCAGGTGGTTGACGCGGTGTTCGATCTTATCGCCGATACCGAACATCATCGTCGCGGTCGTTCGCAATCCGACACTGTGAGCCGCCTCCATCACATCGAGCCACTCCTGCGACGTGCATTTTGTCGAAACGCGTCGGCGAACCTCGTCATCGAGTATCTCGCCGCCGCCGCCGGGCATCGAGTTCAAACCGGCGTCCTTAAGACGCTGCATTATCGTTTTGTAATCGAGCTTTGAGATCAATGAGATGTTATGGATCTCGGGCGGCGAGAAGCAATGAAGCTGGAACGTCGGGTATTTGGCGTGCAGCGTTGAGAGCAACTCCTCGTACCACTCGATATTAAAATCAGGGTGCAGTCCGCCCTGCATCAGCACGCCCGTGCCGCCGAGGTCTATCGTTTCGTCAATTCGTGAGCAGATCTCGTCCATCGTATGGACGTAGGTTTCGGGCTTGCCCGGCCTTCGATAAAAGGCACAGAACGTACATACCACATTACAAACGTTGGTATAATTGATGTTACGATCGATGATGTACGTTACGACGTCGCCGGGATTTTTGCGCTGACGGATCTCGTCCGCCGCCACGCCGATGCGAGCGATCTCATTTGAAGCGAGAAGCTCTGTACAATCGTCGGCGGTCAGTCGCTCACCGTCGAGGGCTTTATCAAGTATTGGCTGAATAGATGTTTGCATTGCTTTAACTCTAAGTATAATTTTAGCAAAATTGCCCTGAGATTTAGAATTGATTAAGTAGCAACTATTCGCGAACGCTATGCTCCCGAATGTATAAGATGCCTAAACCGATCGACCATATTGAATTTGAGACGAAACTGATCCGCTCACCTCTCGAATCGGGCTGGCATTTTTTAGAAGTTTCGAAGGAGATAGTGTCGAAGTTTTGTTTTGAAGGAAAATCAAAACGCATTGTCTGTTCGATCAACGGGGCTGGTGGCTTTCAATGTGCACTTTTGCCGTCCGGCGACATCTTTTACATTATCGTCAATAAAAAGAAGCGTGACGCACTTGGGATCGTCGCGGACGATACCGTTGCCGTCGAACTCGTCCGTGATGAAAGCAAATATGGCCTGCCAATGCCCGAGGAACTGCAAGAGGTTCTGGATCAGGACACCGAGGGCGATCGCTTATTTCACGCTCTCACGGCGGGTAAGCAACGGTCGCTGCTCTACTATATCGGAAGCAAGTCGAGCGACGTTGACAAACGAATCCACTACTCATTGATCGTAATCGAGCACCTCAAACGCAATGACGGCAAGATCGTTAATCGGGAACTTGCAGAGGAACTTAAACGGCCGATTTTTTGACCGCCACCGCAAGGGTCGAGAGATAGAAGCGAATTTTACTCAAATATATCGCGACTCCGCGGAGCGTGGGATCAGGCGATGTCGGGCGGCAAGCCGAAAATAAAGGTCGAGGCCCTGCTGCATTGAATCGTCGATCGAATACGAGATATTTTCGGTTAGATAGCGTTGCATTTCGTCGCGGCTGAGTCCCGTGTCCGATGCATAATTTGCTGCAATGTCACCGATATGCCTGAGCCCTTCGTCGCGGGCGGCGGCGAGATCGATCGATATATTTTCGCGGCGGGTCATCCACATTGCAAAGACAAAGCCGAGGCCGGTGTGTTGGTGCCATAATTCGGCGAGATCGAACACCTTGAGCGGAGTGTCGCCGGCGGCGGATAGACGCAATGCCGGGTCACCGATCACGAGTGCGGCGTCTGCCTCGGCGAGCATTTGCCCGATATCAGGCACGGCATTGCTCCAGACAGGTTCAAAACCGAGAAATTCGCGGAAAATGATCTTGGTCAAGACTACCGATGTCCTCGACGACACATCAAGTGATACCGAACGCACGTCAGACAAATCTTGTCCGTTAGTAATGAGACATACACTCCGCACACGCTTACGGGCTCCGACGCAAATGTCCGGCACCATTCGAACCCCTTCGATCATTTGATATGCGATCACAGGCACAAGTGCGGCATCGACTCGGTCCTGCATCAGCAATTCTGCTGAGCGTGCGGGTGCCGTGTCCAATATGAGTTCTGCCGTGCCGCGATCCTTTCCGTAGAGAAAGGACCACACCAGCGGTGCGGTATTTGAGTAACTTGAAGCTGATATTCGGGGCGTATTCATTTTCCGGCGCGTGAACCCTTATTTATCTGATGCTCTAGATCGATCTTCCTCGCCTATTAGCGTAAATACAAAGTGCCGGACAATGCAAATGTTGTATGCACCAGACTAATACATTATTCTTGGACAATATGAGACACAAATTTTTTGTATCACTGATTTTGGCGCTATCGATGACGGCAGTTGTAAATGCTCAAAGCTCCGTTGTGGTCGTGGATCCAAGAGTTGGGGTTTCGGCATCAGACGCCGGGCGGCAGGCGACAGATAAAGTTGTGATCGAGCGCGATGCGATACCAAAACTACGGACAAAGTACGCGAGTGATGCGTGCACCGTCGAGCCCGAATTTGCGGGCGAGGCAAAGGGTTCGTTTACACGAGTCGGTGCCAAGCAAACGGTCGCGTTCTATCAGGTCTGTCAGACAGGCAACGGACTAGGCGTCGTCGCGATCGTGATCAGCGAAAATGGTGAGGTCGTCGGTATATTCGGTTCGGACAGCGGATGGACGTTTGACGTAGCCGCTCTGCGTGACATCAATCGTAACGGCTTAGATGAATTTACGCTCTCGTACGGCGGTGGTATGCATCAGGGACAAGGCGGAGTGGGCGTTGACGTGATGGAATGTGCGTCCGGTATGCCGCGAGGCCTAGGGTGGTTCAAGGCCGAAGAGTTTATGGACACCGAAGCCGTAAATGTCTGGCTGGTAACCGCGAAACCGGCAAAGACACCTCGCTTTTACAAACAAAAATATACGTTTGCCGGCGAAAATAAATGGCGTCGCGTGGGTGCCAACACCACATTTAGGCTGGCCAAGACATCCGCCAAATTTGAGGTGGTCAAATAATGAGGATCTACGATATAACAGTCACGGTAAGTTCGGAGACGCCGGTATACGCCGGTGATCCGGGCGTCGAGATCAATACGTTCAAGGCGATCGCTACCGGTTCGACGGCCAATGTCTCACAGATATCGCTTGGCGTTCATACCGCAACGCACATCGATGCTCCAAACCATTTTATTGACGGTGCAAAGCGCGTACACGAGTTGGACCCGAACAAACTCCTGGGGCCGTGCCGCGTCATCGCCATTCCGGAGGATGTCACCGGCATCGAACCTGAGCATGTTGGGGATCTGACGGGTGTCGAGCGGGTGTTGTTCAAGTCTAAAAATTCGGCTTTTTGGTCGACGCCGGAGGACGGTTTTCGGACCGATTTTGCTTACTTGACGCCCCCTACCGCTGAGTATATTGTCGAAAGTGGCATCGTCCTCGTTGGTATAGATTATCTCTCGATCGAAAAAAGTGGTTCGCCGGGTCATCCGGTACATATCACTTTACTCGAAAAGGAGATCGTCATCCTTGAAGGTGTTGACCTACGAGCAGTGCCGCCGGGGGATTACGAGTTGATCTGTGCCCCGCTAAAATACGATGGAGCAACAGGAGACGGGTCGCCGGCAAGGACTTTTTTAAGGCAACTTTGATATGAAATATACAGTTTTTATTTTTGCTTTGATCGCATTTTGTTCGTTGACCGGACTCGGCCAAGTAGCAAAGACGGTCTCCAAACCTATTACCTCAGTTACTATTGACGTTTCGGGAAAGCCGACGTTGAAAATGACGGCCTCTGATTTTGCAAAGTATCCGCGGACGGTAGTCAAAGCCATTGATCACGACGGGACCGAGGCCACATTTGAGGGTGTCGAACTACGCACGATCCTCGCCGCCGCAGGTGCAAAATTGGGCAAAGACCTGAAAGGCCCGACAATCGGTCAATATCTGATCGTTGAGGCCGCGGACGGGTATAGAGCGGTCTATTCGCTCACGGATCTCGATCCCGATTTCACTGAAAAGGTCGTGATCATTGCCGACAGTAAAAATAACAAACCGCTTGATGCCAAGAACGGACCCTGGCAGGTTATCGCGACCGTCGAGAAAAAACACGCGCGATGGGTACGGCAGGTCACCGCTCTGAAGGTTAGATTAGCCGATTAGCCCTAGTGAGTATCTATAAGAATAGCCTCTATCGCGGACGCGTATTTGCGATCGTGCGTGATATTCCGGTCGGCAAGGTAATGACTTATGGCCAGATCGCGATCATTTTGGGAAATGGCTACACGGCACGAACTGTCGGTCACGTTATGGGCGGGGCCGACAGTGAAAATGTCCCATGGCAGCGTGTCATCAATTCTCAGGGAAAATGCTCGACCGGACGTCTGACCATACCGTTGAATCTACAACAAGAATTACTCGAGGCTGAGGGTATCGTTTTTACCAACGGTGGTAAATGCGATTTGAAGACATTTCAGTGGATCGCCAAGGGCTTCGAACCGGAGGAGGACGAACACATCAGCCTGTTCGAAGTCGATCGGTCGCCGAAAACGCACAAAGCTAAGCCGTAGAAACGGTGCTGACACACTCCGTACCCATCGTGGTCCTATCTTACCGTCCCCATTTGAGCTTATCTCTTAAGACATCAAAATAATTACGATTTGCAGGCTGGACTAGATTGAATGTCGTTGAACTCTTGCGAATCACGACGCGGTCTGAGGCCTTCATCGGATAGCCGGTCTGGCCGTCGAGGCTGAGCACGACGCCTTCGTTCTCGTTGTCGAGCGTCATTTCGATCAAGGCGTCATCGGGGACGACGATCGGCCGATTGGTGAGCGTAAATGGACAGATCGGCGTCATTACAATGGCATTCATCGACGGATAAATGATCGGGCCGCCGGCGGAGAGATTGTATGCCGTTGATCCGGTCGGCGTCGCGACGATCAATCCGTCGGCTCGAAATGTGTTGACGAATAGGCCGTTGAGCTTGACGTCGATATTGATTATGCGGGCGAGTGCCGACTTATTGATAACGACGTCGTTGAGCACGCGGCCGGAAACCAACTTTTCGCCGTTTCGCCAGTGTTCAGCGGTCAGCATCTCGCGGCGGTCGATCTGATATTGACCGGCGACTATCGCCTCGAGTGCCGGAAACATCTCTTCGATACGAAAATCCGTTAAATATCCGAGGCTGCCGTAATTAATACCGAGCACGAGTACGTCCTGCCCGCCAACAAGCCTGGCTGCCGAGATCATCGTGCCGTCACCGCCGAGTACGACGATCAGATCGGCATCGAGCGTCAGATCATTTTCCGGCTTGATCTCGTCGGCCGAGATCGGTTCGCCAAGTTGAGCGATGCCACGCTGGCGAAGCCAGGACGAGAGTTCTGACGCAGTTGCTGTTGCCTCCGCGTGACTGGGTTTAACGACAATTCCGACCGACCTGATCTGTTTATTTTCCATCGAGCTATTTCGCAACTCCTCAATCATCGACGAAATAGTACTAAAGTTCAAGCATTTTAGGGCTCAAAACACTTAAATCTATTGCACTTGCGCCACTTTTACATTGGATTTTAAGGCGCTTTTTGTTAGAATTGCGGTTTATCTTTGCAGATAATCTTTTTCGAATTTTTGGGTTTGTAGGTATTAACTGATGTTAAAGTTTTTCACTCGTCTTGAGAAGACACGCAACTTCGTTATCTTGATCTTTGCCATTTTGATGGTTGCGAGTCTTGTTCTCTTTTATGCACCGACGCAAAGCGGCGTTCAGACCAACCTGGGTCGCAGCACGGAAACCGTAGCCAGTGTTTCCGGCGAAAAGATCACGGTCGGCGAACTTATACGGCAGAAAGAGAGTTACAGTCGCTTCTCGCAGGGTCGCGGGTTTCCGTCAAAAATGATCCTCGAGGGATTGATCGGCACTCGTATCGTCCGCGTTGAGGCCGAGCGTCTCGGGCTGACGGCCAGCGATGCTGAGGTCGCGGCCGAGATCCGAAGCCAGTTCAAGCCGGAAGAAGGCAAGCCGTTTGATCAAAAGATCTACGAACAGAACGTCATCGACCAGTTTGGCAGCATTACCGCATATGAAACGAGCGTCCGTGACGACATCAGCTCGAAAAAGCTCGATGCGTTCCTGACGTCCGGCGTTACCGTTTCGGAAGAAGAACTGCTCACCGACTTTCAGCGAAAGAACACGAAGTTTGACCTTTCATACGTCGCCGTCAGCTCCGCCGAGCTTGCACAGACACTCAAGCCGACCGATGAAGAGCTTAAAGCTTATTTCGAAAAGAACAAGGCAAGCTATTACATCAGCGTTCCGCAGAAAAAGATCAAATACATCTTTGTCAACACGGCCAAGATCGGCGAAAAGCTCCCGATCACTGACGCTGAGCTCCGCGCCGAGTATGACAAACTGCCGGCCGACAAAAAGATCGGAGGCGTAAACGGCCAGGAGATCGTTCTTCGCGTTGCCAAGCCTGAGTTCGAATCAAAAGTGCAGGAAAAGGCCGCTGAACTTATCACGCGTCTTAAAAAGGACGGCGATAGCGTATCAGAAGCCGTCTTTGCCGAGGTCGCTAGGGGCTTTTCGGAAGATCCAATTTCAGCTCAGTCCGGCGGTAAACTCCGCGGTCCCGTCCGCGAGAATCTCAACAAGCCCGAAGATCCGTATCAGCGTCTGATCAAGATGAAGCCCGGCGACGTGACCGAGCCCATCAGCTATCAGGGCCGTTACTTCATACTTCGCCGCGGCGAAGATGTGCCAAAATCATTTGAGGACGCCAAAAAGGAGATCGAGGTCAGCCTCCGCAACCGCAAGGCCTACGCTGTCGCCGCCGAACTTGCCCAGAAGATCGCCGATGCTCTCAAGCAGAGCAAGGACGTTCAGAAAACTGCCGCCCAGTTTGCCGGCGAGGCTAATATGAATGTTGCGGAAATGATCAAAGAGACCTCTTATATCAAACCCGGCGACGACGTTCCGAACATCGGCACATCGCCGCAGTTTGAAGAGGGTATCGCGTCACTCGAAAAAGTAGGCGATGTCGGCGAAAAAACACCGATCCAGAACGGATTTGCCATCCCGACTTTGGCCGACCGCAAAGAACCGCGAGACGCTGAATTTGACGAGGTCAAGGCCCAGATACTCGACGTTGTAAAGCTAGATCAGGCACGTACTAAGGTCGAGGAGATCGCCAAACAGATCGCTTCAGGTGCCGCGAGTGCTGACGCTCTCGCCGGTGCCGCAATCGCAAAGGGAATGAAGGCGAAAGATCAAAAAGCCTTTATCATCGGTTCACCGCTTGGCGATGGCCCGTCGGCATCGACCAGCGAGGCACTCGAAGATGCTGTTTACGCAATGAAATCCGGTGAGGTGACCAAGACTCCGATCAAGATCGGTGATAACTGGTATGTCGTCGGCGTGACCAAACGCGACGATGCCAACACCGCTGATTTCGCCAAACAGCGAAGCAGTCTGTTAGAGCAGATGTTGTCGAAAAAACGCACGGCGGTATTTTCGGACTATCTAGCGGCAACCAAGAAACGCCTGCAGGATAATGGCTCGATCGTTATCTACAAGGAAGTTCTTGCGAAGACTGATGAACCTGAGCCAGGATCGGTTCCGGCCAATATTCCGGCACAATAGCCACCCCTCGAATAAATAAACGTAGGTTCGGACTTACGCTTAAAACAAAAGCGTCGGAACACCACCGACGCTTTTGTTTTTGCACGTAGCATAGAAATTCAATGCCAGGCGCCGCACTGATAAATTTTTGTTAACAGCGAATGAAGCCATCTTGTTTCGCTAGCTACATCCTTCCAGAAAACTGTTGACCGATTGCGTTGCATTTTCGCGGCGGATAGTTCGAATCTTTACGTTGGGTTTAAGAGCCTTGCGGACGAACTTAAGAAGCAATACGTCACTGATTTCTACGCTCAGACGGACGAAGTGGGAAGAGGGATGATATCTCGACAAAGACCAACCGCTCGGATCTGGTGATCCGCAGTAAACGAACGATCCGGATCAAAACGCGGGAACCAGAGCCTGGATCCAAAATCAAGAATGAGAAGCAGTAGGCTTTTGGATGCTACAAGCTTACGGCGGCGATCATTGATCTCACTTCAGCCGATCGTCAAATCAGATCGACTAAAGTAGAGTCGCTGGAATATACGAGTCTATATGCCGCGTTACGTTTTCTCGTGCAAAATAGACATGCCACGGAGTTCGTGAAGTGCTAAGAGCGAAAGCTCTTCACTCCACGAACTCCGTGGCGTCTATCGATCCGACCCGAACTAACCCGCTACGTGCAGTTCGGCAAAGTGGGCAAAGAACCAGTAAGTGATACCGGCCCAGACCAAAAGGTTGATGACCGATGCGATCAAGCCAACCTTTTGAATGCGGTTATCTATGCCGCCACGGTTATCCTGTTTGCCATACATCAGCATCGCAACCAGAAGACCGGTTACTACCCACGCAAAAAGGCGAATACCGAGGTTGACTGGTATCGCTTCCGATTTAAGATTCATCAGGTAAGGGACCTGATATAGCGTCAACGCGATCGTGAATACGATAGCCAGGATCGCCGCGATCGGCGGTTTGGCACGAGATTCAGATTCATTGGCATCCTCATTGGTCATCGTCCGCAGATTACTGTGTGTGTAGCTGTACGCAAAGTAGATGACAAGGCCGATCGACATCCAGTCAATTAGACGGATCCAAGTGTCGAGCGGCAGGCTGTTCATCAGGTATGCAGCCGATACTACGGTAGCAACCGGAATGAACGGCGAGAGCGGCACCTTGAACGGACGATGCAGATTCGGGTTCGACGACCGCAGGATTATAATTCCCGTACCGACGATGACGAAAGCAAAGAGCGTACCGATACTGACCAGTTCGCCGAGCAAGCTGATCGGGACGATTCCAGCCAGAACAGCGACGATCACGCCGGTTATTGCGGTCGTGATATGCGGTGTCTGGTATTTCGGGTGGATCTTGGACGCCCATTTCGGCAACAGCCCGTCCTTGGACATCGAGTAGAAAACACGCGGTTGGCCCATCACCATCACGACCATTGTCGAACTCAGTCCGAGAACTGCGCCTACCTTAACGATCGTGGGGAAAACGCTCAAGATCGCCCCCATTGTGGTCCCTTGTGCGAGTTGCGCGGCTGCGTCAACAGCAACTGCGATCGGTGCGGCAGCATTGGTCAGCAACTTATAGTCGACCAGTCCAACCATAATACCTGCAACCAGAATATAAAGAACGGTACAGATCGCGAGCGAACCGAGTATGCCGATCGGCATGTCCTTTTGCGGATTCTTCGCCTCTTGGGCGGCAGTCGATACTGCGTCAAACCCGATGTAGGCAAAGAAGATGACCGCGGCTCCGGTAACAACGCCGGGGAAACCGTATGGCATAAATTCGGCACATCCGGCGGTTCCGGCGACGCATCCGACACCCAGATTGCTGGGATTGACGTAGCCGATGCCGGCGATGATAAATAGCACGACGACCAATACTTTGACCAAAACGATGATCGAGTTAAAGCTCGCCGATTCCTTGATGCCCTTGATGAGTAGCAAGGTCACCGCGACGGAGATGAGCAGTCCCGGCAGATTAATTATGCCGTGGACCGTACTTCCGTCAGCGAGCGTTATGGTCTCAAATGGCCCTTTACTTAAGGCCAGAGGGAATGGTATCCCCAATGTATCCCTAAATAAACTTACCACGTAGCCTGACCATCCGACGGCCACCGTGGCGGCTCCGAATGCGTATTCAAGGATCAGATCCCATCCGATGATCCAAGCGACAAATTCGCCCAGAGTTCCGTAACCATATGCGTAAGCAGAACCTGAGATCGGAACGCAAGCTGCAAATTCGGAATAGCAAAGTGCGGCAAACGCACTAACGATACCCGCGAGTACCATCGAGATGATGACCGCCGGGCCGGCGTGCTTACCGGCTGCCTGCCCGGTCAGAACGAAGATACCGGTACCGATAATGGCACCTACACCGAGCATTGTCAGATCGAGCGAAGTGAGCGTCTTCTTTAAGGTATGCTCACCCGTCTCTGCCGCCTCGGCAATGATCCTCGAAATTGGTTTAGTCGCAAAAAGTGACATTGAAACCTCCTAAGGTTGATTTAGATTCTATTGCTCAGCGGTGTCCGACCGTGCGGACAGCGCTCTCCAAATAAAGTAGACGGGTACGCCCGTCAGCACGATGAGCAGTCCCGGCCACGTGGCCGTCGTTTGATATAAAAACAGAACGATCAAAATTACAGATGCCCCAATGATGTACAGGGCCGGAATTATCGGGTAACCGAGTGCTTTATACGGGCGCTCGGCATCAGGTTGTTTCACGCGGAGCACAAAAACAGCCGCGATCGCTAAGATATAGAAAATTAGAGCGGCCGAGATCACATAAGTCAGTAGATCGCCGTATAGATTGCCATAGCTCACTTTGCCGTCGGCGGCACTCGTTACAGTTCGCGGCAGCACGTAGAACACGGCCCAGATCCCTTGTATGATCAAACCCCAAGCGGGGACGTGGTTATTATTCAATTCGCCTGCCGACTTAAAAAATAGACCGTCTTTTGCCATCGCGTAATATGCGCGCGGCCCGGCAAAGATCAGGCCGTTGTTGCAGCCGAAGGTCGATATCATAATGGCGACGGCCATTATCACCGCACCGGCACCGGGAAAGATGACTTCGGCAGTTGCCGATCCGACACGGTCGCTCGCCACGTTTTGAATATCCTCGAACCGTAAGGTCACGAGATACGCAAAATTTGCCAGCATATATAGCAGAATGACGCCGCCCGTTCCAAATAACAGCGATAGCGGCAAGTTTCGCTTAGGGTCTTTGACCTCGCCGGCCGTAAACGTCACGTTGTGCCAGGCATCGGCCGAAAACAATGAGTTGGTCTGTGCGACACACACGGCCACAAGCATTCCAAATGCTGTTAGTAGTGAAGTAAGCGCGGCTCCTTTGTCGCCCGCCGCGGTCGCACCGACACTCTGCAAATCGCCGCGGATCGTCCAAAGATCGCTGAAGTTGGCGGCGGCTACGTCACTGTGCCATACCAATCCGACAAACAGCCCAAGAACGATCAACGCGATAAGCGAACCGGTCTTGGCAAATGTAAATGTGTTCTGAACCAACTTGCCGAGCTTAAGGCCGCGGGTATTCATCCAAGTCAGCAGAGCGATCATTAAGATGCCGACCAACTGAGCCGTCGAGAGTGAAAATGCGTAATTAGACGAACCAATTCGGATCGGTTCGATCAAGTAGCTTGTTTCTGATATCTGCGGGATCAAGATCCCTGTAAACCGTGCAAAAGCGACAGAGACAGCGGCTATTGTAGCGGTGCCGATCACTAGAAAATGGGTCCAGCCGTACAGAAAACCCCAAAAGGGAGAGTATGCTTCCTTTAGATACACGTACATTCCGCCGGCCCGCGGCATCATTGCGGCAAGTTCGCCGTATGACAGCGCAGCACCAACTGTTAGTAATCCGGTGACCAACCAAACGACCAACAGCCAACCGGGAGATCCCACCTGTCGGGCGACGTCCGCTGAAACGATGAAAATGCCCGACCCGATCATCGAACCGGCGACGATCATTGTCGAATCTAATAGCCCCAATCCGCGTATAAATCCTTCGCTAGATTGTTCGGTTTCCGCTGGCGAAGTTGCCATAGTTTTCCTCGTTCAAAATGAAATGTCGCTTCCAACGAAGATCGGGAAGGATTTTCGAAACTACGTAAATCTTCAGTTATATAGACGTTGGCGAGATAATCGTTGGTGATATTATACTTTTATTAGATTTCCTGTCGAGTTTATTTTTGCAGTTTCCAGATCCTTATACGTTTTTCAAATTAATATGACCGTAAAACCATCAAACTTTGGCGATATGCCCGTGGACGAATTCAAAAAATACGGATACCGGATCGTCGATCAAATAGCCGAATATTTTGAAAACATCGAGCAATATCCGGTATTGTCGCAGGTCGAACCCGATTGGCTAAAGGACAATCTGCCGGCATCAGCACCGGAAACCGGCGAAGATTTCGGCGACATCCTCGACGATGTCGATAAATTGATCATGCCGGCGGTCACTCATTGGAATCACCCCAATTTTCACGGCCTTTTTTCAACATCGACCAGTTCGGTCGGAGTATTCGCCGAAATGTTTGCGGCCGCCTTTGATATGAAGGCGATGCTCTGGCGCACCTCGCCGGCATCGACGGAGCTTGAGGATGTCGTACTCGATTGGCTGCGGCAGATGATGGGACTGCCGGAGCGATTCGAGGGCATCATTTACGATACGGCGTCTGTTTCGACAATGCACGCCATCGCCGCCGCACGTGAGCGGGCCGGATTGCATATCCGCGAGCAGGGAATGAGCGGCCGCGACGATCTGCCGCTGCTGCGGGTTTACGCCAGCGAACACGTACATTCGTCGATCGATAAGGGCGTGATCACGCTCGGCCTCGGCCTTCGAAGTCTGCGAAAGATCGAGT
Source organism: Chloracidobacterium sp. (assembly GCA_016720705.1). Taxonomy (NCBI): domain Bacteria; kingdom Pseudomonadati; phylum Acidobacteriota; class Blastocatellia; order Chloracidobacteriales; family Chloracidobacteriaceae; genus Chloracidobacterium; species Chloracidobacterium sp. The sequence continues at coordinate 1,609,789 of JADKKB010000007.1, read as the reverse complement.
GCAACGACCGCCTCGAGATGATCCCCGAAAAGCTCGCCCTTGCGATCGAAGAGGACATCGCAAATGGGTATCTTCCCATTTGCGTCATCCCGACGGTCGGCACGACCTCGACCTCGAGCATCGATCCGGTCTATGCGATCGCTGATATATGTGAAAAGTACGGCATTTGGCTGCACGTCGACACGGCTTATGCAGGCTCGACGGCGATCATTCCTGAAATGCAAGTGCTGTTCAAGGGTTGGGAGCGTGCCGATTCGATCGTCGTCAATCCGCACAAATGGCTGTTCACGCCCTTTGACCTCTCGGTTCTCTATTGCAAGGACCTCAGCATTCTCAAGGAGGCGTTCTCACTTGTCGCCGAGTACCTCAAAACGAGCGATGAGCAAACCGTTAAGAACGGCATGGACTACGGCATCCAGTTAGGACGGCGTTTTCGCGCTTTGAAACTCTGGTTCGTCATTCGCTATTTCGGCCGCGAGGGCCTGATCGCACGGCTGCGTGAACACTGCCGCCTCGCTCGATTATTTGCCACATGGGTCGAGAAGTCGCCGGATTTTGAGTTGATGGCACCCGTGCCGTTCGCTCTCGTCTGTTTTCGTGCAAAGATCGAAGGCCTTCCCGAAGACGGCATTGATCAGCTCAACGAGCGCATAATGAACGACATAAACGCCTCGGGCGACGCCTATCTGTCGCACACCAAACTTAATGGCCGTTTTACGCTGCGGCTATCGGTCGGCAGCATCCGCGTCGAAGAGCGGCATTTGAGGAAGGTTTGGGGTCAGTTGAATTCACAGTTGCATTTCTACCTCTAATCGAAGCAACGTCCTTTTTATGGATCCGATAGATGGCGGCGAATATTCATTTGTCTTTCTTTTTGCCGTCGGGAGTGCGCCGTTTCAGTTGGATGACATTCTTGCTTCGGACAACGGCGTCATTCCGATTAACTTTGATCGTGATATTGGTCGGCCTTCCTTCATCCGTATTTGTTGGATAAAACCCGAGAACATAGGTTTTCTTGAGTTCATCGACAATACGCTGAAAAGCTCCTTCAAAGTTGTCCGCCTCACCTGCAAAGAGTCTGCCGCCGGTGTCCGTTGCAAGTCGATTCATGAAAGCAACCTCCGGTACGGGAACTTTTAGCAATTCGTCCAACGTGGCCGTTTTGACTCCTTTGGGCATAACAACTGGCCTGGTTTGGAACCAGATCGGGTAGATAGCCGTGTCCGACTCCTTCAGCATCCTTGCCCATGTTTCGTATGGAGTATACCCACCTATCCCGCCGTCCGTTATCAGCACTATTGCCTTCCTACCCTTGATCGAAGCAAATTCCTTCTTATGGATTCGATAAATGGCGTCGATCCCCAATGAATCCGGTCCTTCCAATATAAATAGGCCATTTAGACTTTTTCTTAGGTCAGCTTTATCGGAAGTAAGTTCACACAATAGATGTACGTCAATGTCGAAGCTCATAAGGAGCCCTTTGTCGTCCGGACCAAGGGTGCTTATGAAGTCACTTGCTGCCTTTTTTAGGCTCTTGATCACTCTCCTGACGCTGCTACTTGTATCGACGACGATCGCCACGTTCAATGGCTCTTCGGTGTTGGCAAAAAACTCGATCGTTTGTTTGACGCCTTCCTGAAATACCGAAAAATCTTCCTTCTTTAGACCGGTAATATTTCGCCCGTCTTTGTCACTCACGACCACCGGGACATTCAAGAGCACCGTGTTGATCCGTATCGGAGCATCATCTGTAACTTGAGAACTTCCGGTATTGACAAGAGAAATCAATAATAAAATGAGAAGGAAATTTAACTTACGGTATTGATTTTTCATTGTTACCCCTTTCACGACAACCTAGAGTCAAACGAAATGTCCGACCCTAGGCCTTATACCACTTTACACACTGCGGTTCATTGGCACTGCCAGATTCCACTATTATTCAGGCAAACGCTCAAAGCATCCCCGTCCTCCGAGCCAGAATATAACCCGTTACAGGCCGCCGCTCGGTCACGTGCCGGGTCACAACCTTCGAGTTGCTCGATGCAATTGTTTCCATTTCCCTCGAGTCCAATACAGGTGCCATAGGTTGAACCTCGACTATTATAAGCCGCCCAGTCCTGGGTCATACAACTATTGTAAGTTAGGTTAATGCTCGTCATATTCATCAGTTTCCTCTGATGTACGACGAAATCAACAGGTATTTGTTGTCGAAATCAATTATTGTTTGTCCAATTCGATCAATCCTTTACCTTGGGCGGGTCCGATTGGCAAATTTCGGTCTGAAGGGCACGAAATTCAGTGGGTGACATACCGGTTTTCGCCTTGAAATCGCGAGTAAAATAACTGCTGTTGGGTAGCCCAACATGGTGACCAATTTCTTTGATCTGAAGAAAGCACTTCGGGTCAGCGAGCATATGACTGGCTCGCTCCAGTCGAAGTTCATTGAGAAACACGACTGGTGTGACGCCGGCACTTTCCTTAAAGACTCGCCGAAATTGGGGAACAGACATACGAACCTCAGCTGCCATTTCTTCTACCAACCAATGGCGACTAAAATTGTCGGCGAGAATAGTGGTGATGTGAAAGATTCGTTTATCCATTGGGAGGAAAACTCGGTACTACAATATTTATATAGTGAAAGTTACCGTTTTCACGAGGCAATTGTCAATAAAATAGATCATCAAAAACAAAATGTCGCGCGAAGACAATGGGCGGGCCGAGTGTTATAAAGACGGTTTCTCGCGGCATTGATCAGGCTAGAGACTTAGGCCCTGCCAAGTCACTCCTTGGCCGGAGAAACCGTCACGACGTTGTATGACGAATTGTATCTACTTCTTGTCGATTATGACGCCGGTGTTGCGGAAGTTGTAGATGTCCAGTTTTAGCTTTTCTGCACCCTTCGACATTTCCACGAAGGTGTTTGTTGCGGAGCTCTCGTCGATCGAATCCATAGCCCAGCCTTTTGCTTTCAGTGCCTCGACGTATTTGGTCGTAACGGCCTTGCGGTCTTCTTTGTGGACGGCTTTGAATTGCTTATCGGTGCTGCCCCATACGACCGCGTTTTCCTTGACCGGTAAACCCATCGACGCCCACGGTTCGGTTATCGGAGTCGCGGTCACGTCCGGGTTCCAGCCGCAAGCCGACAGGCCCACGGCAAACGCGAATATTGATATCAGAATGGTAGATTTCATTTGTTTCTCCCTTTAAGTTTTTTCATGTAATACACGTCGTGAACTCAGACCGACATTTTGCGGGCTGAGCGGCTTAATTTTTGTTCACCTCTGCCCAGATCTTATGTCCGTGTGTTTCTTTCAAAAATATCGTTCCGACTATTAGCGTGATACCGGCGATCGCCATCGGGTAATAGAGCCCGGCGTAGATATTACCGGTCTGGGCAATGATCGAAACGCCGATCAGCGGCAACAAGCCGCCGAAAACGCCGTTGCCGATATGATACGGCAGCGACAACGCTGTATAACGTATCTTGGCGGGAAACGCCTCGACCAGATAAGCCGCGATGGGGCCGTAGACCATCGTTACCCACACGACCTGGAGCAGCACTAGCAAGATCAGTTTCCACGCGGTCGAATTAGAAATAAGCGAGCCAAACGACGAATAGACCAGAACCTTCGGGGCCGGCACGAGCGTGCCCTCGCTATTTCGCGTCAGCGGCGTCAGCGACTTTTCACCGGTCGCAGGATTGGTCTGGGATGTCGCGGTTTCGATGTTCGAACCGGCCGCCGACTGCATCGCATGATAGATCGGCAGATAGGTCAGCACCGCGAGCAGACATCCGGCCATTATTATCCATTTTCGGCCGATGCGGTCGCTCAGTGCCCCAAACACAACAAACAGCGGCATTCCCAACAGCAATGCGGACGCGATAATGTAATTCGCCGAGGTCGCATCTACATTGAGTATCTTTTGCAAATAGAACAGCGCATAGAACTGGCCCGTGTACCAGACGACACCCTGGCCGGCCGTCGCCCCAAACAGTGAGATAAGCACGATCTTGAGATTGCTCCACTTGGTAAACGCCTCGACGAGCGGATTTGCCGACGTCATGCCGGCGCTCTTTACCTGCTCGAATATCGGCGATTCCTTCATCCTGAGCCGAATATAGAGCGATACTCCGACAAGCAATATTGAGATGAGAAACGGGATGCGCCAGCCGCTTAAGCCCGCGGCCTTGCCGGCAAACTGCTCGGGCGACATCGTATTCTGCACCGTCAAAATTACAGCGAGTGACAGAAACAGCCCCAACGTCGCGGTGATCTGGATAAACGACGTGTAAAATCCGCGTCGGTTATCGGGCACGTGCTCGGCAACGTAGACGGCGGCACCGCCATATTCGCCGCCGAGGGCGAGGCCCTGGAGTACGCGGATCAGTAACAATATGATCGGTGCGGCGATACCGATCTGCGAGTATGTCGGCAGAAATCCGATGACAGCGGTAGCTCCGCCCATGATCAGCAGGGTGACCAGAAACGCGTATTTGCGGCCGACGACATCACCGATCCGGCCGAAAAATAATGCTCCGAATGGCCGCACGACAAAGCCGACAGCAAATGTCGCAAGATATGCAATGTAAGCGAACGTGTCATTTCCCGGCGGATAAAAAAGCGGTGCGATGACCACGGCGAGGCTGCCGAAAATATAGAAATCATACCATTCGATCATCGTGCCGACCGCGGATGCTCCTATTACTTTCCAGATCCTGTATTTAGAAATCGCATTGCCGACGTTCGAACCCGCGTCAATAATAGACTCTGCCATTTGCTCAATCTCCGGTCGTGTGAATTTGGGCGTCGTTTTGAAACTAGGATTTGAGTATTAAAGCAATTGCGGCGCGGTATTTCAACACGCCAAGCCAATCATCGTCTGTCAGGCGCTGTGATATCGTTAGGTTATATGAAATTTGTGAAAGAGTCAGTGATCAAGGCTTCGCCGGAAAGGGTGTTCGCGTTTCACGAGTTGCCTGACGCTTTCGAGCGGCTGATGCCGCCGTGGGAGGACGCAACGATCATCAAGAAAGCTGACATTTCCAAGATCGGCTCACAGGCGATTATCGACAACAAGTTGTTTGGGCTCGTTTCGTCACGTTGGGTGGCCGAGCACACGGCCTATGACCCCCCGCGGATGTTTGAGGACGTGCAGCTATCCGGCCCGTTCAGCTCGTGGCGTCACCGCCACATCGTCGAGCCGCACCCCGAAGGAGCAGTACTGAGAGACGAGATCGAGTACGAGCCGCCGATGTGGTTTCTGGGGGCGATCGCCGCACCTATCCTCGTCGTGCCGAAGCTCGAAAAGATGTTCGATTTTCGGCACGAAGTTACACGCAAATGGTGCGAGTCAACTGATTAGCCGAAGATTTCGGTGATTTGTCTGATACTTTTGCCGAATAGGAAATCACCGAGACCCGCGTCCATGTGCGACATATCGTAGCCGACGAGTTCGACATACGCACGGCCGTTAAGCGGTTCGCCTGACCGCGAACCTTCGACCTTGCAGGTACCTTCCCAATATACGATCATCGTTGAACCTCGCGTATCGAGTTCCTGATCGGCGATCAGCGGGCTGATCTTCGCCTCGATCCCGAGCTTAGGCACTCTTATCTGCCATTGAGCGGGATACTCGGCTCCCGTATTGGGGCTCAGCCATTTGTCGGTGATCTCGATCTCAAAATCGCTTCGCTTGAGATATGTGCAATCGCCTTCGCGATCGACGTAGGTTCCGGTCGTTTCGCCGTTAAACTCACCCTCATCGTCCTTGAACGTGTACATCATTAGCTCAGTTTCATCGTCAAATTGTATGCTGAACCAATCCCAGTTGCCTTGTTCCCAGCTGCCGAATTCGCGATCCATCCACGCCGAACCTGTAAACGTCTCGACCACCCCGCCCTCGTTGGTCTGACCGGACACATTCATTCGGGTGTAAGAAAAATGCTTTGAGGCACCGTCCTTTTTCTTTGTGATGCCGCCGTCGCCATTTAGCACGATCGGTTTGGCGGGTTCGAGGATCGCGTCAAAGATCAATCCATCTTCAAGCGTTGCGTGCAAAACGTGCTTACCGGCGACCTCGCGGAGCGACCAAGGGCCAAGTTGGACGTCGCACGCTGTCGGACTCATTACCACAGGCAACTCTAACGGATTACCAAAACTCCTAACGTGCTCATACCTAAAATGTGCGGCCGTAACGTCCGATATCGCAAAATGTGCAAAGTACATCGGGTTTGCGACCACGTTCATCGGGACTATGCCGATCTTGTCTCGGTCGGTACGCCGCTTGAAAAATACCAACTCAAAGCCAAATTCGCGGCCGGTACGAGTCCGGCAATGACCGGTGTAATACCACCATTCAGTTTGGACGTCCGGTTGCGCAAACAGGTCGTTAGGCAATTTCACAGTGCCGTCGGACGGCGGTGCATTAAGGTTTTCGCCACTCTTGCCAAAGAGATTCGCAACGCCGCTCAGTATCGACGCGGCCGTGTCTTCGATCGGTTGGATCAAATGCTCAAACATAATTAACTATTTCGCATTCTTGCGGCAAACGGTTTCAACGAGGTGTTTCACTCATAGCCGATCGCGTCAGCAACCTCTTGTCGTGAAGCATTTCGCGCCGGAAGCCAGGCCGAGATCATTGCAATTAGGATGACGGATGGTATCGCCAGCATCAATAATCCGTAAGAATAGTAAAACGGCAAGGTAAAGCCGGCAACGACCTTGGCGGCCGTATTGATCAAAAAATATGTGTTCAACAGTCCGGTAACCGCACCTGCGGCAAATCCGACCAACGAGATCGCGGCGGCCTCCAGCAGTACCATTTTGACCACTTGACGACGTAATCCGCCGATGGCACGAAAGATACCTATTTCGCGTCGTCGTTCGGCGACCGAGATGAGCATTGTATTGACGAGGCCGATCGCGGCGACGACGATCGCGATGATCGTCTGCATATACATCAATATGAAAAATTGATCGATCACTCGACCCGCCCACAGTTTATATTCGTCGTGCGTATAGATAAATGCACTCTGTGTGTCGGCAAGTGTGGCCGCGACTTTCGATTTGAAAAGCTGACGGTCGACACCCGGTTTTAGGTTCATAAAAATGTAATCGACATCGCTATCATCCCAATACCGCCGATAAAGCTCCCGGTCGAGAAAGATAGTACCGTGTTCGGAGCGGTAATATTCGAGCATCCCGACGACGGGCAGGCTGAGGTCACCTTTTGGCGAACGGATCGTGATCGTATCGCCAAGTTTTAGATTCGACCGAAATGCAAGATTGTTTGAGATCACAACACCGTCGCCGCGGGAGGTCAATGCGCTTGCTTGGACCGCATCACCGCTGTCGAGCAAATCAGGCGATATCTTGAAATATTCGCCCATATCGTGTGCTAAAAGTGTAACTTCGCGATCGTTCATTCGAGTTGTCGTCACGCGGGTCAGATCTGCAACCTCGACCTCCTGCATTGACGCTATCGCCGTCGCCGTTTTTTCAGAGAAATGATGGCTTCGCGAGCTTAGTTGCTCGGACGACGTGACGAGAATATCCGCCGCTACTGCCTTATCAATTGAGCGGTCGAGGGCCATTTTAAGACTTTGTATCAGTGACGCGTTCGACAGTGCAAATGTCAATCCGATCATTATTGCACCTACGGTCGCGGCCGTTCGACGCGGTGATCGTGTCATTGTTTCGACCGCGATGACGCCCTCGGCGCCAAACAGCCGATCCATAATCGGGCGCAGAATGCGTCCGCCGATCGCAATAATGACCGGCAGCAGCAAGATCATGCCGATCTGGATCATAAAGGAGTACGACGACTGGATATAACTGCCAACCCCCGCCGGCGTAAATCTGACGCCTAACAAACCGGCCGCGATAAAGGCAACGCCCGCAGCCAAACGCAGACGGTTCATTCCGGGTTCAGCGCGGCGCGTTTCGATATTGCGAAGTGCCGCCGCTGGATCTAGACTCGCGGCGGACGCCGCCGGCACCCAAGCCGCTATCACAGACGAAACGATACCGATGGCAATGGCCGCTGCCGCGTAACCTGGTTCGAGATGTAGCTTCGGCGATGAAGTAACAAATCCATACACTGTCGCGGTGATCCGTGTCACCAAATCCATCGCTGCCAACGCGATCAATGATCCGACAACGATACCGAGGCACGAGCCTACGACCCCAAGGATGACCGCCTCGGAGAGGAACATAAGCTTGATCCCGCTGCGCTCGACCCCGATCGAACGCAGTATCGCGATCTCTTTCCAACGCTGATTTACGCTTATTGTGAAGGAGTTAAAGATAATGAATACGCCGATCATAAGAGCCACGATGCTCAGGATCGTAAATCCGGCGTGCATCGTTGTTACCGAGTTTTCGAGGCTCCGGCCACGTAACTCAGGCCGGACCACATCGATCCCGGTTCCGAGCCGTTCGGCGAGTTCTTTCTGCACTGTTTCGATTTCGACGCCGTCGACCGTTGATATATCGATGCGATCGATCTTGTTTCCGCGGCCAAAGGTGTCTTGAGCGGAGTATATGTCCATAACGGCGACGTTGCCGTCATAGACATCGCCGATGCCGGACGCGACAAATAAACCGCGGATCGTTAAAGCCGCCGGGCCGGACGAGGTTTCGACCGTTATCTTGTCACCGTCCTTAAGGCTAAACCTCTCGGCAAATGCACTGGTCACCGCAACCGAGTCCTTTCGGCTTGAAAACACGAGCGGATTCTTTACGGCGAAATTGGTCTGGTCCGCAGCGGTATTGTATAGCCTCAGATCGCTCGTCGTATCAAGGCCCAGTATCAACAGGTGAGTGCCGCCAAGCGTGGTGGTCGCAAGTGTCTCAGTGACCGGTTCGGCAATCTGTACTCCCGGGGTCGAGCGGACGGTCTGAATTACATCAAAGGAAAACCCTGCGTCGCCGGCCGCGGCCTGCAAGGTTGCTTTGCCTGCAAGCTTTTCGATCGTGCCGTTAAGCGAAATGACCAAAGCGTCATTTGTGCTCTGGATAGCAAAAAACGCTGCGACACCCAGTGCGATCCCGGCGGTTGTCAGGGCAAGCCGTAGCTTGTGACAGCGCCAATCACGAAATACGATCATTGTGAGGGCACGTATCATCTGCTTGGGCTGAGCGTGTCGATCACGATGCGGCCGTCGAGCAGGCCGACACGACGTTCGCAGATGGCAGCGGCGCTTTCGTTGTGAGTGACGAGGATCATAGAGGTTCCAAACTCGTGATGGATCTCTTCCAGAAGCCTCAAAATTTCATCGCCCGTCTTTGAATCGAGATTTCCCGTGGGTTCATCGGCAAGCAGCAGCGGCGGGTCAAATATCAGGGAGCGGGCGATAGCGACGCGTTGCCGTTCGCCGCCCGACAGTTCGTCCGGACGGTGAGAGCGTCGCCCGGCCAAACCGACCCGATCGAGCATCGTTACCGCACGCGCCTCGGCCTCGTGAACTGCCATACCGTTTAGGCGGAGCGGTAAGGCGACATTCTCGACACCGTTGAGCGTCGGCATCAGGTTAAATGTCTGAAAGATCATTCCGATCTGCTCACGCCTCAAACGTGTGCGATCGTCGTCATTCATCGCCGCTAGATCTGTGTTATTTATCAACACACGCCCACTGGTCGGGATGTCGAGTCCGCAAATTATATTCAGAAGCGTCGATTTGCCGGAGCCGGATGGACCTGTGATGGCGACACGCTGACCGCGGAGGACGGTCAGGTCGATCGAGTCGAGAGCCTGGACGCGGCCCGCCCCGTCAAATAGTTTGCAGACGCTTTGTAATGCGACGATGGTCTCATTCATCTCAGAATTAATGTCGTTGATTCGCTGTTCGATTTGATAGGGGCGAGTGATTACGCGATAATTACCTGCCGTTACCACGCTTGCCGGATCGACTTTTCGGCATTGTCAGTGTTATTACCGCCTTTATTTTATGGATAACAACGGCGATTTGTAAAGGATATCAACTGAAATGAAATTGGCCGCGGCACTTTTGTTGACTACGTCGTTTTTAGGGTGCTCGGGCGCCTCAAAAATGGCTGAGCCGACATCGTCGTCGAGGGCCGAACCGAACCGGGCGGAAGCGATCGTGGATGAGCACTTAAAACGCGACGCGGCGCCGTATCGCAAAGATCATATCCGCTTTACCGTTACGGAGAAGGGAAACGCTCCCGAGATTACCGAACTCGATGTTTGGCGGCGGCAAAGTGGTGATGTAACGACCACGCTGAGTGTGATAACCAAGCCATCAGAGGACGCCGGAACCGGTTCGCTCACGGTCGATGAAAAGGGAAAACCGGCGGTCGTAGTGACCTACGCGGCGTCTCGGGGCGAATTTCGCGAAACTGACACCGGCAAAATGTTTATCGGGGGACTTACCGCTCAGGAACTGCTAGGCACGTGGGACAAATACGATTACAAACTGATCGGCGAACGCGGGAACGGTTTCGAGGTCGAGGGAAAGCTAAAGGACGGCCAAAAATCGGCGATCGCGATGAGCAGAGTGGTTTTTGACAAGGATAATTATTTACCCATTGAAATGAACCTTTTTGATAATTTGGAAAAAAAGATCCGAACGTACGTCGTGCAGGAAGTCAAATCAGCAAATGGTAGGCCCTATATAGCCAAAACAGTGGTAACGAATCACGTTTATGGCGCAGAGATCACGATCGAGGTCATTAGCCGCGAATACCCCGGAAACCTCGACGACGCGTTGTTCACACGGGAGAGGTTGAAGCAAACCGCTCCGAAATAGCACATTTATGTTGACACACATTGTCTGTTGGAAATACAAACCGGAGGCTAGTGCCTCGGATCGTCTTAATCACATCGAGCAATTGCGAGCACTTGTAGGCGTGATCCCTGAGATCATTTCGTTTGAGGTCGGGACCGACATATTGCACCTCGACAGGTCATTTGACACCGGATTGGTGTCGACTTTTACCGATCGCGACTCTCTGGCAAGCTATTCTGACCATCCGGAGCATCTAAAGGTAGCCGTGTTTGGTAAAGCGATTTCCGAACGTATCGTTTCGGTAGATTTTATTAACGAATAGGTGAAACGGATCAAAAAGATCATTTTGGCATTGCTGGCTATCCTTGTGGTGGTGCAGGTACCGTTCATCTATCGCCGCTATTTGATCGGAAATCGTGCGGAAAAGGTCGCGCAGATCCAGTCGCAGAGAAAGCCCAAGACCGACCCGAATTACGTCGAATACAAGGGAAATATCCACGTTCACACTAGTCTGGGCGGCCACAGCACCGGTGGTTTTGATGAGTTGATCGCTGCGGCAAATGCCAATGATCTCGATTTTGTCGTGATGACCGAACACTACTCGGAAAGTTACGACACGGCCGCAATGACGCTCAACGGCATTTACGGTAAGACACTTTTCCTTGGCGGAAATGAGATCGACACGGCCGATTCGGATAGGTTTTTTATGCTTCCCGGCGGCGCAGATGCGGCAGGGTTTAGATTCGAGCACACCGGCGGCGTTCTATCCAAAATACATTCAGAAAAGGGTTTAGCGGTGATCGCATATCCTGAGAAGTTTAAGACCTGGGACTCAGCGTTTGACGGGATCGAAGTATTTAACCTCAAGACGATGGCAAAGCGTGCCAATCCGTTGACGCTCATTTTCGACGCACTATGGTCCGGATATTCGTATCCCGCATTGATGTTTGCCGATCATCTAAAAAGGCCGGACGTTAACCTGCAGCAGTTCGATGAAATATCAAAGGCGCGGCGTATATCGATGTTTGGCGGCACCGACGGCCATTCGAATATCGGCATCCATTTATTCGGAACCGAAACCGGCGGCAAACTCTTAAATATCAAGATCGATCCGTACGACGTCACTTTCCGTATTGTCCGAATGCATATTTTGTTGCCGAAAGACGTTGCACTAAACCGCGAATCTTTGATCGAGGCAATCCGGCAAGGCAACTATTTCACCGGCTTTGACGCCTTCGGCGATACGACGGGATTCTCATTTGTGGCAACCAGCGGAGTCGAAACGACCCAACAGGGCGGTGAGGTAGTGTTCTCCGAGGGACTGTCGCTTAAGGCGTCGTCGCCGGTCACTGCACGAACCGTTATTTTTAAGAACGGCGAGAAATTTGGCGAACAGGCAGAGACCGACGAGTTTTCGGTCAAACCCGATGGGCCCGGCGTTTATCGTGTTGAGATATATCAGGACGCCCTAGGCGAAACCGGTTCGATGATGCCCTGGATCGTATCAAACCCGATATATGTACGATAGGCAAACGATTTGTAATTTGCGCTCATCATAAGAGAGCACAATTGAGGTAGGCGTTTTTGTTGCAGAAAACAGAATGAAGAAGATACTGATCAGAGTCTTTCAAGCGGTTGCGTTATTGTCCGTATTGTCGTTGTCGGTCTTTGCACAGCAGGTGAAACGTGCACCGTTCGACGTGACCAATTACGTAATGGACGTGTCGCTGACACCGCTTGAGCGAAAGATAAACGCGACGGTAGACGTGACTTTCACGCCGCTCGACGACACGCGTAACATCACATTTGAGCTTAACGGCTCGCTCAAGGTCGATTCGATCACAAGGATCGGGGCAACCACCACGGTTACTGATACGGTCGTCAAGCCCGGCGTAAGGCCGCCTACGCGACCGAGCGTAAAGGCCGCATCCACGCCGGGGCTTTCGTTCATACAGGATCAAGCCGGCGTGGCCGACATCGGCCCTAACGTCAGGATCGATCTCGGCGAGACCGCTATCAAAGGAACGCCGATCACGCTCCGGTTCAAGTACAACGGTATTTTAGAATTGCCTGTCGGCGGCCCGCTTCTGACTAAGCGCCTCGCCTATATCGGTACTGATCAAGGTTATCTAATGTACGCCGCACGTTGGTTTCCGTTTCACGATTACGCTGCGGATCTGGCGACTTCGGACGTCACTATCTCGCTCCCGGGCGGACTCACGCCGGTCGGTTACAGCGATATGCCGGTGGCACCGAGCGGCGGCAAATATCGCTATGTGCAATCGCGGCCGTCGTTGGTCGGCAATTTTGCTTACGGCAAGTATCAATCCAAATCGCTCAGATTTGGCGACTACGAACTCCAGTTTTTCACTCGTAGCGGTAACAACGAATTGATCTCGCGCTACGGCGAAACTCTTGGCTCGGCACTGCAGTTCTATTCCAAGAGTTTTGGTGCGGCCGATACGGCTAAGAAACTGAACATAATTGAGATCGATAATGACAGTCTCGATTTCTACTCGGCGCAGGGAATGCTTTTTATCGCCAATCGCCAGTTCGAAGAGGGCCGCGATGTGACGGTCACGCGACTTCAGCGCGAGGCGGCACTTCAGTGGTGGGGTTTGACGGTTGGACTCAAATCGTTTGATGACGTTTGGCTTTCACAGGGACTTGCAGAATATAGTGCCGTGATGCTTCGCGAAAGCGTGACCGATGCGGCAAAGCTTGAGGATATGCGCCGCGAACTTTTGGAAAAAGCTCTGACTTTTGAACAAACCGCATCGCTATTGCGTGCTCCGGCAAATCTAGATGATCAGTCGATCGCTTACCAGTACATTATGTTCGGCAAGGGCGCATTCGTCTTCAAATTACTCCGCGATACGCTCGGCGCGGATAAGTTTGATCTGCTGTTGAAGACATACCTTGCCGAATATCGCGGTAAGAGCGCGTCGATCGACGATTTTGAAAAACTAGCGTCGCGTATCGCGGGCCAGCCGATGCGTTACTTTTTTGCCCGCTGGGTGGAGGGCACCGGCGTACCCGAATTTAACGCTGATTACCAGATCATTCGGACCAAGGGCGGCAAGTTTATAACACGCGGCACGGTCTCGCAAAACTACGATAACCTGAGGTTGCCGCTTGAATTGCAACTTCGGTCTGAAGGCGAGGCCCAATCTCAAAATGTGACGGTGAATATCGAAGATGCAAGTGCGGATTTTAATATCGAATCGACCGGCAAACCGCTAGCCGTGATCATCGACCCTAATTATAAGATACTGCGGATTTCGCCAGACCTTCGCGTTTCGTCGATAGCCCGCCGCGGAATCGAGCAGTTTAAGGAAGGCAATTATGTCGAGGCGCAGACACAGTTTGAAGCCGCACTCAAACTCGACCGCTCAAACGCCTGGATCTACTACCATCTTGGTCTGCTGTTCCTCGAACAACGTAATTACGATCTGGCGATCGACAACTTTAAGGCGGCCCGCGACCTCGGCAATCAAGGAGCAGCCCGACCGATGTGGCTGCATGTTTGGTCCGAGATCAAAATGGGAAATGCCTACGATGCCAAAGGCGACCGTACGAGAGCGGTCGGTGCATATAAACGTGCCGAGACCATCGGCGACAACTACGACAACGCCCAGGACGCCGTAAAGCGCTACCAGGCATCACCGTTCGATCCGAAAGAAAAGCAGAATACCGCGGTCATCAAATAGCGATCCACCGATCGCAAAATGCCCGCGTTAGTTGCTCGGATACACTTAAAAAAGGTGCGGGAAGAGTTATCTTCACGCACCCTTTTTACCCCTGGTTCCCCCTTGAATTAGAAGTTAAATCGGAACGCAAACTGTATCTGCCGATTTGAACCCAAGCCGACCGTACGGCCGACGGTTGACCGTAGCAAGCCAAATGTCGAGCCTGCGGCACCCTGTGTGAATGCCTGGCCCGGTTGAATGACATTCGACGAAGTTGCGGAGTAGATCGATGTCGCCGAATTGAATGCTAGATTTGGCAAAGCGTTGCTGATCGTGGTCGATGGATTAGCGAAATTCGTCTGATTAAAAATGTTGAAAAATTCGGTACGAAATTCGAAATTCATCGTTTCTCTGATCCTGAACCGTTTTGCAACGATCATATCCACCTGGCGGAAAGATGGTCCGGACAGCTCATTTCTGGAAAGATCGCCCCATGTGCCCGGTGCTGGGGTCGCGAACGCGGCCGGATTAATGTAGTTGCGGTCATTATTGAGATACGGGTTGACGCCCGCGATCAGATTTGGCCGACGAACGTTGCGTGAATTGCCGCCTCCCGGAGTATTGACGACCGCGACGAAGCCGGTCGGCAATGACGGGAACGATGCTCCTAACGATGGCAGGTTTGCGACGAAGCCATTTGCAAAAAATCCGCCTGCACCGTTGGGACAACCGCCCGCTTGCTGACATTGAACGACGATGTCAGGCCTCACAACCAACACCTCGACCGGAACGCCGCTTCGTGCGTTAATGATCCCGCCGAGCTCCCAACCGCCAAGCAGGAAGTTGCCGGTGCGGCCGAGATCGAATCTTTTACCGTTGCCGAAAGGTAGTTCGTAAAGTGCACTTAGATTGAACGTGTGACGCACGTCGAAATTATTGCGGCCGCGATCGGCTTCAAAATTTTCGAGTTGAGCGCTCGTTCGAGCTTCGTTTGAACCCGCTGTCGTGCCGCGGCTACTGCCGAATGTGTACTGGGCGTTCATCGTCAAACCGCTGCGAAAGCTGCGTTGGGCCGAAAACTGGAGAGCATTGTATCGATCGTCGCCGCCGCTCGTCTTATAGTCGATCTCGGCATACGGATTTGAGACGGTCGTTCCGCTGACGATGCTGAATTGACGAACCGTCGTCACCCCGATGACCTGCCCGGTCGGATTGGTGCGGTTGATGACGCCAAACCCGGTCGGGATATTGGTTCCGTTTGCGATGGTCGTCTGGCCAGGCAGGATCCGATTGGCGACGCTTCTCAGAAATAGATTGCTGCCATTGCTGCCAACGTACCCAAGCGTTGTCGTTATTCCGCCGGGAAGTTGCTGCTGCCACGAAACGCTGTACTGAAAGATGCGTTCCGGAATAGTGTAGTCGTTCGAGTATGCACGCGGCTGGTAGCTGCGATTGTTGGGATTTGCATTAAAATTGGCAATGATCCCCGGAATGTTTGCGGGAAACGCGAGTAGCGAACCGCTCGTCACCGTTGAGCTAACGCGGTCGCTTTCGATCGGCTGGATCTGATCCTCGGTCTGTCCCGGGCCGTAATAGAGCCCTAAGCCGCCGCGGATAACGGACTTTCCGGCTGAAAAGAATCCGCTACCATCCTGATCAGGTGACCATGACAATGCGACGCGTGGCCCGAAATTGTTTTTGGACGATTTGAACGCCGCCTCAGATGACGGTCGCAGAGTTCCGGTATTGATATCAAAAAGCACCTGGCCGTTATTTGCTTCGTGGAGCGGAGTGTAATACTCGTAGCGAAGCCCATAACTCAATGTAAGTCCGGGTTTGAGCTTCCATTCGTCCTGAGCATAACCGATGTAATATTCCTGCTTTGCCAAACGCTGTCCCGTTAGTCCGTTGTTGAATGGACTCGGGGCACTTACGTCGCCCAGATACTGTACCGACGTCGGCGTATTCGCTAGGAACGACGCGAGATTTGAAAACGTGTATGTCGTGCCGCCCAGGCGGTCTGTGTACATTCTGATCAGGCGAACCTCGCCGCCAAATTTGAAATTGTGATTCCCGCGAACCCAGTTGATACTATCGACGAACGAAAGCGAATATGGCGTGTAAGGTTGCCCGCGGCCGTTGGTCGCAGAATTGGCTCGGACGAGGCCTCCCGGGATCGAAATGCCTGACGAAGTGCCCTGGCCCGCGATGCCGGTATTTGCGACGCTACCGGAAATGTTAAGTATCAAGTTTGAAAAGTCGAGGCCGCCGACGGTCGCCGCCTGGCCGTTGATCCGTGTGCGGGCGGCGTTGTAGCCGAACTTAAAATCGTTGATCAGCGATCCGTCTTTCCGTAGGATCGACTGAAACCCTGCGACACCATTCTGCGGGACGGCCTCGATCGATGTCACGCGACCCGAAATACCTTCGGGTGCGATATCGGTCCCCTCATCGCGAAAGAAACGCGTGTAGAGCTTATGGTAGGTGTTGATCTGATAATCAATTCGAGCAGCTAATGCTTTTTCGTTGACCTTCTCGTTGTCCTGGATTTGAAGTACCTCAAATCCGGACACGGCCGAGGCTCCCGGTATAACTACGGCGTTTGGAGAGCGAAATGCAGCGATAAACGGTTGGATCAGAGGATTGACCGGTGTTGTGGTTCCGGGGATAAATGCTCCAGGCAACGCCAGACTCAGGCTAGGTGCGGCTTCGACAAAATTCAATCCGAAACGGCCGCGGTATTGCTCATAGCTGCCGAAGAAGAATAGCTTGTCCTTGATGATCGGCCCGCCGATCGATCCGCCGAACTGGTCGAGTGAAAGCTTGCCCTTGTCGATCCCCGGTGATGAGTTTTCAAAGAAGTTTCGGGCATCCAATGAATCGCGGCGGAAATATTCAAACACCGAACCGTGAAAGCTATTGCCGCCGGACTTTGTGACAACGCTGATCTGTCCTCCGGTTCCGGTGCCAAACTCGGCGGGAAAGTTGCTCGAATCGACGCGAAATTCTTGCACGTTTTCGAGGCTCGACTGCAGACGAAACGGTGACGGCACTTCGCCGTTCAGGTTGCCCGGGCTCGCATCGATGATCGCGGTGCCCTCTATGCCGTCGTACCGAACGACGTTTTGATTATTGGCTCGGCCCGAAAAGCGAATGTCCGAAAATGTCCCGCTGCCGCTGTTGACGCCGCCCGGAGCCTGCAGATATAGCTGCGATAGCTGGCGGCCGTTGATCGGCAGACCCTCGACCTCGCGGGCATTGACGTTTGCGCTCATACTGGCTGACGCCGTGTTGACGATCAAGTCTTCGCCGGAGATAACGTCAACCGAAACGGTCACGCCCTTGGCCTGCAGCTTCAGCTCCAGATCGAGTTCTTGTCCGACAAGCAATTCGATATTCCTTTTGGTCGCAGTCGCAAAGTTACTGCCGCTGGCCGCAACCGTATAGATCGCCGGCTGCAGATTGACGACGAGAAACGTGCCGTCTTCCTTAGCGAGTACGTTGCGGGCCTCGCCCGTCTTTTCATTGGTCACCGTGACGGTGGCACCCGGAATGATGCCGCCATTAACGTCGGTTATCGTGCCGGCAATTTTGCCGTTGGCCTGAGCCGATATGTTAATTATGAATGCGAATAAGACGATCGATATCGCTGACAAAACTCGTACGAAGATGTTGGATTTCATCATCACTCCTTTGTAAAACTACTTTGGCGGGCGATCTTACAGCTCTAGCCGAAAACCGTCGCCCTGGTTCCTTCATTTGTTAAATTTCTTGGCTGCAAAAAGTAGATTAGAGATGAGAAGTTAACGAGAGGTGAATTGGGTGTTAAATGAATGTTAACACTGTTCAAAAGATCTCCTCCGTACGAAGGAGGGGTGGCGGCTGACGGGGTGGTTCTCTATTTACAGAGCTAAATTAACCGCAGATGGACGCAGATACACGCAAATAGGCTAGGCAGTGATATTCGCGTTCATTTCCGTTTATCCGCGGTTAATTCCTTTCTTATCTGCATCCAGATGTCGTTGTAAAGCCACTCAGGTGGCGGGTTTTCTTCGCCGTGGTGGTCGGGTTTTAGGATGAGATCGCCGGTCGCGAGGAGGATGCGTTTTACTTTGGGGTTTTGGTCGGCTTTGGCACGCATCGCGGCGAGGATGAGTTTGTAATGCTCGCCGGGTGTTGCGGAGCGGTAAAGAAATCTCTTGCCTTCGAACGTGCACCAATCGATGCCGAGCGTCTTCATGTTCTCTTCGGCCAAGGTTCCGGCGGCTTTTGCTTCGAAGGCGGTCATCTGTGCGACCTGCTCGCGGGTGTATTTCCAAGTCACAAGTTTATCCTTAGCACGCGGATCGTCGGGCTCCTCAGGATAAAGCATCATCTGCCAAAAACCTTCGACGCTCGCGTAACGCTTTCCGTCCATCTCAAACGGCGTCGCCGCAAAGTTCGACAATATCCCAAGCTCATTCCGCTTCGACAAAATAACCTCACCCGCCTTAGCCTCCTGCGGCAGTATCTCCCAGTCGGGTTTGTTTGGGTCGTTGATCGGCGCGAACCAGATCGCGGGATAGTTCAGCGAATCACTTCTCTTCTGTGAGATCGAAGGCGGTATTCCGTAAGTAAATTTCTCCTCATTATTCTTTCGGTATACGAAGACAAACTCATCGTAAAACTTTTGCACTTCAAGCATGGCTTGTCTATCGTTTTCGATCGAAGTGCTCAGGACAGTCTTCAACTGGTAAAGTCGCTTGTTCACCAAGTACATCTCGACGTACACAAATGAAGACTTTGTGCGGCCTCCCGCATGCTTCCCAACTTCACCAAATAATTCTTTGCTCCAATAGTTGTTACACTTCGCTCCATACTGACTTGCAAAGTCACTACAAACGGAATCGTAAAATGCGTTCAGTGATTTGTCATTCTTCTCGACGGATAAGTCTTGAAAGTCATCCACCGAGATTTCGTAGAATCCGGCTGGCACTTCTAATGTCCACCGTCTGGAATATGCTTTACCAAACCTAGTATCGATTGAGCTTTCGGATTTGATTGGTGGCTCGGGAAAGAACGCTATAAAGTTGAGCTCATCCGATACAACAATCTTATCTGGCACCTTTTGGGCCTGAACAGATCCAGCAATCAATGCAAATATGAAAAGGGGGATCAGTCTGTACATGATGGTTTGATGCCATTAATTGGTGTTTGGTTATGCTCCGCCGCTTATTGACTTCCGCTCCTCAAGCATCTCGCCCAGCTTCTCTAGTTTATCGAGCGGGAGTTCGCGGTCGTCGGTTATAACGACAAAGATGGCGGCTCGGACTACTTTATCAGCAGGTCAGCGGCTTCTTCGCCAGTGTTGATCGCGCCTTCCATAAAGCCTTGCCAATCGGCGAGGTGTTCGCCGGCGAATAGTACCTTGCCGTGGGGCACTTTGAGAAGCGGGCGGATGCCGAACCATTGGCCGGGACGGTAGAGCGCGTAGGCTCCCTCGGTGTATTCGTCACGCTGCCACGCGTATGACGTGATGCCGCGTGCGAGGCTAGGTGCCGCCGGATCGAGATCCGTCAGGTCGCGCGTGATGATATTCATACGCCGACGATCGTCGTGCGACGCGAGCACATCGGCCTTTTCGCCGACCGCGTATGCCGTCAAAATGCCCTGTTTGCCGGGTTGATTTTGGGTGGAGTGAAAATAGTAATGCGACGTCGTGTCGGAGACGAGCGAGAAGTTATCGTCCTTCCAAAACCGTTTGTCGTAAAGCACAGAGTTCTTAATGATACGTGCATAGATCAGCTTTTCAGCGGCGGCCGCCTGAACAGACGAGAGCGGCGTGTCAAATTTTATCTTGCGAAGACTCGCAACCGGAGCCGTACAGATGCATGCATCCGCGCGAAAACTCTCGCCGCCTGCCGTGACCGTAACCACGCCGGCCCGCTGTTTGACGTCGGTCACCTTCATTCCGGTGCGTATATTTTCGGGACCGATGCGCTTTGTAAATTCCTCGATCAGCCGCGAATTGCCGCCGGTCATCTTATAATCCATCTGATTCTTTGTACGCGTCTCGTCATTCTCAGCGTATTCGGCAAGCGCTCCAAAAGCCGACACGTGGCGGATCGATTCGCCAAAGTCAGTGCTGTCGGCCAAGTCGCGAAGGATCAGATCTTCGCGCGAAAACCCAATGTCTGAAAGGTGCGTCCACCAATCCTTGCGGTCGAGTCGCTCTTGCTGCGGCTTTGTTAATTTCGCATAGCCCTTGACCATCTTTTCAAATGCGCCCTTTGCCTCGCTCGAAAAGCCCCATTCGCCGGGACGCGAGACCTTGCCGTTCTGCTGCAGATAGTCGTCGAACTGATGACGTTGAAGGCCGATCTTAAAGTCCGAGCAAAGAGCCTTGATGCGCTCGTGATCCTCCCCTATCCACTCGGCGCCGAGCTCAAATGTCAGATCTTTGTTCTCGGGCATCGAATGCGAAAAAACACGGCCGCCGAGACGGCTTCGGCCTTCCAGGATGGTCACGCTCCAACCGGCTTTCGTTAACTTAAATGCCGCCGACAGCCCGGCCAAACCGGAACCAATGATAATGCACGACCTTTTACTCAGCTTCTGTCCGAATACACCGTGCGAACCAACTGCGATACCCGCAGTAGTGAGGCCTAATATCTTGAGAAATTCTCGGCGATCGGTCTTTGTCATAATAGTTCAGATAATGGTCGTCACGATCTCGCGGATCGAGCGTTGGAGTTCGCGGTCGTCGGTTATGGGTGAGCAGATGGCGACTTCGGCGGCGGCGATTGGCGAGATGCCTTGGGCGATCATTTGGGCGGCGTAGATGAGGAGGCGTGTCGAGACACCCTCTTCGAGGCCATGGCCGCGAAGATTGCGCACCTTTTGGCCGATCGCCACCAGGTCAGCCGCGGTGGATTCGTCGATCCCACCTTCCTTGGCGACGATCTCGGTCTCGGCTTCCGCATCGGGATAGTCGAATTCCATTGCCACGAAACGCTGACGTGTAGATTGTTTTAGGTCTTTAAGTATCGATTGGTATCCGGGATTGTACGACACGACGAGCATAAACTCGGGCGGTGCCTCGATCACGGTGCCGCGTTTTTCGATCGGCAGACGGCGGCGATCGTCGGTCAGCGGATGAATTATGACGACTGTGTCTTTGCGGGCCTCGACAACCTCATCGAGATAGCAGATCGCACCGGCACGCACCGCGGCGGTCAGAGGGCCGTCGTGCCACACAGTCTCTTCGCCCTCGAGCAGAAAGCGGCCGACGAGATCGGTCGATGAAAGGTCTTCGTGACAGGCGACGGTGATAAGCGGCCGATCCAACTTATGCGCCATATACTCGACAAAGCGCGTCTTGCCGCAGCCCGTCGGGCCTTTGAGCATCGCAGGAAGCTTTGCGACGTAAGCGGCTTCGAAAAGCTCGACCTCGTTTTTTAACGGCAAATAATACGGTTCGTTTGCGACCTTGTACTGTTCGACTGCTGTTTCCATACAGCTTTATTTTCAACGTAAAGATGCTAAGAACGCAAGGGGACGAAATTGTTAGATCCGTATCGGCGGCGTTCAAACGGACCCTGGTGTTCCGTTTATGGAATTTAACCTAAGGACTACATACCGCGTCCGTAGCTACTGCCGTAAATCGTCGGCGGCGGCGGCGTTATTTGGAAGTTCTGTTCGATCAACGGAAATACTTGCCGATAGGCAAACGCATTTGCTGCATAAATGATCGGCATTACAAAAAACAATCCGACACACAACATCAAAAATCCGAGTAGCGCGACCAGAGCTTCAAATATAAAGAGCACGACGAGTCCACCCACATTAGAGGTCGCGGCCTTGGCACTCAATTTCATCGCATCTACCGGCCCGAGATCGTGCTCCATCGCAAGCGGGATCGCAAAAACCAACAGCACTCGCCACACGACCGCCAACAGCATAAAAAGCACGCCCACTATAGCCAAAATGATCAAAACGCCACCGGCGATCGCAAGGCCCTGATCTGAACTTTGAAAAAACTCACGATCGGATCCGCCATCGCCGCCCAATAAACCGATCCGACCGATGTCGACCGTAAATCGTATGCCTTGGCCGACGATCTCCGGGATGGACTGAATGATACCGATCACCATCAGCGGAACAAATTTCTCAAATCCCTTGAACATCATCCCAAACTCGATCGGTTCTCCGCGCATTTCGCGCAACACGGCGTAAAAGACGCCGCCCATTATCGGTCCGACCAAAAACAAGCTGAAGCAGGGGATGCAGCCCGCGATTATCATCGCAACGAGCGTTATACCGAGAAACAGGCCGTAATTTTGCTTAACTAGATTCCAACCGTTGCTGACACAACCGGACGCGTCGATCGCTCCGCTGTAAAATTCGATGTTAGCCATATTGATATCCGGTAAATCGCCTGATTTTAACCCATAAACGCGAAATTTGAAACAAAAAATTGCCTGAGAGCACCGCTAGACAGCACTCTCAGGCAAATCGTCAATTAACAGCTAATCGAGTAAGTTATCGCTTTCGCGGCATTTTGTCGTCCATCATCGCGGCCTGATAGACAAATGTCGCCACGATGATCGCCATTTGCTTAACATCATCCGGTTGGATGCGGTCAAGCACATCCTGATTTGAGTGATGTGTGCGAGTGTCATACTCGACCGCATCCTGTATGAACTGAAAGCCCGGCAACCCGATCCCGTCAAAGCTGAGGTGGTCAGTGCCGCCCGTATTTTCAAGCGTCAGCGTACTCGCACTCATATCGAGCGGCTTTGAGGCATCGTACCATTTGGGGTCTTTGAAAGGCGAAAGCCAATTTCGAAAGAAAGGCCGGACACCCTCATTACCCTGCATATACACGCCACGGATCTTGCCCGTACCGTTGTCGATATTGAAGTAAGCCGAAAGTTTGTCATATTCAGCCAATTTCGTTAGCGGTTGTGGGGTGGTCGCTCGTCCGCCGCCGCCGCCGCCGAATGCTGGCGTCGTGCCGTCACCGAGGTAGCCAAGGTGTTGCTTGACATAGGCACGTGAACCGTATAGGCCCTGCTCCTCGCCCGTCCATAATCCGATACGGATCGTCCGACGCGGCTTGAGTCCAAGTGCCTGGATGATGCGGACTGCTTCCATCATCACAGCACAGCCGGCCGCATTATCGGTCGCACCGGTTCCGCCGTGCCACGAGTCAAGATGACCTCCGAGCATTACGACTTCGTCGGCCTTGTCCGTTCCGGGGATCTCAGCGAGCGTATTGTATCCATTGGGGTCCGCATCCTGGTAGTCAACGGCGAGATTTATCGTCATCGTTACCTTTTCGCCGGCATCGATCATTCTCGCAACGCGGTTGAAATGTTCGGTTGAAGCACTCACTTGGATAGGTACATTTGCACCCTTGTCCCAAACGCGAACCTGCGGATTGGCCGGTGATCCCGGGGCGGCAGGTGGCGGTTGAACTGCCGTCGCACCCTGAACAAACATCGTGCCGCCGTCACCGCGTGCTGAGTCGACCAGAATCGCCGCACCCTCATCGACCAGAAAACGCATCCTCGCCGAATTGAACTGCATCATTTGAGCAAAGTTCGGATTGCCGCCGGGACCGCCTGCCGCCCGACGGATTGTTGCCGGATCGGGGGCGTCTGCCATATTAAGAAGTTCCGTGTCGGTAAATCGTTTGCCGGGCGCTTCCATCCAGGCTTTTAACTCACGGATCGGGCCGATCAATACGATCTTGCCTTTCAGCTTGCCCTTATACTGTTCGAGTTCGGCCGCGTTTTGAGCGTTGAAACGAACGACCTCGCCCGTGTATGAAGTATGCGGATTTGCGGCCGCAGGTTGAGATTTGTTTTTTGCTTTCGGATCGACCGTGGGTGCCGGAACCAACGTATCAGTGCCGGGTGACCACGCCTTTGGGTACGCGATCAACGGAAATGCGGTCGGTCCATCGACCATAGCCGTAAATCGCTTGAGCGTCCAGCCGCGACCGAATGGTCCCCACGATTCGAGATGAGCATTCTGCAAGCCCCATTTTGCAAGCGTGTCGCGCGTCCAATCGTTGGCACGCTTTGCACCCGGCGATGCGGTTAATCGCGGTCCGATCACATCGGACATATAACCGAGGGTCTGCATTATCTGCGAATTCTTTGTTCCTTCTTCTTTGATCTTATCAAGCACCTCTTTCGGTGCTTCATAGACTTTCGGTGAAGATTGCCCTAGAGCGAGCGTCGGCAGCAAAAAGGCGTAAATTACAAATACACCTACAATCTTGCGTCGTAGCATATCTAAATGTCTCCTGAAAAATAAAATGATTCTCGTGTAAAAGCAAAACTACTTATAACACAAGACGGAAGGAAAATGATGTAAAGATTTGTCAGATAGATGACCAGGTAAGCGTAAACGCCGGAGGCACATTTTTTAACACGAGCGGGCTCCGTTTGGATTTGCCGTAGCGGTTTCTCAAAAATTCGCGCAATTTTATCGCGGGCGGCAGGTAATAACCGTGAGCGTACTGAAAGATCCGCAGTTCGCAACCAGCATCCATAAACTTTTCGATCTCGAGCAAAACGCTCTCACTCACCTCTTTAGGCAACGAGACAAACGGCAGGCAGCAAACCAAATATCGCACTTTGCCGAGGCCGGAATCCTGATGGATCCGATATGATTCGGCAGCGTTTCCGCACACAATATTTAGGTCAGCGTAGTTTTTGCCGAGATTCTTCACCATTTCCGAGTCTAGCTCGATACCGAGATATGAATCCCGATTGGGAATGATCTGCTGGAGATATTTGGTGATCGCTCCGGTACCGACGCCTAGCTCGAGGACGATATTATTTTCGTCCGGCTTTATGCCGATCAACATCTCGGCTGCAAGCTCCGGAGAACTAGGGGCAACGGCTCCGACCTTCATCGGATTTTTTAAAAATGCCTGTAAGAACTGAAGATTTTCTTTCATTGGGTCGACTTAAACCGCAGGTTGGTCTGTCGTGACGTCAGATGTTAAATCCGTGTTATCGACAGTCATTTTATAATCACAGTCTTTGTTTTGGCAATGTCGCACGGCGCCATCATCCTTGTTGGTCTTTTCCACTAGAAACCGTATGCCGCACGATGAGCACTTTTCTTTAACCGGTTTGTGCGAAAAATCGGCGGCGGCTCATTAAAAGTTCGAATCCGAAAATTTCCATCATCGACCATTCTTCTTCGCAGTTTTCTTAGCACCTGTCTTTTTAGCTGCAGGCTTTGCCTTCTTCTTAAATGCGTCCGGGACTTCAGCTTCAATAAGTTTTTTAACCTGTTCAAGTGTCAGAACTGCCGCCTCGTCTGCTGTAGAGCGTGTTCCATCAGCTTTTCTTGGCACTGAAATTATCTTTTTGCCGAATTTGATGACAGGTCCCCAACGGGCATTTTCGACCGATATTTTCTCATCTTCCCAACGTTGGATATAGCGGTTGGCTTCTTTGCTGACCTTTGCCTCGATAAGTTCGTTCATCTCGGCCTGGGTCAGATTCTCAAGGTCATATCGACGCGGCACGTTGATAAACAGACCGTCCCATTTTATAAACGGCCCGAAACGCCCCGTCCCTTTTGTGATAGGTTTACTATCATATTCACCAACCGGAGCATCCGCCTCCTGTTTGGCTTTTATAAATTCGATCGCTTTTTCCGTATCAACCGTTCCAAGGTCGATGCCGCGGGGTATCGACACAAACTCATCACCCCACTTTACGTAAGGCCCGAAGCGACCCACGCTTACCGACAATTCTTTGCCGTCATAACTGCCCATCGCCGTCTGCAACTTAAACAAGGTCAGAGCTTCATCAAAAGTTATCGTCTCAATGCTCTGTCCTGTCGGGACTTTTGCAAATCGCGGCTTCTCCTCTTCAGAGACGCTCCCGATCTGTATGATCGGACCATAGCGCGCCATACGCGCGACCACTGGTTTTCCGCTCTCGGGGTCAGTTCCCAGAACTCTTTCGCCCTTTACACGCTCGGCAGTTTCGATGGTGTTGTCGACATCCTTTTTGAAGGGGCCGTAAAACTCCTCAAGCATGTCGTTCCACTTCAATTTGCCGCCTGCTACCTCGTCGAACTCTCCCTCGATCTTGGCAGTAAAGCCATAATCCATAATGTCGTCGAAATGCTGTTTCAGAAAGTCCGTCACCACTAACCCTAGATCCGTCGGGAAGAGTTTTGCTTTTTCTGCACCTGTATTTTCAAATTCTTCTCTTTTGCTGATGGAATCGTTTTTCAATACCAATATCCTGTGAGCCCTTGGCGTACCGTCTTTATCTCTCTTTTCTACGTATTCTCTCTTTTGGATAGTAGAGATCGTTGGTGCATAAGTAGAAGGTCGCCCGATGCCAAGCTCTTCTAATTTTTTTACTAGAGATGCTTCGGTATATCTCGGCTGGGCACGGCTGAATCGTTCCGTTGCCCTGAGTTCAGACAGCGGCAAAGCCTGTCCGACGGTCATCGGCGGCAACAGGCCTCCGGTTGATTCTTCCTGTTCGTCCTCGTCTTTATCTTCTCGATACACTTTCAGAAATCCGTCGAATTTTAATACTTCACCTGACGCCGTTAATTCTTCTTTGTTGGTGGAGATCTCGATGTTGACAGTAGTTTTTTCCAACTCAGCGTCGGCCATCTGCGACGCCATCGTTCGCTTCCAGATCAGTTCGTATAACTTTTGCCATTCTACATCGTTGATCGTTGCCTTACTGGTGTAGGTTGGGCGGATCGCCTCGTGTGCTTCCTGAGCAGATTCGTTTTTATTTTTGAATTTGCGAAACTGGTGATATCTTTCGCCGTAAAGGCTTCTCACAGTTTGAGTAATGTCGTCTAGTGCTGTGGTGCTTAGGCTTACGCTATCTGTTCGCATATACGAGATATGACCATTTTCATACAGCTTCTGAGCGATCTGCATCGTTTTAGCCACACCGTAACCAAGTTTCCTCGACGCCTCCTGTTGCAGGGTTGAAGTGGTGAATGGCGGGGCCGGTGAACGTTTGCCCGGCTTAACCCGTACGTCGGTAACTTTATAACTCGCGCCGGTGCATCCAACTAAAAATGTTTCTGCATCTTCGGCACTGTCCTGTTTTCTGCCTTCCGCTTTAAATGTGACAGATTTTCCGGTTATATCATCGGCAATGAATAATCCTTCAATTTTGAAATGGCTTACTTGTTGAAAGGCATTGATCTCGCGTTCTCGGTCAGCAATGAGGCGTACCGCGACACTCTGCACACGGCCGGCACTCAGGTTTTTATTGCTTGTACTGATCTTACGCCAGAGCACCGGGCTTAATTCGAACCCGACGATGCGATCCAACACGCGCCGCGCTTGCTGCGCCATTACCAAGTTCATATTCACGGTGCGTGGATTCTTTACTGCCGCTTCTATTGCAGGTTTGGTAATCTCGTGAAATACGATCCGCTTGGTAGATCTTGGGTCTAACCCCAGCACCTCACACAAATGCCAGCTAATTGCTTCTCCCTCACGGTCTTCGTCAGTTGCAAGCCACACTTCATCAGATTTTTTTGCCAACGACTTCAGTTCATTCACGACCTTTTTCTTATCATCCGGAATAATATAGCGGGGATGAAAATCATTTTCGACGTCGATGCCCATCCCGGCTTTTTCAAGGTCACGAATATGGCCATAGCAGCTATTTACCTGAAAATCCTTTCCGAGGATCTTTTCAATGGTCTTTGCTTTGGCAGGGCTTTCAACGATTAACAAATTCTTTGACATATTCAGTGTGGTATTTAGTAAAGTTCTGGAGTGTTAGATTTTGATATTTTGTGCCCGAAATATTTTAAGTGTTAGCCTTACTAGATACTCAAAGCCGGATACTAATTCATTGCCTTCGTGGGCGATTTGATTATGACTACGCTTTTACGCGTCTGGAAAAAAAACCGTCAGACACACAATTCGTGCTGACGTTCTGACTGATAACACCTATTTGACTAGCCTGTCAATGTGAGGCTATACCATCACCGAAATTAATACCGCGACAGATCCGGCTGTAATCAAAAGTACTGTGCTCACTATTTTGCGAGCAAGACTCGGACGATATCGCGAATATAACGTGTGAGAAGTGCGGTATTGAGATCGCCGTGCAATAGCCTTATCGATTCGAGCAGGACGTCGATATCGGCCGGATGGTCCGAAGCGAACGGCTCCAAGCTCTTTCGTTGATCTTCGCTTTTGCGAGCGACTCAACAAGCAACGGAATCCTGGAAAACAAAAAGTTCTAATCTTGGCAAACCTTTGTTTTGATGAGGCTTTCTGCCTCTTCAATGGTTAATCCTAAGAAATCACTTTCACACCACTCTTCTTCTGACACTTCGTAACTGTGCAGGGCGATCACGTCATCTTCGCGATCATCAACTATTACCGCAACCCGCAGGTAAGTCACCGGAACCGTCGTTACACCACCGGACGGTTCGCCTGAGCACGCCGCTCTCCAACCTGTTGATTCCACAACTATTGCCGAATAGGTAATAACATCGGTTTTTGTGGATTCAATGTGCCTCAAGGCCGCCTTTACAGCTGACCGACTCAACGGATTTTCGAACCCATACAGTCGCCGGTACCCGTGACAACGGTCGCTGCCCACTTCAAAATCGCGGCACGGGGTAGGTCGATCTGCATAGATCCGACAACTTATATCGCTACCGAGTTTGCCGGCCAGATGGATACACCTGCCGCTTTCAGTATCGCGGGGTAGTACGCGCTCGATCACGGTGTCCGGTGCGGTTTCGTCCGGGACGATATCCCAGAATTCCGAAAATCGCTCAGATGCAGCTTTTGTGATCGGTACTATCAGCAGAGCATCGCAACAAACTCCGCAGGTCGTGCATTCCGGAGCAGGTTCTTTCGCCGGGAGCGTCACACTCTCCGATACTCTCTTGGATAATCTATCGAGCGGAAGTTGCGGTTCAAAGATCTTATTTTCATTCTCGCGATCCAGTTGGCGAACCAGGTCGAGAAACTCCGCCTTTTGAAAACGTGTGATTTGTATCGGCTTTTTCACAGATCCAACCGTTAATGAAAAAATATGTCAGACGCTAAACTGCGTGCTGACGTTCTGATTTCTAACACCTCGTTCACAAGTCTGTCAATGCGAGGCTATACCTTGTCGGAAATATTATAAATATTAGATTTCGGGTCGGTCATATCCTTCGGGCATAATGTTTGCCCGGTAAAACGCGGATCAGATCGCGGATGTCCATAGCGACGAGAGCGGTATTGAGGTCGCCAAATGATAGTTTGCTGGATTCAAGCAGGATGTCGATATGCGTTCCCTCATCGGCCGTCAGCAGCGTCCAAATCGCACGTTCGTTCTCACTCATATCAGCCGGAATGAGTTCGGGTTGACGGACGGCTTCTTCGGCCTTTGCCTTTTTGATCTTTGGCGGCAAGATCGTGGCGGCGATCTCCGACGGCAACTCGGAAACTACGTCCTGCCACTGCTGCACGAGTTTAGCTCCGCTCTTTATCAGATAGTTTGTACCGAACGAGTTTCCCGATGTGATATTACCGGGAACCGCCATTACTTCGCGATTTTGCTCCATCGCGAGTCGCGCGGTGATCAGAGAACCGCTGCGTTCTGACGCCTCGACGATCAGCACTCCATAGCTGAGCCCGCTAATGATCCGGTTTCTGTATGGAAAATTTTCTTTTAGTGGCGGTGTGCCAAGCGGGAATTGTGAGACGATGCAACCGCCGGACGCGAGTATTTCACGAACCAGGCCGGTATTTTCGCGTGGATAAACGCTGTCGATCCCGGTGCCTATGACTGCCACTGTCTTGCCATTTCCGCGGATCGCTCCCCGATGAGCGGCGGTGTCGATGCCGCGTGCCAGGCCGGAGACAATAGTAATACCGCGTGACGCTAGGTCGCGAGCCAGCATTTCTGACGCATTCTCGCCATAGGTGGAGCAAGTCCGTGAACCGATCACGCCGACACAAGGTCGGTCAAAACATCCTTGCCAATCACCCTTTACGTACAACACGATCGGCGGGTCGTCGATCTCGCGGAGCAACGCAGGATAACTGCCGTCATCGAGGATCAAAATGTCGCCGTCGAGAGCTTTGACCCGCTCGAGTTCCTGTTCAGCTCGAGCTTCCAATTCTCGTTTGATCAGGCTATCGATAGTTTCAGGCTTGATGCGGAGAGATTCGAGTTCCGTCCTGCGAGCGTGAAAAACCGCTCCCGGGGAGCCAAATCGCTCAAGCAGTTTGGTCGCCGCCCGTGGGCCGACGCCGGGTGTCATATTGAGTGCGATCCATTCCTTCATTAATGTATGGCGGAGGCGTGTGGGAGTCGAACCCACCTGAGCTACGCTCTCGCGCTCTCACAAACGGTTTTGAAGACCGAGCCCATCACCGGACGAGATGCGCCTCCATATATTAAGATTCGAACTCACCGCTAGCGGGCGGCGGTGGCGATCAAGTGCGTGACCAAAGTCGCTCGGTCCGGGATGTCGCCGACCATAATATGTTCGGTGAGCATATGTGCTCCGGTGCCCGCGAGGCCAAGGCCGTCAATAATCGGAACACCGAGTGCGGCGACAAAATTACCGTCCGACGCACCGCCGACCTGAACCTCGTCGATCGCGTAGTCAAAGCTCTGGGCGATGGCCTTGGCCTTTTCGAATAGTGCTGCGACCTGCGGCGTTCGTTCGAGCGGCGGCCGATTGATTGCACCGCAAAGCTCTAGCCGCACCCGTTCGTCAAACGGCGGGAGCGACCGCAGGCAACTGTCCACACGTTCGGCCTCGGACATTGTCGTAAATCTGACGTCGATCTCACATTGCCCGTATGCCGGTATCACATTCGAAGTTGTGCCGCCGCTGATCGTACACACGTTGACCGTAGTCCCGATATCGGGCCTTGCGATCGCGTGGATCCGTTCGACCTGTTTGGCGATCTCCGAAACTGCGTTAACGCCTTTCTCCGGTTCGAGTCCGGCGTGAGCAGGGCTGCCGTGGGCTTTTAGTAGATATTGGCCGGTTCCTTTGCGTCCCGTTTTCACTCGGCCCTCAGCCGACGGCTCGAACACCAGGCAGAGTTCGGCATTTGCCGCCTCTCTCTCAACTATTTCGCGTCCTGTATGGCTGCCTACTTCCTCGTCACACGACAGTAAGATATTTATCGGACACGGCGGGCGGACGCCTATTTTCGAAATATAACTCAGAGCCTCGATCATCAAAATGATGTTGGCCTTCATATCAAATATTCCGCATCCGTAGAATTTGCCATCATCGATGCGGGTCGGATTTTTTGCAATGGAACCGATAGGATGGACCGTATCGGTATGACCAAGCAACAGAATATGTTTGCCGTTCCCCGGAAAGGCCCGGATTATCAGGTGTTCGCCAAACCCATCGGCCGTAACTCGCTCGACTTCGACATTTAGCCCTGACTCGGCCGCGTATTTGACGATCCATTCGACGACCTTCAAGTTTTGACCAACGTCACCGGAGGGCGACTCAATATCGACGATCTGGATGATCTTGTCGATCATTTCGTCGCGGCGTTCGCGAAAATGGGTCAATGTTGTTGTCGGGTCCATTTGAGAGTGGCTCTACTTGGCCGCAGCCGGTTTACCAAATACTTCGTTAAAAAGATCTGCCATTCGATATCCTGCCAATGCCAGTCGTTCCTCCGAGATCGAAAATGCCTGTTTTCGATATTTTTCTGAGGGCAATTGAAAGAATTTTACGTCCTTATAAATGTCAGTGGTCGCGATCGTCAGGCTTTCTTTTTGCCAAACGTCAAACTTGTCCGCGGCGATCTTCGATTCGAGTTTTGAGTACGGATAGAGCTTGATGATCTCATCAGCGATCGGATCCAGATAGTCGGCATCGCACTGATCCTTTGCGTTCGGTACATTTTGGGCAACGATCGAATCCCAGAACGAATGCAGGTTTTCCTGCTGGGCGCGAGGCGTGCCCTTGGGTGTCAAAAAGAAAAGGTTGCCGCCCTGGTCACCTTTCGGGTTTGAGTCTGTCACCTTGCCCGAGGTGTGAAGCGGTTGATGAATGTCGCCGATCAGATGCTCGAGCCAGGCTATCGCGACCGCCTTGTCGGTATCGGATGCATCGCCTCGGATCAACTGATTAAATTCGGCCAACTTGTCCATCGCCAGGCCGTTCTTGTCCGTGCTCTCGACCATCTCGGCTTTGCCATTCTTCCACGTCCAAAACGAATCTGCGTAGTGCCAATTCGAGTTGCTGTATTTCTTGAACCGAGTAGCTAAATTTTTATCTTTGATAATATCGGGCCAAGTGGCGATCATCATAAAGAACTCGCGCTTTCTCGACTCTTCGGACCGTGAACCATAATGAAGGTAATATGCCCCGATCTGTGAATCTTCGGGAGCGGCGAGCAGTATCTTAAAGACCTTATCTCTCGTCTCCGGCGTCATTCGCTGCCAGGCGATATAGGCTGTAATCTTATGTCCGGTCTCGTCCCACGCGTATATCGGAAATGAAAGCATCGCGATAATCGAAATAAGTATAAATGTACGAATCGCTCGTGTAGCCATAATAAGTTTCTCCTATATCGTTTCCGATGATTCTATCTAATTAGCAAGGCAAGAGAAAGCCTAACTACTTTTTAAAAAAATATTACAAACCTTTTTTCAGAACATTTCATCATAGATTGTGCAAAACGCCTTCAGACATACGTTCTACATAATGTGAACGGAAACGCTGCAGAGCAGTGTAAACGGAGAGGAAAAAGTTATGCAGGCAGTATTGGAACAAAACTCGATCGCCGAACGTGTAATAAATAGAACTGACGGTTCTTTCGGCCGGAGAATCGGGTTATTTGGCAAGTTGTTCGGATGTTGGCACAGAGACCTGAGCCGCCCGTTTTCGAGCAAAAATGGTTCTTATCGCGTATGTCTCGATTGTGGAGCACGCAAGGAGTTTGATATTTCAAGCTTCAGGACATTGGGGACGTTTTACTATCCCCCGTCGGTATCGTTCGACCGTAACAGAACGAATTCATAATTCCTGTCTATCATACCTTCCGATTAAACCTACCGGGTGTGGTCCTCCAAAAGACTGCACCCTTTCTATTTAATAGAGTCTAATAGACAAGATAGGCATCAAAAACCCAACCTTTTTGCCCATTATAACTTGCCTGACACCATCTGCCGCTCCTCTGTACCGGTCTGACGACCGGGCCACAGGCGCCAATCGAAATGACTGCGCCGTGAGGGATCTTAGAGATCCGCGATCCGGCCTCGCTATTCGGCAATGTCCTTAGAGCCAGAAAGCCGTCACCCGGCGAATTGACCCTGGCCGTAGTCGTCGCAGCGGTTGGAATTTCGGGCATCGTCAGCGGAATATTCGATGGTTGGCCCGACTTCTTTTGCTCGTCCAAACGCTTTTCGAGATTGGCGATCTGTTTGCGCAGAACCTCTGTCGGATCATCGGTCGGGGAAGGTGAGATCGTTGGTTTTGGCGATGTGCTAGGATTCGTACTATTGGCATTTTCGTTGACCGCGGACTGTCGATTCACTCTGTTAAAGTAGAGCAGGGCACCGGCACCAATGGTACCGACCACCAGCAATGCTACAAATATCCCTATGACAAGTAGTACCTTGCCGATTCCCGGCCCGGATGATTGTGTAACTGCTGCCGTCGGTAGGAACGGGGGCGGCGGAGAGCTTTGCGGAATATCGACCCGCATCTGCTCGCCACGGGTGAATGGCAGCGTATCGGGGGCGTTCCCGTGCAAAACCGTTACTTGCTCATCCGTAGTTTCGAGCGGCGTTCCATCCGTCAGACAAAAGCTGAGTGTCTCGTCGGTATATATAGCACCGCATTTCGCACATCGTTTCATATAAAAATAGGGAAACTCTTACAGTTGACCACGCGCCGTATCGTTTATTCCTAAATACATCTTACACCCGGCGGGAGCATTTTGGTTACAGCCGACGTTACTGATTTGAGGCGGCTGCGGCTTCTCAAAGTGGTTAAAAAAATCTCTAGGTTAACAGGCGTTGATGGTGTAAAGTCTCCTAAATAGGAATTTTGCTTATGTGGAAAAAGATCGTTTTGACGTCGATCGTGGTCATCGCAGCTATCGTTGCTGTATTTTGCGTGGTTGTGGCGTTTCAGACTGAAGACTTTAAGATAACGCGGTCGGCTACGATCGATGCCCCACCCTCGATGGTCTTTGACCACCTCGATGATTTTCACAAATGGGAATCCTGGTCGCCGTGGGCCAAGATCGACCCGGCGATGAAAACGACATACTCAGGTCCCGCAAAGGGTGTCGGTGCCTCGTATGCCTGGGCCGGAAACAGCGAGGCCGGTGAAGGTAAAATGACCATTCTCGAAAGCCATCCGCCAAACCATCTCAAGGTAGACCTGGAGTTTAATGCTCCGTTTGCAGCAAGGAATATTATCGAGTTTGGGTTGGCAACAGACGCTGACAAGACCAATGTGACTTGGACAATGACCGGTAAGAATAACTTTTTTATGAAGGCATTTTCATTGATCGCAAATATGGATCACTTGGTTGGGGCCGACTTCGAAAAAGGTTTGGCACAATTAAAACAGACGGTCGAGGCCGATAAACGATAGGAGTCTTAACACCTTATGAACACTTTACTTTGGGTCATTCAGATAATTCTTTCACTGCTGTTTATGTTTGCCGGCGTCTCAAAGTTTCTTACGCCCGCCGAGGAAATGGCCCAGAATATGCCGGCTTTCCTGTCGATCGGCTTTATTTACTTCATCGGCGCGTGTGAGATCATCGGTAGCCTCGGGCTCATTTTGCCGTGGGCTCTTAAGATAAGGCCAAGACTGACGCCGCTTGCCGCTACACTGCTCTTCATCATTATGATCGGCGCCGTCATTGTATCTGCGATTGGATCGCCGGCAATGGCGATCTTTCCTGCGATAACTGCGTTATTGTGCGGATTTGTCGCGTGGGGCCGTAAGAAGTAGTCTGGCGGACGTTAGATTTATTAAAGTGATACGATTTGCCACCGTCCTCCGTTACTCGGTAATCTGTTGGTTAACGGCAAATGTCAGAAACCATAGAAAACGATGATATAGACGAGGTTTGTGACGACCTGCCCTCTTCAATATCTCCCAAAACATCGAAATTTGACCGCTCAATAGTCGAAGGCCCGCTCGGTGCTGCGGTTTGGAAGATCGCTTGGCCGACGATGCTGACTAACGCTATCGCCGGTATGCAGGGAATGGTCGACCACGTTCTCGTCGGCAACCTTGTCGGATTTAAGGCAAATGCGGCGATCGGGGTAAGCTATCAGATATTCCTCGTCGTCATCGTTTTTATTTCGTCGCTATTTACCGGTATGAGCGTCCTCGTGGCTCGATTTGCCGGAGCACACGACGAGGCCAAGGTCAATCGGACCGTATACCAGGCCTTTCTAACGGCTGTATTCATCGCCATCGGCATTATGGCTCCGGTCGGCTATTTTCTATCGCCGATACTGCTCGATCTAGTCAATGCAGATCCCGGTGTCAAGGCCGAGGCTCTCCCGTTTTTGCGTATAACTTTCGTTTTTAGTTTTGGCTTGCTCATATATTTTATGACGAGCGGAGCACTGCGTTCGGCCGGCGATGCCCGAACTCCGATGACGCTGGGGATCGCGATGACCCTGCTCAATCTTATATTTAATCTAGTGCTGATCCGAGGCCTCGGGCCGATACCTGCTTTAGGCACTGCCGGTGCAGCGATCGGTACCAGTTTGGCAACCGGACTGGTCGGACTTTTTGCTATTTATAAGATGTGGAGCGGCAATTGGGTCGTCGGTTTTCCGCGGGGCCAGGGATGGGGGCCGGATTGGAAGGTAATTCGATCGCTTTTCAAGTTTGGCTTGCCGACCGGTATTCAGGGTATCGCGATGAATGTGGGCGGGGTGCTGATGCTCTCATTCATCGGCTCACTAGCAGAGAGTGCGGCCGCTCAGGCGGCCTTTGCGATCTCGTACACGCAACTTTTCTCACTCGTCACGTGGACTTCTGTCGGATTGATGGGGGCGGCAGCGGCAGTTGTCGGCCAGAATATCGGAGCCGGTCATCCTGACCGTGCCAATAAAGCAGTCGGCGTTGCCGCACGTTACGGAATGGCAGGTTCTGCGTTTCTTGGCGTGTTTTACTTCTTCTTTCCGCAACAGCTTTTGGCCATCTTTGGTATGACCGATCCTGAAGCGGTGATGATCGGAATACAACTATTGCGAATACTCGCGTTTTCAGGGTTGTTTATTTCAGTCGCCCTTACATACACCGGCGGGTTGCAGGGTAGCGGTGACACCAAAAGCCCGCTGTACATCTCGATCATATCGCAGGTCGTGATCCCGCTCGGCGTCTGCTTTTTGATCCGCGAATTCGGACATCTCGAACCTATCCATATATGGCTCGCAATACTTGCGGGCCACGTAACAAGATGCGTTCTGAGTGTAATGATATTCCGACGTGGAAAGTGGCGGAATATCGCCGTCGACATCGGGCGAATGGAAGGTTGATCAAATTTTCAGAATCAGGTTTTCGGCTTTGATGCGATTGACCTCGCGGCTCGCCAAAAATCCGCGATAGATCATTACCAATGCGAACACGTGAAATCCCGCGGCAAATAGTGAACCGAGCAGCAGCCAAACGATACCGTCGATCGCATAGATCACCATTCCACCTATAAATACTGCGTTAATCGCCTTATTTGCATAGTAGCCGATCAATGCAAAAATAACGACGACGATCATATCTATGATCGCAGCGACCGCAATGATCCCGCTCGCAGCACCTTGCGATACAGATGCGTCAAAGATCGCATCGATTAACTGAGTGAACGCGAGTCCGGCGATAAAATTGACATTCCCGCCAAATATAAAGATCGCCGAATTTATCAATGATAATCCGGCGATCCAGTAAAACCAGTTAGCTCCGCTCTTGAGTTGTGCCAGCGTTTCCGGAGTAACTTCTTCGGGGTCGCTATTAAGTATCACGCCTTCGCTTCGGTCGAAAATAGTGCTCATAAGCTTTTGATCCACAATCTTTGGACCTGGTTCAATTTACAATATTCAAGTTCAAAAAAACACCGATCATATACGCAGCGGCATCACGATGTACTTGTAGTCGTAGAGCGAATCGCCGGCTATGGACATCTGCGTCTGGGCGTTGGCATCCTTGAACTGAAACGATATACGCACCGGTGAACGGCCCTCTTTGACCCGTACCGTTCCGTCGCCGTCCGTCTCCTGCTCACCGTCCGCCGAGGATGATCCCTCGAGTGAACCTGCGTTGTTCAGAAACTCAAGCAGGTATTGCCAGTTAAAACCGAGTTGAAACTCGTCACCCGTATATTCTGCTTGGACAGCCTCACGTCCCTCGCCCTCTTCGCTGGATTGTGCGGTGAGTTCGATCTCGCCTGAGCGGACAGTGACACGTATCGAACGGTTGCGTTCGTCGGCCATCAGACTGACGCGGCGAACGGCGTTTCGCATATCGTCCAGGTCGAATATCGCCTCTTTGTCATTGTCCTTGGGCATCACCATCTCGTAGTTCGGAAAACTGCCTGATAGCTTTCGGCTGATCAAAAGTCGGCCCTCCATCTCAAAATAGAGGTGATTAGTGTCCTCACCAAAACTGATGTCGCTCGACGTATCGCGGGAAACCTTGGCGAGTTCGAGCAAAGCTTTTTTAGGGATCAACGTATCGATCGCATCCGTCGAATCGGACGCAGCGAGTGCTTTTTCGATGTACGCCAGTCGGTGTCCGTCGGTCGTGACCATCTTGGCCGAACCTTCGCCGACGATAAATTTAGCCCCTGACAAAGTGAATCGTGACACCTCGTTGGTGATAGCAAACGCCGTATTTTGGATAAAATAGTTGAAAACGGCCGCAGGCAGTTTCATCGGAGTGCTCTTGAACTGAGGTATCTCCGGGAACTGATCCTTGTTGACTCCCGCGAGTTTGAAGTTTGCACGGCCGCTGCGCATCGTGACCCATTCGTTGTCTTCCTTTTTGAAATGAACATCATCTGACCCCAGAGCTCGTACGATGTCAAAAAGCTTGCGAGCCTGGATACACATCGAACCCGGCCGAGCGATATTCGCCTCGGCATCGCAGCGGATAGTAACGTCAAGATCGGTACCGACGATGCGGATCTCGTTTTCGCCGATCGATTCGATCAGGATATTGGCGAGCACCGGGATGGTTGTTTTTCTCTCAACGACACCCTGGATAAATCCCAATTCTTCTTTCAAGACACTCTGTTTGATAGTAAATTCCATTTCACTTAACTCCCGGTGATCGCTCTTCCTGAAACTTCCTTTCAGGCGACCAAATCTCTAACCTTTTGCAATGATGTTTCGAATATTATAGGTCATTACCGATTCTGCCGCTAACGCCTAGATCGTATCGCCACCGACCCTTTTACTAATACTAACTAGTTATAAAACTGTATTTAAGACTAGTACTAGTAATAGGTCCTGTGGATATGTGTAAAAGCCGCGTAAGTTCTTAAAAAATGGGCACTTTTCCGTCCACAGCCGGTGTGGAAAACTTGTGGATAAATACCCCAAACTGCGGATAACTTTTACCTGCCGCCGTTTTCCACCGATCTCCACAGGCCGATATCGACGCCTGCTGCGGAAAAGTGGAAAACTATTTCTCAAATAACTGATAAAATTGAACTTAGAGTGATTTTGCGAATCTCTAAGTTGTGGAAATCGATCCACTGAAAAAACCGTTAAATAGTCTTTAATTAGCTGCAAAGACTGTCAATTAACTCGCTGACGCTCTTGTGGAAAACGCGATCGTCACGAGTGAGCGTTTCTATCTTGTCGACCGAGTGCATTACGGTCGTATGATGCTTGCCGCCGAACTCGCGCCCGATCTCGGGAAAGCTGTGACGGGTCAGCTTTTTACACAGATACATAGCGACTTGACGCGGTACCGCGATCGCCCTCGAATTGCTCTTTGACTTAAGTTCCTCGACCGTCATCTGGTAATGTGACGCTACCGTACGAGAGATCCTGTCCATCGTTAATCCCGCCGGATGTTCACTGTCGATAATGTTCTTTAGAGCCTCTTGGGCCAACATCTTTGACAGCGGCAGGCCCTTGAGCGATGCGATCGCTACAAGTCGTACCAGCGACCCTTCGAGTTCGCGGACGTTGCTCTTGATCTTGCCGGCCATAAAGATCGCAATGTCGTCAGGTAGGTGAAATCCGTCCAGGTCTGCTTTGCGTTTAAGGATAGCTACCTTGGTTTCAAGATCCGGCGGTTCGATGTCAGCGATCAACCCCCACTCAAACCTCGAATGGAGCCTTTCTTCGAGGGTTGGTATCTCACGAGGCGGACAGTCACTCGAGATCACGATCTGCTTCTGATTGTTGTGCAGGGTGTTGAATGTGTGAAAAAACTCTTCCTGCGTCCGCTCTTTACCGGCCATAAACTGCACGTCGTCCATCAGCAACACGTCGATCGATCGATATTTGTCACGGAATGCCGGCGTCTTATCAAAGCGAATAGCATTGATAAGTTCGTTCATAAATTTTTCGCTGGTGATGTATGCGACTCGCAGACTCGAATTCCGA
The DNA here is from genome assembly GCA_016720705.1 of Chloracidobacterium sp. Taxonomy (NCBI): domain Bacteria; kingdom Pseudomonadati; phylum Acidobacteriota; class Blastocatellia; order Chloracidobacteriales; family Chloracidobacteriaceae; genus Chloracidobacterium; species Chloracidobacterium sp. The sequence continues at coordinate 1,569,758 of JADKKB010000007.1, read as the reverse complement.
TGCCGGATCGAATGTCCGATCGCGTGCATTAGATGTGTCTTGCCAAGGCCTACGCCGCCGTATATGAAAAGCGGATTATATGTCGTTCCCGGTGCTTCGGCTGCCCCTAACGCCGCCGCGTGAGCAAACTGATTGCCGGATCCTACAACAAACTTGTCAAAAGTATATTTAGGGTTAAGAGTTGTATCGATCGGATCCAATTGGCGAAAATTGGTCGTCACCCCGTGGATCACCGGCCGCGGCTTAGGTTCAAAATACAACTCCTCGCTCGACGGTCGCTCAGCCTCAACGACTTCGACATCAGGTGCAGTCCAAATTATCTTATAGCCTGATAGATTTATCTCTTTTAATGATTCTTGCAGAATTTCCGAATAGAACTTTACGACCCAGTCGATCGTGGCGTCGCCGGCCGACAACCGTAACTCGCTCGAATGTGGGTCGAGTTCCACGAATCTGATCGGTAAAAACCATGTGTCGAATATCTGTGGGTTTAGCCGTTCTCGGACGAGGCCAAGAATGTCATCCCAAACGGTGTTTTTTTCCAGAATCAGTTCCAAGGATATACTCCAAAATGCGCTTAAGAGGTAACAGGTTTTTATTCAAATTTCCGTTTCGCGAATTTGGTCACAAATCGCTGATCAAGAAAGCCCGTAACGGTATGAAAGTCTTTCTGTTTGCGAACTTTGTGCCTGCTCTTTTCGCTAGCGGCTCGGTGCGTTTTCCACAATGTTTTCCACAGGTGTGTGGAAAAAGTGCTTAAACTCTAAAGTAAAGCTTCAAGTCTTTTATTTTCAACACTTTACAAGAACAATAATACTCAAAACGGATATCAGACTAACACGAAAAATAGGTGAGCGCAAACGGAATTCCACAGGTTTTCTAAAAGGTTTTAACGCGGATTTAACACCCTTTTATAACAAACAGTTGACTTGATTTTCGTTCGGTTAAGGGTTAACTTTCATAAGCATTTTTGAAATAAAAATCGCCTAAAAATGATAAAAAAAAATCAAAAAAATTCAACCCCACCATCGCCCACACCGGGCGACATTGCAAATACTCTCTCAAATGCCTGTGAAGGCCTTTATTATGTCAGCGAAACCGACGCTGAGATCGTCCCATTCGTCACGGATGAGATCAAAGATATCAGCCGGGAGAGTATCCTTCAGTATTCCGGGGCAAACTCGTCGTCCAATATTGAAATCGTCGAGCAAGCGACATTCTTTACGAAATTGACCCAAATGAAGGATTGGTTCGGGCCGGCAGATATTGCTCGTGCCGAAAGATTTTTAAGATTGCAACAGTTACTACTCTCACAACTCACGGGAATCAAGGTGTATCGCGTCGGCACTGTAAGGATAGATATCATTCTGGCCGGACACGACAAGAGCGGAAATGTCGCCGGTATCCGGACAATTGCAGTAGAGACATAAAAGCGGGCCGCCTGATCAAGGACAGCCCGCAAATTGTGTGCAAATTTTGAGTGCTCACTTCGAGCTGACGCTGCTGGCACCAGATCTCTTGGTAATGATCGATGCGGGTGTTCCGCTATACTCGACGCGGCTCGCTCCTGAGATATCAGAGTTGAGTTCGCCCGTGACGCTGACGCCGACATAGCTGGCACCGCTTGCTTCGACCGATGCGTTGACAGCTTTGAGATCATCGGCGTGTACCTTGGTCGCACCGCTGATATCTACGTTAAGCTGAGAGGTTTCGCCCGAAACAGACACCTTTGACGCACCGCTTGCGTGAACGGTGACAGCATCATTGTTGACGCCGCTAAGCGATACTTTGGCGACACCGGAAACGTCGAGTTTATCGATGTCCGGAGCGGTGATGCGTACGCGGAGCGAATTTGACGATTTTATCTTGCGGTCAGTCTCGATATAAAGTGTGTCTCCGCGAACCTCGGTCTCGATATGTGAGAGGAGATTGTCATCCGCCGTGACCTCGACGCTGAAAGTATTACCCGCAACCACCTCGACCTCGAAAATACCGCCGACATCTACACACTTGAAGCCGGCAAGGTCACGCTTTTCCGTGGCAACATTGCCCGAACCGTGTACGCCGCCAAATTTAATCGAAAAATTCGCAAAGTCACCGCTGATGCGGCCGAACGAGAACAAATTGGATGCGACCAGGCCGACAACAAGTGCAGCCGCGAAGATCATAATTCCTACTTTTTTCATAAGTGCCCTCCGAATAATTATTAACCGTGAAGAATAACGGTTTTACTAAATGGAAAGTTCGCAATAAGTTCTATTCGTATCTGAGCGACTCGATCGGGTTAAGCCGACTCGCTCTGATCGCGGGCATTACGCCGGCTAAAAACGCGATTGCACAGACGATCGCCATCACCAAGGCCATTGACGGCAGTGTAAAGACAAAAAGTGTGAATCCTTCGAACGAATCGGCATAAGCTGTGATGAGCACCTTATTTGCAATAATGCCGACGACAATGCCGCCGAGCGTTCCCATTAAGGCTCCCCAAAATCCGATCAGCACCGATTCGAGCGAAAAGACCGCAAAGATCTTACCGCGTCCCATACCGAGTGCTTTTTGCAGGCCGATCTCTCGGGTGCGTTCGAGTACCGCTATGACGAGAGTATTGATGATGCCGAATGACGCGGCAAGCAGTGCGATAAAGGCAAACAAGCTCATACCGATCTTAAAGATGCCGATCGCATCATACGTACGCTTTTGCGTATCGGCGATCGTATCGGCCTCAAAACCCTTTTCGTCGAGTGTTCGCTTTACCATATCGATCTTGGCCGCGTCATTGGTCGACATTTGAATCGTAAAGCCGGGATATTTGTCGGCACTTTCACCCGTTCTCTGGCTGATATAAATGGTCTTTGCTGTCGATGTATCGACAAACGAATTATAGTTCGTCATAAATCCCTTGGTCGCGACGCCGACGATGCTCAGCGGCATCGTCTTGATAGCACCATCCGCGGATCTATACGCTACGGTCACGGTCTTGCCGATAAGTTTTCCGATATCTGCATCCCATTCGCGTGCAAGTCCGACCGGAATGACGATCTGGCCAGTTCCGCTGATCGAAGCACCGACCTCAGTTTTTTGCGTAATGCCCTCGCTCAAGACGCCAAGCTCCAGTTTGTATTTCTTCTGGCCGTCGAGCGATATGTACTCACCGTCAATACCGTATCGCGGCGTGATGCCCTTGACGCCGTCAAGTCCGCGGATGGCCGTTTCCATTTGAGCGACTGTCAGCAGAAACGTGTTCGGGTCGAAATCGTCAACCGAGTTCTCGGCCGGCGAGTCCTTGTATTCCTCGGGAGCTCCGGCCTTGGCTCCGCCCGGCGGTTTTTCGGACTTTTTGCGAACCATAATGACGCGGTCGCTCTCGATATTTTTGACCTGACTCTCGACATAATTGCGCATACCGTCGCCGAGCCCATTGGTCATCGTCAACGTGAATGAGCCGACAAAGATCGCCATAACGGTCAGAAAGGTTCGTAATTTATTTCGGAAAAGATTGCGGTTTGCGGTACGGATAAGATCCCAGATCTTCATTATGCGTGTGCCTCCCCACAGCGTTCGGCAACTATGCGGCCATCTCTCATTTCGATAATACGGCCGCAGCGTCGGGCGAGGTCGTCATCGTGAGTGACGATGACGAGCGTGATGCCCTTTTCGCGGTTTAGGTCGAAGAGCATCTTTTCCACGGCCGCTCCGGTGGACGAGTCGAGATTTCCGGTCGGTTCGTCGGCGAAGATGACCTGAGGTTTGCAAACTAAGGCTCGCGCGATACAGACACGCTGCTTTTCGCCTCCCGAGAGGTCCTTGGCACGCTTACCCGCTTTATCCGCCAATCCAACGGCACCGATGGCCTCGGCGGCGGCGGCCGTGATCTGCGCCGCGGCCGTCCCTCGGATCCGCATCGGTAGCACGACGTTTTCAAAAACGGTGTCGCGTCCATTAAGGAAAAACTGTTGAAAGACAAACCCGAATTTTTCATTTCGGAGCAGGTTCTTTTGCTTTTCGGACAATGCAGAAGTGTCGGCGCCATCGACGGAAACACTTCCGGCGGTAGGTTGGTCGAGACACGCAAGAAGGTGCATCAGCGTCGATTTGCCACTGCCGGATTTGCCGACTATGGCGACACACTCGCCGCTCTCGATCCGCAGATCGATGTCGGTCAGTGCGTTAAAATCGACGCCATCCCCCGAATAGGTTTTTGATAGATATTTTGCTTCTAGCATAAGGACATAGCCGGTAAACGAACGTCGAACGCCGTTCCAGATAACCTTACGCCGGAAGGCTGGAAATGTTCATAGAAACTGGAGACCAATGCCGCCGACGCTAAGGCGACTTTTTCTCAGCGTCCGGTTTCGGGACGGTGGTTGCCTGCCACGCAACGACCTGCCATTTACCCTTTCGCTTGATGAAAGTTCCGGTGTTGAGGTGATTTGAAACGGACTTGGATCCGTCCGAACGCAATGTGGTACCGACGAGCCTGAAAGCGATAACGGCCGCATTGCCGTATTGCTGAATTCGGACGTCCTCGGCTGTGTAGGTGGTGACGGGCTCACCTGCATTTGCTGCAGGGGCTGAGCGGACGCCTTTCATCAACTCGGATTTTCCGATCCTTGACCCGGCCGAACGTGTGTAGATGAGATCGTCGGCCCAAAATCTATCGTGGACCTCAACATCGTTACGGCCGGCACCGGCTAGAAACTCGTTCAAAAGACCTGTCAGTACGGGAGCATCTTTTGCGGTCTGTGATAGAGCCGAAGCCGACATTGACAGAACCAAGCAGGCAAAGATGAGCAATCTTTTCATTAGAATTTTCCTCTTGCTACGCTTAACTTATAGCCTATTTTGCGTAGAAGTAGAACTGGATCGCCTGTGCAACGCCGATCAGAAATCCGAAAAGGGCTCCGAAGAGTTCTATCGTTCGCAGGTGTTCTTTAGCGACCGACATCACCAGGGACTCTAGCTTTTCGGCCGGATAATTATGGATCTTTTCGCGTACAACGCCGCCGACATCAAATTCGGCGACTGCGTCGGGCAATTTAGCGTGAACCGCCGCGATGATCGCATCTGTGAGAGTTGTGCTGGCATCCCGCACTTTTTCCTCGCTGATATGATCGCCAATGCGTCCGATCGGCTGCGAAAGGAGTTTGTCGATCTGGCCGGCCAGCATTTCGTTGATTATGTGCGCCGTTTCTTCGCGTGCAAGTATATCGAGCAGTCCGCGGGAGAGCATCGATTTTAGTTTCTCCTCTGCCTCAGGGTGAATCGTCCTGAGGATCGAATCGATGCTGTGCGGCCTGAGGCCTTCGAGAGCCTCGTTGATATAGGAGGTGATACCGCCGATCATTTCGTCGCCGCGTATAAGGCCAAGCACGGAACCGGCGACCTGTTCCTTTAGGCGGTCAAGTTGCTCCGGAGCGATCGCTCCGATCGCAACTGGCAGTGGCTTGGCGAGAGCATTGTCGATGCTTGAACCAATGAAGTTGCGAGCCTCGTCGGCGAAAAACTCTCCGCGCAGAGTTTCCTCTATCCGTCGCGGTAGGCTCTCGTTCACAAGGCTGTCGACTTCGTGAAGAAGGTTTTCGCGCGACACGAATATCTTTTTGTAGAACGGTAGATTCTCGTAGTATTCGTGTACCTCTTTTTTGATCAATGCCCCGATCTGGTTCCGCGTGCGTTCCGATGCGGCAAGTTCGGTCAACTGGCGGATGGCCGGTTCTACTTGTTCGTTCGCTTTTTCTTTCAAAAGAGCCACTGCATCCTGCGTAAAAAGCTCACCGAGCGGAGTTTCGGAACCTGCGAGGTCATTTATTCGTCGCCCGATGAATTCGCGTATCTTGTTTTCAAACGACGGTGCCTCGACCGCCGAACGTATACGCTGTTCTAGAAATGACGTTATTTTACTAAAAGCCTCATCGTCAATTACTTCAGAAACTCTCTTGCTGAGTACGTCATCGACACGTCGGGTGACGAAGGAACTGATCGCGGCAGTCGACTCGCTACTTTTCAGAATTGCCGTGATGTGTTCGGACAATCGTAGTTGAAGCCCGGAGATGGCGTCGAGGATCGGTTCTCGTACATTCTTCGGCAATGTTTCGATGATCGACGGGTAGTTTTGTGAGAGTAGCTCTGAGGTGTATGTATCGACTACGTTCTGTATCTTTCGGCGCAGAAAGTCGTTTCCGGTCAATTGTTCGATTATCGTGTCGTGTGAGACCAGTTCGTCGCCGACGGCCTTGCCGATAGCATTTGCCAGGCGGTCACGGTGCCGCGGGATCATACCTTGCGGAAATACCGTGATCCCCAGGACCCTGACCGGATTGCGAGGCCTGAATAACATCCTCACCGCAAGCCAAGCCCCGGCGTAACCGTGAGCGGTCGCGAATACGATCAGAAGTGCGATCTGAACGTACAGATTCTTAAAGATCGGTTGAATGTTGTTAAGTAGATCCTGCACGTTAATTAGATACCGAGCTTCTTAAATCTTAAAAAACCTGAAATCCTTTTGACCTCAAACAGAACTCGGCAAATTCCGAAAGCCATTCGTGGCCGACACTGTAATTTTTCCACTGCTCGTCTCCGTCCCGGTAGAGTGTCTTGTCGTCGGGAGCGTCGGTGATCGTCAGATCGGCAAAAATTCGTTTATTCGGTTCAAGCCTTGGCAATATTCGGCTGCGGATCCGTTCGCCGAGTTCGTGAGCGTCCTCGAGAGAGACCTTAACGCCGGTTCCGGCATAGGCCATTTGCCTGATAGCTCCATCGCCGATCACATCCAGACTCTTAATGACCTCAAGCGCCGCTTTCCATTGCCATACGTTGGCTAGGATCTCGAAGTTCTCCGAACCCATATCGATCAATGTAAAACTCATATATATCCCCCAAGAAATGCTAATCGTGTTGGCGTCCAATAGTCAACGAGGTTTTAGCGAAGAGATATGGAAAAGAAGTAGCCAAGCGAATATAATCTCTCTTATGACTCAATCGATATCATATGCGGACGCCGGCGTCTCGATCGACAACGCGAACAAGGCGGTGGCAAAGATCCGCGAATATGCACGCAGCACCTTTAACGAGCGGACACTTACCGAGATCGGCAGCTTTGGCGGTATGTTCGCCGGGGCGTTTCCAGATATGGCCGAACCGATACTCGTTGCTTCCGCCGACGGAGTTGGGACAAAGCTCAAACTTGCGTTCGAGACAGGTATTCACAACACGGTCGGGGCTGACCTCGTTAATCACTGTGTCAACGACATTCTGGTGCAAGGTGCGAGGCCGCTTTTTTTCCTTGATTACTTCGCGACCGGCAAGTTAGAACCCGATACCACCGCCTCGGTTGTCGAAGGTATGGCCCGTGCCTGCCGCGAAAATGGTTGCGTGCTGCTCGGCGGTGAAACGGCGGAAATGCCGGATTTTTACCCGCCGGGTGAATACGACCTCGCCGGTTTCATTGTCGGCGTCGTCGATAAGCCAAAGGTGATCGACGGCAAATCGATCACGCCCGGCGATGTCGTCCTCGGCATACCGTCAACAGGTCTGCAGACAAACGGCTATTCGCTCGCACGCAAACTTTTCTTCGAGATCGGCGGCTACACGCCAGATGCGTACATCGATGAACTCGGCACAACCGTCAGCGAAGCCTTGCTCGCAACGCACCAAAGCTTCCTCCCGCAGATCGGCCCATTGTTGGATTCCGGCGTCATCAAAGGACTCGTCCACATCACCGGCGGCGGTTTCCTCGAAAACATCCCTCGAATATTACCCGATGGCGTCTCCGTCGAAATAACCCGCGGCACCTGGCCAGAATTACCAATATTCAGTCTGATGCAGCGGCTGGGAAATGTCGATGAAAAAGAGATGTTCCGCACTTTTAATATGGGGATCGGCATGGTGCTGATCTGCGCAGAAGATACAAAGATGGTGGTAAAAGCAGAATTAGAAAATATTTACGAAATAGGGAACGTGACAATTGGGAAAAAGGAGGTATCGATATCTTGATAAAAATTCTATTTCCGACCCTTATCTTAATGATCATCCTCTTGACGTCGGCTAAGACTCAAGCGCAATTTATGACTGTTGAACTCGCCACGCCCTACGTATCGTCGCACCCAACGGCAATCGTAGTGGACCCAAGTGATTCACCTATTCCTGGTGTCTTGGTAAAGCGAATGAACGCGGGTTGGAAAAAGGAAATCGAATCAACGAAAACCAATGGCGATGGGCGGTTTAGATTTAAGAGATACGGATCAATTCCATACTATCTTGAGATTACTTGTCCTGGGTTTCAAGTAATGCATGTCAAATTGAAAATTGTTCGGAGGAAAACGAAAGTTCCGCGAATTAGGATCGAGATCGCAACTTAGTCTTAGTTATGGGAAATAGCGGACGGAAACTGCTAGCGACAAGTTGATGGTTCGGACGAATCGTACACGACGTCTTGATCAGAACAATCAGACGATCTCGAAACGGAAGTTCTTTGTGTAAGGCCGTTGAATGTTTACGCGGAGTCGAGAGACGCTACAATCTAACGGGTTGTTTGGTGCTATTACTTTAGAAGATCAGCCAACACGAAGGCGATCCGGCTTGAAAATTCAGCCAGTCGTTTACTGTCCGCGTTCTGCTCATTTGTGCATCTGGGATCATCAGAATCTGCTCGGTTAAGGTTGGCATTCATCCACACATAATAAGTCCCCTTGCGAAATCGGATCCAAGCCCGACCGCATCGGTCCGTTGTGATTCCCTGTTCTCCCAGCCCTTCGACAAATAGCCACGGTTTAGGATCCGGGAAATTCAAATCAGATTTCAGCATGTCCTCGGCCTCAACGGATGTTGAGAGGTCTACTATGTTGATTGAGACGATCAAATCGTTCTCTGTACATAACGGGTCAATAGCGGCCCAAGGGTATCTGGTTGTATGATACCCCTGAAAACACCTAAGGTCTGGATCGACAACTCCGATGCGATTCCTGAATGATTCGAACGTATCCGCCATTGAAGCTAATCGTCTGTCTAGCTCCTTTTCCCAGCTTTCTTGTTCCGCTTTCCTTTTCTCCTCATCCTCCTTTTCAAAATACAACAATCGAAATCGCCCACGATCGAATGAATACACGTACATTCCCATGCCTTTGTCAGGGGCCTCGGGACGACCTATAAAGGCGAAGAGTCGACTATCTTTCTTCCAGGAAGGATTATCGCCCTTGTCGAGGAACGGCATGCCAAAGGCAGTGTTGCCTACGGACGTAAATGGCGGGAAAAACACCTTGCCGGTTTTAGCATCGATAACAGCCATAGAAAAAACGCCAAGGCCGGCACCCCAGGTGACTAACGTATATCTGCCCGCGAAATTTGGACCTTCCCTAGCTCCTTGTCTCAATACCGTTCGGTACATTCTGGCTCGTTTGCTACCCAACAAAGGGCGGACAGGCTTGCCTTTATAGACATCGCTCTTCGACACAGGGTAGTCCTCTGGAAGAGGTTGTTTACGTTCGGCAGAAGCCTGAAGAGACAGTAGAATTAGTGATGCGAAAATCACGGAGAGGACACGAGGTGTAGTCGAAAGGATATTGCGTGTCTTTGTGGCCATCGGTGTAAGCATCTCCTAAATAGAACCAACAAAGTGGAGTCCTTAGTCAGATAGTCATTCACGGACGATCAGATGATCTCGAAACGAACTTTCTTGCCTAGTGCGTTCGCATATTTTTTGAGGGTAGAAAGCCGCATGTCTCCGGCGTGATTTTCGATACGTGAGATCGCTGATTTTTTGGTACCCATCTTTTTTGCGAACTGATCCTGTGTCAGTTCAGCCTGTTCTCGGGAAAGCTGGAGCAGAACGCCGATCTTGAAATTTTCGTAGCCCTCGTCATAGCCATCGGCAAATTCTGGGTCGGTCTTTTTCCTATTTGCAATGTATTTTTTTAGGTCACTCATCTCTTTCTACTCAAATATTCTTTCTTTCGCTTTTCCGCGAGAGCTATTTCCTTCGAAGGTGTCTTCTGAGTCTTTTTTGTAAATCCATTTGTAAGGACGACTAGGTTGCCTTTGTCGAAAAAGCCAAGCAGTCGGAATATGTCTCCACCAAATTCAATCCTTACTTCCCAAATATCCTCGGTGCCCACCAGTTTTTGAAGAATTGCTTCGGCACCAATTGAAGATCTTCTACGGCACTCAACACCCACGTTATCTTGTCAGCTTGCTTACCGGTTAGAGAGTCGAGAAAAACTTCGACAGGACAGTCGCCGTTCGGCAATTTGTAAAAGATCACTTCTCGCATTCAAATGTTAACAAATATGTGAACCTTTTTCAATTGTTTTATTGATGATGGTTCTAAAAAATCTATCGTTTCACCATACTATCAATAAATTGTGTGGCAAAATGGGAACGAATATGTCGGACAGTTTATTCGAATCACACGCTAAGCGAAATAATAATTACAAAATCATCGCGATCGGGGCGGCGGCGTTAGTTATCTTTGTTGCATCGGCTTACGGGCTATACGTTTACAGCATTCCGAAAGGGCCGAACCCGGAAGAGGAATTGGCGGTCGAGATACGTAACAGTATGGTACTATTGCTTGACTACCAAACGTTTTCGGGCGAAGAGTTTCGGCAACAGTTGCTCGGTAAGGGCAGGCTGGAAAAATATAAGATTGTCATCGACGAAGCGATCTTTACCTATCCAAAGTCGAGCGACGAAGAGTTTCTAGAGTTTGTTAACAAGCACTTTTGGGACATTACAAAGGTCGAGTTTGGTACCGAGGCCGATGGCGAACTGAAACTTGCTGACTACAAGGTGACTGCCTCGGATCCTTTTGGCCGCCTTTTCCGCACGACGCGTGGAAACATCCGCATCGATCACAGACAAACGCTCAGTTTTCCATTCAGAAAGGTCTCATATTCGCCAACTCTCGAAGAGATCAAGAATCTTACAAACAACTCGCAGGTTTACGGCGGGCGTATGATCACGCAGGTGCCTGAGCGCAGCTTTTCACCGACCACCATCTTTGCAAACCACGGCATTATGGTCGCAAAGCCCGGCGAACCGTCGCTCAAGCGATTAGCAGACGAGATCACGCGCGACGCCGGCACTGACCGTTACGCAAGGATCCAGTCACTTGTAGATTTTGTGTCGAACGAGATCGAATATAGTTACCGCGAAGCTCTAAGCCGCGGCGAAACGCTTAAACGCGGCGACGAGACGCTGATGACCCGCAACGGCGACTGTAGCAACAAAACTATCTTGCTTGCCTCGTTGCTCGAGCAGATTGGCGAGGACTATTTGCTGTTATACACGCCGCGACATATTACTGTCGCCGTGCCGCAGGGCGAATTTGTAAATGCGAATAAGCTCGATTTTACTTGGGACGGCAAGCCTTGGCTGATCGCCGAAACGACCGTTCCTGGCTTTCAGGTCGGAATAACTATGGTCACCGAGTCACGCATTCTCACCAAGGTCGAATACGTCCAAAACCCGAAAAACTCAGGTGTCATTTTCGACGCAAATTCGTACGAAGTACTCAAGTTCCTGTAATGAAGATCGGAATACTAATCTCAGGCCGCGGATCCAATATGGTGGCAATCGTGGACGCGGTAAACAGCGGAGAGATCGCGGGAGCGAGGGTTGTTGTCGTTGTCAGCGATAAGGCCGACGCTGGCGGAATCGAATTGGCTCGTGAACGCGGTGTCGAGACGGTCGTTATCGAACGACGTGGACGCGCTCGTGCGAAACACGACGCTGAGATCATCGCTGAACTCAAGTGTCGCGGCGTGGAACTCGTCTGCCTCGCGGGTTATATGCGACTATTGTCGCCCTCGTTCGTTAAAGCATTTCCCGGCCGGATCATCAATATTCACCCGAGCCTGTTACCGGCATTTCCGGGGCTTGACGCTCAAAGGCAGGCTTTTGAGGCAGGTGTGAAAACGACGGGTTGCACGGTCCATTTCGTCGATGAACTGCTCGATCACGGCGAGATCATCCTTCAAAAAGAGGTCGAGGTGTTGGCCGACGACACCGTCAAAACGCTCTCGGCAAGAATACTTGAGCAGGAACATCCGCTCTACGTCGAGGCGTTAAAATTGATAGTTTCGCGGATGAAACCGATTGAATAACCTCAATGAGTACAGAGGTCACGGAGATTGCAGAGAAGTGGGATAGCCTCTGCTGACCTCTTATCGAAGTCTGTTTAGAATGTGAGAACTCTCCGGCACAAGATATTGTAGTTATTTTGGTCATTTACGGCTTATCGATACATCATACGCGACTGCGTCCAGCCTGCCATAAATCGTAGCTGAAGTGCCCGTATTTATTAGGTTTTAGTTTTTGACATCAGGGCACTGACTCGCGTAAACTCTAGGTTTTCACTTTTGAGTGAAATGATGGAGAGTAATTATGCCGAAGAGAACTTATCAACCGAACAATCGCCGCCGGGCGAAAAAGCACGGATTTCGCGCACGTATGGCGACCAAGAACGGCCGCGCAGTGATCAAACGCCGCCGAGCCAAAGGACGCAAGCGATTAACGGTTCACCATTATTAGGCCTTTCGTTGCCGAAGGATGAGCGTATGCGAAAGCGCGCCGATTTCCTTCGTGTTTACGATCAGGGCAGACGCTTTGAAGGCCGTTTTATGACGGTTTTCATTTTGCCCCTTGATCAGGACACGCACCGATTAGGTGTGACGGCGACGAAAAAGGCGATCGGAAACGCCGTAATGCGAAACCGTGCCAAGCGCCTTTTGCGTGAAAGTTTTCGGTTGAGCCGTGTCGAACTCGATGCTATTTCGGTAAAATTCGATTGGGTTTTGAATGCAAGGCGCAGCCTGCTGTTTACAAAACTTGATAAGCCGCTAGCTGAATTTAGGGCGATCGCGGCAAAGGTAGCCGAAGGCGAAAGTAAAAAGTAAAAAGTAAAAGATCAGACGGAAACTTTGCTTTTGCCTTTTTTCTTTTGTCTTTTTTTCTTTTGCAGATGAAGTTTTTGGTTCTAGATCTTTTGGGTATTTATAAGGCGTTTCTATCGCCGTTTCTGCCGCCGGCGTGCCGTTTCGAGCCAACGTGTTCGGATTATGCTCGTCAGGCCGTTGAAAAGTATGGCGCATTACGCGGAACTTGGATGGGTCTAACGCGTATTTTAAGATGTCAGCCGTTTTGTAAAGGCGGGCACGACCCGGTGAAATAATGGAAAATTCCGGTAATCAGAGTCAATCGCGTTTCTTGATCGCGGCCGTGCTATCGATGGTCGTACTTTTTGGTTGGTCATACTTTTTTGCACCAAAACCGCCGGCTGGCGATGCAAATACGAACGCCAATGTCGCCTCGAACGCTAATATTGCGGCAGCGACCCCAACGCCGGCCCCGGTGGCTCAGACGCCGGCTGTTACGCCTGCCGCGACCACGCTCGACACGACACCTAATCGTAAGATCACGATCAAATCACCGCTTTACGAGGTAACACTCGACTCAAAGGGTGCTCTTGCCACGAGTTGGATCATTCTTAAGAATGATTCGCCGAAAAGCCAATTTCCTGTGTACGCGGACGGATCTAACGAGGCGGACAAAAAGCCAATGCAGCTCATCTCGCCTGAGGCTCTGGCCCGAAGCCCGCAGGAAGTGCCGTTTAGACTCAGCACTGACGATGCGGCGGTAAATGATATCGTAAATGGCCGAAATTACGCGATCTCAACGGCCGAAGAAACGGTTACACTGGCTGTCGGACAGGAAAAGCAGATCGAGTTTACGTTGACCGATGCCTCAGGCGTCGAGGTTAAGAAAAATTTCGTTTTTAGGGGCGACAGCTATATTGCCGATCTCGGCATCAGCCTTAAGAAAGGCGGCGAGAGCGTACCGAATCCAAAATTGCTGATCGGTGCAAGCATTGGCGATCACGCCATCAATAATCACAATTTTTACCATATCGAGTCAGAAGCTGTTGCATCGATCAATGGTGATATTAAGCGTCACCAGGGCAACTACACATTCGTTTACGACGCGAACGGGCAATCGTCATTGACGGACAGCGGCACGGTCGACTGGGCCGGCGTCGGCGATGCTTATTTTGCAATGGCGGCGATACCTGCGACACAGGTTCAGGGACTAGAATATCGAGCCGCAAAATATGACGTCCAGACAAAGCCGTTCTACGATAGCATCTTTCAATGGGTGCTTCGCAACGCCAAGACCAGCGAAACTCGGCATCTCGTAACCGTTTATATGCCGATCACGGCGGACGGTTCGGTGACCAAGATCTTTACGGGAACCAAAGACTATTTTCTGCTGTCGTCGCTCAACCAACCGTTGTCGGATCAAGTCGGACGTCCGGTCGAGATCACAAACCTTATCAATTTCAGCAACTATTGGTGGCTCAGATGGCTAACAAAACCGCTTTCGATCCCGATCCTTTATGCCCTTAATTTCTTTAACGGGCTAACGCACAACTACGGCATCGCGATCATTGTTTTCACTTTCCTTTTCTATTCGCTTCTGTTTCCGCTCAGATGGTCGCAGTCCAAGTCATTTAAGAAAGCTTCTGGCAATGCGCCGAAGATGAAGGACATACAGGATAGGATCAAGGATATGCAGAAGAAGGGCGTCCCGACCGACGACCCGCGAATGCGTGCCCTGCAGATGGAGCAGCTTAAGCTGACCAAGGACGCTTTGCCGATCGGCGGATGTCTTCCGATGCTTTTGCAGTTTCCGCTACTGATCGCTTTTTACACGGCCGTAACGGTGTCGCTTGAGGTTCGGCAGGCAACATTCTTGTGGCTACCGGATCTATCTGCTGCAGATCCGTGGCATCTGCTCGAGTTTGCATTTGCGATCTCGATGGTTCTCTCGATGAAGTTCACGCCGACTGCCGCGACGGTTACGTCCGAGCAGCAGATGCAGCAGAAGATGATGACCTATCTGATGCCGGTGATGATGTTGTGGGTGATGTGGTCGGCCCCGTCCGGATTATTACTTTACTGGTTCTTTGGAAACATTGTCAGTTTTGGCCAGCAAATGGTGATCAACCGTTTGAACAAACCGGCCGTACCGCCCGGGACCCAGATGGTCGATTCCGTTCCGGTAAATGCTAAGAAGGTGAAGTCCAAATAACTCGCCGATCGCCGGCCTAGGACGCAGATCCGGACTTTTTGAAGAATATGAGTGAAATTTGTGAAAATGCCAAGGATTTCCTGTCCGGTCTTGTTTCTGATATGAAGTTTGACCTGACGGTGACCTCAACCTGGAACGACGAAGGCTGTCTGATAGACCTCAGCGGCGAGGATTCTCACTTTGCCCTAGCGGAAAACGGTGAACTGCTGGATGCGTTTGAGGTCCTGCTCTTTCAGGTTTACGGCCGCGAACTGGATCGTGAGCATCGTTTTGTCGTCGATGCGGAAGGATTCCGACAGACTCGCAAAGCCGAGTTGCACGCAATGGCAAAATTTGCGGCGGACCAGGTTCGTAAAAATGGCAAGCCATTCACATTTGGCGTGCTCAATTCGACCGAGCGGCGGATCATTCATATGACCCTGCAAAAGGAAGAAGATCTATTTACTGAGTCGGTCGGTGACGGCCGCGATCGACGCCTGCAGGTGCGGTTGCAGTAGCAATACTGCAGCAGATCTTATCAATGGGCACAAGGCGAGTTTCGATCACTTGCCCTGTGCTCTTTGCTTTTTGTGTGGTGAAATATCATCTATGCCCGATACGATCGTCGCACTTGCAACCCCAACAGGCCGTAGCGGTATCGGCGTGATCCGCATTAGCGGTGATGCGGCTACAGCGATCACCGGGCGAATGACAGGGGATGATAAATTCTCGCCAAAACCGCGGTTCGCAACGCTGCAAAAGCTCTACTACCCATCAACGAATGAAGTGATCGACGAGGCGATCGTCACTTATTTCCCCGGTCCACGCTCATTTACCGGCGAGGACGTTATTGAGATCAGTTGTCACGGCTCGCCCGTACTACTCAGACAGGTGATCGATATATGCCTCTCGCTCGATGCCCGTATGGCCGAGCCCGGGGAGTTTACCTTAAGAGCCCTTTCAAACGGCAGGATCGATCTGGCCGAGGCCGAAGCGATCCGTGACCTGATCGACGCGCAAACGGCAGCATCAGCCAGGCAAGCAGCCAGACAAATGAGCGGCGAAATGTCGCGCCAGTTGACCCCGCTCAAAAATGAGATATTGAGTGTGATCGTCGTACTCGAATCGGCTCTTGAGTTTGTTGAGGACGACCTCCCGGCGACTCAACTTGAGAGCGTTCGAACGAGTCTGATCGACATCGCCCGGGAAATCGAACGGCTAGCCGGCACATATAGGGCCGGGCATCTCATCCGTGAAGGGTTATGTGTCGCGATAGTCGGCAGGCCGAACGTTGGAAAATCGAGCCTCTTCAACAGCATGTTTGGCGGTGACCGAGCTATCGTCACCGATATTGCCGGTACCACACGCGATCAAATTCACGAGCGGATGGTGATCAGTAATATTCCGATCTCATTGATTGATACTGCAGGATTGCGCGAGACCAGCGACACCGTCGAAAGCATCGGCGTTGAGAGGTCGAGAGCATTGATGGCGGATGCTGACCTTGTGATAGTCATCCTGGATGCGTCCGAACCGATAACCAAAGAAGATCACAAGATACTCGACAGCGTCCGTAAGTTTGACTTTATCGTCGCGCTCAACAAGATCGACAAGGTTCCATCGTGGGACATTGATCGCGTTATCGCCGGGGAACACTCGAGCCTTGGATACTTGCGCCCTCGGATCACACCCGTTTCGGCTAAATCCGGCGAGGGTATTGATGCACTGAGAGATGCGATCATCAAACCGTTTGCTCCGGAGGATATTTCGAACGCCGGATTTCTGGTTTCTGACGCTCGGCATCACGACTTATTGCTTCGCACAAAGAGTGAGATCGAAGATTCAGTAGAGCGGTTGGATGAACGCTTGAGCGAGGAGATCGTACTGATCGGCTTACATAACGCATTGCGATATTTGGGCGATATCACGGGCGAAACCACGACCGAAGATATGCTAGACCAGATATTTGCCACCTTTTGCATTGGCAAGTAAAAAAAGAGCTACGAATCAGACCGGAACGGCAATACCAGTCTGATCCGCAGCCCATTGGCGGCAATTATGCCGCCGTTACCGCGATCTTTGCGGCCTCTTCGGCTGCCTTCTTTTTAAGCGAAAGGTGAAGGATCCCGTCTTTCAGCTGTGCCGTGACGTTTTCTGTTTCGACCTCGCTTGGCAGTCTCATTTGTCGGCAAAAGCGATTGCTTCGCCATTCATTGAGAAACAGCTTTTCGTCATCTTTCTTTTCTTCAGACTTCATTTCGCCTGATATTATCAGCAGATCATCCTTGAGGCTTATGTCTATTTCTTCCGGCTTGAAGCCCGGAACTGCGGCACGAACGCTGATCGTTTCGTTTGTCTCAGTGATCTCGAGCGGCGTCGGACGTAATATTTCCATCTCCGCCTTGAGCCAATCATCAAAGTGCGATGTAAGGTCATCGCCCCGCAACATAAAATAGTCGTACGCCTTTTTTGATGTCTCCGACGTAAATTCAGCCACACGTTCGAGCATCTTTTCGAGCTCGACAAATGCCGGAAAGTCCTTGTTGGTCGTTTCCGGTTCTTTTACCATTAATGTTCCTTCATTTTTCATATCCCTATACTCCAATGACGCCCGGCATCGTAAAGCTATGCAAGGTGTCAGGTCTATCTGGAAATAGAATTATGCATGTACGGACCTAATGGGCCGCTCCAGTTTGCGATCAGAATGCCTCGCGTTCACTTTAACCGGTTTCGAGGGAGATGGATCCAGCGAATGATCCGACACCATTGTCGGCAACACGGCTATCATTCCCATAAAGATCATCCCGAATAAAACGAAGCCAAAGAGAACCATCACAGGCATCGTCATCAATCCCGCCAAGGCAAGGACTAAACCGACGACCGCCAACACCAGCCAAAACACTCCGTATAATTTGACCATACTAATTTCTCCTATTCCCAACTTTTAATAAGCGAGATCGATCTCGCTTATTTGTCTTCTCATTCACCTAAACTGCAAGGAACGTGCCAGTGCGATATACCTCGAAAATGAGCGGTTGGGGCGCGTAAAAAGCCGCATAGTGAGGGGTGGTCGCGATATTTTACGCGCAAATGAAGACCGCGGAAACCACATTAGGGGTCGGCGCTGGCCCCAGGTCGGATTTCCGCGATCTCGTTGTTTCGACACTCCCCAAAAGGGTTGCGATCGAAATTTATCGGCGGTAAAGTACTTCCCGCCTAATTCTTCTACTAAAAGACATGGCAAATGCCGTGCCAAAAGTCAGACATCATTTTGACTCTAAATCTCAGGGCGGTCTGATGCTGCCCGGCAGTGACCGCGAGAAAATTCACGATGTAATTCGTTTTGCGTGTGATTTTTCACGAATTGAGTCTGGTCATATACTCCAGATGCCCAAATTTGATGTGCGGATATCTGGTACAACTTTTGCTTAGAAAATAGGCGAACCATCTGAGGATTCAAATGACCGGGCAAGTTAGGAGGTGATGTTATGACGGAGAAAATTCAACAAGCCGACTGGGAGGAATTTTTCCACCGGATTAGTCAGGATTTTTTAGACTGGGAGGTATCGGTTCAGATACTAGATCAAAGGTTCGGCGCCCAAATGCTTTCTGAGGGACTACCATTTAACGGGCTAACTTACGATAACAAACACGGTCACGACGTAATGGAACTGAATGTCGGTGCTGGTTGGAAGAGTCACCAGACACATAATATTTACAGTCCCAGGACGGTTGCGTTTGAAGCCAACGGCCCCGGCGGAACACTTGATATCGAAGATGTCTCCGGAACGAAGACACTTGTTAATTTTCTACATCCAATGCCGTTTCTGGTTGAATATGTAAAAAGCGAGTTGCTGACACTTGGTTAGCAACTCGAATAAGACCAATAGTTTACGAGCCCGCAGATATTGCGGGCTCGAGTTGCTATTGGATAGTATTTTTCGGTTTCGAAACGAAGTATTCTGTTTTGTCGTCAGTTCTGACTGCCCGGCGGCCGTTCATCTCTAGGGGAACGATCCGATAGATCACCTCGATATTTTCGCGGATCCAGTTATCCATCCAGTGAATGCTGACTGCCGGTGTTAACGTAGGGTTTATCTCGGCAATGAGTGCGAGTATCCGTTCGCGTTCTACATGATCGGTCACTCGGGCTGCTTCACCGTCTACGATTACACTTACCCAATTTTGATTGTCGATAACTTCCTCGAATTGAAGGCATACCCGAGGATTTACGCTAAGGATACGCGATTTTTTTCCTTCGGTGGTATATACGAAAATTTCACCGTTGTCGTGTACGAAATGTACCGGAATCACATAGGGTAGATCGTTTAGCGAACAAGCCAAATGGCCGTAATCGATTCGATCAAGCAACTCAACTATCTGCGGCCTCGATAGTTCTTCGACTTCCAACATATGATCAATACTCCTTAACTAACTAATATAACAGCAAAGTGCGTGCCCGTTATTTCGAACTTCTATTTATCCTGAATATGTGGAAATATCGAGTTTGGTGCGGGTTATTTCACGATCAGGATGAATATCTCGCAGAGGAATTGCCCTAGATCCTGATCTATTGCCTGCGTTTGGCGATGATCGCGAAATTGGCGACCGAACGGAACGCCAATTGCACGATTCCATAATGGACCGGATTCTTTTCTGAGGAGGCCAAAAATATGAAGATATTGATCGCAACCGATGGTTCGGAATACAGCAAGGTTGCTGTTGCGGAGGCTTGCAATTTCATTGCGGAGCCTGAAAATACGGAAATAATTGTCGTATCAGCATACGAAGACGCGTTTCCGATCACGGCAGAGCCATTTGCACTTTCTGCTGAATATTATCAAAAGATCGAGGAAGCTGTGAAAGAACAGGCTACGCGGTTTATTCAAGAGGCAGCAGATGAGATCGTAGCCAGGTTTCCCGGAAAGGCTCTTGATCTTTCAACTGAGGTGCTCCGCGGCTCGCCGGACCGCGAGATCGTTGAATACGCCAAAAAGTTTAAGTGTGACCTGATCGTTGTTGGATCTCACGGCCGTGGTTTCTGGGGCCGTATGTTGGGCTCCGTCTCCGACGGCGTCGTCCATCACGCACCGTGTTCAGTGCTGGTCGTAAGAACGGCTCATAAATAGGCTTTTCTTAAGCTCCTATTTTTGGCGTGCGAGTATATCAGCGACCGTGTTGAGCAGAGATTCGGCGGTGTAAGGTTTGATCAGAAAGTCGGTGACGTTCATTTCCTTTAATTCGGCAGTTTGACTGATACTCGCCAGGCCGCTCATAGCTATTACCGGCACATCCTGATCTATTTTCTTGAGGGCCCGTATCAACGCGGTGCCGTCCATATAGGGCATCGCGATGTCGGTCAGGACGACCGAGATATCAGCACCGTGCCTCGCGAAGGCGGCAAGTGCGTCGGTACCATCGATCGCCAGCATTGTCCGATAGCCGTATTTTTGCAAAGTTGCTTCGGCAACGAGACGAATATTCTCCTCGTCATCGACGATCAGGATCATTTCACCTTTGCCAATGGGCAATCGTATTTCCGGTTCGCTCTCGACATTATATTTAGCGTCGACATTAGACGGCAGGTAGATCGAAAACCGCGAACCCCGCTTAAGCTCGCTGTAAACATTCAAAAAGCCACCGTGGCTCTTCACGATCGTCAATGTGGTCGATAGCCCCAGCCCTGTGCCTTTCCCTATATCTTTTGTGGTAAAGAAAGGGTCGAAGATCCTTGATACGACCTCCGGAGTCATTCCGGTTCCGGTATCGCTGATGGTCAACAATACATATCGGCCCGGTTCGGCGTCGATATTCATTCGGGCGTAGTTTTCGTCGACAATGATATTACTTGCCCGTATCAGAATATTACCGCCCATCGGCATCGCGTCACGAGCATTGATGCAGACATTCATCAAAACCTGATGGATCTGTGTCGGGTCTGCCGAGATGATCCACAATTCAGGATCGATATCGAACTTAACCTCGATCGAACGCGGAAGAGTCTCTCGAAGAACACCGACAATTTCCTTGACAATGTGCTTGAGCTGTACCGGAATTCGGTCTCCGGACATACCGCGCGCAAAGGTTAGTACTTGCTTGATCAGGTCGGCTCCGCGGGCGGTATTTTCGCGTATCATTGAAAGCCAACGTGCAGTTTCAACATCCGGACGGTTAAGCTGGAGCATATCGACGGCCATCAGTATCGGTGAAAGAATATTGTTCAGGTCGTGAGCGATGCCGCCGGCCAACGTCCCTATCGATTCCATTCGCTGCGCACGAAGCAGGTGTTCTTCGGTTCGCTTTTTGTCCGAAATGTCGGTATTGGTAATAAGGATGTAGTCCGGTTGTCCGCGCCGATTGCGAATCAGGCTCCAACGGCTTTCGACAACGATCGCAGTTCGGTCGTGGGTTATGTTGCCGACCTCCGTCTTCCACTCATCGGATACCTGAAATGCGGTCTTGGCATTTTCGATCACTGACTTATCACCACCGCATACCAGTTCGCATAGATTGCGGCCGAGAACTTCGTTCAACGGCCATCCGTAGATCCGCTCGGCACCTTTATTCCAGTAAAGGATCCGGTAGTTTAGATCACAAACCAAAATAGCGTCCTGGGCCTTATCTAGGAGCGAGGCCTGTTGGCTTATCCGTTCTTCACCGCGCTTTCGCTCTGTGACGTCATAGCGGATGGCGATGTACTGAAAGGGTTTTCCACCGTCGTCAAGGAAAGGTACGATCGTTGTATCGACCCAATATATGGTTCCATCCTTAGCTCGATTTCTGATCTCTCCGCGCCAGACATTTCCGGTCGCAATGGTCGTCCAGATCGATCTAATGAAATCTTTTGAGTGGTGGCCTGAGTTGATCACTCGGTGGTCTTGTCCGATCAGTTCGTCGCGGCTAAATTTTGATATCTCACAAAATTTATCGTTAACGTACGTGAGAATACCCTTTTGATCGGTAATTGCGACGATCGCAGATTGGTCAAGCGCAAACTTGAGGTCCGCCAATTCCTTGACGGCCGGAGCCTTGGGATTACGATCAGAATTTTTACTTTGTTCGCTCAAGTGCTAGATCCCGATTATTCCTCGGTAATATTTTCAATTCCGGCTTTACGTAGTTTGTAGCGGAGTTGATCACGGGAAATATCCAGTAGCTTCGCCGCTCTGGTCAGATTGCCGCCGGTTCTCTCGATCGCCTGACGTGCGAGTTCAAACTCAACAGTTTCAAGTGATATGCCATTAGCCGGCAGAATCACAACGGCAGACCCGCGGGCTTCTTCGATCGAATTAGAGATCATATCAGCCGGAAGATGAGTAACAGTGACTACCTCGCCGTCCTCTAGTATCGACGATCGCTCTATCACATTTCGCAATTCTCTTACGTTTCCGCTCCAGCGATAATTACGAAAGATCGCGGTAACCTCCGGCGAAAGTCCGGTCAAAGGTTTTCCGCGACGTTTAATATTGACACGATCAATGTAGTGCTTTGCCAATAAGAGAACGTCGTCGCCACGATCACGCAGCGGTGGGATGTCGACCTGGATGACCGATAGCCGGAAATATAGATCGAGCCGGAAGTTCCCCTCCTCGCTTTCTTTCTTGATATCACGGTTAGAGGCGGCAACTATTCGTGCGTTCAGGCTAATGTCCTTTAGCCCACCCACACGGCGAAATGTTCCCTCTTCCAGTACCCTCAATAATTTTGCCTGCAATGACAATTCCATCTCACCGATCTCATCTAGAAAGATCGTGCCGCCGTGGGCTTGTTCAAAGAGGCCTTCCTTTCGCTGTTTTGCGTCGGTGAACGCACCTTTTTCGTAACCGAACAACTCAGACTCGATCAGAGTCGCCGGCAGTGCGGCGCAGTTGATCGCGAGGTATGGAGCCTCCGCCCGTTCTGACGCATAATGGATCGCTTTGGCAAACAGATCCTTACCTGTCCCGGTCTCGCCATTAAGCAAGATAGAAGAAACGTCTGAGACCGCCACGCGTTTAGCGAGCTCAAGAGCACGATGGAGCGCGTCGGACTCTCCGATTATCTCGTTAAAACTAAAGCTCCGTGAGCGCTCCTGCCTGACGTGCTTTACCTCGCGGCGGAGTTCGCGGATCTCGACCGCGTTCCTAAGTGTGATCCGCAGTTCCTCTAGCCTGACCGGCTTTCCTATAAAATCGTGAGCACCGCCGCGAAGTGCGGCGATCGAGTTGCCGACATCGACATTGCCCGTGATCATCACAGCGATGGTTTCAGGGTTTGATTCCTTGATACTGTTAAGAATATCAATCCCCGAACCGTCCGGCAGATCAATATCCAGCAGTGCTATGGGCGGTTCCAATTCCGCAAAGATCCGCTTTGCGGACTCCACCGTATCAGCCTCGATGACCTCGTAATTCCACGAGCGAAGTGCTTCACCCAATGCCATCCGGATGAATCGATCGTCATCGACTACTAGTATTTTGCCGTTAATGTCTGACATTTTATTGATAACCAGGATTCATTATAGGCGATAGGGTGAGAAATCTTAATCCCTTTAGTGCGAAAAAATACACACCAAAATGAATTATTTCTCAAGTTCGTCGCTATTTCGGTCTGAAATCGGTCGATTTTGGACTTGGCACGAGCGTTGCTCTTATTTTAGTGTCTGGATCACAGCGTGACGAGCATTCTATGAAAATACTCATTGCATACGACGGTTCGCGAAGTTCTGAGGCCGCCCTTGATGACCTCGAGCGCGCGGGTCTACCGGAGACGGGTGAGGCTTTGGTCGTCACCGTAGCGGAAGTGTGGTTGCCACCACCTGAGGTGGAAAACGGTAACGGAACTTCGGCCGAATTCATAAATGAGATAGTCAAGAGACACCGCGAACGTGGTGAACGATGGTTGACCTCGGCAGAAATGATGGCGAAGCACGCTGATGATCGCCTGCGGGTGCTCTTGCCCGGATGGAAAACCTCGGCCAAGGCGACCTACGGCTCGCCGGCGTGGGAAATGCTCACTATCGCGGACGAATTTAAGCCTGATCTGATCGTAGTTGGCTCACAAGGCCAATCGACCATCGGCCGGATCGTCCTCGGAAGCATTTCGCAGAAGATCTTGACCGAGGCAAATTGTTCGGTTCGGGTGGCCCGCGGCAGGATCGAGGTCGATCCCGCACCGGCGAGACTCATTGTCGGGTTTGACGGTTCGGCCGGTGCCAATGCCGCCGTTAAGGCCGTACTCGACCGCAACTGGCCAGAGGGAACGGAACTTCATCTGGTGGCCGCCACCGATTCGATCGTCCCGACGGCTATCGGGAGATTTATTCCCCCGGTTGCAGATTGGGCCGAAAATGAATTACGAAGTGAATATGAATGGGTCGCTACAATGGCTGAAAAGACGGCAAGGGCAATTACAAAGGCCGGCCTTAAGGTCACGACCCGGATCGTTGAAGGCGATCCAAAGAGAATTCTCGCCTACGAGGCAGAGAATTGGCACGCCGACTGTATCTTCGTCGGCGCCAATGCTTACGGCAGTCGCATTGAGCGATTTCTGCTCGGAAGCACCTCTGCCGCAGTGGCAGCGAGGGCAACTTGCTCCGTTGAAGTAGTTAGAAAATCGAAGGGATAATGTCACTTACTTCTCCTGGCAAAATCGGCCGGCAACGTAATCGTTGCCGGCCCATTAATTGTTACAGGATGTTGCGCAAAAAAAGAGGCCATCTTTTCAGACAGCCTCTATCAGGTTTCTGGTCGGACAGTTGTTACTTTGTGCCCATCTTTGAGATGTCGTCCTTAAGTTTTGCGATGGCACTATTCTTCGGATCTACACCCTCGAGTTTTGCAAGTGTCGCCGCCGCCTTCGCCGCATCGCCCTTTTTCGTAAATGCCACGGTCAGATTTTGAAGTGTCTGAATATGGTTTGGATCGAGTTGGAGCGACTGGTTGAATTCCTGGATCGCCCGATCATAATTGGGCGGGTCGCGGAAGACATACGTGAGCCCCATGTCGGTGCGGACATTTACGTCATCTGCCTTTTTGGCCAAGGCAGCTGTGTACCATTTTTCTGCTTCTTCGTAATGCCCTCCGTCAAAATTTGCATTGCCGAGGTGGACGACGACTTCTCGATCGTCGGGCTTTAACTTGTTAGCGGCCTTTAGATACGTGATCGCATCGTCGAATCGTTCGATCTGGTAATAGACCTCAGCTGCCTTAACCTGAGCATCAAAATCCTCAGGTGCCGACTTTGCTTTTTCGATCGCTGCCTGAACCTCCGGACCCATTGCCCCCGGTGCTCCGCCCGGCATCGTGGTTCCCGGCGGGACCGCGGGATGATCAGCCGGCATATTCGAATTGAGCTTGGCCGTTTGGCCTGTTCCCACAACTCCGCCTTGATTAACAGAATTGGCAAACATAAAGCCAATTATCAGACCAGCCAACAGGCCGACCACTCCAAATAAAATATTTTCCTTGTTCATAAAAACCTACGCGTACGAATGTAGTCCCGGCAGCAAATAGCTGACGCCCAAATATGTAAAGATCACAAAAAGAAACGCGACTACGGCAAAGTACGCCGAACGCCGCCCGCGCCAGCCGTATGCGATCCTGGAGTGCAAAAATCCTGCGTATGTGAGCCAAGCGACCAGAGCACCGACCTCTTTGGCGTCCCATCCCCAATATCTACCCCAAGACTCATTTGCCCAGACGGCACCGGTGATCAAAAGAAGAGCCAGACCGGCAAAGGTCACACCAGCGAGCTTATACATCAGTCCGTCGAGTTTCTCGGTTGCCGGTAACAATGAGCGGATCTTTTCGGTATTGATGCCGAACATTACTATAAAGAATGTTCCTGTAAATGCTGTGATCAATGCAGCTAACTCCACCGGATTGGCATTTAAGCTGAGGTGCAGATTTGCACCATTTTCGATGACCCATTTGTTGGAGATATCGTAAAGCTGCTGCTGGCCCATCATATTTATCTGAGCCTGCGGCATATCTTGCTGTTGCAGCATCCATACCGCAAACTTCGGGTATTGACTCGGACTGATCGCAGCAACGACATTCTGCAGATTCTTTAACTGATAGACGAGCATTGCCACGCCCGCCCCTTGCACCGCAAGAGCGGCGTAGAGAAAGCGGTTGGCCCACGATCTGGCGTTCAGATCGTTCTTGGACGTGTAAAGTGCGTACCCAATTGACGCCGCCACAAGCAGTGCCGATGCAGCAACGATCAGCCAGCCAACATACGGTATATCAGCCCGTAATCCAAGCGACATCCTTGATGTGCCGACAAAGGTCGATGCAGTATATGTGCCGAATGTCGCCGGCGCAAATACGCTGAACTTACTGATAGTAAAAAAGACTCCGAGAGCGAAGATGCTGGTCCAGATCGCCATTTTCTCGACCTTCAAACCATCTTTTAAGAGATAGAGTACAGCAACAGCAAAGCACACTAGGGCGATGCCATAGCTTAATGATGCGATTCCGACGTGGATCGGGCGCCAGTAGGAATCCAGAACGGGCGGCAGGTCGATGATCTCGCTTCCGATAAATCGGGCAAGCACCAGAATAATTGCTGCGAGCGGCAGCGAAAGTGCGGCAACGATCTGAAATTGTTTACGACGCATCACGATCAGCGTCGTAATTCCGGCACCGAAGGCAAATGCCAGACTAAGGTCGTAAAGGTTAGCAAACGGGACATAGCGAAAGACCCAAGGCATATCTGCCGGATTGGATCCCTGCGTGTTAAAGATAGCTAACTCACGATCGTATGCCGCAACCCACCTGACCAGCCAACTCGACAAGTTGAAAAAGACGCCGAGCGTCGCGGCAAATAGGCCGAGCTTTTCCGCAAACCTGAACGGTGCGTAGAGATTGGTCAAATGAAAGACGGCCGCTATAAGGTAGGACGCCAGAGCCAGCATCATCAGCGCACCGTCAGAAATAAACCGTTCGCCACCGACGTTGATCCTTATTAGTACCAGGGCGAGTGAGCCAAAGATGGCTAAAAACGCCGGAATGTATGATTGCCAGGTTGAGGTTATGTTTGACCCGTCATCGTCAGCGGCGGGCATTACTATCGGTTTATTCAATACTTCTTGATTCATATGATCCCCTCTCTTTTGAAAGTCCGGGCCGCTTGCGCCGATTTGAGGGTCTGCGGCCCGGGTAAAGGTTGTATCAACTATTTAACGAATGCTCCGGCGACAGCGACATCTGTGCTGAGGCCAAAGTTTACTACGCTCAGACTTCCTGAGCTGCTTAAACGCTCATACCAAATGCCGTTTCGATAAATCGCAGCATCGGTTTTACCATCTCCATCGTAATCGGCCGGTACAGGTACATCGGTTCCGAGTCCGAAGCTAATGTACACAGCCTGCGAATTGGAGCTTTGCTTAATATACCAGATACCGTTTCGGAAAACTGCCAGATCGGTCTTTGCATCGCCGTCGTAGTCAGCCGGAACGAATTTATCTGATACGTTGCCCCAGTTTTCGTAGCGGATCGCTCCGTTCGAACTTTGAGAAATATACCAGACGCCATTTGACGGCCTGAATACAGCTGGATCCATTTTGCCGTCGCCGTCAAAATCACCCCGCATTGCTTTGTCGCCGCTGGCTCCCCATGGAACGAAGGTGACATTGCCGCTCGGGTTATTGAGCGAACCACGGAAATAAATATACGCTTGCGGGCCACCGCCGGGACCGCGGTGCACGGCCGGATCGGCCTTACCGTCACCATCCCAGTCACCGACTATTGTCGGATCGTCGCCCGTTTGTCCGAACCGCTCGATCCGCATTGTGTTGTTAGAACTTTGAAGGATATAAAATCCGGCAACGCTCGCCACATCTTCGCGCCATATGGCCACATCGGACTTATCATCACCGTCATAATCGGCAGGTGCCAGCTTGTCGGTTGCGAGACCCCATTGGGTCGCCGTAAATCCAGCAGTGCTTCGATTGATATACCAAAAGCCGTTTGATCCGCGGAATATGCTCGGATCGGCCTTTCCATCAGCATCAAAATCGGTGAATCCGTGATGGATCACAACCGCAACTGCCGGTGTAACGACCTGCGTTTTGATGTATGTTTGATCACCAGTGTCATCTTGTCCATTGTCACCGTGCAGGATCGCAACGTAGTGAGTTACGGGTCCGACATCGGTTGCCGGCGCCGTCCAGTTAAATGTCCAGGTTGATCCACCTGACTGTCCGGCAAACACACCGGAAGTTGTATGTGTGGCGTAATTTCGGACACCGCCGGATACAGTTCCGGTCTTGGTTTGCGTGAATGCGGTCGTATGGGTGTACGTGCCGGCTGCGGTGTTTGACGCCGTCAGTGTGGTCATCTCAAATCCCCAAGACGTCCTCGAAAGATCGGTCGTGGTGTTTTGAATCTGGATTGTGTAAGTCTGTCCCGGTACATACGTCGCCGGAGCAATGATATTTGCCTGTCCCGTCGGGGTGTTTGCGTTGTGGCACGAAGTGCAGGTCGACTCACCCGGAGCCCCGGTTCGTCTTGACGGTGCTCCCGGTATTTCAGCGTGACCTACCGTCACCGCCGAATCTCCAAACGAAAAAGCCAAGATCATCATTGCGGAAAATGATGCGATTGCCATCACTTTCACATTTTTAATACTAATTGTCATTTTGCTTATCCTCCAAAAAGTACTGCTACTGTCGGATAGTCAATTCTCCTGTAAAGCGTTTGAATTTTTCGTCAAACGCATTAAGACTACGGTTTGTATTTCCCCCCAAGACAATCTTGTGATCCTTTTCGCCAATGCTTTCTATCACCGCCCACACCCGTTGATGCGAAAAGAAGAAAGCAGCTATTAGCGCAAGGCACAAGATAATGAATCCGACGTAGACCACAGTCGCTCCCGGATCACGTTGGACCGAGAGAATATGCTGGTCTGCGACTTTTTCGAAATCGGTCAATTGATATGTGTAACCGGCAACCGGTTTACCGGCTACAGGCATACTGGCCATCTGCGCACCGAATGCGTAGGCGACCTGCGTCTGTCCGCCGGGTTGCGTAACCTGCAGCACGGCGCCGGGGTTTGGATAGTTGGATGTATCCTCGTTCGGATTCTCGGTTCCGATGCTAAAATTACCCCTAAATTCCTTAAATTTTATCTGCGTACCATCCGGCAGCGAGGTCGTACCATCACGCGGGATGGTGACTTCGACCGGTTGACCGCCGCTAGCCGGCTTGGCCGTCACTGTGATATTTCTGGCTCGGCCGACCGGCGTGAAACTCGCCTGGAAGAATCTATAGCCGCGATAGTCGAACGGGCGGTTCATCTGGACCATCGCTTCGTGAGTCCCTGTCTCGTCGGTGATCGTATATCGTGTGATCCAGTCGATGGTGTTCATCGCCGAGATCGACTCATCTTTTTTGATCAACTTTTGCTGTACGTCGGTACAGAAGACCGTGAACGGCAATTTCTGTGTTACTTCGCTGGTCTTATCTAGATCGACGACCGTGTCGAACATCAGGTCGGTCGATGTGCCGGGTGACAGAGGCATCTGGCCGGTCGAACCCATTTGGGCGGTCATAAATCCACCGACAAAGATCGTCAGTAGGCCTACGTGAACCGGATAGGCACTTAATCGGTTCCAAACGCCACTTTGGCCAAAAAGAAATGTCTTGCCATTTTTCTCGGTGGCAGTGACTTTCTTCCAACCGCTTTTGGCCATATTGGCGGTGAGACGATCTTTTACTTCGTTAAACGTACCAGATAGCTCTAGTTCGGCTGTTTGTGGTTGTTCCTTGAGCCAACGAACCGGCACTGTGTAATGCGGCTTTGATACAAAAAGCCACGTCTTCGGAAACCGCTCGATCGACGCCAAAATGATGTTTAGAGACAAGATCGCAAGCAATACGTTGAAATACCAGACGTGGTAGATATTGAAAAATCCCAAACGCCCGTAGAGCAATCTCTGTGCGGGCGTCAGGTCGGCAAAATACCGATCAAATCCCGCGACATTTTGTTGCATTACCAACATACCGACCAGACAGGCAAATCCCAGCAACACCAATAGCGTTACCCCGAAACGAACTGACGAGATAAACTTGAGAAATCGAGTGAAGATGGACTGCCCTACGACCTTATTTTCGGCTACGCCGGTTTCGCTTTGTTTTACCGCTTGTTCAACTGTAGACATAGTATTTAGAAAAACTCGAATCGGAAGGTGCAAGCGGCGTGCCGTGTGGCACGGAGGGAAGCGATTTGCGCCTAACCGCCTTATAAAATATTGGTTTACGTGGAAACTTCAAAGTAGATTATGCCATATTCTCCCGGCGATTGGTGCGAATTATTGTGGGTTGACTGCGAATAATTACGCAAAATACCGGAAACGAAAATTGGACGGATAATTGTGATACGAATCACACACCAAGCAATGGAAATTGATGTATGATAACCCGAACAGAGGATTGGGTATGACTAATTCCATTCGGATCACTTCATTAAAGGCATTGGCGATCATTCTAACCATCACGGTTGCCGCGATCGCAACTATTTACGTTCCGGTTTCGGGCGTCGCGTCGGAAAATACACTTTCGACACAACCGATACCGGAAGCAACGCCGAAGAAACCCAAGAGGACAACGCCTACCGTACCGCGTAAAGTAAAGTTTTCTGAATTTCCGCACAGCGTTAAGGCACATCAGAAAGATTGTGCAGCGTGCCACAAGTTTCCATCGGATAATTGGAACAAGGTCCGCACCGGTGATTCGGCTTTTGCTGATATAACTGAATACCCGAAGCATGAATCCTGCCTTAATTGTCACAAACAGCAATTCTTTAAGGGTGCAAAGCCGCCGATATGCTCGATCTGCCATACTAATCCGTCGCCGCGGGACAGTTCGAGGCACCCATTTCCAAATCCTCGAGAGATATTTGATCTCTCGCCGAAGGGAAAAAAGGCCCAATCTGATTTTGTCGTCGGATTTCCGCACGAAAAGCACATAGAAATAGTCTCGATGGGCGGTGAGCGGCCGGTCACGTTTGCCAACGCGTCGTTCGTCGCGGGCAAGGCAAGGTTAGCGGGCGAAGAGAGTTGCTCCGTTTGCCATCAGACCTATAAGCCGCAAGGCGACTCTCCTGACGAGTTTGTGACACCGCCGCCACCAAAACTCGGCGATGCATTTTGGCTTAAAAAGGGCACCTTCAAGACAGCCCCGATCGGTCATACGACCTGCTTTACCTGCCACTCTGCTGATAGCGGTATGACGCCTGTGCCGAGTGATTGCGCGGCGTGCCATTCGCTAAAACCTGCCCAACCCAAAGCGGATGTTGATGAGAAATTGATCGCCGATATGAAGATCGACGACAAACGTATGTTGGACTCGTGGCGACTCCGGGACTCATCAGGAAAGTATCAGCACGCTTATGCTGCTCACTCCGATATGGAGTGTGCCACTTGTCACAATGTTGTAAAAATGAACACGGCAGATCCGCTGACAAAACGTGTCGGTATCGCGTCGTGTGCGATGTGTCACGTGACCGCAACGGCCGGCGATGGCGGTTCTCTAAATGTTGAGGTTGATGCCCGGCAAAAGGATGCGAAATTCCAGTGTATTAAATGCCACATTGCCTTTGGGAAGTTGCCTATACCGGAGTCACATACAAAAGCGATCACTGAGGCGGGTGGTGAATAATGAAAAACAACGAAAACAACTTAAAAGCAAAGCGATCGATGGCGGCCCAGTTGCAAGTTGTCGTCCTTGTTTTGGCCGGCATAATATTCGGTTACCTGACCTTCGTGCTTCCGGGTGAGACGCAGGCCAAAGGCTGGTCGGCCGAAGAGCCGGTAGTCGCGTCCACGGGCAACGATGTCATTCCCGGCGACCCACAGGATATCGATTTTTCCCGATTTGGTCATTCCAATCCGTCACACACCCGGTTGCCTTGTCTGCTGTGCCATCGGCGTGATGATAACTCGACCCGGCTCAGCTTTCCCGGCAAGATCGAACACGCTCCGTGTGCAGGCTGTCACACCGCTCAAATTCAGGATCCCGCCAGCCCGATCTGTACGATTTGCCATACTAACCCGCAGACCGGTGCAATGAAGCGGTTTCCGTCGCTCAAGAGTTTTAACGCTAGATTCGACCACGGCCGTCACATCCGTCAGGCGAATTGTGCGACTTGCCACCGATCGACCAACCGCGGGGTCGCTCTGTCGATACCCAAGGGGGCCGCCGCTCATAATTCGTGTTTTCAATGTCATACGCAAGATAAACCGATCGGGTCTTGCAGCACCTGCCACACGGCCGGCCGACCGCCGCGAACGTCCGAGTGGACCAAGGCATACACCGTGAACTTCAGTCATAATGAGCACATCCGAAAGGGAAATATGAATTGTGCGTCTTGCCACAACGTGCTTGCAGGTGCCGCACGCGGCAGACAGGTCACGGCTCCGCTGGCGTCGATGCACTTTGCGCCGGCGGGACGGCAGAGTTGTCAGGCTTGCCACAACGGCAAAA
Organism: Chloracidobacterium sp.; assembly: GCA_016720705.1. Classification (NCBI taxonomy): domain Bacteria; kingdom Pseudomonadati; phylum Acidobacteriota; class Blastocatellia; order Chloracidobacteriales; family Chloracidobacteriaceae; genus Chloracidobacterium; species Chloracidobacterium sp. The sequence continues at coordinate 1,537,230 of JADKKB010000007.1, read as the reverse complement.
GAGCATTCGGTGCCAACGATTTTACCAATTGTAAGCGCTGTCACGAAGGGAAAACCTTTAAGTTTTAGGGCCGTGCGGTGCGAAAATATTCACACCATACGTGAATAATGGCGGTGGTTTTGAGAATTGAAAGTTCCTATTTTAGAGCATTGAGTGTGATATTTGGGATTAGATAGCATTTTTGAATCGTGGCACGCTCGTTGCTTTCAATGAAAGCCAGAGGCATTTTTTCGGTGTTTCTGACAGAAGTTAGAATTTGGTATTTAGGAGTTAAGAATAGGAATGAACCGAATCAAATTTGTTGCAATTGTTTTATTTGTGTTGCCGCTAATGCTGTTGTCGACCTTCAAGGCGGTTCCGACACACGCGGCATTGTTAATGCCGGACGACCCGGCCGTTACCTACAAGGCAAAATGTGCGATGTGCCATTCACCGAAGGCAGAAAAGAAATTTGACGCCACAAAGGAGGATGCGGTGCTTGTCGACTCGATCATGAAGGGTGTTAAGCCCGCGACACCGCCGAATATGCCGGCATACGAGGGCAAGATCACCCCGGAAGATGCCCAGGCACTCGTTACCTATATGAAGTCCCTGAAGACCGCTGCTAATTGATGGAAGGGGAAACATTTATCGATCCTAGCGATGGCCGCCCCGACTTATGCCGAAAGGCGTTCGATCGAAATTGGGCGGTCAAGCTATTTTTTCAGATACCATCTTTCGGTATCTAGGTTCTCAATATGAAAGAGAAAGATAGAGATCAGGATGAATTGCCAAACGAGGTTGTGACCAAGACGCGTCCGCCGAGTTTGTTGCGAAATTACGTTAGTTTTGTAGGCGTTGCTATTGTGACCGCGGCCGTCACTAGCGACGTTTTGCTGTTTCTGATCGAGATCACTTCACCGACCGAGAATGCCTATATCGGCATTCTGACTTATATATTGATCCCGGCGGTAATGATGTTCGGTCTTTTTGTGGCAGCAGTCGGGATGTTTTTTGAACGTCGGCGAAGGCGAACTAAAGCGCCGGATGAGGTTTTGGCCTATCCGATGCTGGATCTCAACAATCCGCAGACCCGACGATCTTTTATGGTCTTTTTGGTACTAACTCTGTTATTTGCTTCCGCAAGCGCTTTTGGTAGTTACAAGGCATTTGAATATTCCGAATCTGTGACATTCTGCGGCGAAACTTGCCACTCTGTGATGAAGCCGGAATTCTTGGCATATAAGGCCGGAGCACACGCACGCGTGCGGTGTGTCGATTGTCACGTTGGATCCGGAGCCGATTGGTACGTTCGATCGAAGCTTTCGGGTGCATATCAGCTCTATTCAGTGTCTTTCAACAAATACTCAAGGCCGATCGGGACGCCGGTCCATAATCTCCGCCCGGCCCCGGAAACGTGTGAACAATGTCACTGGCCCGAAAAATTCTTCGGCGGAATGCTGAAGGTCTTCGATCGCTACGGTAGCGACGAGATGAACACGCTTCACCAACGTCGTTTGTTGTTGAATGTGGGCGGCAGTAGTCCAGCGACAGGCAAGGTGACCGGTATCCACTGGCACGTGAATCCTGAAAATGAAGTCAACTATGTTTCGATCGACGAACGCCGGCAGGAAATACCGTGGGTCAGTGCGAAGGACAAGGACGGGACGATCACCGAATATTTTGACCGGAGCAAACCGGCAACTGCCGACCAACTTGCAAAAGGTAAAAGGCGTAAGATGGACTGTGTAGATTGTCATAACCGACCGGCGCATAACTATTTGCCGCCCGATGTTGCGGTCGACCGCTCTTTCTCCGCCGGCAAATTGGATCAGGCACTTCCGTTCTTGAAACGCCAGGCAGTCGCACTCCTGAGCGGTGCATATGAGACCAATGACCAGGCTCTAGGCTCGATCGACGCTGGCTTAAAGGATTTTTATCGTGTAAGTTATCCGGATATCTCCGCACAGAAGCAAGATTCGATCTCGGCCGCGGTCATTGAACTGCAGCGGATCTATCAGAACTATTTCTTCCCGGAAATGAAGACGAATTGGCAGACACATCCGAACAACGCCGGACATCTCAATTCGCCGGGCTGTTTCCGATGTCACGATGGTCAGCATTTCAGTAATGCCGGAAAGGTGATCGCCAATGATTGCAATATCTGTCACACGACGTTGTTCGATTCTGACGCATCGCCGTCGGCCAATATGAAGACTGGGCCGTTTATACATCCGGTGGACCTCGGGGCTCTCGCCGACAGAAGATGTGACTCGTGTCATCAACCGGACAAGCAGTTCAAGCATCCGATCAATCTAGGTGACATCTCGCAGTTCCAATGCGCGGCCTGTCATCCTCGTAAGTAGAGAGCTGTGCTGATCATCAATGCAAAATAGAAAGTACCGCCGAACCACTTTGGCGGTACTTTTCTTTTGGTCGGAAGATCTCCCAATGTTCGCGGCGGCTGATCAATCCTTCTGTTCTTCGCCACCGACGGCAGTATCACCGTCCTCGTCTGCCTCTAATTCGGCGATGCGGGCTTCCTCGGCCTTCATATCCTCAAACGCTTGCTCGTGTTCCTCCTTAAACAGTTCCTCCGACATTCGTCCATCGTAAAATGTCCAGTTGATCGGATAAACGTCCGGGTCAAAAATAACGTGGTAGAAGTGCCAGACGATAATAGCCAATGTTGCGAGGATGGCTTCGTAAAAGTGGATGGCGATCGCGATGTCTATAGCCCAGCGAGGTAAGAAGCCGAAAACACCCACCTTGAACCAGATCATCAATCCGGTCAGCCCCATAATGATCGTGCCCCATACTACCGCCCAATACTCTGCCTTGTCGGCATAGCGGAAACGAGCGAATTTAGGCCGATCTCCCTTGTTCAACACAAAATGCTTGAAGTTCTGGAAAAGATCCTGAAAGTCTTTCCAACGCGGCAGCATATCGAAAGCCCACAGGCGTCCCTCCTTGAGAGCGAACAAATAAATGATGTGGTAAATACCGGTGACCATCATCACGACGGCGGCGATGCGGTGGATCAATCGGCGTATTGACTCACTATTGCCGGTGATCCACGTGATCCAGTTTTCGGGGTACTCGAGTGCGAAACCGGTCACAACTAAAACCATAAAACTGGTCAGTAACAGCCAGTGCTGTATCCGTTGGTTTAACGACATTCTGACGATCGGCCTAATTTCGTTTTTACGCTTCGCGGAGGCCTTTCGATACCAGATGATCCCGTTATGGGCCAACATTCCGCCGACCACGCCAAATATCAGTAGCAAGTAAATGGTTCGCACCCAACTCTTTCCCTGGCTTCCGATGTCCTGCGATGCACCGGTTTCAAGATGGACCTTGCCGACCGTAAAATTATCACCGGCACCGATATGACATTGTCCACAGGTAGTTACGAGATTTGCCTTATTTATCAGTGATTTAGGGTTGCTCGAAGGCAGAATGTTGTGTACACCGTGGCAACTCGCACAGTCGGCGACGACGTCCGAACCGAGTTTGAGAGCACGACCGTGATAGCTGTCCTGAAAGCTTGAGACACGTTCCGAGGGAATTCCGAAGTCCTGTGAAAGCCGAACGCCATCGTGACACTGCGAGCAACTCGTCAACCCAAGTGCCTGACGCGATTCCTTTTGGGCCTTGATGCCGTGTATCCCGTGACAATCCGTGCAGTTAGGCGATTGGTAATTGCCTCTCGCGAGCGACATTCCGTGCACGCTCTCGGCAAACTGGCCCGCGATTTCGCCGTGGCACTTGCCGCACGTTGCCGCGACATTAAATTTTGAGACTGGTGAATTGGGATCTGTTGCGGGGAGTACGGCGTGGCTGTTATGACAATCGGAGCAGACCGCCGCCTTCATATTGCCGTGTGAGAGTGCCTTTCCGTGAACACTCTCCTGATATGCCAAAAACGGTCGGTTGGTGATCCCTTTCTGCGCCATCAGAGCGGGGTCGTTGTGACACTTTCCACACGTCTGTGCGATATTTGCGCGATTGATCGTTGATTTTGCATCATCGGCCGCAAGTATGGTGGCCATATCACCGTTGACTGAGTGACAGTCCATACAGTTAGCTGCTGATTTGCCTCTTGCAGCGACCTTTGCGTGGATGCTCGAGTCCATCGCCACGTGAGCTTCTTTATGGAATTTTTCGCCGGCAAGATACGGCAGGCTCCGGCCCGGCCCGTGACAACCCGCGCAGTCGAGCTTTGGCTCAGCAGGTTCCGCGGCGGTCACTGCTGGCGGGACATTGACCGGTGCGGGTGCGGGTTGCCCTTCGGCGGTGATGCCACGGTTCGTCAGCAGGTAAGCTGATGCGCAAAATAGGACAAAAGCGAAAATGACTCCGACTTTGACGCCTGTCTTCATAGTATTAGCCCTGGCACGCTCGCCGGTACCTCGCAAATGTGAGTTTGACTGAAAGGATGTATATCAGAACAATAATACATTAAATATTGCAGATACCTCCCAAGTTATTATTAGTCTTTAGTCAATCATTAACCGTGACCATTATCACATTTGCCCACGGTCGTTTCGGATTTTGAGCTCTAGCGAAAAAAAATGATGCCGGCGAGGGGAGGGCACCTCACCGGCGTCAAGTCTTTGGGGATCTTATGTCTTTTTAGCGGTCAGCGGCTCCGCCTCCAAAATAGATTCGCAAAGACGTGTAAGGTAAATGAGCCCGATAATTGAGCGTCGGGGTCTGCGAGTCCCTATAGTTGTAGTATTGATATCCGAGGTTCCAATCAACATTACGGGTGATCTTAAAGGCGACGCGGAACTCGGGTGATTGCATCTGCATCGGGTATGACGTAACGATGTCCTGCGCGATCTGAGCGACGCGAGTTCCTTGACCCTTGTCGCGGCTTATGCGATAGCTGGCATACAACGACACCCTCTTCATCGGTTTTGCCGAGACATCAAAGAAGCCATAATGATCACGCATATAATACTCGCTGGTACGGAGAAATAGACCGCCTGTAAGCGGGACAAGTATCGGCGTGACCGCAGTCAAATGGTTATACGTATATCCGGTGCTGATCGACAATTCGCGGATCGGGTTCCAATCGACACTGCCGGTATAGAATCGGTTCTTGATATTCGTTCCAAACGGAAGCGGCGGTGTTGTTGCCGTCTCGGTCGGGTTCGAATTGTCCTTTGAGATCGCGGATAGATTGAGTGCGAACTTGTTGAATGTTGCACGCGTACGGACGCGGAAATTAGTATATTTGTAATTTTCGAGTCTCGAGAACACGTTGTCTGCCGAGCCTTTTTCAACATCCCAAAAGATGACCCAGTTTTTTACCGGTTTGATCTTCATTCCGGCAATAAATGCATTCGTGCTATTAGTTTCCGTCTCGGCTATGAATGCTGGATTAGTCGGCGATGGGGCCGACGTTAGAGTAATTCCAAAGCCCGTGACGTTGATACTGCGGTGTGCATATCGATAACCGAGATGCAGACTGACGATATTGCTAAATTGGTAGTCACCCTCGATCGTGTTTACATACCTAGTGAAGTCATTTACTCGATACGCAGCCGACTTTGTAAAAGTCGATGCGAGCGGGTTACCGGCACTGGTGCGTCGTGTAACCGCCTCTTCGAGCCCGTTGCCACCATTGATGGTAAAGGTATCAAAGCTAAAAGTATTTGAGATGCGGAAATTGTCAGTTGCCCGATACGTCAAGCCAAAATCAGCGCGTTTTTGAATACGCCTGTTCTTTGCCATGATCGTGAAATTATCAAGGTCGATAATGTTGTTCGAATTATCACGCCCGATAATCTTTTCGGTCATCGACATATCGCTGTCGGTCGATGTGTAAATAAACTTTCCAGTGAAATCGAGCTTTTCAGCAAAGGTTCGATGAGCACTGAGAGCTGTGTAATATGAATTGCCATCCGTCGGGAAGATACGGCTAAAACTCGTCAACCTAGCATTATTGGTTGGGTTATTACCAAGGTTGGTGCTAGTAATGCTGTAGTCAGATCGATCCTTAAAGAAACGGAAGCCCTGGGTCAAACCCAGATCGAAACCGAGAAGTTTTCCCTCGATGCCACCGCGAAAATCGGTAGATTTATTTCTAGTAAAGCTATCTACCGGAAACTCATCACTGAAGGCTCTGATCGTATAAACGCCGGGGCCGCGATAGTCGTTAAACGACATTCCGAAATTAAATCTTATCTTTTCATTTTGCGGCAACACCGATAGATCAAAGTCGCCGGATGTATTCGTGGTATTCGAGGTGTGTTGGCCCAATACATGGTTCGACAAGTTGTTAAAATATGATACCCGGCGAACATTTGCGTTGAACTTGTAGATTCCGATCTTGTCGAGATTGACGCGGGTAAAGCCCTGCGGATCTGCTCCCCAACCAGAGTTACTTATCAGCAACGAGTCAAAATACTTGCCCTTTCCGCTTTCACTTTCAAGAACAATATTTGTGTCAAATGACCGCATTCCCTGCTTGTAGTTGAGATCGCTGCGGTATTTTAGTTCGCTACCGCTGACTCTGCGAAAACGCCATCCGGCCTCGACGGTCGAGACAAGCTTGTAACCCTTCCAGATAACTTCTTCGTTAGCCGGGGGGGTGGTGGCGGCCGTCTGGGCCGCCGCAGTTGAATTAATAAACGCTAAACATAGCGTAGCCATTAGACCGAAGAATAAGATTCTGCCATATCCGCCGGTACCTTTTTTTATTTGTGTACTGTCAAACATATAAGTGTCCTCTCATTCATCGACTACTTAAAGAAAACGTTGCTCGAATTTGATCCATGGATTGTCGTATGACAAACCGTGCAGCTTAAATACCGAACGGTCGACTGATTGTGGAACGACGGAACACCCGGTGCTCCTTGGTCCGAAATACTACTGTGGCATTCAATGCAAAGCTGGCGAACTGAATTTCGCGTAAGTAGCTTAGGATTGCTTGAGCCGTGAGGTGTATGGCAGGCTGCACAACCTTCGGTCTTGAGCGGGGCATGTTCAAAGGTGAACGGGCCCTGCTTGTCACCGTGGCACTTGATGCAGGCTGAGTCTGCTCCGACGGAGAGTTTGGTCTGTTTCGATTCGAAACCGCCGTGAGCATTGTGGCAATCCGTACACTTCATTATGCCTTCCAAAACTTTATGATGAAACGGTTTGGAGAACTGTGATTTTGTCTCAGTGTGGCAACCCATACAAAGTTGGGGCTCACTGCGTTTTAACATTGCGATATTGGCGATGCCGGGATTCTGCAATGTGGTTTCGCCGATGTTCGTGACCGAAGCGGCGTGGCCATTCTTAAATTCTGTACCGTGTGACGAATGGCAGTCGGTGCAACCAACGTCATTACGCCAATGCTCGCCGCGTCTAAAATTATTGTGCGATTCGGCACCTGAGTGGCAAGTCAGGCATGTTTCCGATATTTGTTTTGAATTCTTGCCCTTGAATGTAATGATCTTTGTCTTATCGCCGCCGCCCTCGACGTGTAGTTTTCCGCTACCGTGGCAGGATTCGCATCCTTGGGCTTTGTCCTTCCAGCTTTTTACTTCAGCAAGTTTGGCGTGCTTGGTTCCCGCGAAGCTCTTGAATTGATCTTCGTGACAGGCCTTGCAAGTCTCACTACCGACGAAATCGTCCGCTGAAGCAGCGGCCTGTGGCGGGCCCTGATCGAGCTCACCGGCCATCGTGCCGGTGGATATTGTTGAATATGTTCCTGAGACCGCCCACGCCATTGCAAGTAATGCAAATCCTGTAAGTAGGCCGATCTTGATTTTTTTAGCTGAAGCCATAAAAGTTGCCTCCGAAAATATGGGGAAAAGACGTGACACGCCTTATCGTGGGACTAGATTAATGTATAACGATCGTCAGTGATGTGAGCGCGGTCACAATACGGTCTTTTTTTTTACTTTTTTTCTGCAAGTTCAGTGTGCTTAGTTTGAGTCAAGTATTACTACTGATTGCTGATACCGCTCGCTGATCATGATTGTCATTTGCAGACACGCTGATGGTTGGCGCAAAAGGAAATCGAAGAAGCGGGACTTATCGACCACATCAAATTCACACGGACCCATTGCCTTAAGCGTCGAATCGAAGGGGTATGCAGAAAACGCCTCGACGGCGCCAAATATCTTTTCCGCGCCGTTTGGCGATGTGAACGTCGCATCGATTACGGAACTATGGTGCATTAATGCTACCTGTCCGCGGTTGAGTACATAGAGGAATTCGGGCATCTGTCCGATGCTGAATATCTCGTCATCTTTGGAAAAGTGTTTACGACACCTAAGTGAGTCAAATGCTTGACGGTCGGAGGGTGATAACCGGCCCAGAAACTCTGAGCCGGAAAATGGAAAATCAAAAAAGCTATGTCCCGAATTTTTGTCGGATGACATAAGTGCTCCTTGGCGATGATGCCCAGAGCAAATATGTCACACCGGTGTATTAGAGGTATAGGACAATTGTCACATCCGATTGTGACGCACGTCACATATCAGTTCGATAGCCGCCGCGAGTGCCGATAACTTCTTTAAGCCGCCTCCGGTCGTGGATGACCAGATCTGACCCCTTGAGAGTCACGAGTTCACGTTCTCTGAAATATCTGAGTGCTCTGGTAACGGTTTCGCGTGAGGCGCCAATCATCTCGGCGATCTCCTCATGCGTAAAGAAATTTTTGAGCTGGACACGGCCATCACCGCCTGTCCCATTTCCGCTCCAACTGAGGAAGAGCTTTGCCAATTTATCAGTAACCGAATCTGATAGCCCAAGGGCACAGATCTGTACGTACGCCGTATGGTAATCGCGACTGAGTTGTTTAGCAGCATTAAGGCAAGCTTGCGGATTGTTTTGGATCAAGTGCATCAGATCATCGGTCTTGATGTAATCGACCTGACACATTTCAAGTGTTTCGGCCGAAGTCTCGTGCTCTACGCCATTTATCACGGAACTCAAACCGATCATTTGTCCGGGTTCGGCAATGCCTAGTATTATTACCTTTCCGTCAGGTGAGCAGGTCGATATTTTGACCTTACCCTGACAGAGAAGGAAAACTCCGGTCGATGGTTGGCCCTCAACAAACAGCATTGTCCCCTTTGGGCAAGCTTTGGTTATCTTGATAGATTCAAATAAGCGGAGATCGGTTTCGGGCAGGTCACAAAAGAAACCATCTCCCCGAATACCGCAATCTTTACACTTATGTTGAATCCGTAAGTCTTGAAAGACCTTCATATATATTTACATCGTAGCCCAAGGTCAGGCTAAGTCCGCTGAATTAAGGCCGTTTTTATGATAAAGGATAGTTAACGACCTTCGGCAATTTGTTTTGCAACTATCGTTCCAATATAGGTGTCGGACCGATTGCAACAAATAACGCCCATTTTATAGGCTTTTATCAAAAAATAATGATCTGAAACGTGACAATTCGCCGCTTTATGTGAAAATTCTCGCGCGTTCGGATAATTTCGAAAGGGTGCGCCGGGAACTATACTCGCACTCCCTGCACCGGTCATGGTCACCTCAATTCGACTTTCAAGTATCATTCAGTCTCTCTTCGAGTAATTTTGCCGAAACCGTAAGAAAGTCGTAGGTGGTGATCAACCCCACCAAACGGCCCTCATCAAGTACCGGCAAGCAACCCACATTTTTTTCCCGCATTAGCTGAAGGGCATCGATCGAGGAGGTTCCGGGTGTGACCGAAATAATATCCGTTTTCATCACGTCCGAGATAACCAGTGTTTGGCCGGTCGAGCATTTACCCTGGGCGATCAATTCGAGCAGATCACGGTGAGACACCAGGCCGATCAGCTTTCCGGAATCGTCCTCTACCGGAACGTGTCTGACGTGGCGCCAATGCATCAGACTGGCGGCGAGATCGACGATATCCTCGGGGCGAACGGTGTATAGATCGACCGACATAAATTGTTCGACAGTTCGATAACTGTCGATCCACTCGCAACCCTCGGGGATTTCTGCGAGATCCCATTCATGGACCGGAATATCGTCATTGTCCTGATGTGATTTCATTGTTGCGGTTATTGTTCTAAGTTTTACCGTGGGTTTTGAATTCGAGCCCATTGACTCGTAAGAGTCCAGCATCCATTGTGCTCCGGTCCGCTCTGTGATGACCCTTTGCTCGATCACGTCAAGCAATCGGCCAATATCCGCCTCGTCGACATTGGCCCTCGCGAGGCCTTTTCTCGCCCTCGGCAAAAGTTCTTCGAGAATGATCCTGCCGATCCGCCTGCTTTGCCCGTCGAGGCCGCGGATCTGGCCCTTCAATCCATAACGCGCAGCGTTGTAAAAATTGGTCCGGGCGTCGTCAAATGACATAAAGTCACGAATGTCGCCAAACTCCTCCGGCATTTCCGTCAAAAGTCCGAGGAAGAATGCTGCGTTTGCCATTTGATCGATGACCGTCGGCCCGGCAGGCAGATAACGTGCTTCGATCCGAAGTCCGGGCTTGCCGTCCAGGATGCCATAGCAGGGTCTATTCCAACGCCAGATCGTACCGTTGTGCAATCGCCAAGACTTTAGTTCCGGCACGCCACCGGCGGCGAGCACTTCAAGCGAATTTTCTTCGACGGCCTGGGTCAGCAATATGCGGTATCGCACTACGTCTTCACGCAGCACTTCGAGAATGGAATTATTGACCCAGTCATCACCGAAATTTACTCTAGGTTTTTGATTTCGCTGTCTATGGGTCAGCGAACGCGTATCGGTCGATTGCTTGAAAACCGCAATCCTCGTTTCGTGCCACAATCGGTGATTTAGCAGCAATGGCGAATTGACCGCCGCGGCAAGCACGGGCGCCGATAGTGCCTGAGCCCAGTTGTAGTACCGGACGAAATCGCCCGGAGCGATCTGGAGATGGATCTGAAAACTGGTATTGCAAAACTCGATGTATGTGTTCTGGAGTGTTAACTGCAGTTCATCGAGTCCTTTGATGTGGATCATCCGATTTTCACCGTGCAGTTCGGTTACTATTCGATCGATCTCGTGATATCGCGGATGAGGAGTCAGATTATTGACCGTCAGATCTGACTTTTGGATCGTGGGCAATATTCCGGCCATTACCACGCCTCCGCCAAACTTGGTCATCACATTGCGAACTATGCCCAGTAGTTCTTTCAGTTCATTTTCCATCAAGGACAGGCAGTCGCCCTTAAACTCACGCGGGGAAAGATTGGCCTCTAGATTAAATAGTCCGATCTCTGTCGTGAGGCGAGGATCGCCGGCATCCGCAATGACATCGAGCGACCGAGGGGTCGGCCGCATAGCTGAATCGACGAGAAACATCTCCTGCTCGGCACCGATACGGCAAACTTCGTCCGAGAAATGCCCATTGTCGAACATATACTCAAACGCCTGCAGATCGCTGAGAACGGACAGTGTAAATGCCCGCATTTGTTCCTCATTGTGACCGGTTTTGATGTCGTGCTCACCCATCGGATTCAACTCCTATTTGTGAAGGGGCCGTGCAGATCGAACCGTCGCCGACTAACAACAAGTTGGTGATCCTCCAACCGACGTTTTCGAAAGCCAAGAAGATGGCTAACCTGCAACGGAAAAAATCTGGCTAATGCGGTATTCAGATGCAAAGTTTCGCTGTCGTCCGGGTCCACCTTTACACCCGGCAGGTGGCGGAGAATATTCTGGACCCGCGTCTTGCGCAAAACCGCTGAGAGCCAGAGCCAGAAAGGAGCGACCGTACGACCAATAAAAAAGCCGTCTTCGCCAAGCTTTTGGTACAGCGGCATCAGTATCATTCCGGATTCAACGGCACGAATCTCGCCGAATCTATTCTTTGCGAGGACCATACCTTTGGTAATTATGTCGAAATTGTTGAATCCCGGATTCATCTCAAATTCGTCCTCGGGCCGGATAGCTTCGCGGTGACGCACCTCGACGAAGCGGGTGCCATTATTGGTCGCGGCAAGACGATTTGCCATCCTGCGAAACTCCGGAACCTCAGACAAGTCTAAGACCCCTGAATTGACCAAACCTAGCCACACCAGAGCCCGATGGTTTTCGACTGTTTCGGCTGAATCGTGCGAGCCACCCTCGAACCCGATCGTGATCGCACCAAGATTGTTAAAATGCTCCAGCATAGTGCCTTCGAGTTGCTCCTCGATTCCTAAGAGAATGGTTACGCCAAATCGCTGTGCAAATTTGCGATTGCGTAGAGTATCACCAACTGTAGCGAAGGGAATGCCGGTGGCCGAGGTCGAATGCAGGTCCATAACAAAGACCTCATCCTTGGCGGTTATCAATATGCTGTCGATCAGACTATCGAGTTCACGAAGTTCTTGTCCTTCGGATGTTGATTCGACGTGTTCCGCTCCCCTCGAAGAGAGATTTCGCCTCGTCCAGGCACGATTTAGGTCGTGATCGATGAATCGTTGACGACTATTGAAGGCCCTGGTGTTACCGGCGAGGAAATACACACGGCCGAGCATCTTGCCGGTGAGTGTCGAGAGGTCTTCGGCGATGCTAAAAAGCGCTATGGCTCCACCCGGTTCATTACCGTGAATGCTGCCGACGACTATCAGCGTCGGCCCAGCAGGGTCGCCGATGAAAGATCCAATTAGATGCTGGCCTTCAACTAGCTCGAGGGCCCGAGGTATTTTAAGTGCCGGTTTCATATAGCGTTAAACTGAAACTGCAAAAATGATGCCACGAGACGTGCCGTGGCCCACCTTTACTAGCGTTTGCCGGACTGATACAACAAAAATGACCAACGATACGGAGATATTAGCTAAATATCACGAAAATACAAAGGATTCATCCGTCCGCCCGTCGTCGCCCCGCGCGTTTTTGCCGCGTATGAGCGCAAGAATTCACGGCCATCCGCGAAAAATGACACAGTAAATGCCCGTATTCGACGTCCACCAATGGGCTCTCGGATCGAACAACTAGCGATTTTTGTTGCAAATCACGTTCGTTGCTCTAGAATAGTAGTTTTCGCCGAAGTGCAAAGATATGGTCTCTTATGTTTGACGAGAGTTTTGATGTGATAGTGATCGGTGCGGGGCACGCCGGATGTGAGGCGGCCTCGGCCTCGGCTCGTCTGGGGGCCAAAACGGCGCTTGTGACCCTCAACCTTGACCTGATCGGGCAAATGTCCTGTAATCCGGCGATCGGCGGGATAGCGAAAGGGCACGTCGTCCGTGAGATAGATGCCCTCGGCGGCATAATGGGGCGTGTGATCGATCGGACCGGTATTCAATTTCGCCTCCTTAACCGCTCACGCGGCCCCGCAGTGCAATCGCCCAGAGCACAAGCCGACCGAGGCCTCTATCGCACAGAGATGCGCCGCGTCCTCGAAGCAACGCCGGGATTGTATTTGCGTCAGGGTGTTGTGGTCGGTCTAACTATTGAGGATAAACAAGTTACAGGTGTTGAGCTGCAAGACACAAGGCGATTCGGGGCACAGTCTGTGGTGGTCGCCACCGGTACATTTCTAAATGGGATGATACACACCGGCAACCGGACGTATGCTGCGGGGCGTGCCGGTGAGCCAGCATCGATCGAACTTGCCGAATGTCTGAAACGGCTTGGTTTTCCCGTCGGACGACTCAAGACCGGCACGCCGCCACGCCTCGACGGGCGCACCATCGACTGGGACGCATTCGAACCGCAATCGCCGGACGAATCTCCGGTTGCCTTTTCGTTCGCGACGGAACGGATCGATCAACCTCAGATCCAGTGCCATATCGGCTACACGACCAAGTCGGTTCACGATGCTATTAGGGGTAATCTTCATCGATCGCCGCTATATTCAGGACAAATACAGGGAATCGGACCTAGATACTGTCCATCGATCGAGGATAAGGTTGTAAAATTTGGTGAAAAGGATCGCCACCAACTTTTTCTGGAACCCGAAGGCTACAATACGAACGAGGTCTATCTCAACGGATTTTCGACATCATTGCCCTCAGAACTCCAACTAGAGTTACTGAGAATGATCGAGGGGTTTCAAAATGTTGACATCATCCGTCCGGGGTATGCGATCGAATATGACTTTGTCGATCCGAGGGAATTGCGGCCGACAATGGAATCGACGCGAATGGACGGGCTTTTTCTCGCGGGGCAGATCAATGGAACGACCGGATATGAGGAAGCGGCGTGTCAAGGCCTATTGGCGGGAATAAACGCTGCATTTGCCACTCAGGCTCGTAAGCCATTTATCTTACAGCGAGATGAGGCGTATATCGGTGTTTTGGCGGATGATCTGATCAGGCACGGTGTCGATGAACCATATCGTCTATTTACATCTAGAGCCGAAGCGAGGCTGACACTTCGTCACGACAACGCCGATCAACGGCTTTCCCCCAAAGGCCGCGACGTGGGTCTGGTCGCCGATGACGACTGGGATCGTTTTAACGCAAAGCGCGACCGTATAGCTGCGCTTCGCAATTTGCTCGACAGTACACGATTTAAGAGATCGTCGGTTGAATATGCCGGTATATCGCAATTGCTTGGCGCCGATCTTGGGGATTCGTTTACTTTGTCACATTTGGCAATGCGCCAAGGCGTGGACCCGTCGATCATTCTCCGCCTGTTACCGGGCGGGATAGAAGGCGAGGTCAGAGATTCCGAACTTTCGACCGCGCTCGCGGATTCGCTATATAGCGGATACATACAAAAGCAGAATGTGGCCACTGAGCGAGTTAACCATCACGATGCATTGAAAGTTCCGGAGAGTTTCCGCTTTGATCTGATCAGCGGGCTGTCACACGAAATGATCGAACGCGTCGAGCGGGCTCGTCCGCAGAATTTTGGCCAGGTTCGTAAGATCGCGGGCTTGACGCCGACGGCGATTTCTACCATTTTGGTTCATTTGACCGCACAAAAAGCCCAAAATACCGCATCGGTTTGAGTAACATTCCTGAATTGTGGTACGTACCACAATTCAATTGATGCCAACGTGTGTGGTACGTACCACAGTCTGATTGTTCGACCAGGGCAGGTATATGCTAACTTAGAGTCCTGTTTTAGTTTCTGAAATATGGGTAAGATCATTGCTGTAGCCAATCAAAAAGGCGGCGTCGGAAAGACAACGACGGCTGTAAATCTCGCGGCGGCACTTGCTGCCGAGGACAAGAAGGTATTGCTTGTCGATGCCGATCCGCAGGCAAATGCCACCTCCGGTGCAGGCATTCCACGAAGTAATTCACGAAAGACGCTCTATAACGCCCTCACGTCAGGCGATCCGGTTCGTGAGATGGTTCTGCCGACCGAGATACCGTTTTTATGGGTGTTGCCGTCCGATAAGAATCTTGCGGGCGCAGAGATCGAACTGGTCGACGCAGACGACCGAAACTACGCCCTCAAAAAGCTACTTGCCGGGATCAAGGAGTATTTTCACTACATAATAATCGATTGTCCGCCATCGCTTGGCATTCTGACACTTAACGGACTTACGGCCGCAGACTCACTACTGGTGCCGATCCAATGCGAATATTATGCTCTTGAGGGCGTTACAGAACTTTTCGATACGCTTGCACGACTCCGCAGGGAACTAAACCCGACTTTGGCCATTGAGGGCCTTTTGTTAACGATGTTCGATGAGCGTACCAATCTCTCGGCCGCCGTGGCCAAAGATCTTCGAGATTTTTACGGCTCACAGGTCCTTGAGACGGTTATTCCGCGAAACGTAAGATTGGCTGAGGCCCCGAGCTTTGGAAAGCCGATAATGCTTTACGATCCGCGTTCGCGTGGGGCGGTGAGCTATATGCAATTAGGAAAGGAGATCATTGGACATGGCTAGACAAACCCTTGGGAGAGGCCTGAGCGCCTTGATGGGTGAAGAAAAGGTGCCGGCGGTCGAGCAGGGAGTTCGCGAGATCGATATCGATCTGATCGACCCCAATCCGGAACAGCCGCGTACCAGATTTGCCGAAGAAAAATTAGCCGAGCTTGCGGCATCGATCAGATCTAACGGTATTGTGCAGCCGATCGTTCTGCGCCCGATCGGCACCCGGTATCAGATCGTGGCGGGTGAACGGCGTTGGCGGGCGGCGCAGCGGGCCGAACTGCGCAAAGTGCCGGCGGTCGTACGGGATATCCCGGATGATAAGTTACTTGAGATAGCACTCATAGAGAATATACAAAGGCACGAACTAAACCCGATCGAAGAAGCCAAAGCATATCGCAAACTCATTGAATTTATTGGACTTACACAAGAGCAGGTGGCCGAACGAGTCGGTCGCGAACGCACCCTCGTAGCCACCACTATGCGGCTTCTGAAACTACCGTCCGAGGTGCAGAATCACATTATCGAGGGGCGACTTTCTCTTAGTCACGGGCGGGCATTGCTAATGATCGATGACCCGAAGGTGCAGCGAATGGTCGCAAAGGACGCGGTCGAGCGTGGTTTTTCGGTTCGTGAAACTGAACGCACGGTAAAGCGGGCGGGAAAGGTTGGCGGCGGATCCGCGGACAAACCCACTTCACGTGTGGTCGATCCGAATACCAAGGCCGCCGAAACAAAGTTGATGCGTAGGTTAAGTACAAACGTCAAGATCCTGCCATCGGCGAAAGGTACCAGCGGCAAGATCCAGATCGAATACTACGGCACCGACGATCTCGATCGCATTTATCAGGCGATAATGGGGTCAAAACAATAAAGTAGATGTAAAGTGTTGATTCTAAAGGAGGTTAGAGAAACGTGATGCGTCAGCGTCTTACTGAAATGGTTTCGTGCGCGGGTTGAGTGGCCAAACTCGCCCCTAGCGACCTTGCCCAAGTTTTGAGCAAGTTACCACGACAAAGTAGCGAGAATGTGATCGTCGGATTTGATAAATCTGACGACGCGGGAGTTTTTCGCCTTACGGACGACACGGCGCTCGTGCAGACGGTCGATTTCTTTACCCCGGTGGCGGATGACCCATTTACCTACGGCAGGGTTGCGGCGGTCAATGCCCTCAATGATGTTTACGCGATGGGTGGTACGCCCTTATCCGCACTTTCGATAGTTTGTTTTCCTCAAAAGGGCGACTGGGACATCCTTGCCGAGATACTCAAGGGCGGCCAAGCGGCAATGAATGCCGAAGGCGTCGTGGTAATAGGCGGCCACTCCGTCGATGACCAGGAAATGAAGTTCGGGTACGCCGTAACGGGAGTGATACATCCCGACCGTGTTTTCACTAATTCCGGAGCACGCCCGGGCGATGTACTCATTCTCACCAAACCGATCGGCACCGGGGCGATAAATACGGCTGTAAAACGCGGTGAAGCAAGCGAATCGACGATCGCCGCCGCGATAAATGCGATGACGACCTCGGCGGCGGCGGCATCTAAGCTAATGCGGGAGGTCGGAGCCAACGCCTGTACGGATGTGACCGGCTTTGGGCTTTTGGGCCACGCGTACGAGATGGCAAAGGGTAGCGAAGTGACGCTAAATATTGATTCTGAGAGTGTTCCGCTTCTGCCGGACGTTCTCGAACTGATCTCGCGGGGAATGCTCACCCGCGGCGACACGAACAATAGGGTGTACGTTGGCGAAACTGTTGTATTCTACGATTCGGTATCCTCAGGGATGCAGAGTGCGTTATTTGATCCTCAGACAGCGGGCGGATTGCTAATAAGTATGGGATCCACCAATGCGTCTGACTTTGTGCGGCAGATGCCGGATTCACGAGTGATCGGTTCGGTCAGCGCGTACAGTGGGATGTATTTAGAGGTAACTTAAGTGTATTTGTTCATTCTCGAATCGATCGGAACGTCCGAACTGATGCTGATCGGTGTAATCGCCCTTATCTTTCTTGGGCCACGAAGATTGCCCGAGATCGCCCGTAAGATCGGCAAGATAACATCCGAATTTCGGAATACCACGAACGAATTCAAACAAACGTGGGAGCGAGAGGTCAACTTTGAGGATGAAGCCAAGGCCTTCAGGTTGGACGACGACGAGCCGTCGCCGGTCGCGAGAGGGAATACGATCCTGAATCCGAGTTCGACAGCCGCCGATCCGATCAAGCCTCCGGAGATAAAAGAGGTTGACCCCGCTTCTTTTGTTTCCGAAATCCCATCACAAACGGCATCCGGTGAAATGTCGTCGTCGGACGATCCGAACGATAAGCAGAACTGGCTGTAATCAATAAATGGACGAGATCGAATCAAACCAAGTACACGAGCGCGCGACCAATATGTCCTTTCTCGAGCATTTGGACGAACTGCGCAAACGGCTTGTAAGTTCAGTCATCATTATCGTAGTGGCGTTTACGCTATGTTGGTTTGTTTCAGACCGCATATACGATTTTTTGAGCGTGCCGATACGACAGGCACTTTCCGAGGCGGCCCGCAGGGAATTGCCGATCAGAGGTGTGACCGGCGAAGAAAAGCTGTTGCCGCTTAGCGAAATCAAAGAGGGCGACGGTGGGCGTTATATCTTTGACCGTTCGACCAAGTTAGGTGCTACGGTTGTCGCTCCGGGCGCTTCCGTTCTGTCACAAGTGGAGCGCGATAGTGAGGGAAAGCTTGGGCTTTTTACGACCGAGCCGCTTATCACAAACAATGCCGTGGTCCCGAAGGGGGTGCGACTTCCGGTCGAATTTGACGAGTTTGCCAAGGATAAGCCGAATGCCGATGAGCGCATGACGGTGACGACCGCAACCGAGCAGTTCACACTGTTTGTTACAGTTTCACTCTATGCCGCGATCGCATTCTCGGTGCCGCTGCTCCTATGGCAAGTATGGATGTTCATTTCGCCGGCTTTGTACAAGCACGAGCGGTCATACGTGACGCCGTTCATCGGTCTATCTACCATTTCATTTGTGCTGGGGGCCGCATTTGCGTATTACATACTATTCCCGCCGGCGGCCCGCTATTTGCTCGGGCTTGGCGGCGGTGATTTCCAATTGTTGCTTAAGGCCAGTGATTATCTAGACTTCATCACGATCATAATGCTCGCGATGGGACTGATCTTTCAGATGCCGGCCATCTCGTACGTTCTCGCCCGGATCGGCATTATTTCTGCCGGATTGCTTATCCGCAGTTGGAAGATCTCCCTCGTCGTAATACTCATCGTTGCGGCGGTCGTATCGCCAACTGGTGACATTCCTAATATGATGCTGTTTGCCACGCCGATGATGGGTCTGTACATCGTATCGATATTTATCGCGTGGTTCTTCGGCAAAAAGCGCCAAACATCCGATGAAACGGCTAGTTAAGCAACCCGCCACATAGATTTTTCATCTTGTGTAAATAAGGATTACTGTCTAGAATCTGTATTGATACAATTTTGGTTGACCTCCCGGCTGTTGGCCGGTCATTTTTTGGGAGTTTTACGTTATATGACAAGAGTCAGGTTTTCACAGAGTTTTTTGCTGACATTCGTGTTAATGTCGCTTGCGGCCATAGTGGCTATCGCCCAACCGCCCGACAAAAATAAGCCAAGTCAGGATGTCACGGACAAGGCACGTAACGTCAAACCCGAATTAAAAGAGGCTTATAAAAAATGGATCAACAATGATGTTGCCTACATCATTACCAAAGAGGAAAAGAAAGCCTTTAACGCACTTGTGACCGATGAAGAACGTGAGAACTTTATCGAGCAGTTTTGGCGTCGCCGCGACCCCAATCCGGACACCGAAGAAAACGAATACCGCGAAGAGTATTATGAGCGGATCGCATACTCCAATGAAAAGTTCGCATCAGGTATTCCGGGATGGAAAACTGATCGAGGCCGCGTTTACATTGCCTGGGGCAAGCCCGACTCGGTCGAATCGCACCCGTCAGGCGGATCGTACGATCGCCCGAGCTACGAGGGTGGCGGTTCGACTACCACATATCCATTCGAGATCTGGTTCTATCGCCATCTTGACGGCGTAGGTGACGGCCTCGAGATCGAGTTTGTCGATCCTACGGGAACCGGCGAATATCGTATGGCGCGTAATGCCAACGAAAAGGACGCTTTGCTTATGGTGCCGGGTGCGGGTATGACGACGGCAGAGCAATTAGGTATGTCCGATAAGGGCGACCGGATCTCGGGCAATGACCGCAACGCGGGAAACAATTTTTATCGCGAACAGGATTCTCCATTCCGCCGTCTCGAGGTAATGACCGGATTGATGCGGCCGCCGGCAGTCAAATTCAGTGATCTCCAGAGTTCGCTGACCGATTCGCCTGTGATCGACAATAATCCGCTGCAGTTCGACCTGCGCGTAGACTTCTTCCGCCAGTCGGATGACCGTATCATTACGGCGTTCACCGTGCAGACCAGCAATCGCGAACTTAAATTCGAGCAGATCGGCGGCCTCGAAACGGCCCGAATGAATATCTTTGGCCGTATCACCGCCGTCTCCGGAAAGCGGTCGGGCATTTTCGAAGATTCGGTCGTCACCAACGCTACCGCGATCGAACTTGCGGACGCGATGGATCGGAAGTCTGTTTACCAAAAGGCGATCGCACTTACACCCGGAACATATAAGGTCGATGTCGTCGTCCGCGACGTTGGTACCGGCAACAAGGGTATCGTGAATATGGGCTTTACAGTCCCGCGGTACGATGAAAAGAAATTGTCGACCTCGTCGCTCGTCCTTACGTCAAAACTGCGTTCGACCAACGAACGTGACATCGGTCAAATGTTTGTGATCGGAAACTCTAAGGTCATCCCTAATCTTGGCGGAATGTACAAGCAGGGACAAGAGGTCGGCATCTATCTTCAGGTATACAATGCCGAGATCGATCAGACGACGCTGCGGCCGGCAGTTGACGTGACATATGTGCTTACAAAGGACGGCAAAGAGGTGTTGCGGCAGGATGAGGACTGGTCAGGTCTGAGTGACTCTGGACAGCGTCTGACGCTGGCCCGTCTGTTGCCGACGATGAATATGCCGACCGGCAACTATAATATCCGGGTCGAGATCAAGGATCGCGTCGGCGGTCAGTTGATCAAGAACGAAGAGAAGTTCACGATCACACAATAATATTGGCTTAGATCATCTATTACGGCGGAACCTGCAAAGTTCCGTCGTTTCTATTTTGCGACGCTATCGACCCGAATAAAGGGCGATCCCGCTCGCTCGCTTGTCGCAAATATCGATCTGCCATCCGCGCTGTAACAAACAGCTTCACCCGCTAATCGGTCACCGATGTCGACAGGCTCAGGACTCTGCTTCCAAATATCATCAAAATTTGCGGAATCGTCCGGCAGGCGATATTCATAAGCACGAGCGTAATCACATAGGATCACCCGTTTTCCATCAGGCGATATGTCGCCCCCGGTGATCAGGCCGTTGGGAATGGCCGGCACCTTAATATCTGACAAACGCTCGGCGATGATGGTCGTCGCCGAATCGAATGTGGGCCTTATGCGATAGACTCCGGCGGGTCCGTCCACGCGCTTAGTTATTACATAAATATCGCCGGTCGATGGGTGGACGAGCAGCGATTCGCCATCGTGCCGTCCGTCCGGGTATGAGAAACGCAGGTGTTCGGCTATTGCTGTGGCGCTTGGCTCTGTTCCGGACGCCGAACCGGGCCTAACTCCGATGTCCGGTTCGCGAACGCGATAGATGAAATGTTCGCGTCGCGTTGAATCGTTATCCCCAATATCGCCTATATACAAAAAGCATTTGCCGTTTCGATCCTTAAACTCGGCTATGTCTTCCCAGTCTGTGTTTTCGGCGCCCGCCACCTTCCATATTCCCCTCCGAGCGCCGGTCTCATCAAGAGCATAAAGAATCGCGGCATTGCCGGAGTCGTTGTGGGTCCAAAATATATTCGGCGAGCATTTTGAGGCGGCAAGTCCGCTGCTTTCGCTAATGTCGTCACCGGGAATGTTTCCTACGACTTTTGGCAACGTGTAGCTTACCGTTACCTGTTTGGCCGGAGCTGTTCCCGACGACGAACACGACGATAGTCCGACACCAATCGCCATAAAAGGAATGACAAAAAGCAAAAAATTAGCTATAGTTCTTTTCGATACACTTCTCACTTGATGAACTATTACGCTGGGATATTGCTGATTGTTCAGAACATTGGGTAAACAATAACGTACATTTTGGTGTGAACCGATGATCGTTGGAACTGAATGGTTGATCGAGGCTTTTGGTTGCGAGGCAGATACGCTTCGCGACGAGGTCGTTATACGCGCACTTTTCGATCGGGTGATGTCTGATCTCGGGTTACGATCTGTTGGTTCGGTCTGGCATAAGTTTCCCGGCGAGGGCGGCGTGACGGGGATGATCGCATTGACCGAGTCACATCTGGCGTGTCACACCTACCCGGAATACGGCACCGCTACATTCAATCTCTATTGCTGCCGAACGCGCCCCGAATGGGACTGGGAAGATAATCTCAAGTCGATGTTGGGAGCTGAACACGTGTCGGTGACAAAGATCGACCGAGGTGAAATGCCGGTCCAAAACACAGCTATCAGACAAGTAACCGCGGGAGGTGAAGCGTGAGCACACTCCAGGCAAACTGCCCGTCTTGTGCAGGACCGATCGAGTTTAAGGCGGGTTCGACGATCGTGGTCGTTTGTCCGTTTTGCCGTTCTGCGATCTCCCGTACGGATCGCGCGCTTGAGGATCTCGGCAAGGTGGCAGAGATCGCAGACTCGCAGTCCCCGCTGAAACTCGGCCTGAAAGGAACGTTTAACGGCAACAAGTTTGAACTCACCGGCCGTGCACAACTTCGGCACGAATTGGGTGGATTTTGGGATGAGTGGTACGCGACCTTCTCAAATGGCTGGGTCGGTTGGCTGGCCGAGGCTCAGGGCAAGTTTTATCTGACGTTCTATCAGCCGCTTCCGGAGGGATCTGTGCTTCCGTCGTTCAATGGCCTGCAGCTTGGCCAGAATGTGGCTGAGATCCCCAATCCGACGCCGCTGATGGTGCAGGAAAAGGGCCGCGGCACGTTCGCCGCCGCCGAAGGCGAGATACCGTACAAGCTTGAACCCGGTGAAAAGTTTGAATACGCGGATCTGGCCGGCAAAAACAACGCTTTTGCAACGATCGACTATAGTATGGATCCGCCCTGGGTCTTTCTAGGAACACAGGTCACGCTTGCCGAGATCGGGCTTGGCGACGCCAAACCGGTCGAACGCGAAGCTCGGCGCATTTCGACCGCCGCGATGGGATGTCCTAAATGCGGCGGCCCGCTCGAATTATTAGCGCCGGACATAACCGAACGCGTTACTTGTCCAAACTGTGATTCGCTACTCGACGTTAATCAGGGCAAGTTGTCCTATCTCAAAGCGTTAACGCCCTTGCCGAATGCACCGGTCTTTGTCGCGCCCATCGGAGCAGAAGGCACTTTTCCGGGAGACGTAAAATTCAAGATAATCGGAGCGACGGTTCGCAGCGTTACGATCGAGGGCGAGACATATTACTGGCACGAGTATCTGCTTTACAATCCGATGATCGGATTCCGATGGCTTGTACATTCGGATAATCACTGGAACTTTGTGGAGTCCGTCAACGCGGCCGACGTCGATGTGGCATACATCGGCCCCGGCAGCGTCGCTAAATACAACGGCTCGGCATTTAAGATATTTCAGGATGCACCGGCCGTAGTTGAGTACGTCAAAGGTGAATTCTATTGGCGCGTCGAGCAGGGCGAGAGGGTTCAAGCGACCGATTTTGTCGCCGCACCGATGATGCTATCTCGTGAAGCATCCGAGAATGAGATCAACTGGTCCGTCGGCACGTATATGACGAACCAAGAGGTCGAAAAGGCATTTGGTGTCACCGACCTTCCAAAGCCCTGGGGTGTCGCCCCCAATCAGCCGTTCACCGGCCGATTTTACTACACCTGGGGTGCGTTGCCGCTTTTAGCGTTATTCGTCGTAGCGATATTTATGATACCGCTGACGGGATTAACTAAAACCGTCCTTAATCAAGAACTCGTTCTGCCGCCGATGGCAAACGCGACCGCTGGACAGGCGGTCTTCAGTCAACCGTTTGACCTGAAGGGAAATCAAAACGTTAAGATCACGGCCGGGGCCAATGTAAGCAATTCTTGGGCCGACCTCGACGTGGACCTGATCAATGATCAGAGTCAGGAAGTCGAGTCGGTCAATGTCCCGGTCGAATACTATACCGGCAGCGACAGTGACGGCCCTTGGAGCGAAGGCGGAACGACGAATGATGCCACGCTTTCATCATTGCCCGCCGGCAAATATACGCTCCGTGTCGAGGGGACCTGGCAAAACTGGCAGGTTCAAATGCCGGTCGCGGTAAAGGTCGAGCAAAGCGTGAACCGTGGCGTCAATTTCTGCTGCGCACTTTTTGTTTTGGCGATAATGCCGTTGCTCGGGTTGTTCAGAAAGTTTAGCTTTGAATCGAGTCGTTGGAAGGACAGTATGTTCGGGACGGCAGCCGCAAGCGGCTCAGATGATTCGGACGATTCGGATTAATAGCAAGGAAAATATATGTGGAAAAAGCTCTATATTGTCTTTGGTGTCGGTGTACTGCTGGCATACTCCTCGGCGGCGTGGTTCGGCTGGGAGTTGGCTAATTCAGGCAGCAAATCGCGCTTGGGAGTGCCGTTCTTTTATTCAGGATTTCGTGGAGGAAAATGATGATGAGTCTTTTATCGATCGCCCCGTTTCTCGGTTTGGTCGTCAAGCTTGAAGAACTTTTGCCTGTTCTTACGACTACAGTGATCTTTGTCGCGATCGGATTGATCGTGTTTGCAATCGCTTTTATAATTGTGGTTGTAGTTTCGCCATTTTCGGTCAAAAAGGAGATCGAAGAAGATCAGAATACGTCGCTCGCGATCATCATCGGAGCAATTATCATCGGCGTAGCAATGATCATCTCGGCCGCAATTCAGGGCAACTGATCTACACACAGCGGAAAGTGGAAGATGGAAAATGACCGAGGTTTATTTCGTTTTCCGTTTTCCGCTATTAATTTTCCGTTTGTATGAAACGTGCTCCGCTGCTTTTTCTAAATGTCTTTGTCATTGCCACCTGCGGACTCATCTATGAGCTGCTTGCCGGGACGCTCTCAAGCTATGTCCTGGGCGATTCGGTCACACAGTTTTCGCTGATTATCGGCATATATCTATTCGCGATGGGCGTCGGCTCGTGGCTTTCTCGATTTATTGATAAGCACATTGCCGAGAAGTTCATTGATATCGAACTTGCGGTGGCCGTCATCGGTGGATTTTCAGCACCGCTGTTGTTCCTTACGTTTGCCAATCTCTCGTATTTCTCCGTAGTTCTCTACTCCGTCGTATTTATTATCGGCACATTGGTCGGCCTCGAGATTCCGCTACTGATGCGGATCCTGCAGGACGAAATGGATTTTAAGGACCTGATCTCTCGAGTCTTGGCGTTTGACTACATCGGTGCATTAGCCGCATCTCTGCTTTTCCCCATATTTTTTGTGCCGAAATTGGGCCTTACCCGTACCTCGTTGCTCTTTGGAATGCTCAATGCGGCCGTCGGCATTTGGGGGACGTGGCTTCTGCTGCCTTTGCTGAAGAGAAACGTCACGATAATGCGGGTCAAGGGCTTCGTGATACTCGCATTGTTGGCCATTGCGTTTATCAAAGCGGACCGCCTGACCACACTTGCCGAGGATGCACTGTTCGTTGATAACATCATTTACGCAAAAAGCTCGACCTACCAACGGATAGTTGTGACAAAAGGGAAAACGGGCTACGCACTGTTTCTAAACGGCAATCTGCAATTTAATTCGTTTGACGAATATCGTTATCACGAGGCTCTCGTGCATCCGGCATTTGCATCCTTTACGGGTGATCCACGCCGCGTCTTGGTTCTCGGCGGCGGCGACGGACTTGCCGTCCGCGAAATATTAAAATATCCGTCTGTCGAATTTATTCAGCTAGTCGATCTTGACCCGGATATGACTAAGGTCTCGGCCGCAGTCCCGGCACTCGGTGAACTTAACAAACACTCGCTGGATGATCCGCGCGTCCACGTGACGAATGCCGACGCATTTGTCTGGCTGGACAGTGTGCAAGCCGAACCGTTCGACATAGCGATCGTCGATTTCCCCGACCCTAACAATTTTGCGCTCGGGAAACTGTATACGACGAGGTTTTACAATCTTCTCAAACAGAAGCTTCGGCCTGACTCCTCCGTGGTGATACAGACTACCTCACCACTGATCGCACGCAAGTCATTTTGGTGTGTGGTCAAGACGCTCGAGGCAAGTGGCTATACGGTCAGACCCTATCAGACAACTGTCCCGAGCTTTGGCATCTGGGGCTTTGCTCTCGTAAAACTCCAACCGTTTGAAAAACCCCAGTCGCTCCGGCCCGGAATCGAGTTACGCTTCCTGAACAGCGACACGTTCGCGTCACTTTTTGAATTTCCAGCCGACACCTCAATGCCGAACGAAGAGCTCGAGATCAACCGCCTTGATAACCAATCGCTGGTCCGCTACTACGAGGCTGAGTGGCGCCGTTTTGAGCAATGAATCTTAACCGCCGTGAGTTGCTGACAATGTTTCTGGGTGCACCGTTCGCATTTGCGGCGTGCCGGTTAGATCAACCGCGAGTGTTCCCTGAAGGGGGAATCGTCGGCCAGTCCTTTGCGCTAGGGCATATCTTGCGCGAAAACCGAACCTTTGATGTGCCGTCCGGTAATTGGGAAACAAAAAAGGTAGCGATCATCGGCGGCGGCATTGCCGGTCTCTCGGCCGCTTGGAAACTTAAAAAGCAACACTTCAACGATTTTGTTCTCCTCGAACTTGAAAAGGATGTCGGCGGCACATCTATAAGCGGCAAGGGCGAACCGGTCAGTTACCCTTGGGCCGCACATTATCTGCCTGTGCCGTTTCAGGAAAATACGGAACTTATCTCGCTGCTGGATGAGATGTTGCTAACTGATGGCCGTGACGCTCAGGGCGAGGTCGTCGTCAAGGAACAGTTTCTGTGTCGTGAGCCGGAGGAACGCCTTTACTACAAAGGCCGCTGGTACGAAGGCCTTTATCTGGCCGTCGGTGCCGACGAGGAAGATAAACGTCAGTTCGCCGAGTTTCAACGGCGAATCGACGAATGGGTCAGTTGGCGCGATGCCGGTGGAAGGCGTGCTTTTGTGGTCCCGCTCGAGGGTTGCTCAGATGACCCGAGCGTGACCTCGCTCGACAGGATCTCATTTGCCGATTGGCTACGGCAAAACGGATTTACCTCAGAGCGGCTCTATTGGTATTGCGACTATGCAACGCGCGACGACTATGGTCTAAAGGCCGATCAGGCGTCCGCGTGGGTCGGTCTGTTCTATTTTTGTTCGCGAGTTCGAAAGAGCGGGGTCGAGTCGCAGCCGTTCATTACAGTTCCCGAGGGCAATGGCCAATTTGTCCATCATTTTGCCGAAAGTGCAAAGGACCACATCCGGCGTTCCCAAATGGCAGTTTCGATCACCCCGACCGACAAAGGCGTCGATGTCATCTGCCTGGATGGTAATGATCTTCGCGGTATTCATTGCGAAAAGGTGATCTATGCGTCGCCGATGTTTTCGGCTCCATACCTAATTAGAGGTTTTCGCGATGACGCACCGTTTGCCGCCGGCGAGTTTCAGCACAATGCGTGGTTCGTCGCCAATCTATTCTTAAAAGATCGGCCAAAGCCGCGATTTGCAAAGGATTTTCCGCTTTCTTGGGACAATGTATTGTATGAGAGCCCATCGCTCGGGTACGTGACGGCAACTCACCAAAAAGGCATCGATTATGGTCCGACGGTACTGACCTACTATTATCCGATGTGTCACGAAAAGGACGGTCGGACCAAGCTTTTCGATTACGACTGGAAACAGCTCGCCGACGTTTGCCTTACCGACCTTTCACGAGCGCACAGCGATATTTACGAGCTCACAACCCGGATCGACATTATGCGTTGGGGGCACGCGATGATCAGCCCACGTCCCAACTTCATCTGGAGCGGCATCCGCGAAAAAGCTGTGAAGCCGTACCGCAACATCCATTTTGCCCATACCGACCTCAGCGGCGTCGCACTTTTTGAAGAAGCGTTTTATCATGGATTGCGCGCAGCAAAGGCCGTTTTGGCGACCACGACTTAAAATCGCATAGAAATGCAACAAGTTTCAGAGATCGATATTAGTTTGCATCAGCCCGTCGGACAGCCATCGGTGACCCAAGGTTTGGACGGTTCGGATCGCTGGCTGTTCTCACGCAATACTGATCTCGCGGTCTTTTTGGGGAGCGCGGTTTTGTCGCTCTTACTTTTGGCCATCGGTTGGCAGATGGGGATCGTTAATAGTGATTCGCCTGAGTGGACTTGGGTTTCGGCGGTGTTGCTGATTGACGTCGCACACGTTTGGTCGACCAGTTTTCGTGTCTATTTTGATAAAGGGGAATTTAAGCGTCGGTTCTGGTTGTACACACTTGTCCCGATATTTGGCTATGCCTTCGGCGTCGCTCTGTATTCCGAGGGCGAACTTGTATTTTGGAAAGTGCTGGCGGCGATCGCGGTGTTTCATTTTGTCCGGCAGCAGTACGGCTGGGTCAATCTCTATCGGCGAAAGCTGGGCGAGACCGAGCGTTGGACTTGGTGGGTCGATGCGTCGGCAGTCTATCTCGCAAGCGTTTATCCGCTCGCGTACTGGATGACGCAACTGCCGCGAAACTTTGAGTGGTTTGTTCAAAACGATTTCATTCGCTTGCCCACGATAGTCGAAACAGTACTATTCCCGATCTACCTGGCGGCGTTGACGGTCTATGCCGTCAAGTCGGTGTACCAATACGTCATAGTCGGATTTCTGAATATAGGCAAAGACATCGTTGTGGCAACGACTGCCATTTGTTGGTACGTCGGGATCGTGTATTTCAATTCGGACTATGCGTTCACCGTGACCAATATTCTTATTCACGGCGTGCCATATTTCGCACTCATATATCTTTACGCCCGTATGAAACGCGAAACTGCCGGGCCGGTCTATCGCACTTTATCGTCAAATTGGCTAGTGTTTCTGGCCACGCTTTGGGCTCTCGCGTATATCGAGGAGCTATTCTGGCATCGCGGCGTTTGGCACGAAAAACAATGGCTCTTCGGTGGCGACTGGAATTGGGGCGGCCTCAAGATGTGGCTCGTACCGTTGCTCGCTCTTCCGCAATTGACGCATTATGTCCTTGACGGGTTTATATGGCGGAAAAGCGGCAATCCGGGCATAAAATTTATCTCGTAAATAATTGTACATACAGCTAACAAAAGCGAACCTAAGATTGTGCCTGACCGTGGCCGTGGCGGTAATCTTGGGGTTTGCTCTGACATCTTGTCGGCGTTCGGGCGGAATAAGCATCATAAGCCCGTTGGACGAGACCGCTGATGCCGCTCTGATCGTAGTTGATGCTAACAAGGATCTGACAAAGATCAAGGTTCTCTATCAGCAAAATGAAGGGAAACGCGAAGACCTCAAGGCCGCCATGGAAAAGAACGATGTTGAGTCCGCAAAAAAGATAGCTGACGAGGTGCTGTATCTGATCAATGACGGCACTGCCTTTGGCAAGGCTGCTGTCGAAAAGATCCAAAAGGCACAGGAAATGCAGATCAATGACGACTACCGTGAGTATCTGCGATTAAAAGAAGAGGCTCTAAAGAGGCAACTAGAGGCATTTGAAAACTATCGGCAGGCTGCGCGCCTTCTCCGCGACAGTTATGACCCGAAAGACGTGAAGATGCGCGAAAAGGTAAAAGAAGAGTTCAAAACACGAAGCGAAAATTATCGAAAGCTGATGGAAGATGCCCGCGACTACAGCAGTCGTGCCAACGAACTCGCCAAAGACGTGATTCGGCGGCAACAGGATAATTAAGACAATTGTCGCGGTTTGAGCACTGATCAACCCTTCCGCAATTTGATCAATCGCTCTGCCGCTGCCTCGAGCGTCTCGTCCTTTTTGCAGAAGCAAAATCTCACCATTTGAGCTCCCATCGAGGCTTCGTGATAGAAGGACGATCCAGGAACGACCGCGACGCCGATCTCGCGAATGAGGTGTTTGGTAAATTCGATATCGTTGGCAAAACCGAAATTGGAAATATCGGCCATTACGTAATACGCCCCATCCGGCAAATCACACTTAAATCCGACATCCTTGAGCACCGGTACGATAAAGTCACGTTTGCGGAGATACTCAGTTTGCAGGCCTTGATAGTAACTTGGCGGTAGCCCGAGTGCATACGCACCAGCGTGCTGCAGTGGATTGGCCGCCCCGACCGTCAGAAAATCGTGCACTTTTCTGATCGCAGATGTAATATCCGGCGGAGCGATACAGTAACCGACGCGCCAACCCGTGACTGAGTAGGTCTTTGAGAGTGAATTTACGACGACTGTTCGCTCACGCATTCCGTCGATATTGGCCATACAGTGGTGAGACTGTGGGTCATTCTCGTCGATGCCGTAGATAATGTGTTCGTAGATCTCGTCGGTAAAGCACAGCGTGTCGTGTTCTTTACAGAGATCGGCGATGAACACCAACTCGTCGTGTGTAAAGACCTTTCCGGTCGGATTATTCGGATTACAGATGATGATCGCCTTTGTTTTATGGTTAAAGGCCGCCTTTAGCTCTTCGCGGTCAAATATAAATCCGTTATCAGTTCGATACAGCGACACGTGGCGTGGTATTGCGCCCGAGAGAATAGCGTCGGGTGCGTAGTTTTCGTAAAACGGTTCGAATACCACGACCTCTTCGCCGGGATCTACCGTCGCCATCATCGCTGCGATCATCCCTTCGGTCGATCCGCAAGTGACCGTGATCTCAGTCTCAGGGTCGAGATCGAGCCCGAGAAACCACATTGTTTTTTTGGCGATCGCGTCGCGAAAGCTCTTAACGCCCCACGTGATCGCGTATTGGTTATAGTCCGCGGCGATCGCTTCCATAGCCTTTTGCTTGATGTCCTCAGGGGCGGCAAAATCGGGGAAACCTTGTCCCAGATTGACCGCACCATATTTGACCGCCTCGCGGGTCATCTCGCGGATGACCGATTCGGTGAAGCTTGCTGCCTTTCGGGAGATGCGATTTTTCAAAACTTTAGCGTCTGACATAAAACCATCCTCTGATCTATTACAATCGTTAACGGGTCGTGCCGGAGTAACCCGCTGTATTTGCACTGTACCACGCCCAAGCACTCTCGATAATTGTTTCAAGCGTTGGAAATCGCGGTTCCCAACCTAAGACCCTACGAGCCTTGGCGGCGTTCGCGATCAATCTCGAAGGGTCACCCGCCCGCCGCGGAGCGATAACCGTCTTGATCGGTCGTTGCGTAACTCGTCCGGCAGTTTCGATCACGTCGTTTACCGAATAGCCATTTCCGTTACCAAGGTTTATAAATTCGGACTCATTATTGGCTCGCAAATGATCCAGTGCTGACATATGAGCGCTTGAGAGGTCGGAAACGTGTATGTAATCACGGATCGCGGTCCCGTCCGGCGTATCGTAATCGTTGCCGAAGATCGACACGTGCGGAATGCGGCCTCCGGCAGCGTAAAGAGCAAGTGGGATCAGATGGGTTTCGGGAAAGTGATCTTCTCCGCGAGTCGCGGTCGCACCGGCGGCGTTAAAGTATCGAAGGGCGACAAAGCTCAGGCCGTATGCATTTTCGTACGCCGACAGCGTCCGCTCGACCATAAATTTGGTCCAGCCGTACGGATTTGTCGGCGATTGTGGATGTGCTTCGTCGATAGGTAGATACTGCGGCTCACCAAAGGTCGCACAGGTAGACGAAAAAATGAATTTCTTAATACCCTTGGCGACCAGGTCGTCAAGCAGGCTCAGAGTCTGAACATAGTTGTTCTCGAAGTACTTCTGCGGCTTTTCGACTGATTCGCCGACGTAGGCGTATGCCGAAAAGTGCATACAGGCCTCAATATCGTTCTCCGCAAAAATGCGGTTTAGAAGGTCGCGGTTGCCAATATTACCGTGATAAAAGGGAACATCGGCATCGACCGCCTCGCGATGGCCGTAAACCAGATTGTCCACAACGACGACATCCTCGCCGCGAGCTTTCAGATCATCGACCGCGATGCTGCCGATGTAGCCTGCCCCGCCTGTTACCAAAATTGCCATTGATTTCTATTTCTCGGCCGTACCGAGTTGAGCTTGCGTAAAAAACTTGTCGCCGCCACCCGGATCGATCTGTGTGATCGTCGCCTCGGGCAAAAACTCGTTAAAGATGGTTCGAATACGAAATTCGCTTTGTACTTCGACAGCGTTTCTGAACTCTCGGAGAATATTCTCGACCTCAGGCCGCGAATATGTAGCGATCTTGCCGATAAAGATCTTGGGATGCCGAGTCTTCAAAAGGTTTTCACCTGTTATCTCGAGTTCCTCGAACAGCTTTTCGCCTTTACGGATACCGGTAAATTGAATGTCGATGTCCTCGTACGGCGTCAAACCGGACAGGCGAATCATATCCTCGGCGAGGTCAAGTATCTTGACCGGTTGCCCCATATCGAGTATGAATATTTCGCCGCCCTCACCGAGTGCACCGGCCTGCAGAACAAGTTGCGATGCCTCGGGGATCGTCATAAAGTACCGCGTCATTTCCTTGTCGGTGACGGTGATCGATTCGCCCTTCTCGATCTGTTCGCGAAAGATGGGCACCACCGATCCGGCCGATCCGAGTACGTTACCGAACCTGACGGCAATATAATGAGTCGGAAATGAATGCTTCAAATCCTGGATCACGATCTCGGCAATTCGCTTTGACGCTCCCATCACCGAGGTCGGATTGACCGCTTTGTCGGTCGAGATCATAACGAAATCAGCCGCGCCGAATTCGCCCGCCAGCTCGCCCAGTTTTCTGGTCGCAAAGACATTGTTCTTGATCGCCTCAGAAGAGTTCACTTCCATCAAAGGCACGTGCTTATGGGCTGCGGCGTGAAAAATGACCTCCGGGCGGTATTTGGCGAAGATGTCTCTCATTCGCGGTTCATCACCGATATCAGCGATGAGCGGTACAAAGTTAGCGTCAGAGTATGTGTTGGTAAGTTCGCGGCCGATCTGAAAGAGGAAAAACTCGGCCCGTTCGACCAGTAAGATCTGCTTTGGAGCGTAATTCGTTATCTGTCTGACCAGCTCGGACCCGATGGAGCCGCCCGCGCCGGTCACCATTACGGTCTTGCCGGATAAAAATTCGTGAAGATTTTGATCGTCGAGTTCGATCGGATCGCGGCCGAGCAGATCCTCGATCTGTACGTCGCGAATGCGGCTGACCGAGACTCGGCCGTGGGCTATCTCGTTGAGGCTCGGAACAATTTGTGCCTTGACCGGTATCGCACTGCAGACATCCATTATCCGGCGGATCTCTTTGCCCTGTGCCTGATCGATCGCGAGCACAACCTGTTTGATATTTAACTCATCTACAAGCCGCGGCAGGTCGCGCGTTGTCCCCAGCACTTTGACGCCGCTAACGCTTCCGCCTCGCTTACGCGGATCGTCGTCGACAAAACCGCGTATTTCAAGCTCAGCGTCCGCACGGCCCAGCATTTCCTTTGCAAGCGTCGCCCCCATTCGCCCGGCGCCGACGAGCAGTGTCGGCTTTTGCTTACCGCGTTTCCGTCCCGAATATGTCCGATTCTTTTCGTCGAGTTCGTACACGAAACGGCGCGTGATACGCAGAGCGAGCAAACCGCCAAACGCCATCATCGTATCGATCAGGATCACCGAGATCGGCACCTGCCACCAGTTAAAATTGGTGAACATCAAGACGAACCGGAAAATGATCAGAACGGCACCCGAGATCGCCGCTGCTTTCAAAAATACTTTAATGTCTTCGATACTGACGTACCGCCATATGATGGAGTAAGCCCCGACCAGAAACAATGTCGAAAGCTGTACAAGGACAACAAATGGTAACTGGTGAAGAGCGGTCTCGACATAATACTCGCCGAGCTGAATGTTGACGGCCGGAAGATAGGCGATAAAGAACGCCACGCATAAAACCACCACGTCCGCCAAAAACTGAAGCGGACGCCGCAGGAACCAAAAATTCTCACTTATCTGATCGTCTTGATTCATTTACCTTACCAAAATCGCTAACCGGTTATTTTATTCTGAAATTACTTTGACGACAGCGCAACTGTCAATGCAAAATACTCATCCAATATCTCAGTGGCTACGCCGAAAAACGGTTGAATAGCGCAATTTTGTAGGTTATTCTTTAGCGGCAGTCGTTTTGTGAGGATTTTTAATGAAAGGTGCGTTTTTATTTGTCTCGGTAATGATCTTGGGTTTGTCGCAGATAGCGTTTGCTCAGGCAACGCCGACCGATACCGCCATACCGAAAGGATATATGGTCGGCCCCGGCGATGAGATCACCGGTAAAGTTCTCGGCGAGCCGCAGTTCGACTTTGTTGCTACCGTCGACGAGGACGGCAAGATCGAAGTCCCTTTCTTCGACAAACCGGTTGTTGCCAAATGTCGCTCCGAACGCGAGTTGCGCACCGACATTAGCGCATTGTTGGCTAAGTACCTCAGAAATCCCCAGATCAGCGTCCGCGTAACCGAGCGCAAGAGTCGTCCGCCGGCTACAATCTACGGCGAGGTAAATAAACCGCAGGAGATCACCTTGATGAGAAAGGCCACTCTTGTGGAGATACTCGCTGTCTCAGGCGGTGTTAAGGATGAAGCGGGCGGAATGATACAGGTCTTTCGCACACGGGCTCCGCTGTGCTCAGACGGAAACGATGATAGCGACTGGAAAATGACCGGCGGTGATGCGACTGACGTGCCGTCGCGAATGTTTAGCCTAAGCAGCGTTAAACTAGGTAAAGAAGAGGCAAATCCGATAATCTATCCCGGCGATGTCATCGTCGTGCAAAAGGCATCACCGGTTTATGTTACCGGCGAGGTCGTTGCCCCGCAGGGTGTTTATCTAAAAGAGGGCGGAATGACGTTGACCGAGGCTATTGCCAAGATCGGCGGTGTACGACGCGAGGCCAAGACCAAGGATATCAAGATCTACAGGCTAAAACCGAACTCGAAAGAGCGAGAGGTGATCGCCGCAAACTACGATCAGATAAAGAAAGGCCAGCAAAAGGACATTATGCTCGAGCCCTACGACATCATTGAGGTTGATAAGGCCAAAAAGAGTATTGGCCAAACTATCCTCGAGGTCGTGACCGGTGCCGCCCGAACAGGCCTGAGCAGTATGACGGGCGGGCTAGGGTCAAGCATACTCTATTAGAGTTATGACTGGTCGGCGTACATTTCGTCGATCAGCTCACGATATTTTTCATCGACGACGCGACGCTTTAACTTCATCGTTGGCGTCAATTCGCCTCCGTCGACCGTTAATTCATTTTCCAACAAGATAAATTTCTTAACCTTTTCGAACTGAGCCAATCCCTCAGTTACCGTTGCGATTTGGCGTTCGAAGAGATTACGGATGCGGGCGTTTTGGCAGAAATCTGCGGGAGTCTTAAGATCGAGTTCCTTGAGGTGAGCATACGACTCGAGCATTTCAAAATTGGGTACGATCAGTGCCGCAGGAAAACGCCGCTCATTGCCGACAAGTACGACTTGATTTACAAAGCGCGAATGTTTGATCATCTGTTCGATGTGGGTCGGGGCAATATACTTACCACCCGAGGTCTTAAATAGTTCCTTTTTTCGGTCCGTGATCTCCAAGAATCCGTCAGCGTCCAGACGTCCAATATCGCCGGTTCTAAACCACCCGTCATCAGTAAAAACGTCCCGCGTCTCTTTTTCCTTATTGTAGTAGCCAAGCATTATGCCCGGCCCGCGAGCCTCGATCTCACCGTCCTCGGCGATCCTGATGCCGACATTGCGGATCGGTTTACCGACAGTACCCAGACGATGATCGATCGGATTATTGGATGAGATCACCGGCGAGGTCTCGGTCAGGCCGTAACCCTGCATTATCGATATCCCTGCGCCTGTAAAGATCAATTGGATATCGTCCGAAAGTGCGGCACCGCCCGTAATGCAAAACCTAAGCCGACCGCCAAAAAAATCACGCATCTTAGCATAGACGATCTTGTCGGCTAATCGATGTTTGGCCGCAAGCGCCATACTTACCGGAATGCCATTTTCATTTGCAAGCGCAAATTCCTTTGCGATCTCGATTGCCCAGTCAAAGATTTTTTCGCGTATTGGACTCGATCGTGCGGCAGAGAGCCGAGCTTTTTCATAGACCTTTTCAAAAATTCGCGGAACTCCGATAAAGATCGTAGGCCTGACCTCTTTCAGATTCTCGGGGACCTTTTCAATCGATTCTGCAAAGTAGACGCCTAAACCGGAGAGTATGTAAATGTACATTCCGGTGCGTTCAAAAACGTGTGATAGTGGTAGCACAGAGAGCGAAATGTCGTGCCCCGAGAGCTCAAAATGCTCGCTAGCGTCGATCGTATTTGAGATCAGGTTCGAATGGGTGAGCATCACGCCCTTCGGCTCGCCGGTCGTGCCGCTCGTATAGATCAATGTCGCAATGTCATCTGGGCTTACCGCCTTACGCAGCGATCCCGAGAGGTCGGGCTCCGCCAAACGTAACATCGCTCCGGCAGATTCGAGTTCGGTGAGAGCCATCGCCATTTCGTGATCGACACCCGTGCTGTCGAAAAATATGAGCTTTTCGATCGACGGGCACGCGGCGATCGCGTCGCGGATCCGTTCAAACATCGCGACGTCCTGAATAAAGACCACTCGGGCCTGCGAATCATTGATAATGTAGCCTACTGATTCCGGCGTCAGCGTCGTGTAGATGGGGACATCGACATATCCGCCAAACTGGCAGCCCGCATCTGACAGCGTCCATTCCGGAGAATTTGCCGCAAGAATGGCTGCCCTGTCTCCTTTTACGAGCCCGAGCGAATACAGGCCTAAGGCAATATTCTCCGACCGCTCGACCATCGTGACCGCCGAGATCGAATTCCACTTTCCGTCCGCTCTGAAATTTAGAGCGTCGGGCAGATCGAACCTTTTGGCCGACAGCAGGAACAGATCGGCAAGCGTGTGTGGTTCGTCCGGGTTGAGCGGAATTCCGCGCGAAACCGGCGAAGTCGAAACCTTTTCGTCGGTCATCCGCTCATCACCCCCCCGAAGAATATTTTTAAAACCTCATCAGCCATCGGTGTGAGCGGATAAGATCTTTTCGACAGTATCCAGTTGGTTACCATCTCGTCGAGTGCTCCGTACAGTATCTTGGCGCAAATGATCGGCTTGATGTCGCTGCGAAGGGTCCCTGCCTGTTGCCCGTCCTCGATCGTCTGCCGGATGATGTCTAGATAATCGCTAAATCCGGCGGCCGAAAACTCCTGCATAAACTTTGTCGAGCCCCTAAGTTCCACCTGAAAGACGATCGCCATATCGCGGTCCGAACCCAATTTCTCCAAGTGAAGCTGAGCTATCTTTCGGATTCGTTGCTCGGGCGATGCAATGCCGCTGATCTCTCGCTTACCT
Source organism: Chloracidobacterium sp. (assembly GCA_016720705.1). NCBI lineage: Bacteria > Pseudomonadati > Acidobacteriota > Blastocatellia > Chloracidobacteriales > Chloracidobacteriaceae > Chloracidobacterium > Chloracidobacterium sp. The sequence continues at coordinate 1,499,908 of JADKKB010000007.1, read as the reverse complement.
TCCTCGATAAATTCGCTCATCGCACGGTCAAAGATCGAATGCAGAACCTCTTCTTTGCTCTTAAAATATAGATAGACGGTTCCGTCGGCTATCCCGGCTTCACCCGCAATATCGGACACCTTCGAGTTAAAATAGCCCTTAACGGCAAAAACCTTGGTCGCGGCGCGCAGAATCGCCTCGCGTTTATCGATGACTACAGTTTTTGCGGATTGACCGCTCCGGTTTGTTCGGGACATAGTGCAGCTTATGAATGAACCATCATTCAGTTTGCACTAGGCTATACCATAACGCCGTAGCAAATCAAGAAAAATACCCCGATCGACCGTAATTTTTGTGTAATACCGCGCGCTAGTCGACACTTGGTGGCAGTGTGTGCAAAATAATTGTTTGTAAAAAGGGAAAATAGGTGGCGGAGAGGACAGGACTCGAACCTGCAAGCGATCACTCGCGGTAGTTTTCAAGACTACTGCCTTACCAATTAGGCTACCTCTCCGCAATTGAGGCAATTCAAAAATATACCCCAAATCGAACGCGCAGACAAACGATTTCGAAGCAGTTTTCTGCCCGAGAGCTCCTCGAATGCGTTAGACGCCCCCGGCGCCGGTCGCCGGAGAGAGCTGTCACCATCAGGTTCGACGAAAAATTTAGTTGAGATTTTAATTTGAAGCGAGCAATTGATCGATCTTTGACTCCATTGTGGACACCTTGTCCCAGCCGCTCGATCGATATGCAACTTTGCCGCTGCGGTCGATGAGATAATAAGCCGGAAAGCCCATATCGACGCGTCCTTGTCTGTCACGGTCGGCGTACTGCAATACGATCCCAAACCCATTCGGTATGATCGAAAAATCGAATTTATTCGATCGCAGAAACGGCTCAACTCGCGACTCGTCTTCCATTGTCACCGCAATAAACTCGACGGGGCGGCCTTCAAACCGCTTCTTAAAGCGGTTGAGTTGAGGTATCTCACTTCGGCAGATTTCGCACTTTGTAGACCAAAATGTCAGAAGCACGACGGAATCGCGCATTGCGGAAAGATCAAAAAACGAATCTTTAATTCCTGGTGCGGCAAACTGGGGCGATAGGTCGCCCTCCCGTAAACTATTTTGAGCCAAAGCCGGCGTCATTAGGAGAGCAATGAGTAGAAGTATTTTTAGTAACTGCATCGGGATATTTTATTGCACACAAAGTAATGTTAAAAAAAATTTAACATCCTTTAAAATAAAGTGTTATTCCCGTCGGATTTCAATAAAATACGTTATCGGCTCAAACCGCGGATCAAAGACGGCATCCGGTATAAATGTTAAAATTGCAAAAATGCTGCTCGAATCTCTCGAAATCCTCAATTTTCGCAATCTCAACGGGAAAATCTCATTCAGTAACGGACTCAATATCTTCGCGGGTGACAACGGCCACGGAAAGACCAATTGGCTTGAGGCCATTTATCTTTGCGGCCTGACCAAATCATTTAAGACACCTAAACTCACGGACGCCATACGCTTCGGCGAAAGTCTGGCAGTCGTTTCCGGAATGGTCCGTGAATCGCCTGAGATAACCCGAAAGCTACAAGTCGCTATCGAGGGGAATACCAAAAATCTCTCGATCAACGATAAAAAGGAGACCGTCCAACGTTACCTAGGCCAAATGCACGTCGTTGTCTTTAACGCCGACGAACTCGAGATGATACGCGGCGTGCCTGATGCGAGGCGCCGATTTCTTGACGGTGGGATCGTATCGCTCCATCCGCCCTTCGTGCAGACGTTCACGGATTACAATCGTGTGGTAAGGCAAAAGAACTCGCTGCTTGCAAACGCTCGTGACAGTGATTATTCGCTGGACAAGGCCTCGGCGCTTCTCGCGCCTTGGAATGAACAGTTGGCGATGCTGGCAACGCGGATCCATCGTGCGCGTTTACGATTTGTTGAGCGGATAAATGAGGTGCTTGAAAAAAAGCTGTTTGGGCGCGAAGAGTTGACGATCCGGTATCTGTCGTCACTCGAAGACAAGGGCGATCTCGCGGACTATCAGGCGCTGATAACTGACCGATTGGCTCTGCGCGTGCAGGCCGAACTGGCGGCGGGGCACGCGCTTATCGGAACGCATCGTGATGATCTGGCGGTAAGCTTCGACGGTCACGATATTCGCCGATTTGGGTCGTCGGGCCAACAGCGAAGTGCCCTTTTGCTGCTTCAGCTTGCCGGCATCGCAGTTTTTCACGCCACCCGAGGAGAATATCCGCTGTATATGCTCGATGACATTGATGCCGAACTCGATTATCGCCGGATCGGCCAATTGCTAGATTACCTCGACGGCAAAACTCAGACCTTTGTCACCACTTCGAAAGAGAGTTTTGTCGAACGCTTTGGGACTGGCGCGTGCATTTTCGATGTGCGCGAGGGCGTAGCTGAAAGGCGATGAAATCAAAGCGTTTGCGCGTCTGAAACGCTGTCACAAATGGTCGAAAAATGCTATAATTCCCTTTTCTATCAGGCTGGAGAATTTTCTCCTACTCAGTGTCCGCCGGATACTGGATTTGTAGAGGTTCTTCGGCCAAATATGTTACAGGCATCTATTCGAGAGGTTTAATAAAATTGGCTAAAGCAAAGACAGATTACGGTGCAGATTCGATCACCGTCCTTGAGGGCCGTGATGCCGTGCGGAAACGCCCGGCGATGTATATCGGCTCAACAAGTGAGATCGGACTTCATCACTTGGTATACGAGGTCGTCGATAACTCGGTCGATGAGGCCCTGGCGGGTTATTGCGACACCATCGAGGTCACGATCCACATCGACAACTCGGTAACGGTCATCGACAACGGCCGTGGCATTCCGACGGACATCCACAAGCAAGAGGGCCGTTCCGCCGCCGAAGTTGTGATGACCATCTTGCACGCCGGTGGCAAGTTCGACTCAAATTCGTACAAGGTCTCGGGCGGCCTGCACGGCGTCGGCGTGAGCTGCGTCAACTTTCTAAGCGAATATTTGCGTCTGGAGATCTGGCGCGATGGCAAAACGCACGAGATGGAGTTCGAGGCCGGCATTCCGGTCGCCTCGCTCAAGCAGACGGGTACAACCTCAAAACGCGGTACCAAGATCACATTCCGACCGGATTCCAGCATTTTCGAAACGACCGTTTATAGCTTTGAAAAACTGTCTGAGCGACTTCGCGAAAAAGCGTTTTTGAATAAGGGCATCCGTATCCATATCAAGGATGAGCGCGAAGACCCGGAGAAATCACACGAGTTTTATTACAAAGGCGGCATTGCCGAATTTGTAAAGCACCTTAATCGAAACAAGACGCTGCTTCACGAAGAACCGTTGTACTTTGAGGTCGTTGCGGACGAACTGTCGATCGAGGTGTCGATGCAGTACAACGACAGCTACGACGAAAAGATCTTTTCGTTTGCAAACAACATCAACACCGTCGACGGTGGAACGCATCTCTCCGGTTTTCGCGGAGCGATCACGCGGACCATCAACGCCTACGCCGAATCCTCGGGTATGGTAAAAAACGCTAAGGTCACGCTCACCGGCGACGACGTCCGCGAGGGCTTGGTAGCTGTCATCTCGGTCAAGATCCCGCAACCGCAATTCGAAGGACAGACAAAGGGCAAGCTGAACTCGCCGGTCAAAGGCCCGGTCGAATCATTTTTGAACGAAAAGCTCGGCGAGTTTTTTGAGCAAAATCCGAATGTCGCGAAAAAGATTGTCGGTAAGGCAGTCGATGCCGCCCGCGCCCGCGATGCTGCCCGTAAGGCCCGCGAGATAGTCCGCAAATCTGCACTTGGGACATCGACATTGCCCGGCAAGCTTGCGGATTGTCAGGAAAAAGATCCGGCATTGTCAGAGATCTATATAGTTGAGGGTGATTCCGCAGGAGGGTCGGCCAAGCAGGGCCGTGATCGTAAGAATCAGGCCGTTTTACCGCTCAAGGGTAAGATCCTCAATGTGGAAAAAGCCCGCTTTGACAAGATACTCGGCTCCGGCGAGATCAAAGCTCTGATCACGGCGCTCGGTACCGGTATCGGCAAAGAAGATTTTGACATCAATAAACTGCGTTATCACAAGATCTGTCTGATGACCGACGCCGATGTAGACGGCAGCCATATCCGCACTTTGTTGCTCACGTTCTTTTACCGCCAGATGCCCGAATTGCTGGAGAACGGTTACGTTTACATCGCCCAACCGCCACTATATAAGGTCAAACGCGGTAAAAAGGAAGAGTACATCAAGGACGAGAAGATGATGTTTCGCTACCTTATGCGGATGGCGACCGGCGAATCTCAGATCACGTCTAACGGACGCGCGGTCGAGGGCCGCGAGCTGTCAAAGGCTCTCGAGCAGACGACCGAATTCGGGAACTACGCTGACCGTGTCGCTCGTCGATTGTTTAATGACCGCAAGCTTGCTGACCTCTTGCTCGACGCATTTGCCGGGACAGACGGCGTCCTTACCAAAAATCAAGTTCGCCTCCGAAAGGTCTTTGGCGAACAGGAAATGATGGCAGAGATCGAAGGTAAGCTGATCGATGCGGGCTACAACGCCGAACTTGGCGGCGACACCGAGCACGGCTTGCTCGAAATTCACGTCATTTATCCAAATGGCCAGACGCTCAAGGTCGACTGGAATCTCGCAAGCTTTGTCGAGTTTCAAAAGGCGATCGAGCTCAAACGAGTGCTCGACGCAGATTTCTCCGGGCCATTCGTGCTCGGCGAAAACGGCAAGAGCGAGACCCTGACAAGTCGCGAAGAGCTGCTTGAAAAGGTAATGACGATGGCCAAAAAAGATCTGACCATCCAGCGTTATAAAGGTCTTGGTGAGATGAATCCCGAACAGCTATGGGAGACCACTATGGATCCCGAAAAGCGAACGATGCTCCAGGTCCGTATCGAAGACGCCATCGAGACCGACGGTATCTTTACTGTGCTGATGGGCGATCAGGTCGAACCCCGACGCAAGTTTATCGAGGACAATGCTCTCGACGTTAAGAATCTCGACGTATAGGCGAGCCTTCGGATAATATGAAATTAAGTCAGTTGATAGTGTTAGCGGTAGTCGCTTTTTCTCTAAGCTCCATCGCACAAGGGCAGAAATTGCCCACATTCTCTCAGTACAAGTCCGCTACTGACAAAAAACGCGTGATCACGGTCGATCTCAAGAGTCATAAGGACGCGCGAATGTTTCGCACTAATCTGCGAAATGCCGCCAAGGGCGGTGTGAATTTTGCCGGCCACTATGTGCTCACTGGTTGGGGATGTGGGACGAACTGTTCGCAGTGGGCAATAATTGATGCCCGCAACGGGCGGGTTTTCTTTCCCAAGGAGTTTGCCGGCGTCGGATTTGGCTTTTGTGCGCTTCCCGAAAACGGACTGCCAAAGGATGCTCCGGGCCTGGGCGATGAAGATGCCGGCCCGATCTATTCCAAGGCAACCAGCCGCCTCGTCATCCTAACGGGCTTTCCAGGTGGCGGTCTCGACGACGACAGGGTAAAGTGCGGAAACTATTTTTACGAATGGACGGGTACTGCCCTCAAACAGATCAAACTCGTCCCTGGCAAGCGAGTCGACACACCCTAGGCTCTAAAACATCCATTCCGACCGATCAGCGGCGATCTCGCAGACGAGATCGCCGCCTTTTTTTGCCCGCAAAAGAGGGCTTTTTGATGATCAACTCATTCACAAAACCGCGACATTCTGGGTAAAACCAATTGACCGGCGGACCGCGCCTTAATCGACGATGACATTTCGAAATGTTCACACTATACATTTCTCGCCGCCGGCGATAACACACCCGGAGTTCCCGTTAGGTTCGTCAGGTTTGCTTTAGCGGTCGGCTCTGATATTTTGTGAGAGAACCTTTTCGGAGCAAACCAAATGAAAACCATCCAGAGCGCGATCCTTATCCTTGTCTTGTGTCTATCCGTCCTCGGCCAGGTCACGTTTGATCAGTCGTACAAATCGGCGGAGTTTAGCGACCCCGCGAGGTTGGACAAGATAAAGCAGACCTTTCCGGCGATCGAAAAGATCTATAAGGATCACGCGGCCAAAAATCATTTCCCCGGCATTGCATTCGGCATCGTGGTCGATGGCAAACTCGTTTTTGCGGGCAACGACGGCTATACGGATATTGAAAAAAAGACGCCTGTAACGTCACAGTCATTGTTTCGGATCGCGTCGATGAGCAAGAGCTTTACGGCGATGGCGATCCTCAAACTGCGCGACGACGGCAAGCTACGGCTCGACGATCCGGCGCATCTCTACGTGCCCGAGATGAAAGGCCTGAAATACCCGACCGCGGACTCCAGGCCGATCACGATCCGCCAACTGCTGTCACACGGAGCCGGTTTTCCCGAGGACAACCCGTGGGGTGACCGCCAACTAGCCGATACTGACAAGGATCTGTCCGAGCTTCTAAAAAAGCAGGTTTCATTTTCAAACCCGCCGGGGATTGCCTATGAATACGCCAATCTGGGCTTTGCTCTGCTCGGCCGCATCATCACTAAGGTTTCGGGCAAACCGTATCAGCAGTACATTCGCGAAAACATCTGGCGGCCGCTCGGGATGACGACCTCGGAATGGGAATACGCCAATGTTGCTCCTGACAAGCTCGCTCACGGCTACCGTTGGGAGCGTGAACGCTGGAACGAAGAAACGCTGCTGCACGACACGCCGGACGGTTCGTGGGGAGCGATGGGCGGTATGATCTCGTCGATCGATGAATTCAGCAAATATATGGCGTTTCATCTGAGCGCCTGGCCGCCGTCAAATGCCGCCGAGACCGGCCCGGTGGGGCGTGCCTCCGTCCGCGAGATGCATCATCCGTGGCGATTCAACGGGCTGAATCTGAATTTCACATATCCCGGCGGACGAGTCTGCGCGACCGCGGGTGCTTACACGTATGGCCTCGCCTGGCTACGCGATTGCGACGGCCGTACCTACATTGGCCACAGCGGCGGGCTGCCCGGATTTGGCAGTCAATGGCGGATCTTGCCGGAATACGGCATCGGCGTCGTGGCATTCGGCAATGTAACGTACGCGAGCCTCGGCAACGTCAATCTGCAGGTGCTCGACCTCATGGTCAAAACCGCCGACCTCAAGCCCCGACAACTTCCGGTCTCAAGCATACTGGCCCAGCGAAAAGCCGAAATACTAAAGGTCATCCCGGCGTGGGACAGCGCCGAAAACAGCGGGATATTTGCCGAGAATTTCTTCCCGGACCATCCGATAGACCTTTTGAAAAAGGATTATGCCGAGCTTTGGGCAAAGGCCGGTAAGATAGTTACCGTCCGCGAAATGATCCCCGAAAATGGGCTTCGCGGACGATTCATAATCGAGGCCGAAAACCTAAATATCGAGGTCTATTTCACCCTCAGCCCTGAAAATCCTCCGCTTATTCAGGAATTGAGGGCGAGGGAAGTGCCAAAATCGAGGAATTAAACATCCTGGCGGGCGGTGCCTTCTATCTCGAGGATCAGATTGGCGCCGTAGGCTTTGGCCGGGGTTTGATAGCCGGGCGCGAAGTTGCCGGCGAGAATCTTTTCGGCGATATTGAGCGCCGCGATGGCGGTTATCGTATATCCCTCAGGGCCTTGCAAGCGTGATTCGACCTTGTTCCCGTCGGCGTCCGATGCCTCACCCCAAAGCAACGTTCCGCCTTTAGCGCGCTCCGCGTCACTCGGGCCACCGGCCGGAATTTTGCCCTGCAGATAGCGTTGAAGCGGTCCCGTAGCTAGTAGCCAGCCAATATAGCGGCTCATTTTGAGCATCTTAAGATTAGACGCTGGGACGATCGTAAACACCTCGATATTCGGTATGCCGGTCGAGTAGTACGCGGTCGCGACATCGCCCCAGGGAATAGTGACGCCGGTCTTTGTCACCTCGCCAAAATCGATCTCACGAGTTTTCCACGCCGCCGGAACGGGCGTGATCTTACCGTCCTTGCGGATCGCGCCGCCATTGCCGACATTCATCGTCATCGTTGCGGCGGTTCCGTGCGACAGCCTTCCCATACCGTAAAATGCCAGTGAAAGATGCGTCGCCGACGGCAAACGATTCTTGAGATGCACGGCAAGGCTATCGCTCGGCACCACGTCAAAACCCACGCCCGGCATTATCATCACACCGGCTTCTTGTGCCTTTTTGTCCATCGCCGCACACGTTTCAAATACGCTGATCTCACCGGTGATGTCGGTGTAGTGCTTGCGGTTTCGCAGACACGCCTTGACCATCGGCAAACTCGTGATCGAAAACGGCCCCGCACAATGCAAAACCATATCGACCTCCTGCAAAGCCGCATCGAGCTTTGCGGTGTCATCGAGCGAAAATGCACGATGCTCAAAGCCGTACTTACCAGCCAAGTCGGATATCTTCGCCTCATTACGCCCCGCAAGTATCGGCTTCAGACCACGCTCCGCCGCAAACCTCGTGATCAATTCACCGGTATAACCGTTTGCTCCGTAGATCAAGAAAGTATTTGCCATATTGAAAGGATTTTCACGCAAAGCCGCTAAGGACGCAAAGTGCCGGGACGTTTATTCGATAATTTTTTGCACCCGCCCGACCTGACCGTCCGTCAATCTCACCTTGATACCGTGCGGATGATTTGGGGAATTGGTCAGCAGATCTTTCACCATACCGACGGTTTGTTTGCCGGTTCGCTGGTCCTGTTTGAGGACGATAGCGACTCGTTGACCGGGACGAATATTTTGGCGTTCGCGATGCGGCATATTAGAAAATAGTCAGGTTCTGTAACTGCGTTGCTTTGAGTTTATCCAAAAAATCCTCACGGTCAATGTCAATCGCACCGAGTGCCTGCATATGCGGCGTCATCACCTGAGCGTCAAGCCAGTTCGAACCGCGATCGCTGAGGTGGTCGATGAGGTGCAATAGTGCGAGTTTTGAGGCGTTAGGCGATTTGTAAAACATCGATTCTCCGCAAAATACGCCGCCGGCGTCGATGCCGTAAAGCCCGCCGACCAGATTGTCTTCGGCATCCCACGCTTCCACACTATGAGCTATCCCCGCAAGATGAAGTTCGGTGTAAACCCTTACGAAATCAGGTGTTATCCAAGTGCCTTGCTGACCCGGCCGAAACGCTCGCTTACATTCGCGAATAACCGCGGGGAAATCTTGATCTATCGTAAAACGCAATTCACTGCCGCGGCGGATCTTTGCCAAGCTTCGCGATATCCTCAACTCGTCAAACTCGATGATCGCTCGCAGGTCAGGGCAATGCCACGGCAACGGGATGCCTTCCGTGTACCAGGGGAATATTCCCATTCGGTAGGCCCGTACGACATTCTCTGCGGTCAACCGCCCGCCAAAATGCACAATTCCGCCGGCCGGATACATAAATTGGCCGATGATCATCCACGAGGGATAATCGTATGTGAGCGGATCCGGAAAATCGATCTGGGACATAGACAAATTCTACATTAGAGACGCCTTGGCGGATATGACGCAGACACGGCGGACTTAAACCACCTTCTCCTTCCAATTTCCACGCCGAAATAGAAGTCCGCTGGCGATCGCAAGTAGTGAGAATGCAAGCGTGATCGCCCAAAAAACGCCGTCAGGCCCCATTTCAAATCGATATGCCAAAAGATAAGCAAGCGGTATCTCAAAGATCCAGAATATCAACAGATTTAGGTAGGTCGGCGTCCGCGTGTCGCCGGCGCCATTAAACGCCGTTTCGAGGACCATCCCAAGTCCGTAAAACGCAAATCCATAGGCGATGATGTGCAGAGCCGACGTACCGTATCGCAATACGTCGGGCTCAGTCGTAAATATTCCGATAATTGCGTGAGAAAACAGCCAAAATATCACACCGATCAAAAAATAGAATGCGGCGTTGAACCAACCTGCTTTCCACACCGCCGCCTCCGCGCGCTCCGGTTTGCGCGCACCCAGATTCTGTCCGACCATTGTCGCGGCGGCATTGCTAAGCCCGAGAGCGGGCAGCAATGCAAACATCACCACGCGCAGGGCGATTACGTATCCGGCGATCGCCACCTCGCCGAATCCCGCGATTATCGGCATCAGCGCCGTCCAACTCGCCGTCGCCACCAAAAGCTGAAAGACCGCAGTGGACGACAATTTCAGGAGTTTCCACAACAGGCTCGGATCAAGGCGCCAGGCTTCGCGACCGACGTGCACCCGCCCGCCGGGCCTGAACAGACGCCACGCCGCATACGCGACTCCGATCCCGCGGCCGATCGTAGTTCCGACGGCGGCACCCGTCACTCCTAGTTCGGGAAAGAATCCAACGCCAAAGATAAAGCACGGCGAAAGTACGATATTCAGGCCGTTTGCCAAAATAAGCACACGCATCGCGATCGCCGCGTCGCCCGCCCCGCGAAATATCGCATTCAGCAAAAAAATGAAGATCACGACCGCGTTACCGCCGAGCATGATCCGCATAAATCGCGATCCTTCTTCGAGCAGGTGCGGTTTGGCGCCTAAGAGCGTTAGTATCTGCGGTGCAAATACGATGCCGATCATACTGATCGCGACCGACGTTATCACACCGAGGTAGATCACGTGAGCCGCAGACTTTGCTGCCGCCTCCGGGTTGTTTTCGCCTATGCGGCGTGCAACGGTCGCCGTCGCGCCGATCGCTAACCCGAACGCCATCGCATATATGAGTGCCAGGACCGACTCGGTCAGGCCGACGATCGCGACGGCATCCGCCCCAAGTTTGGCCACAAAGAAGATGTCGACGATCGCAAAGGTGCTTTCCATCAACATCTCGAGGATCATCGGAACCGCGAGCAGAAGTATTGCGAGCCCGATCGGGCCAACGGTAAGGTCCCTGCTCGAACCGCGCACCGCTTCAAGCAAGATCGCCCAAAATGAATTATCTAAGGTCTCCAAAGGCGGAGATTTGCGGTCAGCAGACATAAACCTCGTAATACGAGCAGACTTTGATCACACGGCAAGTGCGGGAAATACCTATCCGAATACGTGATGGCGAACGGATCGGCGCAACTATTGCGGTTAAATTAGCGGCTCAGCGGAATCATAGTTTCAAGAATTTAACATACCAAACGCCGATTTCGCAATCATTAGATCGAGCGGATGCGGACAAAAACTTTATTGGTATAATACCGATAAAGATGAACATATCTCGCAGACATTTTCTAAAGGCCCTCGGACTTGCGTCGGCAATGCTCTTAGTTGATGGAAAGTCTGCGGTTTCGCAAGCGCTTGCCGAGGCCGGCGATCTCAATATGCTGGTTATCGGAGACTCGTTCATTTGGGGCCAAGGCCTTGAAGAAAAGGATAAGATATATACACTTACGGCCAACTGGTTGGCCAGTGAGGCTTTCCAAAACAAGCGCAAAGTCGATGTAAAGGTAAAAGCACACTCGGGCGCCACGATCAAGTTTCGCAAGGAAGAATCACTTGCATACCAACGAGCGGAACGGCAAGAGACGTTTTATTACGATCCGGAAATAAACGTCGGATTTCCAAGTATGTGGAAACAGATCGAGGTCGCTGCCGATGAATATAGGGCTGTCGGTAAACCTAAAGGTGCCGATCTGATCCTGATCTCGGGCGGTATTACCGACATAGCGGTCGAAAAATTGCTCAACCCGTTCAGCGATCAGAAAAAATTGCCGGGTTTGATCGAAAAATTCTGCCGAGACGATATGTTTGAATTGATGGAGCACGCCGCTCTAAATAATCCAAACGCGATCATTGCGATCGTCGGGTACTTTCCGATCATTTCAAATGTATCGGTAGGTAGTCGTGTATTTAATGGCTGGCTCGAGTCGATGGCATTTCCACGTCCGCTCAAACCCGTGGCAAATAACGTAATGACGCGGACGCTCATATTCAATAAGATAAAGCGAAAGGTGATCAGGCTCTCTAATATATGGGTAAGGGAATCGGACAGAAACCTCAGGTTGGCGATCGAAAAATTCAATCTCCGATCGACAAACTCGCGGGCGGTGTTTATTCCGACGCCAATCACAACCGACACTTGTTTCGAAACACCAAATACACTGCTGTTCCGGCTAGGGAGAAAAGGTCGTTCCGAAGACTCTCTCTATGAAAGCAGGCGTGATGATTGCCGACGTGAGTTATCGGAATTAAAACGATCGACCGGCCTGAAATACCCCGTCCGATATTGTGAAATCGCGTCCGTCGGTCATCCGAATCAGGCGGGAGCACGAGCCTATGCCGACGCGACTCGTAAGGTGTTGACTCCGTTTTTTCCCTAAATTATCAGAACAACAGCTTTCAAAACGTTGACCTTAATCGCTATACTCATAAACTGTGAGGGTAATGAAAATAGCGGTTGCAATGAGTGGCGGTGTCGATAGTTCGGCGGCAGCTGCGCTCTTGAAGGAGCAGGGGCACGAACTCGTAGGGTTTACGATGCAGTTGTGGAATCAGCGCCGCAATATCAATCTGGACGAAAACGGTGACCCTCTACCTAGCCGTTGCTGCTCGTTAGATGATGTTTATGATGCCCGCCGCGTCGCTGAAAAGCTGGGTTTCCCGTTTTACGTCCTAAATCTAGAGGACGATTTCGAACGCTCAGTGGTCGAGCCCTTTGTTCAGAGCTATTTATCGGGCGAAACGCCGATCCCGTGTGTGGCGTGCAATTCGCGTTTGAAATTTGCTTCGCTAGACCGGATGGCAATGTCGCTCGGCTGCGAAAAGGTCGCGACCGGTCATTTCGCCAGGGTCGAGTACGACGCTGCAGCGGACCGCTATAGATTATTTCGCGGCAAAAACCACTGGAAGGATCAGAGCTATTTTCTATGGGAGCTCAATCAGGAGCAACTGTCGCGCTCATTGTTTCCGCTCGGTGAAATGCTCAAGAGCGACGTTCGGGACATTGCCCGCGAGGCTGATCTCTATACGGCCGAAAAGCAGGAGTCACAAGAGATATGCTTTGTGCCGGACGGGAAATACTCGGAGTTTATCGACCGGTATCTAGAGCACGAAGGGCGCTCATCCGAAATGCCGGAGGGCGGAGCAATCGTCAACACTGCCGGTGAAACCGTCGGAGCTCATTCAGGGATCCACCGCTACACCATCGGGCAGCGTCGCGGCCTGGGCATCGCCAATGAAAAACCACTTTACGTTGTGCAGATCGAACGTGCCAAAAACCAGATCATCGTCGGCGCGGCTAATGAGCTTGAGGCGATCGAGTTTATTGCGAGCGGTGTTAACTGGGTGGCTTTCGACGAACCCACTGTACCGGTTCGGGCGGAGGTCAAGATCCGCTATCGTCACGACCCCGCAATGGCGACCTTAACGGCATTGCCGGACAGTCGGGCAATGATCCGATTTGATGAACCGCAGAGGGCGATCACCCCTGGACAAGCGACCATCTTTTATAATGGCGACGAAGTTGTCGGCGGCGGATGGATCGTGCGAAGTTAATACGAGGAATTTATGCCAAAAGAAAAAAAGAGGCTTAGCAAAAATGCTAAAGCGGCTCTCAAAGCGATCAACGAATCAAAAATGCTTGCTGCTGCTAAAGCGGCAAATGCCACCAACGCCGGCCAAGAGGTACGTGCAAATCAGGTAACGCCAAGGACGGCCGTCGCCAACAAACTGCGTCCGGAAAAGAAACGGGGCTGAACCGACTCTGCGTCAATGAAAAAAGCTCAACTCCGTCGGGAGTTCCTAAAAAAGAGAGCGGATCTTGCTCCCGAAACTGTCGCCGAAGCAAGCCGTTCGATAGCAGGTCGTTTTTTTGCCGCGGTCGATCTGAGTGACGTCCGAACGGTGCACGCCTTCATTTCGATACCTAAATTCAACGAGGTTGACACGTCGCTGATAGTTGATAGGATCCGGCGCCAACATCCGTCAATTAGAACTGTGGCGCCAAAGACTCTGTTAGGGACAGGCAAATTAGAGCATATCGCGTTTACCGCCCGGACATTATTGGTCGAAAACAGTTGGGGTATCAGAGAGCCTTCGGACGGTGAAAGCGTCGAGCCTGAGTCGATCGATCTGGTGATCGTTCCACTACTCTGTTTTGATGTGACGGGACATAGAACGGGGTATGGAAAGGGGTTTTATGACGGGTTCCTTGCGGGGTGCCGGCCCGATTGCCGAAAGGTCGGCGTGAGCCTTTTCGAGCCGGTGGAAGAAATTGACGATATCGGCGATCACGACATCAGACTGGATGCGTGTATAACGCCGGAGGGCGTTTATCAGTTTTGACGACGGCGGCGTAGGCTATCCGGCCGCCGTCTTCGTTATCCTACTTTTCCTTAAGCAAATCGCGGATCTCGGTCAGGAGAGCCTCTTGCGGCGGTGCCGGAGTCGCGGCTGCCAATTTTGTAAAGTAATTCATCGCAGCCTTGGCGATCAGAAACATCACAAATCCGACGATCAGAAATGTAATGATGTCGCTGATGAGCTGTCCGTAACGCAACAGCGGAGCACCGCCCTTGACGGCGGCATCGATCTGTTCGATCGTCGCTCCCGGCCCGAGCTTGCCACTCAGATCGTAAAACTTGGTCTTAAAATCGGCTCCACCCGTCACTAATCCAACGAATGGCATAATAATGCCTTCGGTAAATGTCGTCACGATCTTGCCGAAAGCGGCTCCGATAATGACGCCGATCGCCAGGTCCAGTACGTTTCCGCGTGCAATAAAGGCCTTAAATTCATTTAGCATTTTGTTTTATCCTTGCTCAATTCGAAAACCATCGCTATTTATGCCGTCGCGACATCCGCTGACTCGTCATCGTCGTCCTCAGCGAATAAAGTGGCCGTCGCGTCGTCCTCGACGGTCTGTTGATAGGTCGGAGTCTCCGGGCTAGGTTCGATCGCGGCCGCGACTTCTTCTTCCTGAATTTCGCGGGCCTTCATCATACTGCAACTGCCCTCGAGTATCGCGCCTTCCTCGACCACCAAACGCGGGCTCTGAATATTGCCCATCACGCGTGCGGTGCGGCCAAGCTGTAGCTTTTCGCTCGCATAGATATCACCGTTGACCGTGCCGTTGATCATTGCGGCGGCAACCATTATGTTGGCATCGACCTGACCATTCGTGCCGATGATCAATGTTCCGGATTCGGACGAAACCGTTCCGATCAGATGTCCGTCAACTCTCAGCATCGCGTGAAAGTCGGTCTCGCCGGTGAGTGTCGTGCCGTGGCCGACAAAACCGCTCAAGCGTCCTTCTTTAATATCACGGGCCATAGCGTCGCTCTCTGATATTGCCCTGCCGGATGCCGCCGGTGCCTCGGTCTGGTAGCGAAATGCCGGATCGGCGGCCGGTGGATTCTGAAAATCGTTGGATTCTGCGGGTTCCGTTCTGGAACTTCTGCCCATTCTGATCATACTTTTATTAAACCTCGCTGAAGAATTTCGTCTGAAATGCCGTTTGTGAAAGGAATAGCAACCCTGAGATTTGAGTGTTTGAAACACCCAAACCCACACTTATACATACACCCTGTTCCCGTCCACTAAATAATAGATGACTTTTTGCGCGTGTGTCTAGTACTATTTTGAGGTTGTTATTTCGACGCTAGCGTGTCAGAATTCATAATTTTCGGAGGCTGTGTAAAAGGTTGACTACTGAGACAAAGACGAAGACCAAATTGCTCAAAAAGATGGGCAATGCTATCGCTGATTTTTCGATGATTGAAGAGGGCGATAAGGTGATGGTCTGTCTCTCGGGCGGCAAGGACAGCTATACGATGCTCGACCTATTGCTGGATGTACAGCGTCGGGCACCGGTCAATTTCGAGATATTTGCGGTCAATCTTGACCAGAAGCAGCCCGATTTTCCCGAGCACATTCTGCCCGATTATCTCGAGAGCATCGGAGTCAGATATCGCATCGTTGAGGAAGATACCTATTCGATCGTGACGTCCCACATTGCTGAGGGCAAAACGTATTGCTCGCTGTGCTCCCGATTGCGTCGCGGCATACTTTATTCGGTCGCAGTTGAGGAAGGATGCACTAAGATCGCCCTCGGTCATCACGGTGACGATATCATTGCGACCTTTCTGATGAATCTTTTCTACGTCGGCCAGCTCAAGGCGATGCCCCCGATCCTGCGTTCGGATGATGGCCGCAATACGATCATTCGCCCGCTCGCCTATTGTCAGGAAAAGGAGATCCAGAAATACTCTGACGAACGAGGATTTCCGATCATTCCCTGCAATCTTTGCGGCTCCCAACCCAATCTGAAACGTGCCCGCGTAAAGCGCCTCATCAATGAACTTGAAAAGGAGACGCCGTTTATCCGCGCGACGATGATGACCGCACTTACGAATGTCACCGGCTCGCATCTGCTCGATAATGAGCTATACGATTTTCGCAATTTCGAGCCGATGATCAAACGAATTCCCTCTACTCACGGTAGCGTCGAAAAGGAACTCGACGAGGTTTTCGACCACAGCGAGCCTGCGTATGCTACGGACCTGATGTCGGTCGCCGGTATCGACTCTATCCAATAAGCCACGACTACTTCACTTTTCGCGGTGCAAACAGTTTGTCATCCATAGGCAAATTATGTTTGTACATCGTCACGACAGTTACTACATTGCCGGTGCCGGCATTGAAGCTCGTCATCTTAAATGGCAGCATTATGCCGTCAACATTTCGATAGTCATCAAATGTTGCCGAATATGCTGTCTTTTGTTCGCTGGTGCTCGACGAACTGACGCCGATACGTTTCCGCAGCAGAAATGTCTTGGTCGAATAATAGTCAGTAAAATTGTTACCTTTATTAGGCTCGAAATCGACCACATAGCATTCCTCGTCGCCGACCTTTGCTTTGTCTCGGATCGTCACTTTCTTGAAAAGTGTCTTCCATTCAAGCTGTGAGTAAAATGTGGCCGACAGTGCGGCATCGTCAAGTCGTTTTCCGGTGTATGTTTCAGCAGGTGCAAACGTGTATATTTCCTGACCGCCCTTTCCGTCATAATATTCCCATCCGCTCGCGATGGTCTTGCCGAGTGCGGTCATCGTCATACTCGTCGCCCCACGATCAGGTGCCTTTGCCCAACTGATCGACCTGCCCTGGATGCCTTGATTCTCGAGATCGACATTTGCCTCGGTATAACGCGTCGTTATCTTTCGCCAATTTGCTTCACCGCCGATCGCGTCGATCGACTGCTGCATCAGTTCATCAGTCGTTATCGTGGTCGCGGGTTCGCCTGCGTCATCGATCTTTTTGAAATCAAACACGCCCTCCGGTTGGGTGATTGCGACACTCGTGATCTTACCGCCCGCATCGCGCTTTGCGGTTAGAAAGTATGTATCGGGCAACGGCGAGAGCGAATAGACGTCCTTAGACTTTTCACCAAGAGAATACGGTTGCTGGCCCGGAATGTTAAACGTCAGTTTGCCCTCTGACTCGCTGATGCTGACTTCGACGCCACCGCCCGGGACGGTATATTTTCCGACGAGTTCATTTCGGCCGCTCTTCGTCCCCGATGTCACTTCCGGACTTTTCTCCAGCGTGACGCCGGCATTGAGCCGCGGAAGTGTGTAGTTTCCCTGCGGCTGCTGCAGATAGAGTTCGGTCGCATCGCCTTGTTCCGGATTGAATTTGACGGCAAATCCATCGGGTGCTCCCACCATCTTGAATTGCCGCGGTGCGGTCCGCTGCAGTTTGTACTCAGGTTGTCCGGGCACTGCCATAACGAGGTCATCGCCGACGATCTTTACCTCAAAGTCCATATTGGCAACCGCAAGCCTGTACTTGCCGACCATCCTTTCCATCGTCTTGACCGGAAGTTTGGAGCTCTCGTCAACCTTGGGCAAACCGATCAGATTTTCCCAAACTATCTGCATTAGCTCGTTGCCTACGCTCGACGCACTCACATTGGTAAGCAATACAAAGCCGATCTTTTTCTCAGGGATCATTGCCACCATCGAGTTAAAACCGTCTATATTGCCGCCGTGCTGGACGACCTTGAGGCCGTTCCAATCCTGCAGGAACCACCCAAATCCATAGCTTGTTGAACCGGCGATCTTCATATGCGGTTTGACCCATTCGGCAAAGCTCCTTTCCGATGCGAGCCTTTTTCCACCGACAGTTCCGCCGTTGAGCACAAATCTCAACCATTCGGCCATATCCCGGGCACTCGAGTTGATCGCCCCTGCAGGTGCCACCTGATCGATCCCGCGAAACGGCTTTCGTACGGTGGCCTTTGTGTCAAAATTGTATTCGTAGCCGTACGAATAGTCTTTGGCCTTCTGCATTTCCTTTATCGACATCGAGCTGTTCTCCATCCCGAGGGGTTTCAGGACGCGCTCAACCACGAACTTTTCCCAAGACGTCTTTTGCGCCTGAGCGACGATCTCTCCGGCGGCGGTGTACATTATGTTTTGATATTGAAATTTTTCGCGCAGTTTGGCGGTCGGTCTGGCTTGGGCGGCAACTTGTATCAATTCCGCACGGTTTAGCCGGCCTGTGAGCATTGCGAGATCCGTCCGGTTAAGTCCCGAAGAGTGCGATAAGAGGTCGCGTATCAGAATGTTCTTGTCCGTGTCCGGATCGAACATCTTAAAGTACGGTAGATATTTTTTGGGCGAATCGTCTATCGATAGCTTTCCCTCGTCCTGCGACATCAATACCGAAAGAGCCGTAAACGCTTTAGTTGCGGAACCGATCGCAAACTGCGTGTCCCGCGTCACAGCTATCTTTTCCTCGAAATCTTTTAGCCCGAGACCCTTGAGGTAGATCACCTTGTCGTCCTTGACGATCGCCAGCGATAATCCCGGTATCCCGAGTTCCTTGCGGCGCGCTTCGAGCTTGGTCTCGATCACCTGTAGCTGTGTCGAGATATCGGTCGACAGTGCGGTGCTGGTTGACGCATTTTGCGAATAGCCAAATTGCGGCACCGAAAGTACCAGGAACGCAAAAATTACGAAAATTGATAGATTTAAGCGCAGATAATGAAATTTCATTTTTTTGTTTCCTAATGTACTAACTTGTGATAATACGCGATTCTCCGACTGAAAGTTCGACCGTGCGGATGCCGATGCCCATCAGAAGGAAAAAGACCATTGCAACCTCGGCATCGCCCAGATTCCAATGGACAAGGCCGCTTGAAAAAAAGCCGACGGCACCGCCAAAACATCCGGCCAATATACCGAACGTCCGCCAATCGCCATCGCGATTAGCCCTAATTCCTTTCCATAACGAACGGGCGTAAATGCCCAGCACGATCAACCATAAGATCAATGCCGCAAGGCCGCGTTCGGCCAGCAGTTGGACCGGCGTAGAGTGGAAATGGCCCATATGCTGCCACCCCTTGTCGAACATATCCCACTCTTGCCAATGCTTTTGGATCGAGTCCATACCGACACCGAAAACGGCATTTCGTGGGCTCGCTTGCCAGAGTCTGATACCGTCGCGCCACATCATCAAGCGATACTGGGATGATTCGTCAGTTGAGTCAAAAACCCCGACTTTTCGCGATTCCTGCAAAAGGTATAGTCCGGCCGCCCCTACCGGAATGGCAACAAGCACCGCAATTATTAAGGCTCGGCGGCTCATCGAGATCATTCCGATAGACAGAGCCGAGATCATTAATGACAACTGCGACGCCCGTGTGACCGTCATTATCATTGCCACCGACATCGCCGCAAATGACGCGATCAAGAATGGCGTTGACGTAAACAGCGACGATATCCGCGATATCGGTGTTTGCGGTTCGCTGTTAGTTGGGCGCGTGCCTTTTCGACGCTTTAGGATCGCCGCCACCATTAACCCAAAGAGTAGCGACATTATCAACTGCAGCACCTCGGCGTAGGTCGTATAGTGGTTGTAAAACCCCATCATCCGCCAATAATGGCTCGGGCCGGACGTGCTTACACCCAGGCGGAAATTGGCGTCAGAGCCGGGCAAAAGGTCTTTTTTGTAAACCTCGGTCGATGAATACCAATCTGACCGATGAAAATCGACTTTCGACGACCCTTTGGACTCGATTGCATCGATAAGTGCTTGCGGATCTGAAAGCTTTTTGCCGTCTGCCTTGAGAATGGTGTCGCCGTTACCCAATCCCGACTTGGCCAATGGCCCGTCGGGGGCGACACCGTGAATCTCGACGCCTCGTCCGATGATCCGCTGGATCGGCGTCATTATCACATTGACCATACACGAAACGATCAGTGCAAATGCCAGAAAATAGGCACTCTGAATGTTTCGGATCACGCCAATAACGAAAATGCAGAATAGGATCAGCCCAGGCCCGCGAAGACGATCCAGCGATACGGCGGGCTCATATGAGAATACTGCGCTCACCACCGACCATCCGAAAAACACCCAAAGTGCAATGACCAATGGCCGCCATTTGCCGATCTTGCGAGGCCGCATGACCGACCGAATGATCAACGCGAACAATCCGATACCCCAGGCGACCTGGGTGGCGGCTATCGAGTGCGGGGCCGCCAGAATAGTTATCGTTAGAAAGACAAAACTCACGCGGTCAAGCATTTCTGCCAGCCCGACTTCGGCCGCGGCACCGCTCAGGCGGTCGATATATTCGATAAATGCGACCATAAATGCGAGTATTATAACAGTTCGGCTGACGGGTAGTGGATATAAGTGTCTATCGCTGTCCCGCTTTGGCGGCCGATCGACAATTCCAAGATTATGTCCAACGAAAATCTAACGGTTGACCTGTCATTTAAGGCAGAGATCAGCCTCTATTACGACCTTTACGTACCAGAGTCGGCGGCTGACTTGGCTCCATTACTGATCGCCGTTCACGGTTACGGTGCTCACAAGCGATATATGATGCGTGAGGCTCGGCTCATCGCACCCGCGAATTTTGTCATCGCGTCGATCCAGGCTCCGCATCCGCATTTTCGCCAAACGGATGACGGATACCGCGTCGGGTTTGGATGGCTTTCAGACCACCGTCCGGACGAACACATTCGGCTCCACCAGCAGTTCGTGCTCGACCTGATCGCTAAACTCTCCGCCGATGGCGTGATCGACGAACGCAAGATATTCATCTACGGATTTTCTCAAGCGTGCGCACTAAATTTTCGATTTGCATTTACGTATCCTGAGATCCTTGCCGGCGTGATCGCCGTGTGCGGAGGGATTCCGGGTGATCTTGATACTAATGCGGCATATAGTCCGCCGTCAGCATCGACATTTTACCTTTTCGGTGATGATGACGAGTTTTATACACAGGAGCAGTTCGCGGATTTCAACAGGCGTTTGGCAAAGTATGTGCCAAATTATCGTTCACAGCACTATCGTGCCAAACACGAGATCACCGATGATATGCGGCGCGATATACGGCAGTATTTAGAGCTGTTTCCGGTGTGACCCCGCTAGTTCGCCTTTACAGACCTGATCTCGACCAGATGTGAAAACTCGTTTGGCACGCTCGCTTGTGGTACATCCTCGCCGTCCGCGTTTTTCACGATCTCGACCTTGATCTCGGCGGCCCGGATCTTCGACAGTACGGATCTGGCGGCAAATAACGTGACCGCATACCGCTTGGTCTGCCCGGACGATGTCGGCGGGGCCACGATAAATGACTGGACAGATCTTTTTTCGCCAATTCGAAATGCGACGTCAACTACTGTATTCGACACAGTCGCCTTAGTGTTTGAAACGCCAAGCGGAACCTGTCTGGCCGTAAAATCCTCCGTTCTCCCCTCGACCGATATTTTGTCCGTAAGTACAAAATCGAGCGTCTTCATAAAGCTCGCAGGCCCACGCACCTTGACCCTTTGCGGTATGACAGATTCGCCATAGATCTCAAAACCATCTGCCGGTTTGCCGTCGATATCTGCTTTGACCGGCAGTTCGATCTCTTGGACCTCCTCGAGCCGTACGGCGATGCGATTCGGTTGAATGTCATCTAGCTTAACGCCCAGCGGCAAGTCAACCGAGATATTCTCAGGCGTAAGCGAAATGACACGGTCGCCGGGCGGCGTCGATGTTAGGTCCAGAGCGGCGACAAGGCCGGAGCTCGTCAGCGTTTTTAACTTACGCTCATCTCCGCTGACGACTATCTCGACCTCGGCGATCGCGTTATTGGTGATCTCGACATTATTTGCAACATTTGGCGCGAGCTGGACAGTAAAGCGCTTGGTGGCGGGCGTGCTGAGCCCGGTTACGCCAAACCAAAGCCCCAGCGTGATGACGAGCGCAACGAGCTTTAACGCCCAATCCTCGAGAAATATCTTGCGCAGGATATGCCTGAAAAATACTTTTCGCGGCTCTTTGTTTTTAGTTTTATCGTTTCCGGACGGCATCTGTCGAAATTCGTTCTTTAACCTATTGTGACCTCAGTATCGGCTTCTTTAAGGGCATTCGCGGCGTCCTTCTTGCGTTCGATCAGCGGGATGTCCATCGCTTCGAGCAAGAGTTTTCTGAGCGTTGTCGGGTCCAGATTGCGCCGGACGTTTCCGGCTTCGACATACGTTATGAGTCCGGTCTCCTCTGATACCACCAGTGAGATCGCGTCTGAGCCTTCGGTAATGCCGATAGCCGCCCGATGACGCGTACCGAGGTCGCGCGAGATCTCCGGGTTTTTGGTCAGCGGCAAAAAGACCGATGCGGCCGCAAGTCGCTCGCTCTGTATGATAACCGCGCCGTCGTGGAGCGGCGTTGACGGATTAAATATCGTCACCAGAAGGTCGTAGCTCAGACGCGCGTCGAGTTGGACGCCGGCATCGATGAAGTTTCGCAATCCGATATTTCTCTCGATGACGATCAGTGCTCCCGTCTTTTCGGACGCAAGCGTAGTGATCGCCAGGACGATCTCGTCATAGACACTGCCGCCAAACTGGCCGCGTTGCCGCCTAAGCAGCGGAAATCGAAAGCGATTGGCGAAATAAATAAGGGCCTGCCGGATCTCGGATTGGAAAAGTACGATGATGGCGATACCGATGTACACGACCGCGTATCTCAGTACAAATTCGAGCGTTGATAAACCCTGAACGGACGCGAGCCAATATAGCAATCCGAGAAGTACCATTCCGACAACGGTCGGCACCGCCCGTGTACCGCGGAGCAGCTTCAGAACGACATACACGATGATAAAAACGAGCACAATGTCGATGACATTACGCACGCTGCTGATCGCCGATATGTATTCGATGAACTGCATTATTCGAAAAGGCCGGATGAACGGCCTCGGCTAAGCCTAAACCCGATAAGAATACCATATTTCTGGCTGCTGATTTACATATTTACCGTTGGATATAGCATAAAAACGCCCCCGAAACTTGTGTTTCGGAGGCATTTCTCGCTATCGATTCGCTACTAAACTTCAAATGGGATCTCAGCGCTCTGTAAAACGCTAAGCTCATTGCGGGCGACGCGTTCGAGCAGTTTTTCGTCCTCAAACATTTTCACAAGTCCCTTGACGATCGCGTATCGCGGTTCGTCGGCGATGCTTACCGGCAGATTAATAAACCCTCTAAGATACTGATCGATCCCATCGAGTAGAGCTCCGCCGCCCGTGAGGATCACTCCGCGATCGTAGATGTCGGCCGCCACCTCGGGCCGTAGTTCCGTCAGAGTATCCTTGACGCGAAGTGCGATACGGCGGACTATCCCCTCGACGATCGCGTACATCTCACCCGCCGTCACCTCGACCGCCGCCGGACTGCCGGTCTGCACGTCGCGTCCACGAACTTCCATTGCCCTTGAAATATCGTCAGGCAAGAAAGCCGATGAGAAATTGGTCTTAAGCTGCTCGGTCGTTTCCTCGCCGACCTGCAATCCGCGATGTCGCCTTAGATGTGTCGCCAGACTCTCATTGATCTCCTGACTGCCATAGCGTTCGGACGTCGAATGCACGACGGAACCTTTAGCGATGATCGCTATGTTTGTCGTGCCCGCTCCGATGTCGACGATCGCCGCCGCTCGCTTGTCAGTCGGAAGTATGCCCGCGCCAAATGCCGCTGCGAGGCCCTCTTCCATCATATAGACCCTTTTTATCCCGGCCTCGTCGGCCGCATTGTGCAGAGCCCTTTGTTCGACGTGCGTAACGTCCGAGACCATACTCATCACTGCCTGGAGCGAGATATTCGATCCGCCGGTCTTCGCTTTTTTGACAAAGTGGGCGAGCATCTTCTTGGTCCGTTCAAAATCGGCAACGACGCCGCCGACCAGCGGAGCTTTGACGATCACGTCCCGCCCCTCGCGCCCGGACATTTCGGCTGCTTCGAGTCCAAATGCGACGATCTCATCCGTCATCTCGTTTATCGCGACGAGCGAGGGTTCATCGACAACCACACCGCGACCCTTGACGGCGATAATGGTGCTCGAGGTACCAAGATCGATCGCCATAGAATCAGTGACAAGTTTTTTTAGAGATGAGATCTTCAACATCAGATGTTCTCCACCGCCGGACTATATGAATTATATGCCCAATACCGTATATCTGCCAATTATCTTAAGCCCAATTGAGCTCGAAAAGTGCAACAGGCTGCAGACGGTTCTTGACCGATAAAGGCTCGAGGCCTTTCACGGGAAAGATGTTGCCGGCGGCCGAAACGGTTGCCTCACTTATCAATATTTGACCGCCAACGGCATTTTGTTCGAGTCGTGCGGCAAGATTGACCGTATCGCCGATGGCTGTATACTCAGACCGCTGTTCAGATCCAACGTAACCGATCGTCGCCACGCCCGTATGCAGTCCGATACCGACGCGAACCGGCGAGTAGCCTGCTTGCTGCAGTTCATCGTTGAGCGGGACCATCCTTTTCTGCATTGCAACCGCCGCCTTCACTGCATTTACCGCGTCGGTCGGCGTCGCTGTCGGAGCCCCAAAAATAGCCATCAATCCATCGCCAATGTATTTGTCTAGAGTTCCGCCGTACTCAAAAATGATCTCCGTCATTGCCGTAAAATAACGATTGAGCAGCCCCACTACACGTTCAGGATTTTCAGTTTCTGAAAACGACGTGAAACCCCGAATGTCCGCAAAAAGTACGGTTATCTTTTGATTTACACCGCCAAGTCTGAACGAATCGGGGTTTTCAAGCAACTGCTTGACCACATATTCCGGCATAAACCGGCTGTAGTTTGCACGGGCGACCTCTTCGCGGGCCAGACGTTTATGTGCCCTGACGGTTTCGACCGTGACCGCAGTCTGCGCAGCAACGGCGCTAATTAGCTCCAGGTGGTCAGGCGAAAATGCAGCAAAGGGATCAAGCCGATCAGCATATATCACGCCGTGAACATTTGATTCCGTGATCAGTGGTGCGCAGATCGTCGATCTGACCCCTTGGGCGACGATCGATTCAGCCCCCGAAAACTGAACGTCTGTTTTTGCGTCCTGTGATAAAAGGGCGACGCGGTCACGCATTACCTTCTGCGTGATCGTTCGGCTGACGGTCAATTTGTCCGTCAGATTTTGAAACTGAGCATCGCGCGTCCTGGCTCCGATCTGAAAAAGGCTGTAGTCGAGTATCTTGCCATCGACAGTCTCGTCGGCCAGCAATGCGACGACGCGGTCCGCGGGTGTGCCGCGAAAGATGAGATCGGTCGCCTTCTCAAAGATCTCCTTAAGGTCGAATACAGTACCCAGCGTTCGGCTCATCTCGAACAGCAGATCGAGCATCATAGCCTTGCGCTTAAGTGCCCTGATCTCCTCGGGTGTCGCACTCGCCGATTCCATCGATAGATGCGATTGTCGCCCAATGATCTCATTGGCGGACATTTGGACCTGTTGGTGTCCGAGCGGGGCGTCGTCATATTTGATCCCGGCGGGCACTATCGACGGCACATCGATCCGGCCTGGCGGTTGCGCCGCGCCGTCGGACAGCGTCCTAAATGTCAGGTCACATTCGCCGATCGTTATGACGTCACCTGACTCGAGTATTCGCTCGATCTGAGCGGCTCCATTTACAAAAACCCGGTTGACACTGCGCAACAGCTCTCCGTTTTCGTGGTAGCCGTCAACGAGCTTAAATGGCCCGCCGGTCGCATCAATGAATGCGTGCTTACGAGAAACACGCCGGTCATTGAGAACGATGTCATTTTCCTTTGCACGGCCGATCGTATAGATACGGCCGGGCGTTGCACCGAATTCCCAGGTGCGTCCGCTTGGTTCGCTGATTGTAAAGATTGCGTTCACGACAGGCGTTATTGTAAATCGTCACCGAGCAATTGTGAATCTGATTGTGACATAATTGAGCCGACGAATCGCATAAAGCTGATGATATACCTAGATAATAATGCAACTACGCCGGTCGCACCGGAAGTTTTAGACGTCATGAACGATGCCCTGCGCGGTGTCTACGGAAACCCGTCTTCCGCCCACAACATCGGCAGATCAGCGAGAATCGCGGTCGACAAAGCGAGGGCCGAGGTCGCCGAGTTGGTCGGAGCAGTGCGAACCGACGAGATCGTTTTTACTGCTTCGGGTACAGAGGCTGACAATTGGGCGATCTTTGGCGCGGCTCAAATGCGGCCGGAAAAGCGGCATATAATCACGACGGTGGTCGAGCACGAAGCGGTTCGAAAACCGATCGACGAACTTGAGAAACGCGGTTATCGCGTCACTCGTATCGAGGTCGATGCAGATGGCAATATGGACGTTTCGCGTCTATTGGCTGAGATCGGCGACGAAACATTACTTGTCTCGGTAATGCAGGCCAACAACGAAACAGGAGTTTTGTTTCCGATCGAGCAGATCGGCCTTGGAGTAAAACAGCGTTCCAATGCGCTGTTTCACGTCGACGCCGTAAATGCCGCCGGTAAGGTGCCGATCGACGTTACGAAAGCCTCGATAGATCTCTTGGCCGTCGCCGCGCACAAGTTTCACGGCCCCAAGGGGATAGGGGTTTTGTACATTCGCGACGGCATCGCCCTTCCGGCCGTTATGCTCGGCGGCGGCCAGGAATCGGGTCGAAGGGCCGGGACCGAGGCAGTTCACCAGATCGCCGGCATCGGCGCCGCCGCCAAATTGGCGCTTGAACATCCCGCCACCGCTCACGTGCAAAAAATGCGGGATCGATTAGAACAAGGGATCCTGACGACGATACCCAAAGCATTCCGGAACGGAACAGATCAGGCCGAGCATCGCTTGCCCAACACCTCAAGCATTTCGTTCGAAAATATTAACGGGGCTATGATAATGGCCCGGTTAGATGTCGCAGGGGTCTGCGTTTCGACCGGATCTGCTTGCCACTCGCAAGAAAGTTCGTCGTCGTCCGTTCTGCAATCGATGGGAGTGCCGTACAGTCGGGCGATGGGATCGATCCGGTTTTCGCTCGGCAGATACAACACCCAAGCCGAAATCGACCGCGTCGTCGATATCTTACCCGACATTATTGCCGAACTTAAAAGTATTGCGGGAAATTGAATAGTTAGGAGAATTCTGTGAAAAGACAATTAATATTTTGCTCATTTATATTGGCACTCGTTTTTGGCGTCAGTGCTGCCTTTACAACGGTTTCGGCCCAAACGGACGAACCTATGACCGGAGGCTACGCCAATGCTTCGATCACCGACATCAATGTCAAGAAAGCGGCCGCATTTGCGGTGAGGACACGCAGCAAAAATACCGGTAAGCGGATCACGATATTGAATATACGAAAAGCCGAAACCCAGGTCGTCGCCGGGCTCAACTACCGTATTTGTATGAGCGTTCGCGAGGGCCGAAGGTCGGTCCGTACAGTCACTGTAGTCGTCTACCGCGACCTTCGGCAAAAGTTGTCTCTAACGCGCTGGAAACGCGGAGCGTGTATCGACCTTTAACGATCGATTCAGCTTGCTTTCGCGATCCCATATCTGGTCAGCTTTAGATAAAGCCCGCGACGGGTCAGGCCCAATTCATTTGCGACACGCGAAATATTCCAATTGTGCTTAGTTAGTGAGGCCTTGATCAACTGCATTTCGAGTTCGGAAACTGCGTCTTCAAGCGTCCCTCCGGCAGAGATATTGGCAAATGGCGAGTAAACGCCGTCATATGACGCGATCGGCTTGACGTTATCGGGCAGGTCAAGCGGTGTTAGCGGTTGCGCACTCCGCTTTAGCTCCGGTGAAAGGTGCTCGGGCGTTATCACTTCGTTGTCGACTGCACGGGCGACGATACGCTGTATCTCATTGCAGAGCTGACGGACATTACCTGCCCAATTACACACCATCAAAAGGTCGACCGTCTGCGGCGTAAATGTGATGTTATGTTTACCGAACCGGGACGAATAGTGGTTGATGTAGTAATTGACGATGGGCGGAATCTCCGCCCTGCGTTCGCGCAAGGGAGGTACGCGGAGCCGTATCACATTGAGCCGATAATATAGGTCCTCGCGAAATGTTCCGTCGGCGACCTTTTCCTCGAGCGGCATATTGGTCGCAGCGATGATCCGCACATCGACCTTCATCGGCTGTTTATCGCCGAGCGGTTGGATCTCGCCTTCCTGTAAAAATCTTAAAAGCTTGGGCTGAACGTCGATCGGCAGGTCACCGACCTCATCCAGAAAGAGCGTGCCGCCGTCGGCTGTCCTTATCACGCCCGGCGAATCCTGAACGGCTCCGGTAAAAGCTCCTTTTTTGTAACCGAAAAGGTGACCTTCGGCGAGTTCCTTTGGCACGGCCGTGCAGTTGAACGGCACAAAGATCTTGTCTTTTCGGTTAGAAAGCGTGTGGATCGCCCGTGAGACCAATTCCTTGCCTGTTCCGGACTCACCGGTTACCAAAACTGTGACGTCGGACGAACGGATCTTGTAAACGTCCTCAACCAGTGCCGTCATTGCCGGTGACGAATGAATAAAACCGGGCATCAAGCTATTTGATGTGTATGGGCTGACCTCTTGCTCCGTCGGCGTTGATCTATCTTTTTCGCGAAGCGCAACAACATCCATCCCGAGTTCGACGACACGTAGCAGCGGTTGCAGTGAGGAATCGTCGTTGAGTACCGCACCGGATTGCGGGTTGATCAGTAAAAACGCCGGTTGCGCCGCCGTCCCGCGGAGCGGAAAGACGGCAATGTTCTTCACACGACAAAACGTCTTTTCGTCCTGAGCCTTTTGGGCGTCGCCAAACTTTTTGACAAGTTCGTTGCTCTCCTGCGGCGAGTATCCGTGTGTGATAAACGGGTAAAGCTGCTTCTGATCGTTAATCTGGGCAATGACTAGCCTTTTGGCATTGCTCTCCTGCTGCAGCACGGCCACCAATTCACGAAATAGCAACTCTCGGGTCGCAGTTGCCTCCGCTAGACGGACCATCAGGAGTTGAGATACGACCGAGTTCGCCCGCTTCTCCGCACCCGGTGACTCGACCGGGGCGTTGTGCTCGATCCGTTCAGTTTCTTTGGCCGCCGCCGCAGTGTGTGGCCCGTCGCCGAGTTTTCTAAAAATCTCCAATGCGGTGGTCAGATGGCGCTTGGCACGCGTCGCATTTCGAGCGTCGAGATTTGCCCCCAGCAAAAGATGGACGAGTCCGGTGTGATAGAGATCCTCGGCTGCCTCAAAAATAGTCAGGCTGCGACTGAAATGATGGATCGCCAACTCTCGGTCGTCCTGTTCAAGCAGTGCCAGTCCGCGTATACGCTGAATATTGCCGAGCACAAAAAAATCCGTGGACGGATCATCTGCCTCGATCACCGCTAGTGAATTCTCACATTCTTCGATCTCGCCGCGGCGAAGATAGCTTTCGGCAAGCACAAGCCCGGCCATTTTTGCGTAATGACGGTCGCCGATCGCAGCAGACAAGCTGATCGTCTCAATAGCCTTGGAGATCGCCTTTTTCTCTTTGCCCTGGGCGAGGTAGCAGCGGGCAAGATTGCGCATCGATTGTGCCCGATACCACTGATGATTGCGCTTCTCGGCAAATGCCACGGCCTTGTCCAAAAATTGCTCTGCAAGATCGAGATTACCGCGAATAATGTTGAGTTCGCCTAACGAATCGTATATGCCCGCAATGTGTACGTGGTCCCGAATGGTTGCGATCTCGAGCGCCCGTTCGATCATTACCTCGGCCTTTGTAAGTTCGCCGATAAGCATCAGATTGATGCCGAGATTGTTATAAGCGATGACCGTATTAAGGGCGTGCTCGGTTTGGTCAAAGAACTTAATAGATTTTTCGAGGCAGGCAATACCGTCCTTTGGTTGGCGGAGAAACCAATATGCTCCGGACATATCGGTATATAGCTTGCCAAGCATAAACGGGGCATCGTTACCGCCGATGATCTTAATGCCGAGTTCAAAGTTATCGACCGCCCTTTTACTGTTTCCTTCCTGATGGTAGCTGTTCGCAATCTCGCGATACGCCTCGGCCATACCGAGCCAGTTGCCGTTTTCGCGAAAATGGACAAGTGCCTTCTGAGCATAATCCCGGCTTATTGGAAACTCATTCAGCTTTCGATACACGCGTGCAAGCGCAATATCGATCGAACCGGAAAGATGCCGGAGGTTACTATCTTCGGCCTTTCGGAGCGTTTCTTTTAAGAGCGTAACGGCCTTTGGCTGTTCATTGCCATTGTTATATGCGATCGCAAGCTGGGTTATCACCTGCACCTGCGTCTCGATCGACAGTTCTCTGAGGTTTTCTTCGTCTTCGAACGGCTTGACGGCCTCGAGCGACTCGACGTATCTGCCGGCGGTCTCGAGCGTGAAAGACAAAAGACGTTTTAAGTTGGCAAAATTGTCAGGAGTATTCGACCGTTCATCGATCGCGGATAAAAGTATCTTTTCAGCTTCGCTCGATCGTCCCTCGCGCAATTTCTGGCCGACACTCTTAAATATAGCATCGAGCCGGCCGCCCGACTGATGTCCCACAATTTCGCCTTTCAGAAGCTGACCTTTACTCATTTGATCGGATAGCCAATGAAACGGACAATCGTCGCCCGATTTCATTAATCAGCCCAACAAAACTATTTAATTGAATACTTAGTAAACAGCGCAACTGAAATCTAACAGAAGATCGAGCAAACGTCCATATTTTTATTTATTGCAGCAAACAAAGCGTATAGAATTTGCGTATGTCTGTGTTGTGTCGAGGAATGGCCTGAGCGTCCACACTATGAAAATCGAAAAAATTGTGGATCCTGGTAAACCGGTGTTCTCCGACAAACGAGGCAGGCGCCGCCAATTCGTTAACTATCTGAGTATTTTTGGTGCGATTGTTATAACAGTTCTTCTGTCGGTGTTCGTGATCAGCGTGTTGGTCAATCCCTTTCTGCCTCAGATACACCTAAAACCCGTCGCAGTCCTACCTCAGCAATCGGACATAAATTTTCATCCACCGGAAAGACCCGCACTTACAAAGGCCGAGACGATCGCGAAACAGGTCGGCGATAAGGCTCGATTAGAAAAGAAACGCCGTGAAGATGCACGAGCCCAACGGGCGGGAGCCGCTAAGCTAATCCGTTCGGAAACTTCGGCCGCGATCGTCCGCGCGACTAACGACGGGAATCCGTTGGCGGTCGGCTTCTATGTAAACTGGGACGATTCCAGTATGGCTTCGTTGAGAACTAATATTAACAACCTCGACTGGCTCGTGCCGGAATGGATAAGACTCTCGGGCGATGAGAGCGATCCGCTCGTACTGGACATAAAGGACGAGGCTATTGATTTTATCCAGCGGACAAAGCCCGAGATGCCCATCCTGCCGTTACTGCAAAACTATAAGAATGAGCAGTGGAATTCGGAAATTTTGCAAAGGTCGATCACCACCGACGCTCAGCGGCAAAAGTTAATAGCTGCACTTTTGCAAAGTATTGAAAAATACAAGTTCGGCGGCCTCACGATCGATATTGAGGAAGTACCGGAGGCATCGCAGTCCGAACTTTTTACATTTATGCGCGAGCTTCGGGCTGAGTTTCAGACTCGGGGGTTGATCCTCGCTCAGGCTGTCCCGTTCGACAATCCCGACTGGGACTACAAGGCATACGCCGGCGTCACAGACTATTTGATGTTGATGGCCTACGATCAGCATTGGTCGACAGGCGGTGCTGGGCCGATCGCCGGGCAGGACTGGTTTGAATCGATCTTAAAGAAGCGTATGGCTGAGCTCTCGCCAGCGCAAACGATCATCTGCTTTGGCAACTACGGATACAACTGGACCAAGAACGAGAAGGAGGGCGAGGATATTTCTTTCCAGCAGTCGCTACTGGCCGCGAAGGAATCTCTCGATTCGCCGACCGAGATAAAATTTGATCCGACTTCGAAAAACCCATATTTTTCGTACTCCGAAGACGATGGCAAGGAACATACCATCTGGTTTCTGGACGCGGCGACAGCCTATAACGAGTTGCGAAGTGCTCAGCCATACAAGGTAGCCGGCTTTGCACTCTGGCGTCTCGGGAGCGAAGATCCATCGCTGTGGAAGGTGTTCGGCTCCGGTGAGCGACACGCTTCGGCCGAAGACCTTAAAACGATCAAGTATGGCTACGACGTCGATTTTCAGGGCACCGGCGAGATACTGCAGGTTACCGCAGAACCGCAGGACGGAACGCGCGATCTGACAGTTGCGGCCGACGGGATGATCACCGATCAGATCTATCGGCAGATACCTTCTTCGTACGTTATCCAGCGAACCGGCGATAAACCGGGTAAGATCGCTCTGACCTTCGACGATGGCCCGGATCCTGTGTGGACGCCGAAGATACTCGATATTCTAAAACAGGAAAATGTAAAAGCGACCTTCTTTATTCTCGGCGAAAATGGACAGACAAATCCTGATATCGTTAAGCGGATCGTGGCTGAGGGCCAGACGATCGGAAATCACTCATTCACGCATCCGAATCTAGGCGAAGTGCCGAGGGCCGTCACCGACCTCGAACTCAACGCCACTCAGCGCCTGATCGAATCGCTTACCGGACACTCGACACGCCTTTTTCGTGCACCATATTTCGGCGATGCCGAACCGAGAACGCCCGACGAGGTTGAACCGACCACGCAGGCACAAAACCTCGGTTACATTTCGATCGGCTTGCACCTCGACCCGGATGATTGGAAACTCAATAACGACGACGGCACGCCGCACACCGCCGATCAGATGGTCGACGAGGTCCTAAGGCAGGTTGCCATCACCACACCCGAAGAACGCGGCAACATTGTGCTGATGCACGATAGCGGCGGCGACCGTTCCGCCACGGTCGAGGCGTTGCCAAAGCTCATAGACGCGCTTCGCAGCCGCGGATACGAATTCACGACCGTCGCCGAACTTGCCAATATGACTCCCGATCAGGCAATGCCGCCCGTTCCGCAAGACAAATCATTTTATACAAAGGCCGATGGATACGTATTTTACGGCGTTTCGGTCGCCGGCTGGCTGATGCGTTGGCTGTTTTTACTTGGCATTATCCTGGGACTCGGGCGAATGGTGGTCATCGGTATTCTCGCTTTTGCACAATATGTCCGCTCGCGGCGGCGCGAACTGACGCATTTTGGCGAGCAGTTTCAACCGCCGGTCTCGGTCATTGTTCCGGCATTTAATGAGGGAAAGGTCATCGTCCGTACGGTCGAGAGTCTGCTCGCATCTGACTATCCTAATTTTGAGATCATTGTGGTGGATGACGGTTCGACGGACGATACATTTGAGCTGTCGAAAAAGACATTTGGCGACAACCCCAAAGTCTCGGTCCATCGAAAGGAAAACGGAGGCAAGGCTGAGGCCTTGAATTTCGGCTGGCGACTAGCTAAGGGTGACGTGATCATCGGTCTCGACGCCGACACGATGTTCGCGACCGGAACGATCGCGGCTCTGGCTCATCGTTTTGCGGACGAACGCATCGGTGCTGTCGCCGGCAATGCCAAGGTGGGCAACCGCATCAATATCGTCACCAAGTGGCAGGCGTTGGAGTACGTTACGTCACAAAATTTTGACCGCCGCGCTTTTGCGTCGCTTAATTGCATCACGGTCGTTCCGGGTTCGGTCGGGGCGTGGCGGCGGACAGTTCTTGAAGAGACGGGCGGTTTTTCGTCCGACACGCTTGCCGAAGATCAGGACCTCACGATCCAGGTACGAAAACTAGGCTATACGATAGGTTATGAGGAAGATGCGGTGGGCCTTACTGAGGCACCCGACAGTCTCAGAAATCTCGCAAAACAACGATTTCGTTGGTCGTACGGAACACTGCAGTGTATGTGGAAGCACAAAAATGCATTGCTCAATCCGCGATATGGCACGCTCGGCTTTGTGGCGATGCCCAACGTCTGGATATTTCAGGTTCTCTTCCCGCTGATATCACCGCTGATGGATCTGATGTTTATCTGGTCGCTCATCGGAGCACTTATCGGCTACCTCGAGCACCAACAGGAATATTCTACGACGCCGACTAATCTGAATCAGGTCATTTTCTATTACGCTCTGTTTCTGGCCGTTGACTGGTTTGGAGCATTCGCCGCGTTCCTGATGGAAAAAGGCGAAGAGAAAAAACTGCTTGGATGGCTCGTCATACAGCGTTGTGGTTACCGCCAGGTGATGTACTGGGTGATGGTCAAATCGGTCTGGACGGCCATCCGCGGTGCTGTAGTCGGTTGGGGTAAACTTGAACGAAAGGCGACTGTAACGGCGAGGGTTTAGAAGTAGCCAAGAAAAGTTTGCCGTAGAAGTTTTAGTCGCTGAATGGTGCCGATCGACCCCGATAAGAATAGGGGTTGTGGTTGTTACCTGTGCTTATATGTAGCAAAGTTCAGCAATAAACTTCCGATCTTCTTTGTTCCATCCAACCGCGAACATACTCGATTATGGTAGATTTTATCTATGCCTGATTTTCCGGACATTGATGGCGGCGGCGAGGTGTTGACCGAGGCCGACGTTAAGCTCGAAAAGCCTAAGCTCTACAAGGTACTCCTGCACAACGACGATTTCACGACAATGGATTTTGTCGTCTTTGTGCTGCAGTACGTCTTTATGCGTGACGAGGCCGAATCGATCAGCATTATGCTCAAGGTTCACAACGACGGCATCGGTCTTGCCGGAATTTACCCTTACGAGATCGCTAATATGAAAGCCGAAAAGGCGATAAATCTGGCGAAAGCCCGCGAATACCCATTTCTGTGTACGGTCGAAGAAGAATAGTCTTCTCGAAAGTTCAGACGGTATGCTAGTATCTCCCTTGTTTATGGGCTCTCAAACAACAATTTGTATTATTGCCGTCAGGAAATTTGCGCCGTAGAGAGCCGGGCCGAAGCCTTAGATTTTGATCGATTGAGTCCCAAGCCGCGAAAAAGGCTTGGGACTTGTTCAATTACGATCCGCAAAATACGGTTACGCCCGCGAAAATGATAAAATAAGAGTTTTTACGGCGTCAGCAGCTTTTAAGTCTGCCAAAAGCCGATCACTGACATATGACCGAAGCTTTAGATCTCAAAAAGACCGTTAATCTGCCAAAGACTGACTTTTCGCAAAAGGCGAATCTTGGCCAAAGCGAGCCCGCCCGCCTTAAAAAGTGGACCGAAATGGACCTCTACGGCTCGATCGCTGAGTCGCGAAAGGGACGGGAGAAATTTATCCTCCACGACGGCCCGCCGTATGCTAACGCAGACATCCATATCGGAACGGCTCTCAACAAGATCCTGAAAGATTTCGTCGTGAAATCACGTTCGATGATGGGTTTTGATGCGCCGTACGTGCCGGGCTATGACTGCCACGGGCTGCCGATCGAGACGCTTGTCGAAAAGAAATTGGCGGAAAAGAGCAAGAATAAGGCTGACATACCGGTATCGAGCTTTCGCCGGATCTGTCGTGAACACGCCTCGACGGCAATGACCGGACAGACTCGCGATTTTCAGCGTCTGGGCATTCTAGGTGAATGGAAGACGCCGTATCTGACAATGTCCGCTGAGTACGAATCATCGACGGCTCGTCTGTTCGGCCGGTTTCTAGAGCGTGGTTATGTCTATAAAGGCCTGCGGCCCGTATATTGGTGCATCCACGATCAGACCGCACTTGCCGAAGCCGAGGTCGAGTATCGACAGCATTCGTCGCCGTCGGTTTATGTTAAGTTTCCTTTGCGATCCGATCCGGCGTTGATCGACAATGCGTTGTCTGGCAAGAATGTTTCGGTCGTTATATGGACAACGACACCGTGGACGTTGCCGGCAAATCTCGGCATCACGGTACATCCCGATTATGACTATTCGGCTATCGAGGTCGGAGTTGACGTCTATATCGTCGCGTCTGAACTCGCCGCCGCATTTGCCGAGACCTGCGGATTTACAGAATATAAAGATGTCGCCCGTTTCAAAGGCTCCAAACTCGACCGCCTCGAAGCGAAGCACGCGTGGCTCGACCGTACTTCGCTGATAATGAATGCCGATCACGTCACGCTGGGCGAAGCCGACGCCGAAGTTGAACTTGACGCACGACACGAGAGCAAAGCATCAGGCAAGTCGGGCACAGGCTGTGTCCATACTGCTCCGGGCCACGGTGCAGACGATTTTGCGGTCGGCAAGCGATACGGGCTCGACGTCTATGCTCCGGTCGATGCGGCCGGCAAATTTACGGCTGAGGTCGAGCATTTTGCCGGACTTAGTGTATTTGAGGCGAATCCCAAGATTGTCGAATTTTTGCGCGACAGCGGAGCCTTGCTAAACGTCGAACGATACGACCACCGATATCCTCATTGCTGGCGTTGCAAAAACGCGGTGATATTCCGAGCGACGCCGCAATGGTTTGTCTCGATGGACGAGACGGTCGGCGACAGCAGCCTCAGGCAGCGAGCGCTCGACGAGATCGAAAAGGTCAAATGGCATCCGGCGTGGGGCGAGGGCCGTATGTCGAATATGTTCAAGGGACGGCCCGACTGGTGCGTCTCACGTCAGCGTTCGTGGGGCGTTCCGATCCCGGTATTTTACTGTACCGGTTGTGAGGAGGCGGTCGCCGACCCAAGAGTGATCGATCACGTCGCGGATATTTTTGCGCTCGAAACGGCCGATGCTTGGTACGCCCGTCCCGAGAGCGAACTGCTGCCTGCTAACTACAAGTGCACCAAGTGCGAAGGTTCGGATTTCAGAAAGGAAACCGACATTCTCGACGTCTGGTTCGATTCGGGTTCAAGCTGCGTCGCGGTTCTCGAAACTCGCGGTGACACACTTCGATTTCCGGCTGACGTCTATCTCGAGGGTGGCGATCAGTACCGCGGCTGGTTTAATTCGTCTCTAAGCTGCGGCATAGCGGCTCACGATAAGGCTCCGTACAAGCAGATCATCACGCACGGCTGGGTCGTCGATGGTGACGGGAAAAAGCAGTCGAAGTCGATCGGCAATGTCACCGCTCCGCAGGAGATCATAGACAAATCCGGTGCCGAGATCCTGCGTCTGTGGGCGGCCGCAGTCGATTACACGGAAGATGTCCGCTGCTCGGACGAGATACTTTCGCGCGTGGTCGATGCATATCGTAAGATCCGCAACACGCTGAGGTACGCACTCGGCAACCTTATAGATTTTGATCCGGCGACTGACTCGGTCGCGTCCTCCGAAATACTCGAGATCGACCGATGGGCACTTGCCGGACTGGACGAAGTCACTGCCAAGGTGCTTACCGCCTATGCTGAATATGATTTTCAGGCGGCGTATAACGCTCTTTATAATTTTTGTACCGTTACGCTGTCGGCTCGCTATTTCGACATAATCAAGGATCGTTTGTACATCCTTGCGCCGCGATCAGTCGGACGGCGTTCGGCTCAAACGGCTCTTTATCAGATCACTGATACGCTTTGCCGTTTGCTTGCGCCGATCCTGGCGTTCACCTCGGACGAGGCGTGGGAAAATCTACCCGCCCGCGAGGTTGGTTCGGTCCATATAGGCGAATTTCCAGCCCTCGCCGACGTTGACAATGCAAAATTGATGGCAAACTGGGAACGCATCTTTGCAATCCGCGACGATGTGATGAAGGCACTTGAGGCCGCCCGAAATGAAAAGCGTATCGGCTCGCCGCTAGAAGCCAAGGTGATCTTGACCGTCGATGGCGGAACTGCGAGATTTTTGCTCAATTATTACGATCAATTGCGATACATCCTTATTGTTTCGCAGGTCGAAGTGCACGAGGGCGATGCTTTCGCGGTTGAGATCGTTGCGGCCGATGGCGAAAAATGTGAACGCTGCTGGAACTACTCGACCCGCGTTGGGGAAGTTTCGGAGTTTCCAACAGTATGCGAACGCTGCTCCGATGCTTTGCCGGAAATAGTTGCGGCGATGGGCGTATAGGAGTTGATATGTTTACTAAACTTCAATTTTCATTGATTTTCGTGTTACTCGTAGCGGGAGCATCTTTGGCTCAGTCGGTTTACACCCCGGAAACGGGTTCACCCGAACGCAAGGCCATACTCGCCGCACTTCGCGTGCCGGTCGAGCGCGATCTCAAACAAAAAATCGTATTTGCCGCCCAACATTTCAACGTATCGGGCAACTGGGCGTTCATCGGCGGCGATCCGCAAACTCCGGAAGGCGGCCAACCGAACTACAGGGGTACCAAATATCAGGAAGCAAAGGATGCAGATATGTTCGACAATAATTTCTTTGCAGTGTTGAAAAAAACGGCCGGGAAG
The DNA here is from genome assembly GCA_016720705.1 of Chloracidobacterium sp. NCBI lineage: Bacteria > Pseudomonadati > Acidobacteriota > Blastocatellia > Chloracidobacteriales > Chloracidobacteriaceae > Chloracidobacterium > Chloracidobacterium sp. Next base: position 1,461,490 of record JADKKB010000007.1, on the reverse strand, counting down.
TGGAAGGTCGTAACATTTGCGATCGGTTGTACCGACGTCTGTTACGCGGACTGGTGGCGGCGGTACAAAGCACCTAAGGCGATTTTCCCTTATACTGAGTAACTAGTGAATAAGAAAGACATATTCTGGAAGTTTGGCTATCTCGTCATCGCGGGCGGCGTATTCTTGATCGACCAGTCCTCCAAGGCCTGGGCGACTCGCATTTTGCGTTTCGAAGGTGATAGGCCGCTAATCTCGGGCTTCATAAACTTTGCTTACGCGGAAAATCCGGGTGTCGCCTTTTCGATGCTGGATGATCACGGCGACACGGGCCGATGGGGCCTGTCGGTAGTTGCGTTTGTCGCCGCGGCTCTAGTGCTCTACTTTTTTTGGCGAACGCCGCGAAGTGATGACCGAATTCTTGGCCCTCTGGCACTTTTGCTCGCCGGCATTGTCGGTAATGTGACCGATCGTATAAGGCTAGGTTTCGTCGTTGATTTTATTGATGTTCAATTCGGTGCGTGGCATTATCCGACATTCAACGTCGCCGACGCCGCCATCTGCGTCGGTGCGGGGCTTTTGCTGATCGATATGTTCTTCGTCAAGCGAGATCGTCAAAATTCAAAAATCGACAGTCAAAATTCTGAGGTGTCGAGTTAACATTGCCCAACCGGACATTTGACGATTTGGATATCTGGCAGTGATCTCGATACCGGCCAATTTTGCCGAGGGATTTGGTAAGGAAGGAAAGAGGGGCAAATTGCGATTCTTTAAAATTGCTAAGGGTTCACTCGAAGAATGCAGGTATTATTTAAGATTGGCAAAAGATCTCGATTATGCCGAAACTGATAGTCTAAGAGTTGATCTTGAATCTATTTGTAATATGTTGACCCGATTCTCTGCAACTATCAAGTCGAGTTTATAGTCGCAAAGCTATCGAATTTTGAATTTCGACTTTCGAATTTTAAGAGATGTATCCTGAACTTTTTCGCATCGGCACATTTCCGGTAACGACCTACGGCATCTTTTTGGCGGTCGGTATGTTGCTGGCTCTTTTTGTAGCGTCACGACTTGCCGCCCGCGATGGTTTGCCGCGCGAGCGCATTTACGACCTTGGCCTTTGGGTTTTGGTCGGCGGACTTGTCGGCTCCAAATTGCTGATGTACTTTGTCGAGCCGGACGTACACGTTTTTACGCTCGATTTTCTACGTTCGGGCGGAGTCTATTACGGCGGGCTTTTGGGCGGGTTTTTCACGCTCGTCATTCTGATACGTTTTTACAAATTGTCGTTTTGGAAGGTCGCCGATGCTCTTGTGCCGGGCCTTGCTCTCGGTCAGGCATTCGGCCGTCAAGGCTGCTTTGCCGCCGGCTGCTGCTGGGGAAAGCCGACCGACTGGTTCTGGGGTGTCCATTTTACCGACAAAGGCCACGAATACACCGGCGTCCCGATGTACGGCCCGAGCAACGAGGACCTCTATCTGCACCCGACCCAGTTGATCGAATCATTTACAATGCTGGCCGTTTTCGGCCTGCTGTTCTACCTTCACCGCAAGAAAAAATTTGACGGCCAGGTCCTTATCGCCTACGGCATAATTTACTCGATCTTTCGATTTTCGATCGAATTCATCCGCGACGATCCGCGCGGCGATCTTTGGGGATTGACGACCTTAACGGGCTTTTCGACTTCGCAGATAATAAGTCTGCTGGTTGCGGCCGGGTCGCTTATTTTCATGGTCATAAGGCTCAAGCGGGCTAACGAATTGCCAAACCAAATTGCCAGTGAATGAAGAACCGTCATCTTTTATCCTAAATCCAACGTCGGACGAGACGGGAATGCGCCTCGACGCCTATCTTGCCGAACACGTTGACGGTTGGTCTCGCTCGCGTCTGCAGCGTCTAGTCGAAAACGAAGACGTTCTGGTCAATGATCGGGCGGTCAAATCTTCGTACAAGTTGCGCGATGGCGACGTCGTCGAGGTCGATCTGGTCGAGGTGCCGGTCGCACGGTTTGAGCCTGAAAATATTCCGCTCGACATTATTTTTGAGGACGACGATCTAGCCGTCATCAATAAGCCCGCCGGCATGATCGTCCACCCCGGAGCAGGTGTTCAGTCCGGCACGCTGGCAAACGCGATCGCGTTTCACTTTGACCTTTCCGAACAGTCGGTCGAGGCTCAGGCCCGCGGCCGCGTCGGTATCGTTCATCGTCTTGATAAAGATACTTCGGGGCTTATCGTGGTCGCCAAAAATGACGAAGTGCATGAGGCCCTGTCTGAGCAGTTTCGCAAACGCCTGGTTTTCAAATCGTACATCGCTCTCGTCCACGGCCCGACCGAGCAAAATAGTGGCAAGATCGAGGCCGCGATCGGCCGCAACAAGCACAACCGTCTGCGGATGAAGGTCGCCGGCACAGGCCGCAGTGCCGTCACAATCTGGAAAGTGCGTAAGCGTTACACCAAGTTTACGCTGCTCGACGTCGAGATCAAGACCGGCCGTACGCACCAGATCCGCGTTCATATGGGTTATATCAATCACCCTGTCGTCGGCGACGAGATCTATAACGAGGGCCGTGACAACACCATCGCCGACATCCATGTCCGCAATGCCGTCGTCACCATGCGTCGCTTTTTCCTCCACGCCGAACGGCTTTCGTTCACCCACCCGAAAACCGGCGAGCGAATGGAATTTACTCAGGAATTGCCGTCGGAATTGAGAGAGTTTTTGCAATTGTTGTAACTATTTGACTGGAACGCAGGCGCCCTCGCCTGCAACGCCGGTTCCTCCGGCGTGACGGTGTTTAGATATTTTCAACTTGAATTTCCTCCGCGTTCGTCAGCGTGCGTTGCACGCTTGCAGGCGGGGTCGCCTGCGTTCCCGGCACCGGATTGAGTTACAATACCGCCAATGGACAAAGACCCTCGATTTTGGCACAGTCGCGGCTATCTTCCTCATTTCGACAAGGAGGGATTTACCCAGTTCATAACCTTTCGCCTTGCCGATTCGCTCCCGCAGGACGTGCTTGATAGATGGCATGCGGAACTCCGCGGCGGAGAGATCACGGACGCCGACCATCGCCGCCGCATCGAGGTCTACCTTGATCAAAATTACGGTGCCGGTCACCTCCGCGATCACCGCATCGCGAACGTTCTGCAGGACACCATATTGAAATGGGACGGCAAACGATATAAGTTGATCGCGTGGGTGATCATGCCAAACCATGGGCACATCCTGCTGACACCGGAGTCAGGGGTGACGGTTCCCGAAATAGTGCACTCGATCAAATCCTACACTGCTCACGCAGCCAACGAAATACTAAAGCGAACGGGCCAATTTTGGGCAAGAGAATATTTCGATCGCTATATTCGCGACAGCAAGCATTTTGCGAGTACAATCGCCTATATTGAAAACAATCCGGTCAAGGCGAGACTATGCAAGTTGCCTGAAGAATGGCCGTACTGCAGTGCAAACTTAAAGCTATAGCCGGGAACGCAGGCGCCCTCGCCTTCACGGCTGCGTATTTTGCAGCCAGACGTCCGTGGTTATCCAAATACATCACGCCGGAGGAACCGGCGTTGCGGACGAGGGTGTCCGCGTTCCAGTCAATGTGATGAATATGAAACTCTTAGCAATTTTAGTGTTTACGCTGATGTTGGTTCCTGCGGTTTTTGGTCAGGCTGATGGGGTCAATATTGTACCGAAGCCTGCCCAGATTCGAACATCGAATGGTTATTTCGATCTGAAGCGTGATACGAAGATACTGGCAAAAGATGATGCTTCAATACGAATAGCGAATCTTCTGAACCAAATTTTATCGGTGAGATATGGGTTTACGTTAAAAATTGTTTCAAAAGAACAAAAGCGAAATCTGATTACCATAGAGAAATTTGGAGCGGCTCCTGGAATAACTCCGAATTCGGATCGTTATATGCTCGCTGTTTTGCCCGAGCGAATTCGCGTGCTTGGAGAGGAAAACGGTCTGTTCTACGGTGTAAATTCATTCATCCAACTACTTCCGACGAATTCGAGTGAGCCGTTGCGGGTTCCATCACTTGAAATAGTTGACGAGCCACGCTTTGCATACCGCGGTATGCACCTCGACGTGTCCCGGCATTTTATGCCGATTGAGTTTGTTAAAAAGTACATCGATCTGATGTCGCAATATAAATTCAACACATTTCACTGGCACCTGACGGACGATCAGGGATGGCGGATCGAGATCAAGAAATATCCTAAGCTGACCGAGATCGGATCAAAGCGGAGCGAGTCGCACGTCGGCAATTACACACCGGCTTTCAAGGGCGACGGCGTGCCGGTCGAGGGTTTTTACACTCAGGAACAGATCAAGGATGTCGTGAAATACGCCAAAGAGCGTTACATTACGGTCGTGCCTGAGATCGAACTGCCGGGCCACGCGTCGGCGGCACTCGCGGCGTATCCGCAGTTTGGCTGCAAGGCTGATTATAAGTATGAAGTTAAGAAAACGTGGGGCATCTTTAAGGAAGTATTCTGCCCGACGGACGAGACATTTAAGTTTCTCGAAGATGTGATCGACGAGACGATCGCTCTGTTCCCGGATTCGCCTTATGTACATATCGGCGGCGACGAGGTGCTCAAAGACCATTGGAAAGAATCGGCTTTCGTGCAGGACCTGATGAAACGCGAGGGCCTTAAGAATGAGCACGAAGTACAGAGTTACTTTGTGCGCCGCATCGAAAAACACATAAATAAACGCGGCAAAAAGATGATCGGCTGGGACGAGATCCTCGAGGGCGGCCTTGCACCCAACGCGACCGTTATGTCGTGGCGGGGAATGAAAGGCGGCATCGAGGCGGCAAAGGCAAAACACGACGTGGTGATGACGCCGACCGATTTTGCGTACCTCGATTATGCCCAGGGCGATCCGGCAACCGAGCCAACCAATATCGGTGGTTGGCTGCCGCTCGAAAAAGTTTATTCGTTCGATCCGGTGCCGAAAGAGTTGTCGTTTGACGAAGCCAAATACATACTCGGCGGCCAGGCAAATATCTGGACCGAGTATTTGAAAACACCCGAAAACGTCGAGTACATGGCTTTCCCCAGAATGCTCGCCATCGCCGAATCAGTATGGTCGAGGCCTGAGGACAAGAGTTTTGCTGACTTTCAGCGACGCTTGGTCTCGCAATACGCACGACTCGACAAACAGAACGTGAGTTATCGAATTCCCGTCCCGACAGGCCTCGTGAACAAGGTTCTCGCGGATGGCGAACTGGCGGAAATGGATCTTTCGACTCCGCTCGCCGGAGCACGTGTCTTCTATACTATCGACGGCACGACGCCCGACGAAAGGAGCACCACGTACACTAAACCGATACAGATCGCGCTCGCCGAAAATGGTCGTGTTGACGTCAAAGCCGTGGTCGTATTAGCCTCGGGCCGCAAGAGTTCGGTCTATACAGCCACGCTGCTTCGCCACAAATGGCTACAACCTGCCGAACCAAGCGGTAAGGCCGCAGGCGTTGCCTACTCGTTGTTTGCCGCGGGCGTTGAAACAGGGCGCGATCCAGTGCCCATTACCGGGGAATCACGGTCGATCGGCCTTGCTCAGTTTGCCAAGCAGGTCGATCCGAAAGGCACATACTCTGTCGCATTCGACGGGTACCTCAATGTGCCGATCGATAGCATTTATGAGTTTCAGGCTGACTCCACCTGGGATGCAAGCATCAGCGTTGATGGCGAGAAATTGTTCGACAACGCGGGAACGGCCGAGCGGAAAGTGCGTTCCGGCGTGGTGCCGCTTAGGGCTGGCTGGCATAAGGTTTCGCTGCGATACAACCATAGCGGGGGCGAAGCATTCTGGCGGATCCGGTGGGCGATCAAGGGTCAGAATTGGCGAAATATCAACGGCGGCGAATTGGTTCATTAAACCCGGGAGGTGTCAATAATATATGAAAGTAGGCGATCCGGCACCGGACTTCACGCTTAAGGATGGCGAAGGTTCCGAGTGGTCACTAAGTAATTACAAAGGGCGCACAGTGGTGCTGCTCTTCTATCCGGGCGACAACACGCCCGTGTGCACCGCACAGCTTTGCTCGGTCCGCGATCATTGGTCCGAATACCAGGCGACCGGTGCCGAGGTCGTCGGCATCTCGACCGACTCGGTCGAATCGCACAGCGGCTTTGCCGAAAAGCATAATCTGCCGCTGCGGCTCTTGGCCGACACGGATCGCTCGGTCTCGGCAATGTACGATATGAAATCCTGGCTGCCCGGACGCTCCGCCCGCGGCGTAGTGGTTATCGACGGCAAAGGCAAGATCACGTATCACAAGGCAGAATCCCTGAGCCTGTTTCGCCCGGCGGACAATGACGTGCTCGCGGCGATCAAGGCCGCACAAGGAAATTAACCACAGAGAGCACCGGGAGCACAGAGCGCCATACTGGCTAGATCTGGATTCTCTGTGTCCTCTGTGTGCTCTGTGGTAAAATCTGCCTATGGCTTTATTTAGTGAAAAATTCAAATGTGGACGTTGTGGGCAGAAGACCGAACCGATAGGTTTCGCACCGCTGCCGACGGAGTTGGGGCAGAAGATCGGTGCTGAGATGTGTCAGGGTTGCTGGAAAGAGTGGCTGCAAAAGCAAAATCAGCTTATCAACCACTTTGGCATCGACGTTTCAAATCCGGACTCACACGAGTTTCTCTTCGACAATATGAAGATATTCTTCTACAACGAAGGCGTAGAGCTAGCCCAGATAGACACCTCGCAAGAGGGCAAGGTCAACTGGTAACTGCCGACGTCGACCAAACCATCAACCGGGGCCACGGATGTTTGACGGCGACATACCTTACTTTATCAACGAGGCATTTCACGCCGACCTCGTCGCATCCGCCGAATTGGATCAATTGCTGGCTGGCGGTTGGCGTCATTTTGGCACCCATTTTTTCAGATACAATCTAGGGATTTACGGCGGCGAGATCCGCCGGGTAATGCCGCTGAGGATCAGGCTGGCTGATTTTCGCCTGTCTAAGAGCCAGCGCCGCGTGCTCCGCCGCAACGCCGGCCTCGACGTGTCGATCGGCCCATTTGACGTAGCTCCCGAAACACACGATCTATTTGAACGGCACAAACGCCGGTTTAAGAGCGGCGTTCCGGATTCGATCTTCGACTTTATCGTTCGCGACGCCGAAAGTTCACCTACCGAGCTGTTTGAGATCACAGTCCGAGACGGCGGCAAACTCGTCGCCGCCAGCTTTTTCGACCTTGCCGAACGCTCCGTCTCGGCGATCTACGGTTGTTTTGACCCGGATGAAACGGCCCGAAGCCTCGGTATTTTCACAATGCTGAAGGTGATCGAATACGCGACCCAACTCGGGTTCGAATTCTATTATCACGGCTACGCCTACGAGGGTACGTCCTTTTACGACTACAAAAAACGATTCAACGCCGTCGAGCAATTTGATTGGCAGGGCAATTGGAAGATCATAACTGAGTGATGGCGAAAGATATTTAACCGCAGATATAGCAGATGACTCAGATCTTTCATATAAGGTTTTATCTGCTTCATCTGCGTGATCGGCGGCTAATAGGCATTGTTACGGAGCCGCCTTGCTCTAGGCCAGACACTTCGTCCACTCGATGTACTTTTTCGAATCAAATTTTTTGCCCGTACTGCCGCTCGTCATATAGCGGATCTGGCCAAACACCGCTCGCTCCATCCACGGCCGATCGTGTTTTCCAAAGCACCAAAGGATACCGCAGTACGAATTAGGATTTCGACCGTCAAGACAATACTTGTTGTTGAGGTGGACCAGCGTCTCAAAAGCGACCTCGTATGACGGCGACCACGCGATGACGTTCTTGCCCCACAGCATCCGTACGTAATTATGTATTTCGCCGGTAACGGTCATCTCACGCTGGGCGGCATTCCAGAGTTCGTCGTGCGTCTCGCCCGCCTCAAGCTGTTCGAGCGTGTAGGTGAACTGCCGCTCATCACCCGCGTGCTCACGCATCGTCTTGTGAACCCAAGCGGGCAAAGCCTCAAGCGTGTCATATTTTGGGTTAAAGAGTGTCATATTGTACGACAGCTCGCGGCGGACTATTAGTTCTTCTAAATATGCGTCGATCGACTCTTGCGGCGCGTCGGCATCTCGCACGGCAAGTGCGATCTCAATTGGCGACAGATAGCCGAAATGTAAATACGACGACAGCCTCGACGAACCGTCGCGGTCGGGTTTGCTGCGGGCTTTGTCATAATCGGTTAAGATGTCATTCACAAATTTGGAGAGTCGAGCGCGTCCGGCGGTTGTACCACCACGATAATGGCCGGATGCCGGCACGCTGTGGTCGATATCACACTCGGAAACTAGTTGAGCAATGTTGTCAGCGGTGATGAGAGTTTCGGGACAATCAACTTCCAGCCCGAGGCTTGTTATATCAACCGCTTCATTAGCCAACGGCACGAGATAGCGGTCGAGCAGCTTTTTTATCTTTGGGCGTATCGTGTACGCGGCATACTCCTCCTTGTCGAATTTCGACATCGGTATAACACCATTCGAATCGACCACAAAAACCGGAATATCTGCTCGCTCAGCGATCCGCCGATTGTGTTCCGGGATGATAAAGCAAGGGAAGTCGTCGGTGACGATCAACGCCGCATCTTTTGCGAGTGCCGCGACCGTCTGTTTCGGCGAGTCTTTATCCTTTTGCAAATAAAAGACATAGCGGATGCCGAGGCGCTCAAATTCGCGACGCTTTTCTTCAACGCCTTCGAGAATAAAGGTATGCAGACGATCTGACGCCCAAGGGTAGTAATATTTCAGCCCCTCATAAACCACCAGCGGCAGCTTCAGCTCATTTGCCCTGCGTATCGCGTAGATCAGAGCGTGGTTATTATCGACACGCTTGTACATCTGCATCCAATACAAAACGTATCGAGCGTTAGAATTTACCGGTTTGTTGTTAAGAGCGATGACTCTTTCGTTGATCCGCATTGGGTGTATTATAGAGATTGTTAGCCACAGAGAACACAGAGGAAGATTAGTTTATGAATTTGCTTTCACGGTTTAGATTCGTGTCGCTCCCGGTTTTAGTTTCTTGCCTCATCTTTCTCTGTGCTCTCTGTGGCCATTCCTCCGCACAGGACTTTAAGACCCTTAAAGACGGCGTAGAGTACGCCGAGGTGACCCGCGAGGTGAGCGGCAAGGTGGTCCAAATGAACCTCCTCCGCCTCGATCTCAGCAAGGTCCGCCTCGATGTCCACCACGCGATGGACGCCGCCATCGGCACTGAGAAAACTTCGTCGATCGCTGCCCGCCACGGAGCGTTTGCAGCTGTAAACGCGGGTTTTTTTAGGCTTGATACAAGTATTTTTGCCGGTGATGCTGCAGGGCTTTTGATAATCGACCGCCATCTTATCAGCGACTCCACTAATGACCGAATCGTATTGGGACTTACCAATAACAAACTTGTAACTGAAGTTGCCATTGGTAGATCGGAACTTACACATTTTCTTTTTCAGGGAAAGCGTGAAATTGAAATCTCGGGATCCAATCGAGAGTTGGCCACGAATGAAATTGTTCTTTATACGCCGTATTTTCATCGAACAACGTTGACTAGCAAGACGGCAATAGAATTAATAGTTCGAAAAGACCGCATCGTAAAGATAGTTCGCAGTATTGGAAGTTCAGAAATTCCTACTGATGGTTATGTATTGTCTGCAAGCGGTACGATGGCAAGCGAATTGACCAAAATTGCTAGGGTGGGCACCCTTATTCAAATTGGTCAGCGAACGCACATTATCAGTATTTCGCACGAACCTGATCCGCCGAAAATGGAGTATTTCGAAGACATCGTCGCCGGAGTTCCTCAACTCATCAAAAACGGCCGTGTAGACATCACCTGGGAACAGGAAAAGACCACCAAGTCCTTTGTCGAAACGCGGCATCCGCGGACGGCGGTGGCTAAGCTCAAGGACGGCAAGTTTCTGATGATAACGGTCGACGGCCGGAGCGAGACGAGCGGCGGCATCGGGTTGCAGGATCTTGCGGAATATCTGCTGAGCCTCGGAGCGGTCGACGCAATGAATCTCGACGGCGGTGGTTCGACGACAATGTTTGTCGATGGCAAGGTGGTCAACAAACCGTCGGACAAAGAAGGCGAGCGAAAGGTCAGTGATGCGATCCTCGTGACGCTGCGAAACCCCAAAAAGTAAACGGCCGCAGGTAACGCAGAAATTTGACCATTCTTTATCTGCGTCAAATGGAGTTTGCCTTTGGCCTAGACATCTTGCGGTCAAACTAAGTTGGTATGAACTGCGTAATAATGTTAACTTTCGAGCAATAATCAACTAAAAATATGAATCGAATCACCGTCGCGTTTTGCCTGCTCGTTGCTTTTTCATTTGGAGCCTTTGTTATTACGGCGCAGACGCCGCCGCGTAAGTCCATCGCCGCTGTTACCGAAAAGATGAAGCGGATCGATGGTTTTGTGCCGCTTTACATCAGTGCTGACGACGGCAAGATCTACATCGAAGTCACGCGGTTCGGTACTGAGTTTCTGTACCTCGTGAGCCTGCCGACCGGCGTTGGGTCTAATCCGCTCGGGCTCGATCGCGGCCAATTGGGTACGACCAAGATCGTGACGTTTGAGCGGGCGGGCAATAAGGTTTTGCTCGTCCAGCCAAATTACGATTTTCGGGCCACGGGCGATGCCAAGCAAAAAAAGTCGGTCGAGGAATCGTTTGCCAAGTCGGTGATCTGGGGTTTCAAGGTCGAGGCCGCCGACGGTGAGCGCGTCCTTATCGATGCGACGAGCTTTCTGATCCGCGATGCACACGGCGTTGGCGACCGTCTCAACCAGGCGAAGCAGGGAAACTACAGTTTCGACGAGAGCCGCAGTGCCCTCTATATGCCAAACACCAAGGGATTTCCCAAAAACACCGAAGTTGAGGCGACGGTCACGCTTTCGACCACCGCCGAGACCGGCAACCTCATAAATCAAGTTGCCCCGACGGGGCGCAATGTCACGGTTCGCGAGCGTCATTCTTTTGTGGAATTACCCGATGACAAATACCGTCCGCGTCGATTCGATCCGCGAACCGGATCGATTCCGATCAGCTTTTACGACTACGGCACAGATATCAACGAGGACCTCGAAAAGCGTTGGATCCTGCGTCATCGCTTAGAGAAAAAAGACCCAAGTGCCGCCATCAGCGAGCCCGTTAAGCCGATCGTCTATTACGTCGACAACGGCGCGCCCAAGGCGATCCAGGACGCTCTGATCGAGGGAGCAAGCTGGTGGAATCAGGCGTTTGAGGCCGCCGGTTTTCGCAACGCCTTTCACGTTCGCGTGCTGCCGCCCGATGCAGACCCGATGGACGTCCGCTACAACGTCGTCAATTGGGTCCATCGTGCGACGCGGGGTTGGTCGATCGGTGACAGCGTGGTCGATCCGCGAACGGGCGAGATCATCAAGGGCGACGTGACGCTCGACTCACAGCGTGCGCGCCAGGACTTTCTGCTCGGTACCGGAATGGCTCCGCAGTACGCATCGGCAAGTAACGCGTGCGATTTCGGCCTGTTGCCGGATGTCGATTACCTTGCCTCGACGGACGCCGCGAGTGACGTGACAGCAATGTCGTACGCCCGCATCCGCCAACTTTCGGCTCACGAGGTCGGTCATACACTCGGTTTTACACACAATTTTGCCGCAAGCACCTACGGCCGAGGTTCGGTTATGGACTACCCGGCACCGCTGGTCGAGATCCGCGACGGCAAGCTCGATCTTTCAAATGCGTATGCGGTCGGCATCGGGGCATTCGATAAATTTGCCGTCACATATGCGTATTCGCAGTTTAGTGCCGGAGCAAATGAGAGCTTTGAGCTCGAAAAGATCGTTCGCGAGGGCGTTGCTGCCGGAATGCTGTTTTTGTCCGACAATGATGCCCGCCCTGCCGGCGGATCAAACCCACTCGCTAATCTGTGGGACAACGGCGCTGACCCGGTGGCAATGCTCCGTCACGAAATGAAGGTTCGCCGCATCGGTCTGAATCAATTCGGGATCCAAAATATCGAAAAGGGAGCGCCGCTCTCCGAGCTCGAAAACAAATTCTTGCCTCTATACCTGCATCATCGCTATCAACTTAACGCAGCGATCAAGTCGATCGGCGGTTCGTACTATACGTTTGCCGTGCGGACCGAGAATGGGCCGAATCCTGCTACCGTCACCGAAAATGTCCCGGCTGCTCGCCAGCGTGACGCCCTGGCCGCCGCCCTCGAGACGATCAAACCGGACGAACTGGCGATCCCCGACAACATTCTGCGGCTGATGCCGCCAATTGCGTATGGGTATGGGTCAGGCCGATCGGAGCTTTTCGCGAAGCGGACCAATCCGATGTTTGACGCCGTCGGTGCGGCCGAGATCGCCGCCGATCTCGCCATCAGCGGATTGCTCGAGCCCAATCGTGCCGCCCGCTCTATCAGCCAAAACGCACGCGATCGGGCGTATCCGTCATTCCGCGAGGTGGTCGGTGCTCTTGTAAAAACGGCTTTTGCATCACCGGCGTCGGCAGATGGGAACCAGGCGTTGATCCAGCGTGCGGTCCAGAGCCTTTTGGCCGAAAGACTTATGGAACTTGCCGCAAACCCGAATGCGCAATCGCAAGTTCGTGCCACCGCGGCCGAGGCACTGCGTAGCCTTTTGGCGATGCTCAAACGCAAGGCAGCGACGGGCGATACAGCGGCTCATTACCGTTCAATCGCCGAAGACATCGAGCGATTTTTGAAAAGGCCTGACGCCCCGCGAAAACAACCGGCACCGTTGCCAAATCCACCCGGCGATCCGATCGGCGGTAACTGATCGTCCGCGGCATTTGTCGATCAATCGTCGGGCCAAAGCCCGGCTTCGAGATGGCTGCATTTATGGCGTATATTTAGTGGTACAGACGTATATTTTGAGGAGGAACAATATGAAGCAGTTATTGACCATAATTGTATTTGCGATGATTTTGACAGCTTGCGGAGCTGGCACCGGCGGCTCGGCAAAGATCGACATAAAGGTCGGCGGCAAAGACGTCAGCCTTGAGACAAAGACCAGCGGAACCTACAAAAACGTCAAGACGTTCACAGATATAAACGGCAAAGCTACTACGGCTACAACCTTTCAGGTTGGTCTGGCTAATTACGAGATGGATCCGGCCACTCCATTGACAATGTCAAAGCCCTTGACCTCGCCGGATCAAGTGCGTCTAATGATCCAACTGGTCGGCGAAGAGGGCACGGATTCGAAATCGGAATTCAAACCGGGCATATATAAGGCCGATCCGCAGCAAAAATATATGAGCCTTAACTATTTGGCCGTCTTTCAATTTGCGGACGGCAAGGAGACGAATACGAATTTTGATACATCGTTTTCTGCGTCCAAGATCACGGGCCAGGTCGAGATCAAGTCCGTCACCGCCGACACCGTCAGCGGTACGATCGATGTGACCGAAGGCGATAAGTCCGTCAAGGGATCATTTACGGCCAAGATCGCCGTCAAAAAATAGACAGACGTCGATCTACCAAATGTGACGGTCCGGAAGCTAAGTGAACGGACCGTCACATTTTTCATTCGTCGGTCGCTCACCGTTCTTAGGTTTTGGCCTAATCGAGCAGGCCAACAGAGATTGACCGCCCAAATGCCGAATCGACAAGCAAAGCCCGCCCAAATCGCAATTAGACTGTCCCAAATTAGGTCAATTTAATTTGGGACAGTTAACTTACACATTTCGTAACGCTAAGCCGTGTGATCTCTGCTACTTACGGGCGAAAAGTGTCCCTAATTAATTTTACGTTTTTGCCGAATTTGGGACAGGCTAAATGCTCTGAATAAATAGGTTAACCTCCCAAAGTGTCCCTAATTAATTTCCTTCCCCTCAGGCTTTTTACAAAATGTGCTCAGGAATGCCGTAACTACTGTGTTTGTTTCATCAGTCTTTAGTTTTCAAAGATCCGTTGACTGGTTAAATTATATTATATCAGAAATTGCAACGATACAGCAACGTCGCATAGATGCAACACGCATCGACGCAAAGGTAAATGAGATCCGAAAAACTCCCCTCCTTACCAAGGAGGGGTGGCAGCGGCTTCCGCTGACGGGGTGGTTCTCTCACGATAATTAATATTCACCGTGAGCTAGACCTAGGCCACAAACCACGCAGAATTCCTGATCGACGCTTGAGAACCACCCCGTCATCCCGATAAAAGACATCGGGACGCCACCCCTCCTTTGTAAGGAGGGGAGTTTGAGGATTCTGAAATCAGCACCAAGGGTTCGCCGTCGGCGCCACCCGTGGCTCTACGCTGGCGAGCGAGCCTGCGTTCAGCTTTGGACGGTCATTGAGGCCGCAAACAAATTCATTGAGACCAACCGTCAACCGGTACAAAATGACGCTATCGCCGCCTCGCGAAACCCCACGATCGGCGAACGGACCAAAAGACATCACGCTTTCGCTCAATCGCATCGAAGTAGAAGGTCAATGTCCGGAGAAGTTTAATGAATGATCACAGTACGGAAGTCGTGCCCCTTATCGCTGCATCGACACGGCAAGCAGGATCGCTCACACGATCGAGAAGTATGAATCCGAACAGAGAATTGCAGTATCGCAATTGTGACCCCGATCGCTATAAGCTACGCCGTCTCTCGTTGCCGTTCCTAGGTTAGATATAGATCTCATTCATTTAGTTACTCCGGGCGAGATGATCTCAAAAAGGGCGGCGAGTTTTGTGTAGAAGTCCAAAACATTTTCGGATGTGATGCCGTTGTCTTTTGGTTTTGAGCTGGCAAGGTCTTTTAATTTTTGGAGGATGTCAGGCGGAAATTCGGTGGGGGCAGAGAGGGTTAGGTCGTTGATGGTGTTGAGGGCGAGCTTTATTTTGGATTGATCCAGCTTGCCAAGATCGGGGGTATCGTCATCAGATTCATCCGAAAATTGAGCAAACTCATTTATCATTTCGCCCATCGGCACGCCGAGATCGAACTGCCAGCGGTCGGACGGGTTCAATTTCGCACGGATGGCGATTTTTGTACGGTCTATTGCACCGACCCTTTCTCCGGCGGGCATTGATTCGAGATCGACAATTGCCTTAAATTCGGTTTCGAACTGAGGATATTCACCAAGCTGTGATTTAAGGGGGTCGCTGGCCGGAAATTCTTTTTTAAGACGTGTCTCGTCGGTTGCGAACACGCGAACCATTGTAAGAAATGTCGAGACCGCAAAGGGGGCTAATTTTTCTTCATTACTTTTTTCCGCTACGAAATTGTAGACGATCACGCCGCTGACTTTTACTGGCTTTCCGGAAAGCAGCGTCGGGGAAAATGTTGCCTTTAGTGCCGCCGCCTCAGCAGATACGCGGAGCGATACGTTTTCCAGACCACTTTCAGTTACGGCGGAAATTACTTTACCTTTCTCGTCGATCAACACTCGTACGCCCACCTTGCCGCTGGTCTTTGCGGTCCGCGCGTCTTCAGGGTATTCGGGTTTGGGAAGAGATGTCGCTTTCCCATTTACAACTCCTGCGATGATCGGCTTTGGTGATTTTGGTGCCTGAGCATTTCCAACGATGGATAACGAAAATACCAGGAGAGCCAAGTAGATAGTTTGGCAGAATGTGTACGAATTCATACCCTGGATTATACGCCAAGATGGCCGATTCACAGTTACAAATGATCGAGGCCTCTCATTTCATTTGGAGTGCGGGTCTGCTGTTAGTGCGTGAAGATGCACGATTCCTGAGGGTCGCGTTTCCGGCTCGGCGAGGGGGAAAGAGGAAGAACCCAATCGCTATCGCTCTCGGTTCTGACAGGGGTTTGGTCGCTGACTCTCTGCGATTAGATCCGGCGGAGCATCGAATTGTTGTTTAGGGTGCCGGAGCGGTGGTTGCCGGTGGGGCGTCGGCGGGAGGCGTGGCAGCGTTATTTGAGATCGGTCAGCTACTCGGTCTTCCAGCTGAGTTGTTTCTCAAGTTGTTTGAAGGCCTCGACCATCTCGAGATAGACGGTCGTGTTTTCATCGACATTGCTCATTGGTGACTTAGTTCCGCCGGCGTGCGTGACGGTGATGGTACAGTTGCTGACGTTGATCATAGTCCCGTTCTTCCAGGACTTAAATGCCTCATTGGCAACAATGGTGCGGGTAATTGTATCGAATTGTTCGTTGGTGATCTCGGCAGCAGCGTTGGACTTTTCGACAACCCGTCTTTCTTTTGCCGCCTTGTCCCAGCGGCTGATCTCGACCGATCTGGTCGCCTTGCCGTCCCGGCTGAACGTGATCTTGACGGTGCACGGCGAACTCGAACTTCCGAAACCATCGTCGTTACCAAAATATTCGTTATAGGTCTTTGAACACTTATTACCGGTTTCGAAAAAGCCTTTGTAAACCGTATTGATGCTGACCGAGGTCACATCGGCCGCTTTTATCTCCGGATTCGGGATCTCATGGTTGGGCGATATGGCGGGCGTGCCGGTCGTCGCCGGTGTCGATGGGGGGGCATCATTAATTGCGGCCGGAGACGGAGCCGGGGACAGAACCCAAAAGAATATAAGACACGCGATCGTACCGAGCAGGCACCCGATCAACGCCGAAATTATTGCGGTTTTGAGATTTCGTTCTCTTGCCATCTCTTTACTGATTGAACTTTAAGGTCAAATCCTCGCCGTCAACGTCGACCAGAGCGCTTCCGCCATTGACGAGATTGCCAAACAGGAGTTCATTAGCCAGCGGTTGCTTGATCTTTTCGTGGATCAGACGCGACATCGGTCGGGCACCATAGCGGGCGTCGAAACCGTTTTTGCCGAGCCACTCGCGGGCATCTTCTGTCAACCGGACCAAAACACGCTTTTCGGCCAACTGGCCATTTAATTCCTTGATAAATTTATCGACGATCAGCTTTATGACGTCCATATCGAGTGCCTTAAAGGGTACCCAGGCATCAAGCCGGTTGCGAAACTCGGGCGTAAACGTGCGCTCGATAACGCCCTTGGCATTGCCCTTGGTATCGGACGAGTTTCTAAAGCCCATACCGCCCGACGATAGGTCGCGGGCGCCGGCATTGGTCGTCATTATTAGAATGACGTTGCGAAAATCTGCCTTTTTACCGTTATTGTCGGTCAGAGTGGCCGAGTCCATCACCTGGAGCAGCAGATTGAACAGATTCGGGTGAGCCTTTTCGATCTCGTCGAGCACCAAAACGGCGTGCGGCGTACGCATTATCGCCTCGGTCAAAAGCCCGCCCTGATCAAATCCGACATATCCCGGCGGTGCGCCGATCAGGCGCGAGACGGTGTGCGGTTCGGCGTACTCGCTCATATCAAAGCGGAGAAACTCGACACCGAGTATCTCCGCCAATTGCTTGGCAACCTCGGTCTTGCCGACGCCGGTCGGGCCCGAAAACAGGAATGAGCCGACGGGTTTGGTCTCGTGACCGAGTCCGGCCCGCGAGATCTGGATCGCGTCGACGATCGCGTCGATCGCCGCGTCCTGGCCGTAGATCGTCTTTTTGATGTCATCACGAAGCGACTTGAGCCGAACCTTTTCGTCCGCGACCACCGTCTTCGGCGGTATCTTGGCCATCCGTGCGACCGTGTTCTCGACCATCTGGACGGTCACTTTCTTAGGACGGCGGCTCGCGGGCAAAAGCTTGACCGAGGCTCCGACCTCGTCGATGACGTCGATCGCCTTGTCAGGCAAAAATCGATCATTAATGTACTTGCCCGCCAGGTCAGCAGCAGTGCGCAGCGATTCGTTAGAGTATTTGACGCCGTGATGAGCCTCGTAGAAACGCTTTAGCCCCTTGAGTATCTCGTAGGTTTCGTCGGCAGTCGGTTCGTTGATGTCGATCCGCTGAAAGCGTCTCGCGAGTGCCCGGTCGCGGTCAAATGCGGCCTTATATTCGGCGTGAGTCGTCGAACCGATACACCGCAGTTCGCCCGCCGCAAGTGCGGGTTTGAGGATGTTTGAAGCATCCATCGATCCGCCCGACACCGCTCCCGCTCCGACGATCGTGTGTATCTCGTCTATAAAGAGGATCGAGTTTTCGTGCTGCTTGAGTTCGTTGATGATCGCTTTGAAACGCTGTTCGAAATCACCGCGGTATCGCGTCCCGGCAAGCACTGCGCCCATATCGAGTGCAAACACCTTTGCATTGGCAAGCACCTCGGGCACGTTGCCTTCGCTGATCTTGAGCGCGAGGCCCTCGGCCAGAGCGGTCTTGCCGACACCGGGTTCGCCGACATAGAGCGGATTATTTTTCTTGCGGCGGCAAAGCACCTGGATGGTACGCTCGATCTCTTCGCTGCGACCGACGATCGGATCGATCAGGCCTGCGGCGGCCTTGGCGACCAACTCGACCGTGAAGCTCTCAAGCGGCTTTTTGCGTTGGCTGCCGGGCGGTATTTCCTGATCTTCGTCAAAATCAGGGTCCGGCAACATATCCGCCGGGTCGACCTTGGAAATGCCGTGAGCGATGTAATTGAGCACGTCGAGCCGAGTTATACCCTGCTGCAGCAGCAGATAAACGGCATACGATTGCTCGGCCTGATAAAGAGCGGCTAGAATGTTGGCCCCGTCGACCGACGGTTGCCCGCTGCCCTCAGCCTGGAGCACGGCATATGAGATCGTGGACTGAAAGGTGTTGGTCAACTCGGGCATCACCTTTTCTTCGCCGGGCACCTTTTCCAGTACGCCTTCGAAATACTCCTGCAGTGCCCGTGCGATCTCGTCGATCTGAGCTCCGCAACTTAATAGAACATCGCGGCCCGCCGGGTCCTCGAGCAGTGCAAAGAGCAGGTGCTCCATCGTCACAAACTCGTGCTTATGCCGAACTGCTTCGTCGACTGCCAGACTCAGGGTTTGTTCTAATTCGCGCGTTAACATCGTAGTTATATCTTAGCAGTTTTCGTCACTTTGGAAATAAAAACAAACGGTAGTTTATACAAATCGTACGCCGTTCGGACTGATCCGCGAGACGTAAGTATTGTAATCAATGCCTGTTGGGGAGTACACGATGTCCATCGCGTCTTTTACAAATTCGGCGATCACACGGGTTTCGCTGAGCATAAACACGGAAGGCCCGCTGCCCGAGATGCCGCCGCCGATCGCTCCGGCGGCAAGACTGGCTGCTTTTAGCTCGTTAAATTGCGGAATTAGGGAACTGCGGACGGGCTCGACGATGGTATCCTCCATCGAGCGGGCCATCAGGTCCAGATCGCCCTTCGATAACGCCGCGACGAGCGCACCTAGATTGCTCCAGTTACGCACCGCTTCCTTAAGCGGAACTTCGCGAGGCAATATTGAGCGAGCAACCGATGTTTTGACCTCGATCTGCGGATGTATGACCGTGGCATACATCTCAGGGAAAGTAAGTCCGATGATGTCCAGCGGCTCCGTCGAACGCACGAGCGTGAATCCGCCGTAGATACACGGTGCGAGATTATCGGCGTGACGCGAGCCCGATGCGATCATCTCGCCGGCCATCGCCAATTCGACAAGTTCGATGGGCGAAAATCTGTGAGTGAGAAGGCGGTTGGCGGCCACCACCGCACCGCAGGCACTGGCGGCACTGGAACCGATCCCGCTGCCTGGCTTGATATGCTTGGTGATCTCGACCTCAAATCCAAAATCCACACCGGCGGCATCGATCAAAGCCCGAAGTGCAACGCCGGCGACATTTGCGGACGGATCCGTCGGCAGCCCGAAGCCGTCCGAGTGAGTGATGCGGATGACGGGTTCGGATATCTTGCGAATCGTCATCTCATCGAATGGTTCCTCGAGCGCAAAGCCGAGACAGTCGAATCCGCACACGACGTTCGAGACGGTTGCCGGCGACTGTACACTAATTTCGTCCATATTTTCGTAATCGGTACCAACCGTTATATCATTTGATGACTAAGATCGTTTCAGAGTTTCTCGCCGATGCACTACTTTAGCACAAACCGAAAGTCGCCTCACGCATCGTTTCGCGAGGCCGTTTTGAAGGGCCAACCCGACGATATGGGCCTGTATTTTCCATCCGAACTTGTATCGCTAACGCATAAGTTTCTGGACGGATTTCGTAATTCGCCTAACGAGCAGATCGCATTTGAGGTCATACGTCCGTACGTCGGCGGCGACATCCCGGATCGCGAACTGTTTGAAATATGCCGGGAAACGGTCGACTTTGATTTCCCGCTTGTGAAACTGACGGAGAGCATATCGACACTCGAACTCTTTCACGGGCCGACACTCGCATTTAAGGATGTCGGAGCGAGGTTTATGAGCCGATGCCTGCGGCATTTTGCTGCGGGCCGCAATCGAAAAACGATGGTGCTGGTCGCTACGTCGGGGGATACCGGCGGTGCAGTGGCGGCGGGATTTCACGGAGTCGAGGGTGTCGAGGTCGTTATATTGTATCCGAGCGGCAAGGTAAGTCACGTGCAGGAACTGCAGCTAACGACGCTCGGCGGAAATGTGACTACATTGGAATTACAGGGCACGTTTGACGATTGTCAGGCGATCGCCAAGCAAGCTTTGGCAGATGACGAACTGCGATCCCGCGTCCACCTGACCTCGGCCAACTCGATAAATGTCGCCCGATGGTTGCCGCAACAGTTCTATTATTTCTACGCGCTCAAGCAATGGCAGGGGCAGACACCCGTGATCTCCGTGCCGAGCGGTAATTTTGGCAATCTGGCATCGGGCATTCTGGCTCACATTTCGGGCTTGCCGGTTAAGAAGTTTATCGCCGCGTGTAATGCTAATGATGTCGTGCCTAGATTTATCAATACCGCTGCATATGAGCCGCGGCCATCGATCGCGACTATATCAAACGCGATGGACGTCGGAGCACCGAGCAATTTTGTCCGGATCCTCGAAATGTTCGAGCACGACTTTCCATACCTGATTAATAAACTCGAGGCCGCAAGCATATCCGACGACACGACCGCAGCGACGATGCGCGAAGTTTATGCACAATGTAATTACATTCTCGATCCGCACGGGGCAGTCGGGTACAGGGCACTGGCGGATCATATCGATCGCCATCCGGACCAACGCGGAATATTTATGGAAACCGCCCATCCGGTGAAGTTCGATTCGGTAAATGAGATACTGGGAACGAAGGTAAGTGTCCCGGACGCTGTCACCGACCTTATGGCAAAACCTAAGCAAAGCACGTTGGTCGGCAATGACTATAACGCTGTCCGGGAAATATTGTTAAGTAAGATATGAAGGTCCTAAAGTTTGGCGGATCATCGGTCGCAAGTGCCGAAACGATCGAAAAGGTCACGGCGATCATCTGCGGAGCGGCGGCACAGGACGAGTGCGTCGTCGTATTGTCAGCGATGCAGGGGACGACCGACGCATTGATCGAGGCCGGGCGCTCGGCCGAGCGTGGCGATGACGGCTATATTGAGACGCTAAGCCAGATCAGCGAAAATCACGCCAAAGCGATCGCTCAACTATTTAGTGACGGACGGACAAATGGCGTATCCGATTTTCTCGATGAGACGCTGCGTGAACTCGAAAACTTATGCGAAGGCGTCCGACTTGTTCGCGAATTGACGCCAAAAACACTCGACCGCATTTTAAGCTTTGGCGAGATAGTATCGACCCGAATAGTTGCAGAAAAGCTCACGCAGATAGGGGCTCAAAACGAATGGATCGATAGCCGGAGCTTGATCTGCACCGATTCAAATCACGGTTTTGCCTCCGTTGATTTTGCGCGAACCGATCTGCAGATCAAGGATCATTTTGGTGATTCATTGGCAAAGCTGCATATTGTGCCCGGTTTCATCGCCGCCGACACGGCGGGGCACACGACCACCCTCGGCCGCGGCGGCTCAGACTATACAGCGGCGATCATCGCCGCGGCACTTGATGCCGAGATCCTAGAGATCTGGACAGACGTCTCCGGGATGATGACGGCCGATCCGCGATTTGTACGAAACGTCCGCCGCATCTCGCACATTACGTATCGCGAGGCGATGGAGCTCTCGCACTTTGGAGCCAAGGTCATCTACCCGCCGACGATCCAACCGGTTATGGCCAAGGGCATTCCCGTTTTGATCAAAAACACATTTGCCCCCGACGATATCGGCACGCTGATCGAAGCAGAATCTTCGGCTGAAATGGAGATCATTAGAGGGATCACAAGTATCGATAAGCTTGCGGTGCTGAGTCTCGAAGGCAGTGGAATGGTGGGCATTCCGGGCTTTTCCAAGCGGCTGTTTGACGCTCTCTCGAGAGCTCAGATCAACGTCATTCTGATCACCCAGAGCTCGTCCGAACACTCGATCTGCGTAGCGATCGAAGAAAGATCGGCCGATATTGCCAAAATGACAGTCGACCGCGAGTTTGAATTTGAGATAGTCGGGGGCCGTATCGAACCGCTACGCGTCGAACGCGGCTTTTCGATCCTCGCACTCGTCGGCGACAATATGAAAGCCCACACCGGCGTGAGCGGCAAGATGTTTACGACGCTCGGCCATAACGGCATCAATATCCACGCGATCGCTCAAGGCTCGAGCGAGCGTAATATTTCGGCGATAATCTCGTCCGCCGACGTGCGCAAAGCGGTAAACACCCTGCACGAAGAATTTTTCTCGGACGGCAACAAGCAGGTGAATCTATTCATCGCGGGCGTCGGAACTGTAGGTTCGAGGCTGATCGAGCAGATCCGTAGCCGACACGGACATTTACTAGACGAACTGCGGCTAAATTTGAGGGTCGTCGGCGTGGCCAATAGCCGATGTGCCTCAATCAGCGACGAAGGCCTTGACCTTGCTCTTTACAAGGACGAACTGGCGAAGGCGGAATCTTTAACAATTGGCGACTTTACCGATGAGGTGCTGAAACTGAACTTGCGCAACTCGATATTTGTTGACGTGACCGCAAGTTCGGACGTCGTCGAAACTTACCCGAAGCTACTGTCAAAGGCGGTGTCGGTCATCGCCTGCAACAAGATCGCAGCGTCGTCCGAGTACCAGAGCTATAAACGTCTGAAAGACCTGTCGAGAGAGTATGGGTCCAACTTCTTTTTCGAAACCAACGTCGGCGCGGGGTTGCCGGTAATTAACACGCTCAATGATCTACTGCGAAGCGGCGATAAGGTTCGGCGGATCGAGGCGGTGCTGTCGGGGACGCTCAATTTTGTTTTCAATAACTATGACGGTTCGCGCAACTTCGCCGATGTGGTGCGCGAGGCACAAGCCGAGGGCTATACTGAGCCCGATCCGCGGCTTGATCTAAGTGGTACCGATGTCGCACGCAAGATCCTGATACTTGCACGTGAGGCCGGAAACGAAATGGAGATCGGTGACATCGACAACGCGGGATTCTTACCAAGATCGTGCCTTGCCGGCAGTGTCGAAGATTTTTACAGCGAATTGGAACGCCATGAAACTCATTTTCGGTCCCTACTAGATGATGCGTCGGGCCAGGGCTTAAAACTCAAATATATCGCGTCATTTGACTATGGCAAAGCAAAAGTCGGGCTCCAATCGATCGGGCCCGACCATAATTTTGCTAACCTTTCCGGCAAGGATAATGCGGTTCTCTTTTACACAAACCGCTACCCGGAGCAACCGCTTGTCATAAAGGGAGCGGGCGCCGGTGCCGACGTCACCGCTGCCGGAGTATTTGCTGATATAATTCGGGCTGCTCGCAGCTAAATTGCGGCAAGTACGCGCAATGTAATTACGCCGGATCAATTCAAGTCAAATACTAAAAATTCACTATTATCGGTGATTGCCTTGATCAACAGTTCACTTTCGTCACTTACTGCGGCGCCGTCGCCCGAGCTTAAAACTTCTCCATTTATATCAATTGATCCGCTGATCAACTGCACCCAGGCATAACGTCCGGCATCGAGGCCGAGCGACACTTGAGCGCCGTTATTCAGTATCGTCGCATAAAGCTTCACATCTTGATTGATATGGATCGAACCGTCGGCACCGCCGCGTGACGCTATGAGTTTCAACTGTCCTTCCTTTTCTTTTGCAGAAAACTGCTTCTGCTCATAGCCCGGTTCGAGACCTTTGCTTTCAGGCAAGATCCAGATCTGCAGCAAATGCGTTCGGTCCGTGTCCGACGAATACTCGCTGTGCAAAACGCCTGTTCCCGCGGTCATTCTCTGCACTTCATTGGGTCGAACGGTTTCGCCGTTACCCATCGAGTCGCGATGTGACAGTTCGCCGTCGATCATATAGGTAATGATCTCCATATCGCGATGTCCGTGTTTCGGAAATCCCCGTGCAGGTTCGATATAGTCTTCGTTTATGACCCGCAGGTCGCGAAAACCCATAAACCGAGCATCGTAATAGTCTGCGAATGAAAATGTAAACCGTGTGTCGAGCCAACCGTGGTTGGCGTGTCCGCGATCGTTTGATCTTCTGATGTTTATCATCTCTCTATCTCCTTATATATGAGATTACAAGAAATAAGGTCGACTGAAACCATCAAATGTGGCAGGCAATGTCTAATACATTTGGGTGAGATGCGCTCGGCTATCATATTCACCCCAAGCAACATTGATTGTATCTCCACTCGCGGCGGACTATCGCTTTCTCGCAACCATCAACCCGTCGCGGATCGGCAGCAGTACATTCTCGACGCGTTCGTCAGCCAGGATCTTCTGGTTATATTCATCAAGTGCCCGGGTGTTCTCATCCATTTCACTATCCAGAACCTTGCCGCTCCACAGAACATTGTCAGCGATGATAAAGCCGCCCGGACGCACCTTGTCGATCACGAGATCAAAATAGTTGGGATAGTTGGGCTTGTCAGCGTCGATGAACACCAGATCAAATGTCTCGGGTAGCGTCGGAATTATATCGACTGCATTCCCAAGATGAAACTCGATCCGGTCAGCATAAATACTTTTCTGCACAAACGCACGGGCGACCCGATTAGTGTCCGGCTGTACGTCTAAAGTAATTACCTTGCCGCCTTCGGCCAAACCCTCTGCAAAGCACAGTGCCGAATACCCAAGATACGTCCCTATCTCGAGCACGATCTGCGGACGGATCATATGCGAAAACATCGACAAGACGCGTCCCTGCACAAATCCGGACAGCATCGACCGATCGTCATAGTTTTTGAAACAATGTTGACGAAGTTCGCTCAGCAAAGGGCTTTCGTCCGACGTGTGCCGCTCGGCATAATCGATGATCTGGTCCGTAAATATCATATGTCTATCCTCACTAATCCGCGCTTGATAGCCGTCATAGTCGCTGATGTGCGGTCCGAGACGCCGATCTTTCCAAAGATGTTCTGAATATGTGACTTGATCGTGTTTTCGGAAACATCGAGTGCGAATGCTATCTCCTTATTCGACATTCCGCCGACGACCATTCGCAGGACGTTGGACTCGGCAGGGGTCAGTTCTTCTTTGCCGATATTTTCGCTTAGTATCTGAGCAATATCGTTAGGGATATATTTGTTACCGCCGGCGACTACGCGGATCGCGGTCAGCAACTCCTCGGCCGAAACATCCTTGCAGATATAGCCTAGGGCACCCTTGGTAAGTGCGCGGCTTATCTCGGCGTCGCCCGCATGGTCGGCGAGTACGATGATCTTTGCCTTGGGTCTTTCGATAAAATAGTTGTCCAGATCATCGATCGTGCAGGAATCCGGAAACCGTAGTCCGAGTATGGTAACGTCAGGCGACATTTCGACAAATCGACTAAAACCATCCGATGCGCTGTCAGACTCGCCGACAACCGCGATGTCACTTGTCGCATTGATCGCAGTTTTGATCCCAAGCCGCGTTAGAGAGTGGCTTTCGATAACCAATGTCGTGATCGTATCGGACATTTCTATACTATTTCCGCTCGGCGCCTTGTATATCCGCCTAAAACGGAGGCGGGAGCAAAGAGTAAGATCGCTGAGATCTGAGTGTAATGCTCGCCGACTGACTTAAATAACGAAAAGGCAGCAAAGCCCGCAACTACGAGCGCCAAGACGAGGTTGACGGTCAGTGATCTTGACGCGGCGATGAGTTTGGCAATGTACCCACCTACAAATGCGAAAACGATACCGGCCGAAACGACGACGCATCTTAGCGCAAAACCGTAGTCTGCGTGCGGGTCGATCCCGCTGAGCTTAAATAATGCGACTGCCGACACTGCAAAGATCAGATAGCCGCACACAACTGCGGCTATATTTCTGACAAGCTTCATCCTAGACCTTTGCGGCCGAAAGTCCGGCGGCAAATTCGACGATCGGACGGATCAGGTCGGTATCATAGTTGGACTTAACGTGCTGCATTACAGCCGTGATCCTTTCGAGTCCCATACCGGTATCGACCGACGGTGCAGGCAACGGCGTTAGCTTAAACGTGCCGTCCGACTCCTGCGTGCGGTTGTACTGCATAAAGACGAGATTCCAGACCTCCATCGTCGTGTCGCCCTCGCCATTGACCCATTTAGGATGATTTCTTTCCGGGTCACCGGGGTCGTCGCCCATATAATAATGTATCTCTGAGCACGGCCCGCACGGCCCGGTATCGCCCATTTGCCAGAAATTGTCCTTGCGGCCAAAACCCAGGACGCGTTCGGGCTTGGCACCGGCCGTAATCCAAAGTTCGCGGGCTTCATCATCGGGGCCGACCTCGCCGTCACCCTCAAAGACCGAAAACCACAGCCGCGTCTCGTCGAGCTTCAACTCATTAACCAGGAAATCCCAAGCGAATTCGATCGCCTCTTTCTTAAAGTAATCACCAAATGAAAAATTGCCAAGCATCTCGAAAAACGTGTGGTGGCGTGCCGTCTTGCCGACCTCGTCGAGGTCGTTATGCTTACCGCCCGCCCTCACGCATTTTTGCGACGAGACGGCCCGCGTGTAGTCACGCTTTTCGTTTCCGAGAAAGACATCTTTGAATTGATTCATTCCCGCATTTGTAAAGAGAAGCGTCGGGTCGTCCGCCGGCAGCAAAGGTGATGAATAAACAACCTTGTGCCCGTGGCGTTCGAAATATTCCAAAAAACTCGCTCTGATCTCATTTCCGGTCATAAGGAAACTTTAACACAAAGACGCAAATCGTTGCATTTTCGCCAAAAAGCCGGACACTCAAGAGCATCCGGCTTTATTCGATCAAAAAATGTTCTATTGTGCGGCCTTAAATCTCAGGCCGTCACCGTTCATACAATAGCGTAGCCCGGTCGGCTTTGGACCGTCGTCAAAAACGTGGCCGAGATGCGAATGACATCGGGCGCAATCGACCTCAATGCGTTCCTCCGAGAGAGTCTTATCCGATACTTCGATCACGTTCTTTTTGAAGATCGGTTCATAAAAGCTGGGCCATCCGGTTCCCGACTCGAATTTTGCCTTTGAACTGAATAGTGCGAGCCCGCAGGCATCACAATAATAAGTGCCGGCCTTTTTGTTACCATTCAGACGGCTCGTGTAGGGACGCTCGGTACCCGCCTGGCGGAGGATGTAATATGCCGGCCCAGAAAGCTCTTTTTTCCATTCGGCATCGGTCTTGATCAGTTCCTTTCCGTCAAATTCGCCATCGGTGAACTCCAATGCCCGCGTGGCCGCTACTGCCTTGGCGGGGGTTGCCGACGGGCGTGCTGCCGCCGAGATGCGTGAACCATCGGTGTTTGAAAAGATCGCGGCAAAGCTAAATGCGACACACGCTGCCACACTGACCAACAATGAGATCTTAAAACTGATTTTTTTCATTTCCTTAGTTCCGAATTATACCCCGTGTGACACAGTGTCGGTCGGGTGAGATGCCGCTTTTAGAATGTTGTCCGTGACGGACTTTCGATCGTGAGGTGATAAATAAGTTCGGCTCAGCGGCAGATGGACTTTCCCTGTTTGGTCACAAAGCAATACTACGTGGAAGTGCTTTGTGACCAAACCCTTGTAATATTTGCCATCGGCCGCAGAGCCGTGCTGCCTAAAACTACTAATTTGGCAACAAAACTGAATCAACTACGTGGATGACGCCGTTCGACTGCTTGACATCGGCGATCGTGACGGTCGACTTGCCGCCCTTTTCGTCCATTATCACAACATTCTTACCGTCCATCATCGCCCAGATCTTGCCGCCAGAAACGGTGGTCAACTCTGCCTTACCATTGCCTTTCTTGATCGCTTTCATCACCGACTTTGCGTCGAGATTGCCAGCGACAACGTGGTAGGTCAAGATCTTGGCCAGTGTCGCTTTGTTTTCAGGCTTGAGCAGCGTTTCGACAGTGCCGGCAGGCAACTTATCAAATGCACTGTTCACCGGGGCAAAAACTGTAAACGGTCCCGCACTCATAAGAGTGTCTACCAAACCGGCGGCCTTCACGGCTGCGACGAGTGTCGTGTGGTCTTTTGAGTTAACCGCGTTCTCAACGATGTTCTTGGTCTTGTACATTTCTGCACCGCCGACCATCGGATTGTCCTGAGCGACCACCGCGTTTGAACCAAAAGCAAAACCTAGAGCCAAAATTGCAAATCCAAAAAATGTTTTCATTACCGAATATCTCCCTTGTTCTTTTTAATTAGTTTTCCAAAAGGTTTTTAACTTCCCTTTGATGAGGTTTTCGCGATAGTCGGTCGATCGGATTCAAACTTTTTTCGGCGATTGATTTTGGAAGGGTCATTTAGACCTCTATGCGGTGTGGAAAATATTCGCCCGATCTTGGGTTTCGGACGGGAGATGGATCAGTCGTCGCCGCCGGATTCTTCGTCAAATCGAGCCTTGACGACCGTTGAGATCTTTTCGCGGATCAGGTCAAAGCCAAAGCCTTGCCGCAGAAGGTGGTCGTAAAATTTTTTCGTGTCTTCGCGGGTTTCGGGCCGACCCTTTAGGCGAAGTCGCTTGGCGATCGCCTGGTCGATCAACTCATTTTCGGGCATCGTTTCAAACGCCTCAGCTATCGCACGATCGACGACATCTTTGTCCAGTTTCTTTTGCGACATCGACTGTTGCAGGCGGCGTTTTCCCTGCGGCTTTTGCCTCAGCTTTGACACTGCGACGTCACGAGCAAACTGCTCGTCGTCAAGATACTTATAGCCCTTTAGCTTTTCGATAACTGCGTCCACGATCGTCTCGTCGGTCCACAGCTTT
Organism: Chloracidobacterium sp.; assembly: GCA_016720705.1. Lineage (NCBI taxonomy): Bacteria > Pseudomonadati > Acidobacteriota > Blastocatellia > Chloracidobacteriales > Chloracidobacteriaceae > Chloracidobacterium > Chloracidobacterium sp. The sequence continues at coordinate 1,432,458 of JADKKB010000007.1, read as the reverse complement.
TCGAGCAGGCGTTCGCGAAGCTCGCGTACGGATCGAGGTTTTGCGGCAAGTAGCCGGACGGCGCGGTTCATAGTCCTACTGCGTGAACGCTCTGCGTCCTTGACGACGCGTTTTGTTTCGTCGGGCGTGCCTGATCGTTTTCGCCACATAAAGCGGTTACCTGTTAGAATCCTTATTCGCAGATATTATGAACGGCGTACTCATCATCGACAAACCGGCCGGCATCACATCGCACGACGTGGTGTATCGCGTTCGGCGAATTCTCAAGACAAAGCGCGTTGGCCACACCGGTACACTCGACCCATTTGCGACCGGCGTGATGGTCATTCTCGTCGGCCAGGCGACTCGCCTTGCACAGTTTCTGGATAAGGACGAAAAAGAGTATGAGGCGCTCGTGCGGTTTGGGTTTGAAACGGATACGGGCGACGTGACGGGACTGAAAAGTGCGGAAAGCGGGATGACGGCCGATGAACTCGCCGCCAAGCTTGCAGCAACGGATCTGGAAAAGGTGCTAGCTCTATTTCGCGGTGAGATAGATCAGGTGCCGCCGATGTATTCAGCCAAAAAGATCGACGGGCAAAAACTATATGAACTGGCAAGAAAGGGCGAGACCGTCGAACGAAAGGCTGTCAAGGTCACTATCAATAGTCTCGAAATGATCGAGTCAGCGGCCGATTCGCTCCGGATGCGTGTTGCGTGTTCCGCGGGAACGTACATCCGTACATTGGCCGAAGATATTGGGCGAGAGATCGGCGTGGGAGCTCATCTTACGGAATTGCGTCGAACTCGCGCCGGACGGTTTGATCTGACACGAAGCATCACACTCGACGATCTGGCGAAACTGGATGAGCCGACCGCCGCCCTGATCCCTATGGAAGAAGCCGTCGGACACCTTTCGGCGCTTACGCTGAACACTGATCGCGTGAGCAAAACCCGCAGTGGGCTGTCCACGCGAATTTATGAAGACCTATTCGCCGATGGCGCAACCGTCAGAATGATCGACGAGGACGGCCAACTCGTCGCGATAGGAAACTTTGATGCGGCGGAGAATTCCGTTCGTCCTCGGGTCGTTATGGTATAAAATGTCGGCAGAAGGTCGCTTATGAAGAAACGAAATATTGCATTGGCATTGGGCGGGGCAGTCGGTGCGGCAGTCGCGGTCAAAATGCTGACCCGGGATGACACCGTCAATTGGGAGTCGGTCGCTGACAAGGTGCCGCACGCCGAAAATTCGCACTTTATACACGTTGACGGCGCAACCGTTCACTATCAGGAATTCGGCGACGCATCTAAGCCGCCGATCGTACTGATACACGGCTATACGGCATCGGTATATGTATGGAAGACAACGGCACCGATGCTGGCCGCCGCCGGGTTTCACGTCATCGCGATCGATCTGCTTGGTTTTGGCTACTCCGAAAAACCGCGTTGGTTCGACTACTCGATCCAGTCTCAGGCGCGGATGATCTCCCGATTGATGAATCGTCTCGGCATCGGCCGTGCAACGGTCGTCGGCAGTTCATACGGCGGGGCAGTCGCACTTAACCTTACCCTCGATTACTCCGAAATGGTCGAAAAACTCGTGCTCGTCGACGCCGTCTGCAACGACGAGCCGAAAGAACATCCGCTGCTCCGCCTGACATCAGTGCCCGGGATCGGCGAGGCTGTGACGCCGTTTCTGATCGATTCCAAAATGTTTCTACGTCTGCGAATGCAGGGAACGCTCGCCAAGGTAAATCACCATCTGATCACCGACGATCGGATCGAATCGATCCGCCGGCCGCTTTTTGCCGCCGATGCACATCATTCGGTATTGGCGACGGCTCGAAATTGGCACGCCAGCCGCCTCGAGCAGGACGCCAACCTCATCAATCAACCGACGCTCATTATCTGGGGCGACCAGGACACGGTGATACCGATCAAGCACGGCTACAAGATGCACGAAGAGATACTGAACTCGCGATTCGTCATCCTAAAAGACTGCGGCCACGTGCCGCCGGAAGAAAAAAGCGAACTATTCACCGAGCTTGTGACAGAGTTTTGCCACGACCGAAAAGGAAAGATCGCCGCTCGCGACGAAGACACATCGCAATTGGTGGCATAGATGAGGTCGTCTAACGCCGAGCTTTACGGCAAAGGCATCTTTACCACCGTCGCGATCCGTGCGGGAGCGCCGCTATTTTGGGACAAGCACTGGCCCCGGTTAAAACGCGATTCGGCAAAGGTTGGCATTGATATGTCAGCATTTGCCGAGAATATTGTCGTCGGCAAACTTGAGCAAGCGTTACAAGATGATGGCGTTCGCGACGGACGGGCACGAATCACTTTTCTCGATCAGAGAGCGGGTTTGTATTGGCCGTCTGTCTCGGTTGAAAACACCGCAATGTCGATCATCACGGCAGAGCGGCGCAGTTTGCCGCCGAAATTTAGCCTAACCGAGTCTCCGTATCGAGTTAATCAGCATTCACCGCTCACCGGCGTGAAATCGTGCAACTATCTGGAGAATATCTTAGCGATCGAAGAGGTGCGTTTGCGCGGCTTTAATGAGGGAATTCGGATCAATGACCACGGTGAAATGACCGGCGGCTGTATGTCGAATATTTATTGGTTAAAGCAAGGAGTACTTTTTACGCCGCACGTCTCGACCGGTTGCTTGCCGGGCACTACGCGCGAATACATCATCGAAAACCTCGTTTGCGAGGAAGTTAATGCACCGATCGACACGCTCACAGCCGTCGATGCTGTATTTCTCAGCTCGGCCGGACTTGGCGTGGTCAGGGTAAATGATCTGGATCATAGAGCCCTTGATCCTATCGAACATCCGATACTTCACCTTGTGCCGTGAAGGCGCTAAAAAACACGAACGCTCACAAAGCCACGCTTTGCAAACATTCGTGTAATTCACTATTAAAACCGCTATTAGGCTGCCGTTTCGAAAAGTGCGAGGATCTGTTTGCCCTCGTTCGAACGCGGGTCGATCGTGCGGAGGTGTTTTTGTCCCTGCATTTCCCAGATTGCCGTTACTGAACCGTCTTTTTCGACGGCTTGGTAAGACACATCTTCGGGTTCTTCGACGGCCTCAACTGCTACTACTTCGGGCGCCTCAGCGGCCTGTACTGCTTCTTCTGACATCTAAATTAAAAGTCTCCTAAATACTGTCTGATCGATATAAAGTTTTAATCGAAAAAGAATTCTGACACAAATCACGTGATTTTGTCGAATCTACCGCTATTTTACCTTTCGCAGATCCAATTCATAGAACCAAAAATCGTTGTTCGGCTGATCGATCTTAAGCTGGTCGGTCTTGCCGTTTTTGTCTATGGTGAAGGTGACGAAGCCACGCGGAAAATTATATTTTACCGACGGCCGCCACTTGATCTCAAAGGTGTCGTACTGCCAGTGGACGAGATCGGCGACGAAATTCGGCGCCGGCCCGAGCCGCATTACGAGTTTGCCGTTTTCGTCTGCCACCGTAACGTCGCCGTACATCTGGCTGGAGTATGTTCCCGCGTAACCGCCGGGTACAAGCGACGGTTTGGTGTTTGGCACTCGTGCGGCATCGATCTTTGCTATTTCCTCGGCATCAGCAACCTTGCCGCCGGCGACCTGTCTCTCAGCCTCCATATTCCAATCGCGCTTTGGTGCATCGACGAACATATCGCGGATCTTGTTCATCATTATCTGAAACGCAGGCGATTCGCTGTTTGTGAGGATGACAAAGCCGACTTTCTCCTCCGGGATCAGCACCGTGTAGGACAGCATACCGTCGAGGCCGCCGCTGTGGTTGATGATCTTGCGGCCATAGTAATCGTAAGTGCCCCAGCCCATTGCGTAGGCCGAAAAATGTCGTGTCGGGTTACTTTTTGACGCTCCCTCGGAGATCGGCTGTAAGGTGTTTGGAGCCCACATTTGCCAGCTTTGTGCCTCGCTGAAGATCTTTTTGCCATCGACAGTGCCGCGTCCGAGCTGCAACCGGATCCATTTCGAAAGGTCCGCGGCCGATGAGTTCAATCTCACGGCACCGATCGCATTATCGAGAAATCCAAGCGGAAGAGCACGCAACTTACCACCGGATTCGTTATGCGGCATTGCGAAGTTATCCTTGAGGTCACGGACGCTCGTCGTAGTGCGATTCATACCGAGCGGCGACAGAATACGTTCTTTGACGAAGTCGGCCCACGGCTTGCCCGAGACCTTTTCGACGATCCGGCCGGCTGCGATATACATTAGGTTTTGATAGCCAAATCTCGAGCGAAAGCTGGAGACGGGCTTCAAATACCGCACCCGACGCAGCATCTCGTCGGTCGAATACGTCGTGTCATACCACAACAGGTCGCCGCTAAAAGTATCGAGCCCGACGCGGTGCGAGACGATATCGCGGATCGTCAGTTCGTTGGTCACCCACGGATCATACATCTGAAAATCGGGCAGGTATTTAGCAACCTTGTCGTTCCAGCCGATCTTGCCTTCATCGACGAGGATGGCAAGGCTCGCGGTCGTAAACGCCTTTGAGTTCGATGCGATCGCAAAGAGCGTGTTTTCATCGATCTTATCGGGCTTGCCGAGTTCGCGGATCCCGTAGCCCTTTTGCATCACGACCTTGTCATCCTTTACGATGGCGATCGCCATACCCGCACCGGAAGTGGATTTCCACGTGTCGATCACGGTCTGAGCATAGGCGTCGATCTCGGCGAGCTTCGCGTCGAGAGTCTGGGTAAATACATACGCCGGAACAAAGAGCAGAAAGAGTGAAATCGTGATGAGTCTTTTCATATACCTATTTAATATCAATTGACGACCTCGAACAAACGCCACTCGGAATCGACGCCGTCGAACGAGCGAACGCCGAACTCGACAAAGGTCAAGCCGGAACCTGCAACCAGATCTTTTACAGTTCTCGAAACCAAAATGTTGCCGCTCTCAGAGAGCCGCGCGATGTTGCGGGCGAGTTCGACGGCATAACCGCTGTAATTATCGCCGGAAACATCACATTCGCCCGTGTGCAGTCCGATCTTGAGGGCGACGCCCTGCAGTTTTGCCGAATCGTTTATCGCTTTGGCACATCGGATCGAACGGGCCGGACCGTCAAATGCGGCCAGAATTTCTTCGTCGCCGAGGGAAACTTCGCGTCCCTTGTACATTGGCAATTGACGATGCACAAATGATTTTGCGCGAGCAATGAAATTCGCCCATTCAATGGTGCCGCGTCTAGCCGATTCGGCATCCGGATCGGCAAACGAGACACTCATTACGGTCGCGAGAACACGGTCGTATTCGCCGGCAGATCTAACGCTGGTGACAAATTGTTCGATCTCGTCAAGAATTTCGGCCTGGTCCCCGACGAACGGCAAATGGTCAATTCCGCCAAGCTCGACATATTTTGCGTCAGGAATTTGTCCCGCGACAAAACGGCCTTCGTCCGCCTTAAGACACATATCGCCCGAGCGATGAATAACGAGCGTCGGAACCCGAACCGACGGCAAAACGCCGCGGACATCGATCTCAGCATTCATTTGTGTGAGGGCAACGGCCGCTCCGGGGCTTGCGCCGTTGCGAAGATACTCGGCCCACCAGTTACGAAATTCCAGGTCACCTGCCATCGACGGTGAGCGTTCATCGATGCCAACGGGGCCGCCCCATTCGCGACGCATCAGATCGATAAACGCAGCACGTTGAGTTTCGGTCGGAGCCCAAGGATAATCTTCGTCCCAGATCCGTTTGGCATAGGTGCCGATCATTACGAGTCCTGCGGTACGTTCGGGATAGGTCGCTGCAAATAGTGAACACATCGGTCCACCTTCGCTAACTCCTACCAGAACCGCACGCTCCGATCCAACGGCGTCCATCACGGCGTGAACGTCTTCCATTCGCTGTTCAAGCGTCGGTAAATGATCGATCGGAACGCGATCCGAAAGGCCAGTGCCTCGCTTATCAAACAATATCAGACGTGAGAATGACGAGAGTTGTTCGAGAAACGAAGCAAAAAGATGATGTTTCCAAAAATACTCGAGGTGCGAGACCCAACCCATCACAAATACAATATCGACCGGACCATCGCCGACAACTTGATATGCGATATTTACGTCGCCATTCTGCACATAACGCGTTTCCGGTGTGTGCCGGACGAGAAGCGGCGAAGATGTCGTGTGAATGTGGGGAGCGCCTTTATCAATGCTCTGTGTTCCGTCATCGAAGTACACTCGTGCCCTGATCGTTTCGAAGACTTCGGGTTCCGTCGTCAGCCTTTGGTCGATCAAAAGCTCGCCAATGAATCGGTAGCCGAATTTTGGCACGGTCTCGATCATTTCAGCGCCCAATATTCGCCGAAGCTGAGAGATATTCTGTGCGAGATTATTCTCTTCGACAAAGCTACCTTCCCAAACCTCATCGAGCATCCGCTCTTTACTGAGCACACGGCCGGCATTTGCGGCCAGCATCAGGAGCGTGTCGAAGACCTTGGGTGCCAGCGTGACCGACCGCCCACCATCGGTCAGCGACCGCTCGGTCGAATCGAGGCGAAAATTGCCAAAGGTATATATCTCGTTGGAGGATCTGCTCATTCTGATCGCTATAATTTACGGCTGGCAGACGTTGTACCAAACCGAAAGACATCCTCAGAAATCTTTCAGAAAAACTTCACAAAAAACTAAAGACCAAACTTGGTGAGGAAGATTATAACTGTTTTAGCGTAAAAAATGTGCAGTTTAGAACAAAATATGACGCCTAAGGGAAAACGAGAGATAGTCGTCGAATATGAACAGATTCGCCTCATACGCAAACGTGCAAGGACCGCACTTGCCCATTGCGATAAGTGCGGCACCGAAGCGGACTTTGTCAGGCTCACAGACGCTGCGGAACTGTTCGAGACGAATGCCGACAATATTTTCAAATTTGCGAATGGCAGCGGCCATTTCCGTGCGGCAAACGGTGGCGACATCACGCTCTGCCTGCCGTCACTGCTGGCAGCAATGAGATCAACAACCAAACAGATAAAAATGATAGGAGATCAAAATGATGAAAAGACATTACCTTAAAACCATAGTTAGCGGTTTCGTGCTACTTTCACTGGCAACCATTGCATCGGCTACGCCAATATTTCGCACTGCAAATGGAGCGAACGCGGCCGCGATCCAGGCAACGGTTGATCAGTTTCGCGTCGATCTCGGCGGGGTTCTAAATCCAAACACCGCTTCGACCTTCGCGACCGGCAGGCGTGAGATAAATTGGGACGGCGTGCCGGATGCATTCGCTGCCCCAAACTTTTTCCCGGCCAATTTCTTTAATTCAAACAGTCCGCGCGGCGTGATCTTCGGGTCGCCTGCGTCGAACGTCGGTAACGATACCTCTAACTTTATAGTCAGTGCTAGTACCGCGTCGGGGACTGCGGTCCGCTTTGGCAATATCAACGCTAGTTACTCATCGATCTTTCAGACGTTTAGCTCAGAAAGGCTGTTTGCCGTCAGAAGCACTACGGCCAATTCAAACGTGCTGTCGATCCAATTTTTTATTCCCGGTACCGGCATTCCGGCCGGAGTCAGCGGATTTGGCGCCGTCTTCTGCGACGTTGACAATAATACCAATGCGATAATGCGCGTTTACGGTACGGACGGACGTCTGCTAACAACCCCGTTGTCCATAGCGGCAGCGAATAACGGGTTGTCATTTGTTGGCGTTTCATTTAATGCCGGAGAAAAGATCGCCCGTGTAGAAATATTGTCGGGCAACGCTCCACTCCTAGCAGGCAACGTCGATGGAACCGGCGGAGTTGACGTGATCGCAATGGACGATTTTATCTACGGCGAACCACACGCTACGCAATTCCACAGCGGCGATTTTGACGGTGACGGTTTCTCTGATTCCGCTGTTTTCCGACCAAGCTCCGGTACGTGGTTTCGACTGAATTCGGGAAGCAACACCTTCGAACAGGAGAATTGGGGACTTAACGGCGACATACCTATCGACGGTGATTTCGACGGCGACAGCAAGGCTGACTTGGCGATCTACAGGCCATCGACCGGCGTTTGGTTCTTCAAACGCAGTTCGAACGGCACAACCCTCGGGGCTACGTTCGGATCGCCGGGCGATAAGCCCGTGGTTTCTGACTACGACAAGGATGGCATCAGTGACATCGCGATCTGGCGTCCGTCAAACGGTAATTTCTTTGTTCTTCGAAGCAGCACCAACTTCTCAACATTCTTTGCATACCCGTTCGGTGCAAACGGCGATATCCCTGTCCAGGGCGGTGCTCAATAGCAGCACTGACAGCTATCGATCGCAAATAAGTGGCAAGTCGATCATCGGCTTGCCACTAAGCACACACACCTCGATTCCTATCTAAGCAAAACACATAATCTGCTCTCAGTTTCCAAATTACTTCTTTTCAAAATCAGTAAACTTAGTTATCCTTAGGGCGAAATGTCGCCAATCGCTATAACCCTCATTCTCCTTTTAGTAGCGATCGTTTTATTCGCTAGCGAGAAACTGCCCGTTGATGTCATCGGTATTTTGCTGGTGATGGGTCTGATACTGACCCGCGTTCTGACGGTGCACGAGGCGGTGGCCGGATTTGGCAACGACATAATAATTACGATCGGCGGACTTTTTATATTGGTCGGGGGACTGATCAAAACCGGGATGGTCGATATGCTCGGCCGCCGAATGCATAAGATGGCAGGCGATAGTGAGTTTATCCTCACAGCCCTGATAATGCTCGCCGCGGCGATCGGAGCTTCGGTTCTCAAGAATACGACCACCACAGCGATGTTTCTACCGGTCGTGGTCGGACTCGCCGCCAAAGCCAAGATCCCGCCGTCAAAATTGCTTATGCCGCTTGCCTTCGGGGCTATCCTCGGCGGCAGCTGCACACTCATAGGCACATCGACCAATCTTGCGGTCAGCGGCGCGATCCAGCGTTATGGCCAAGCACCATTCTCGATGTTTGAGCTTGCGCCGGTCGGAATCATTACCTTTTCGGTCGGGATGATATATATGCTCCTGATCGGCCGGCGGATGTTGCCGAGCCGCGGCGGCGAAGAGTCATTTACCGAGCAATACAATATCCGAGATTATATCTCCGAACTGATAGTCCTGCCCGATTCGCCGCTTGTCGGTAAAACTCTGGACGAGGCCGGCATCAATACCGAACTCCAGCTCACGATCCTCGGCATCGTTCGTGACGGTGAGCGCATATCGGCTCCGGGGTCGAGCGAGCGTATCCAGCGGCGCGATTCACTGATCGTTGAGGGTAAGGTCAGCGATATTCTGCGCGTAAAAGAGGCGGTCGGACTCGAGATCAAGCCCGATATCTTGCTTAACGACGTCGATCTTGAGAGTGAGGATGTCGAACTTTTCGAACTCTTGGTGATGCGTGATTCGCGACTGGTCGGCCAGTCGCTCAAGGGCCTCAGATTTCGACAAACCTACGATCTGACCGTATTGGCGGTCAACCGTCACGGTGAGACATTCGTCAACAAATTAAGTGACGTACGGTTCATATTCGGTGACGTTCTGCTTGTTCAGGGCAAGCGGGACGGGATCGAACCACTCGTAGACGATCGCGAGGTGCTTTTGCTTGACGATGTTTCGGACGCCACCGTCCGCGTCGAAAAGCGTAAATGGGCGATGGCCGCATTTGGCCTGTTCCTCGCACTTTCGCTGACAAAGGTCACGATCGGATTTGATGTGCCGCTTGCGGTATGTGTACTCGCCGGCGTTATGGTCTTGCTTGCGACCAAAACAGTTCGTTACAGCGAGATGTATTCGCTGATAGATTTTCGTCTGTTGGTTTTGATCGCCTGTATGATGAGTTTTGGCGTCGCAATGGAAAACACCAAGGCGGATATTTATTTGGCGTCGCTCATCAATGAACATTTTGCGCAATATGGAAGTAATGCGGTGCTGGCGGGCTTCTTCATTCTGACTGTGGCACTCACTCAACCGATGTCAAATCAGGCTGCCGCTCTCGTCGTGCTGCCGGTGGCGGTCAAGGCGGCCATCGCTCTCGGTGTCAATCCACGCACATTTATAGTGGCGGTAACGTACGCTGCATCATTCTCGTTTATCACGCCGCTCGAACCCGCGTGTGTGCTGGTTTACACGCCGGGACGGTATCGTTTTATGGATTTTGTGAAGGTCGGCACGATCCTTACTATCATCGTCTTTTTTGTATCGATAGTTATGGTGCCGATCTTTTGGCCGCTCTAATGGCCCCGAAAGTTGAAGAGATCGCGAAACGAAAAGCCGCGTTTTAAGGTCAATATCAGTCCGATAACGGTCCAGAAAAGCGTCCGGCCCTTTCGGATCACAGTGACCGTCACGGCGACACCTGCGGCCAAAGCGACGGTCTCACCTATAAACTGAGCACCGGCCTCATCGACCCCGATCGCCATCGGTATCAATTTGAAGATGATCGTGATCAGACGACTTACAGTCTCAAGCGAAAATGCCGTCAGAAAGGTCGGGAATGCGTCGGAAAGCCGGCTAAGTATGTACCAAACCTCGATCACACCTAGTGCGTGGTACAACGCTTCGAGCAGACAGATCGGCAGGAAACGCTTAGGATAGCGTCGATAAAAGCCGAATATCATATTCTCGAAAAGGCGAACCTGAAGCCGGCCGTGTTCCAGGATCCCGCGTGCAAATCCGCGTTGATACAACTTTTCGCAGAGTTCACTGGCGATGTGCCATTGTCGGATCACTAGCAGAAACAGAAAGATCAGGACCGCAATTATCAGGCCGATCGCAATATCGATCGTCACGACCCAACTTTCATCAAGCGTGAAACTGCGCAGGATCGTGATCGATCCGACGATCAGGAAAATACTGGTCAGCAGACTATAGAAAAGGTTTTCCGTCGCAACTGACGAGAGCCCGACGACAAGCGGGACGCGGTGCCTGACGGCAAGTGCCTTTGACGTACCGCTTACAACAATTCCGAGCGGAATGAGACTGCTCATCGCCTCGCCGATCACGACCGCCGGCATTGTGTCGCGAAAGCTGAGCTTATATGGCTCGTAAACAGACAGTGACCACGCACTTGCCCTCGTTGCCATCCGCAGAAAAAAGATCACCAGAATTATGGCGAAACCGACTGTCCCGAACCGCGAAATGCCGCCGATCAATTCGCTAAACCCGACCGAGTATATAAAATACGCAAACAGAGCGATTCCCAACACGGTCAGGATCGCGCCCGCGAGTTTGAGTCGGCCGAGATTGCCATTGGACTTTTTAGTTGGTGGTGGGCCGTGATCTTCGGCGTCTTGTTCAGGGTTCACTGCGTTGCCTTTAAGCCTACTAGTGACTAAAATGGTATTTTATCGAAACCTAAATAACAAAACACTTGAAGGGAATTAAATTATGAGTACTGCAACTGGAACCGCCTTATCAAATGCCGGCCTGACTGTTTTATCCGAAGAAGAGGAACTGTTCCGGTCTTCGGTTCGCGAATTTGCCGAGGGTGAAGTACGGCCGCGAGTCGAACATATGGAGCAAGCTGCAAAGCTCGACCCCGAACTTATCAAGCAATGTTTCGAACTCGGCCTGATGGCTATCGAATCGCCTGAGGAATACGGCGGTGCCGGTTCGACGATCTTTAACGCGATCCTCGCCATCGAGGAACTCGCGCGTGTTGATGCCAGTGTGTCGGTGTTTGTCGATGTTCATAACACGCTCGTCACCAATGCTTTTATGCGTTGGGGCAGCGACGAACTCAAAAAGAAATATATGCCTCAGCTCGCCGAAGGCAGGGTCGGGGCGTACGCACTCAGTGAAGCCGGTTCGGGCTCGGACGCGTTTGCTCTCACGACCCGAGCGGTCGACAAGGGCGACTATTGGGAATTAACCGGCCAAAAACTCTGGATCACCAACGGCAACGAAGCCGAGATCTTTGTGACCTTTGCCACTATCGATCCGGCCGCCGGATACCGTGGAATTACCGCATTCATCATCGAAAAGCAGTTCGAGGGTTTTACCGTCGGCAAGAAAGAAGACAAACTCGGCATCAGGGCCTCAAGCACCACCGAACTGATCCTCGACAACTGTAAAGTGCCGAAAGAGAACGTGCTTGGCGAGGTCGGCAAGGGCTACAAGGTCTCGATCGAAACTCTCAACGAGGGCCGCATCGGAATCGGTGCCCAGATGCTCGGCATCGCTCAGGGGGCGTACGAGGCAGCTCTCAAATACACCGCCGAACGAGAGCAGTTCGGACAGTCGATCAATAATTTTCAGGCCGTCCAGTTTCAGCTTGCCGAAATGGCGGTCGAGATCGAAGCCACACGGCTTCTGGTTTACAATGCCGCCCGCCTAAAAGACGCCGGAAAGCCTTTTCTCAAGGAAGCGGCAATGGCCAAGCTCTACTCGTCGCGCTGTGCCGAGGCGGTGGCGTCCAAGGCCATCGAGCTCTTCGGCGGCTACGGCTACGTCAAAGATTATCCGGTCGAAAAATTCTGGCGCGACTCAAAGATCGGAGCGATCTATGAGGGCACGTCAAATATGCAGCTGCAGACAATCGCAAAGCTGATAATGAGCGGAAAATAGTGGGCAAACATATCGTACTAACCACGATAGGTTCTTTGGGCGATCTTCATCCGATGATCGCCCTTGCTATTGAACTTGAAAAACGCGGGCATCGGACGACGATCGTCACCACCGAATTCTATCGTGAAAAGATCGAGGCTATAGGGCTCGACTTCAAGCCAATGCGGCCAAATATGTCGCCGGATGATCCGGAACTTATGCGGCACGTTATGGATCTTAAAAAGGGGCCGGAGTTTATTATCCGTGAGCTTTTTATGCCCCGTTTGCGTGAAATGTATGATGATCTTTCGGACATTGCATCGGAGGCGGATTTCATCATTTCGGGTGAACTCGTGTTCGCAACCAAGGTTCTCGCCGAACAGAAAGGCCTTAAATGGGCGATGGCAGTTTTACAGCCCTCGGCATTTTTTTCGGCCTATGATCCGTCCGTTCTTGCACCGTTGCCGTGGACGAAATACCTGCGCAACGCTCCGACGATCTTTCATCAGGCTTTGTTAGGGATCGGAAAGCGGATGAGCAAGAGCTGGACCAAGCCATTGGCCGATCTTCGCCGCGAACTCGGCCTCACCGAACTAGATGAACTGCTGTTCCACGACAAATTTTCGCCTCATCTGAATCTCGCGATGTTTTCTCAGATCATCGCCTCCCCACAACCCGATTGGCCGGAAAATACTGTACAAACAGGATTTGTCTTCTATGATAAACAAGATCATAGCGCGGAAATTCCAGCGGCTCTTGCAAAATTTCTTGACGCGGGCGACCCCCCGTTAATTTTCACGCTAGGATCGGCCGCCGTTCGAACCGCCGGAATGTTCTATGAAGAGAGCATTAGAGCGGTGAAAAAGCTGAATAAACGTGCGATCTTGCTGGTCGGCCAGAATGAGCTAAGACAGGATCTACCGGATAACATTGCGGTCTTTGACTATATTCCGTTTTCCGAAGTTTTATCTCGAGCGGCCTGCGTCATTCACCAGGGCGGGGTCGGAACGACCGCACAGGTTTTGCGGGCCGGCGTTCCGCAACTTGTAATGCCATACAGTTTTGACCAACCGGACAACGGAGCAAGGGTCGAACGGCTTGGCGTCGGGCGGACGATATCGAGAGATAAATACAACGCAGCATCTGCGGTCGTTCTATTAAATGATCTACTTGGTGATCCGGCCTATTTGCAGAAAGCTCGGGCGATCTCGAAAATTGTTGTAGATGAGAACGGCATAAAAGATAGCTGCGACGCAATCGAGGACCTATTATAGACTACGGTTTGAATGGTACTATTCATAAAAGATGGAAGATGATTTGATCCGTATACGCGAGGCAACGATAGCTGATGCGAAACTGCTCACCGATCTCTCGTACACCACTTTCTGGGATGCGTTCGCCCATCACCCTAAGAATGCGCCGGACGATCTCAACCACTATATGCGGCAGGCGTTCAATGTCGATCAGATCACGGCTGAGTTGGCAGAGGCAAATTCGATCTTTCTAATAGCAGAGGTCGATGGCAAGGCTGCCGGCTATGCCAAATTGATCCTCGACAGCACCGAACACGGCATCACAGCGATACGCCCTATCGAGCTTTCGCGGCTATATTCACATCAGGAGTACATTGGCAAAGGCGTCGGGCAAAATCTGATGGACGCCTGCTTTGAGTTTGCGATCGAAAATGCCCACGACGTTATGTGGCTCGGCGTCTGGGAGTATAATCCGCGTGCGCAAAGGTTTTACGAAAAGAACGGTTTCCGCCAGGTCGGCCGCCACGTCTTCCAACTCGGAAACGACCCGCAGACCGATCTGCTGATGCAACGGGCGATCTGATGTCACCGAATTACAATAACTCGCGCATGCGGTCGGCAACTTCGGTAGCCTCCTTGATCTGCTGTTTGGTCATAGGCGGCCGATTTGCCGGAAGGCCATTCATAATATTTATCATTCCGGGATCGGTTTGTTCATAAACGCTCGCATATCTCACAAAAACCGTAACCCCGGAAGCCTTTCTAAGCGTGTCCTGCTTTTCCGGCGAAAACGCTAGTATTCCGCTTGAGCTGATCGTTACTACAGCCCATTTTGCAAAATAACTGTGAAGTACGTAGAGGGCACCGACAAGCGACCCGATCTCACTATCGCTTATACGGCCCACCTTCAATTCCGTTATGTTACCGACCGATACATTTGAAGCCAATATGTAAGCTGACGTTAAAAACGGACGCTTTAGTTCATAAGTTGACATATTCTCTACTCCCTTTCGAACGATAGTCTGATTTGATGACGAACGTAAGCAAACGAATTTGCTCAATATTAAGGTATGGGATATCCTTTCATCTGTGCGACAGATCACAAATCCCCCGAATCCCTATTCTCAATACTCATCCGAATACGTTGGTGAACCGCCGCCGACCAAGCTAGAGGTGTTTGAGGAAACTGCCACAAAAAAAGTTATAACGAAAGCGTTTTCGTCCGACTCGGATGGCGGCTGGCGCTACACGGTCAATTGCTATCGCGGTTGCGTTCACGGGTGTACTTACTGTTTTGCACGGCAATATCACGAATACCTCGGCTACGGTGCCGGAACTGATTTTGAGACCAAGATCGTCGTCAAACCCAACGCCCCGCAGTTGCTGAGACAGGAGTTAAAGAAATGCCGGGACAAGATGCCGCACCTCGATTTCTCATTCGCTACGGATCCGTACCTGCCTCTGGAGGCGAACTACGAACTGACGCGCAGATGTCTCGAGGTCTGCGTTGATTTTCGCGTGCCGGTCACCGTAATTACAAAAGCGCCACTTGTGACTCGCGATATCGACCTTTTGAAAAAACTCGAAAAGGTTTCGGTTTTCTTTTCAATGCCGTTTCTTACAAAAGAGAGGTCAAACCCGTTTGAGCCGTACACGCCGGTTCCCGAGGCGCGCTTTCGTGCAATGCGCGAGATCGCCGATGCCGGTATCGAGGTCGGCATCGGCATCGCGCCCGTAATTCCCGGCTATAATGAATCGGATATTCCCGGCCTGCTCGAACGCGCCAAGGAGTGCGGTGCAAAACGGGCATTTATGTCGATGCTGCACCTCGATACCGATTCGATCGAGGCGTATTTTGTCCAAAAAATGCACGACCGTCTGCCGCCGACCCGTGTGACTAAGATCATTAATACGATGAAACGCGAACGCGGCGGCACACTCCGCCACGCGACCTACAAAGACCGTATGACCGGCAAGACCGAGCAATGGGAAGTGACGAAAAAGCTTTTCGCTTTTCACGCAAAGCGCCTCGGATTTCGCCGGCACGAAAAGCCCGCCGAGCCCGATCGGGTCGCCGCCCCTTTCCAACCTAAGCTTTTCTAGTCCATCGAATGAGCACATTGACTTAAAACACGTACAACGTCTTAACGCACGCGGCACTCAAAGCATTCAGGTGCATTTCAAAAGTTTGCTTATGGAGGGTTTATGAGATCCAGATTTATTGCGTTGGTATTGATCATGGCCGGTATCGCGGCATTTGGTTCGGAGATTTTTGCTCAGAAAAAGGGAAAAGAGTTGAAGGCGGCCGAGGAACGTGTCGATAAGGCATCGGCAGTTGTCAGAGATGTGATGCGGATCAACGAAAAGGCGATCCCGCGCGACCTGTTGGCAAAGGCAAAGGCGATCGTTGTTTTTCCGGGAGCGTTAAAGTTCGGATTTATTCTCGGTGGCCAGGGCGGTGAGGGTGTTGTCATTCGACGGTTGGCGAACGGCTGGAGCGCACCGGCATTTATGAATATGGCCGGCGGTAGCATCGGAGCGCAGATCGGCGGGCAAAAAACCGACTACGTTTTACTGATAATGAATGAAAAGGGTCTCAAGGGCCTGCTTGAAGACAAATTTGAGATCGGCGGCGAAGGCAGCGTCTCGGCCGGCCCCGTCGGACGTACGGCCGCGGCTTCGACCAACGTGACGTTAGACGCCGAGATATTGTCGTATTCACGAAGCCGTGGACTCTTTGCCGGCGTCGCGTTAAAGGGCGTTGTGATAAAACAGGACGAGAGCATCAATCAGGCGATCTATCAAAAATCGGCTAAGGAGATACTCGGCGGTACTGGCATGGAGTGGTCATCGGCCCCTGTTTCGCTGCAAGAGTTCTCTAAATTAGTGGCGACCTATGCTAAATGATAGCAAATTAAAATAGCAGAATAACGGGCGCCGCTGCGATCGCGGCGCTTTTTTCTTATACATTTCGCGGTGTGATGTTAGTCTAATCGAATATGTCTAACCGAATCGAAGTCTTTAAGGAAATGCTCGCCAACGACCCTGAGAACACGATGGTAATGTTTGGCTTAGCCAAGGAATATGAAAAGCTCGGGCAGCACGAGGATGTCATCGAACTGCTCGAGACCTATATTGCTCGTTCTGATGACGAGGGTAACGCCTACGGCGTGCTCGCAAATGCTTACGTTTTGTCGGGTGATCGCGAATTGGCCATTGAAACCTACAAAAAAGGGATCGACGCATCAATGGCCCACGGCCATCCGTCGATGGCCAATGAGTATCGGATGACCTTGGATCTTGATTTTTCCGACGAATGATCTGTGATTAAGAGCCACTTTATTCTCTATGTTTCGGACCAGCGGGCAAGTGCTGCGTTTTACGAAGCGGTTTTGGACGTACGGCCTGTTCTTGACGTGCCTGGAATGACCGAATTTCGTCTCGGCGATGAGTCGGTTCTGGGTTTGATGCCCGTAGAGAGTGCATCGCGTCTCTTGGGGCGTCCAATAGGGAAAACTGCGGAGCCTCGGGCTGAGATCTATCTGATCGTGGATGACCCCGCCACTTATCACAAAAGAGCATTGGCCGCCGGTGCCGAAGAGATCAGCCCTTTGTCACGGCGCGATTGGGGGCACGACGCAGCGTACTCCCTCGATCCGGACGGTCACGTGCTTGCGTTCGCCAAGGAAACCCGCAATTAGAAGTTCGCCAGATCTGATCGACGATCAACTGTTCCAGAAAACGCCGTAGATCTTGCCGCCGCTCACCATATCGCCCCACCAGCGATTAAGTCTGACAAACGCGGTATTGTTTGGTGCGAAAAAGTCGAAGAATCGATACGTCACGATCAAAACGAACAAAAGCGGAGCCGTAAATATCAGGATCGCAGGTAAAACCCGATCGAACACAATATAAGCCAATGCCAGTCGAAACAGACCCACCAAAAACGAACTGATCCCGACAAGGAATACGAACCGAAGTGCGATAAGCCCCCATTCGCGTTCTTTCATAAATCGCCTGTAATCCGAAAGATGGAACGGTGTAAACAGAGCAGCAACAGCCAGCGTGACGAGTGGGCTTTGATAGATCGAGGTCATCGCCATCATCAGTAAAAGGCTACCGACTATAGTGCCGACCAAGGCTTCAATGATCAGAATGCAAAATCCCTTTAGGGTTTGAATGATCGGGCCCATCAATTTATTGGGTCGCCACACACGGCGTTATCGTGGCCTTTTTGATCCGCACGGGTTTGTCCGGCTTTTCGTCCGTAACGGCCGCCTTGTTGATCGCGTCCACTGTTTCCATACCGCTGGCGACACGCCCAAAAGCTGCAAATGTGCCATCGAGGTGCTGCCCGGGCCCGACGAGAATGAAGAAACTGGTCGTCGCGGTATTTGGCTCGTCCATTCGGGCCATTGAGAGGACACCGCGTTCGTGCAGGATCTTATTCGGCTCATCCGGAATTACCTTTCGGGCACGCATTCCAAGCGAAAAACTCATCTTGCCCTCGCGGGTGTATAGATTGCCGCCCTGAATCACAAATCCAGGCACGACGCGGCTAAATGTCGTAGTGTCAAAAGCCCCGATCGCAACGAGGTTGAGAAAATTCCGCACGCTTTCGCGAGCGCTTTCGGGATACAACTCAATGTCGATATTGCCTGCCTCAGTCTCAAACTTGACGCATTTTGAAACCATTGTGGCGACGTCTGCCGTATCAAAGGGTTCACTCTGCTGTTCAACCTTCGGTTCAGGGCGGACGTTTGCCTTGGGCAAAGGTGTTGACGACGGCGTCGGACTTTGTGCGAATGCCGCCGCGGCAAAAATACTAAAGGAAAATAGTGCTGGCAAAAGGTTCTTTAACATTTCGTTTCTTTTGGTGTATTTTCGATAAATCCGGTCAATAAGTAAAGGTATTAAAATAAAGGAAGCTAAAGCAATGAAAAATCTATCCTGGTCGATCTTTGTACTTCTGTTCTCATTTACAGCGATCTTGGCACAGCGTGAGCTCGGCGTCCGCCCGACCGACTCGGGCGGGCCTCTTATGTTCGAACAGGCCGTTTTTGATGTCCAAAATTACGATATTTCCATCTCGGCGGATCCCAAGACAAAATCAATTGCGGGCACGACCGTAATGACGGCGCGGACGGTCATCCCGACAAATGTGATCGTACTCGATCTCGATTCCGCTTATACCATTAGCAAATTGACCGACGGTATCCACGATCTCAAATATGAACGAAAGGCCGGAAAGATATGGATATGGTTTCCGATGACCAAGCAGGTCGGCGAAGAGATCAAGACCTCGATCACCTACGCAGGTGTACCTAAGGAGGCACCGCGTCCGCCCTGGGTCGGCGGTTTTATGTGGAAAAAAACACCAAATGGAGCTGACTGGATATCGGTCGCACTTCAAAATGACGGCGCCGATCTGATGTTTCCCTGCAAGGACCATCCGTCGGACAAGGCGGCGACCGTATCGATGCATATTACCGTACCCGATCCACTGATGGCGGTCGGTCCCGGCAAATATCAGGGCGTTAAGAAAAACGCCGACAGCACGTCTACGTACAACTGGCGAATGACCAACCCGATCGCTAATTACTCGATCGTTTTCAACGCGGCCCCGTACAAGATCATCGAGGACAAATATACGACCGCAACGGGCGAAACAATGCCGATATATTTCTACATTTTGCCCGAGAGCTTTGAAAAAGGAGCGCGTCTGATCGCCGAACAAAAAAAGTACCTCGCATTTTACGAAAAATATCTTGGGCCGTATCCGTTTCGCTCGCAAAAGGTCGGAATAGTCGAAACTCCGCATCTCGGTATGGAACATTCGACCGCGATCGCATACGGCAACCAATTCAAATACAACGACGACGGTACTGACACCTTGCTGCTGCACGAGTTTGGTCACGAATACTGGGCTAACCTCGTTACCGCCAGCGACTGGCGCGACTTTTGGATCCACGAGGGTTTTCAGTCTTATATGGACACGCTCTACACCGAGACACTGCACGGCAAAGATGCGTATATGAGATCGATGCGCAATCGGCAGCGAGGCTTTAAGAATAAGCAAGCCGTCGCACCTCGGGAACCTAAGCTCACCTATCAGGTGTATATGTCGGAGCCCGACTACGTTAATTCTGATGGCGATATTTATGGCAAGGGTTCGTACATCTTGCACACGCTTCGGTACTTGGTCGGCGACGCCGCATTTTTCCGCTCGCTCCGCCGTATGGCATATCCGACCAAAGCGATGGAAAAGCTCACTGACGGCAGCCAGGAACGCCTTGTCAATACCGATGATTTTTTGACGATCGTCAACGAGGAAAGCAAGATGAATCTCGACTGGTATTTCGAGTTGTACCTGCGTCAACCGAAACTGCCCACGTTAGTGTTTAGCACAACGCCGGAATGCACTAGCAATTGCACAATGAGTTTGAGCTGGCAAACACCAAATAATATGCCGTTTCCAATGCCCGTC
This sequence comes from Chloracidobacterium sp., assembly GCA_016720705.1. NCBI lineage: Bacteria > Pseudomonadati > Acidobacteriota > Blastocatellia > Chloracidobacteriales > Chloracidobacteriaceae > Chloracidobacterium > Chloracidobacterium sp. The sequence continues at coordinate 1,412,205 of JADKKB010000007.1, read as the reverse complement.
GACGTGGTGATCGGCGGCAAAAGTCAACGGATCGAGATGAAAGGCGGAAAGGGATCGGTCACCTACAATGGCGCCGCTCCGGCGGTTGATCCTGACGGTTGGGTCTTGAAATCGCTTTCACGCTAGTAACTTCACCTACATTTTTTCTGCACAATTGACTCCCAAGGCCGACCGTTTGTCGTCGGCCTTGGGGAGGCTCATCTACCAGCCTGCGGTTTCAAAATTGCCCGAATCCGCCAGTTTTGCTATTTTAGAATGTTAACCCACTATTAATATTCGTTATATAAAGGATCAATCATAATGGCCACTGCGAGCAAAAAACTTAATACCAAAACTGCGTCAAAGACCGGAGCGAATGGCGGGAAATCGTCAGTTAACAAGTATCACGGACTTGATGCTAAGACTATGGTGGGGATGTACCGGACAATGTATATGTCCCGCCGCGTCGACGACAAAGAAATTCAGCTCAAGGGTCAGAACAAGATATTTTTCCAGATCTCCGGTGCCGGCCACGAGGGCGTACTTGTTGCCGCAGCACAGGCGATGAAGCCGGGTTACGATTGGTTCTTTCCGTATTATCGCGATCGTGCCTTGATGCTTGGGCTAGGAATGACGGCCCAGGAAATGCTCTGGTCGGCGGTCGGGGCCGAGGCTGACCCGAATTCGCACGGGCGACAGATGCCCTCGCACTGGGGCAGCACTAAGTTGAATGTTCCCTCGCAATCGTCCTGCACCGGGACACAGGCTCTGCATTCTGTCGGTGCCGCCGAGGCGAGCTATCGAGCCGGCTTGGTCAAGGGCCTTGAAAAAAAGATCACCGGATTTAAGGGCGACGAGGTCGTCTATATGTCGGTCGGCGACGGCACGACCAGCGAGGGCGAGTGGTGGGAAGCTCTAAATACCGCCAGCAACCTTAAACTGCCGGTCATTTTTGTCGTCGAGGACAACGGCTACGCTATTTCGACACCGGTCGAGGTCGGTACGGCCGGGGGAGATATCTCGAAGTTAGTCGTTGGTTTTCCGGACCTGCTCATTCAAAAGGTCGATGGTACTGACGTGCTTGCGTCGTACGAAGTATTCAAGAACGCAGTTGAATATTGCCGGGCCCGCAAAGGGCCGGCCTTCGTCCACGCCAAGGTAATTCGCCCGTATTCACATTCGCTTTCCGACGACGAAAAGCTCTATCGCCCAGCCGAGGAGCTCGAGGCCGATAGGGCGACCGATCCGATCGGAAAGTTTGCCGAATTTTTGATGACAGAGGGCATTGCCTCCTCGGAGGCGCTCGAGGCGCTCAGAAAGGATGTTGACGCTGAGGTCAATACGGCATCGGATATCGCTATCGAAACGCCGCAACCGGCACCCGAAACAGCATATCGAAACGTCTTTTCGCCGGATATCGATCCGACGGACCGACAGCTTTTTGACACTGAAGACGGAGCCGAACTGCACGGTAATGCCGGTACAATGGTCGATCTGATCAATCGGTGTATGCACGAAGAAATGAAGCGTGACGAGCGCATCGTCGTCTTCGGCGAGGACGTGGCCGATTGTTCGCGAGAGGAGTATCTCGAACTGGTCAAGGGCAAGGGCGGCGTGTTTAAGGTGACGGCAAATCTTCAGCGTAAGTTTGGCTCGGCTCGCGTTTTCAACTCACCGCTGGCTGAGGCAAATATTATCGGCCGGGCCGTCGGTATGGCTCTGCGTGATCTAAAGCCGGTGGTCGAGATCCAATTTTTTGATTATATCTTTCCGGCATTTCACCAGATCCGCAACGAGGTTGCAGTCACGCGTTGGCGCTCTGACGGCGACACGAAATGCCCGATGGTCATTCGCGTTCCGGTCGGCGGGTATCTCAAGGGCGGCGCCGTGTATCACTCGCAATCGGGTACGACCCTTTTCGCACATACGCCGGGTCTGATGATCGCTTATCCATCGACGGCGCTCGACGCCAACGGCCTTCTGCGGACGGCAATCCGCTGTGACGATCCCGTCTTGTTCCTTGAGCACAAGCATCTATATCGTCAGGTGTATAACAAGTCGCAGTATCCGTCGAAAGATTTCCTTATCCCGTTTGGCAAAGCGAAAAAGGTCCGCGAGGGCAATGATGTGACCATCGTGACCTTTGGGGCATTGGTCGAACGGTCAAATCAGGCTTGCAAGCGGCTCGAGCAACAAGGTATCTCGGTCGAACTGATCGATCTGCGTACGCTCGTCCCATACGATTGGGAAGCGATCGCCGAGTCTGTTAAAAAGACCTCGCGCGTCATCGTCGCTCACGAAGATCCTATCTCGTACGGTTACGGAGCCGAGATCGCCGCACGCATCTCTGATGAGCTTTTTGAGTACCTCGACGCTCCGGTTCGCCGCGTCGGAGCGACCGACACATTCGTAGCCTACGCTCCGCAGGTCGAAGATTTCATCCTGCCGCAGTCGGAGGATGTGGAAAAAGCTGTGCAGGAATTGATGAGGTACTAGACAAAGAATTAACCGCAGATGACCGCAAATGAATACAGATATTTACAAGATATTTTCAGATAAGTTGGATCGAAAAGCCCTATTGATCTTTGATCTATGCACATTTGGGTTCATCTGCGGTTAAACTTCTTTTAATTTATAGACACCGGTCGTGAGACGCTTCGCAAATCCCTCATCGACAAGTTCGTGATTTGCCTTACCTGACTCCCGACGGGAGAGGCCGAATTTGCCAGACAGTTCGCCTAACAGCGTCAACCCGCACATTTGCAAATAGCATCGGGCGAGTTCGCGGACAGCATCTTCCCGGGACATTCTGATTTCCATTTCTTCGGAAAATCGGGCCTCAGCCGGTGTCCAGATATACGTAAATTTTGGGACGTACACCACTTCACGTGGGACGATCTTCATTCGCCGTTGCAGTTCGTCCATTGCCCGAGTCAGATCTTTTTTGTCCTTAAAGCCGCACTCTTCGCGGAGGTCACCGGTCGTCATTTCCCACTCTTTTCTCAAAACGGCCAAAACGCGCTGAGCATCGATAGACAAAATGCCGGCCTCACCCTTACGCGAACAACCCCATATTGCGTTGAAAACCGGTATCATCCTTTTAGCCAGAAACATCGAATTGCCCTTGACCAACTTTCCGTAATAGACCTTGCCGCGAGCTATCACCTCATCCTTTAGTACCCAAGCACGGCTTGCTTCGAAATCCTTTTGCACGTTTCGCGGCAGATGAGCGTCGCGTCGGCCGCAGACGGCGATGTAGACCGACGGCAACATCTTTCGCACATCGGTCAGGCCAAGACAGAAGCCCAGATCCTCGACCATCGTCTCGACCTCATCGGCAGTATCAACCTTTAGCGACTCCTCGCGACGCCATTTGCGGTCGCGGTATAGTTCGATCTCTTCGGGTAGCTCTCGCATAAGAATTTAACCGCAGATTAACGCAGATCGGAGCAGATGGAAAGCTAAGCGAAAAAAAGAGCGACCGTGCGGCCGCCCTTTTTGATCAGTTGCTGGTGAGATAGTTCTGCTATTTATCTTGCGGCTGCGACGAGCGTAAAGGCGATGATGACGTGACCGTGATGGTCGAACCCTTCATCAACTGCAGATCATCACGGCCCTGGATGGCGACCGACCCTGCACCGGCACCGCCGCCGATGATCGCTCCGATCGCGGCACCCTTGGCACCGCCGGCGATGACACCGATCAAAGCGCCCAGGCCTGCACCGATGCCGCCGCGTTTTACAGACTCCTTGGTCTGGCTGCCGCCCTTTGCACTTCCTTCGCTGTCGATCTTGACCGTTTTACCGTTCTGATCTTTGATCGTCTGCAGATTGGCGGCAAAGTCGTAGGTCTTGCCGTCTTGCAGGGTGATCTTTTCGAAATTAAATGTCACATTGGACTGACCCGTTACCTTACCCGATCGTCCGACGCCGGTCACGTAACCCTCGATCTTGGCTCCGCGAAATTCATCCGGCGACTGAACGGTCATAGTAAACCGATCGTTGTTCTGCGATGCCTTGGTATTGATCTCATTCTCCAAAACGCCGGTAATGACCACGCCGTTCGGCACGACAAAATCGCCGGTTCGTCCCGTTACAGTCGAGGGTGTCCCGCCATAAGTCGGGTTGCCGCCCTGGTCATTGTCCGAATATCCGCCGTTTGCGTCATTAATATTTCCGACCCGATCGATTCCCAAACGAGCGACCGCATCGGACTTGTTATAGACGCTTTCGGCAAACACGGTCTGATCAAGATAGCCGGTGGTCACGCGTCTCGAGACCTTGAGTGCCTGCCCATTGCTAAGAGATGTGAATGTGATCGTATAGTCGGTGTCGCCGCCGATGCTCGACACTGTCAGGGTTTGCCCGCTGACGGTTGCCCTTAGGCGGATCGATTTGCCGTTTCCGGCTTGTTCCACCTTTTCACGTCCGTCCGCGTTAAAGCTCACAGGCGCTGAGGTTGTCGTTGCCAACGTAACACGATCTCCGCGAATGTCGATGGCTATCTGGCCCGGCGCTTCCAGCTTTTCACGCAGATCTTCGCGGTCGTCGCTGCCAAGCTTGGCATTGTCGAGAATATCGTCGATCCGCTCACTGCGTGTGAGATCGAGATCGTACGTGCCGGAAAGTCCGACGCTGACGGTGTTTGGGCGATTGTTATCCTGATAGTCAACCACTGGCTGAGATTCATTCTCATCGTCCCAGGTATTTGATATGCCGTAATTAGTTCCGATCCGATCTATCTGCTGGGTTATCGCTTTCCAACCATCCTGAATCTTTCGGTTTTGCGAGGATGTGATCACGAACGAATTGATCTGTCGGGCATTCGTTATCATATCTTCGACATCACGGCGATTTTCACGCTTTTGATCGAGATTGCGCTGAAACTGCTTTACGCTGTCACGGAGCGATCGAATGTCGTCGGTCACGGCCGAAACATCGCTATTATTGTCCGAGCTACTCTGCATCTGATACCGCAGGTCGTATTCAAAATCGTCGAGCTTTGACGACAGCGTCCGAACCGCGTCACGCACATCTCGATCATTACGCTTTTGCGCCTGAGCGAGTCCAACAGTTCCAAATACTATGGTTGTGATCATTGCGATCATCGCCAACGAATTTCCGAATCGTTTCATATTTTCCATCCTATCCTCACTGAGCGTCGGGCGCGCACACGAACCCTACTAAGTATGTAGCATTTTTCGTGCCAATGGTTGTTCCAGTGATACTTCGGCTCGCATACCGATGTGATAAAATCACAAAAGACACACAGGAGAATGATATGGCAGAAAATGCATTAAAGGCGACCGTACAGTACGCCGGCGACGAATTCTTTATCGGCACGAGCCCAAGTGGACACGCCCAAGCTATTGATACTAAAGGTGATAGGCACGCGGCACCGACGCCGATGGAAATGCTTTTGGTGTCCGTTGCAGCCTGTACGGCGGCCGATGTCATCTCGATCTTGCAAAAGAAGCGACAGGATGTGACTGACTATAACGTCGAGATCAGCGGCACACGTGCCGACGATCATCCTCGTAAATTTACCGCGTTCCACGTTCACCATATCGTGCACGGACGTAGTGTTTCGGCGGATGCTGTCGAACGGGCAATCGAACTGTCGGATACCAAGTACTGCTCGGTTGCGGCAACCGTGCGGCCAACTGCGGAGATCACGACAAGCTACGAGATCAAAGAGGTCTAAGATACGGTCCAATTTGTGGCCCACCGTGGTCCATTGCGGGCGAATGGGACAGGGCAGATTTTAGGAAACGTAGGTTTTATAGGCGTTTGAAGGCGTTTAGGTGTCCCAAAAGGTGGTCCATTTGGGACAAAATGGGCCATTTTGGACCGCTTTTGGGACAAAAACAGCTAAAATCGGGGCATTTTTGAGCGAAATAATAGGTCCTTTTCGTAGTTTTTGACCCGTTTGGGACAGATTTTGACCCCAAAAACCGCATAGGCAAGTTATCTATAGAGCCATTTGTTGACGATTCCCTATTAACGACGGATATTAACGTAAAGGGCGCAAATCGATCCAATATCGCAAACCCATTGGACGGTTGTTAAGGTAAACTGAATTTGCGAGCCTGGACATACATTTTCAACCTATCTGTAATAACCAATACAAGAGCTTTTGATCCCCAATGAAAAACTCCATAACTAAACTGATCTTATCTGTAACATTCGCCCTCCTTGCTAGCGGCCATTTTGCTGCTCAGGTGCCAACCGCTACCCTTATAAAGATCGTCAGGGCCGAAGACTCAAGGGCCTACGGACCACAGCTTGAGATCCTAATGAAATCACCTGACGCGGATGTCCGAAAGCGGACCGCACTCGCCGCCGGACGTATAGGTAACGAACGGGCGATCGCTGTTTTGACCGGTTTGCTCGAAAGCGACGTGTCGCAAGAAGTTCGTGAGATGGCCGCGTTCGCGATAGGCGAGATCGAATCGATCAATGCTACCGATGCGATTCTTAAAATTCTGGATCCGGACAAACGTCCTCGCGGAACCGCATCGGGCACAATCGCCCGTTCGGTCGAAGCCGCAGGCAAGATCGCTGCGGCAAACCCAAAGGATGAACGCTCGAAATCGCTTGGGAAAGCGATCGTCGCGATCTTAGACTTCGAACACAATAAGCGATCAGCGGCGCACGTGGGGATCGTATCGCTTTCGCTGACTGCTATTCTGCGGGCACGTCCCGAAGGTGGGGCGGATTCGGTCAAAAACTTTATTCGCTTTTCAGATCCGCGTGTCGTAGCAGTCGCTCTGAATACGCTTACGCGGCTTCGCGCAAAGAACGCCAATGCCGAGGTTCGCGAACTTCTGGCTGATCACAAAGATCCTACCGTGAGGGCAAACGCCGCTCGGGTGCTTGGTGCAGCGGAAGACAAAGGTGCATTCGACCTGCTGCTAAAGACGGCGATAAGCGATCAGGATCTACGTGTACGGGTTTCCGCCATACGCTCGCTCGCCGCCTTGAAAGACCATCAGGCCGCCGACAAACTGATCGAACGCGGAAACGAGATGCTTATACGGGTCCACGGCGATCCGGGACCTATACGGCCGGGACAAAAGGTCGATGACCTGAAGCCGATTGAAGTTCCGATCCCGAAAAATGAACTGCTTGAGATCGCGACAACTGTTGGACGCCTTTTAGCCAATACCGAAAAACCCGCGGCGATCTCATTTCTTTCCAATCTTCGCGAGGCCGACAATTTTGAATCCCCCGAGACCGAGATCGCATTAGCGCGTGTCGCACCAAAGGCATATCTATTGCTAACTCGTCCTGACGGAAGTTATCAGAATTTTCATATCGCATCGGCATACGGTCAGGGACTTGCCGAGATTGCAAGCCTTAAGGACGATATGATGACCGCCAAAGCGGGCGAGACGTTGACTAAATTCGTCTCGGGTATGGCCACCGGTGTTCGTCCGGCAGATCAAGCCACAATGCTCAAATCGATGCCCGATCTGACCGGTTCGCTCGCAGCCCTCAAGCCGGATAATTTGCCCGAAGTCCTTCGCGGACAACTGACAAATAGCGACGTATTTATCCGTGCTGCCGCTGCCGGTGCGATCGCCGACCTTCCGGCATCGAAAGAAAATATCGACGCTCTAAAAGCGGCATCTGCGGCCGCGATGATTACCGACAAATTCGACAGCGATGCGAAAATAGCGATCTTGGACGCTCTCACAAAGCTAGACAAAAAGGCAGCGGTCGGTTCGCTGCTAATGGCACTCAACGATCAAGATTACGTTATTCGCAGAAAAGCATTTGAACTATTGAACGATAAGGAACTCCAAATGCAGTCTCCAGGTATTGCCGTCTCGCTCGCCGCCGCCAAGTCGAAAAAGAAAGATCAGGTATTGCCGTATTCGTCAGTTTTTGCAACTACTCTTGGGGTGGTTATGAATAATGATGCTGACTATCGACGGGCGCTTTCGCGAAAGAACGGCTCGGTCAAGGCGGTACTAACGACGGAAAAGGGCACATTTTCGATAGAATTCGCTCCTGAACAAGCCCCACTAACCGTCGATAATTGGATCCATCTTGCCCGTACGGGTTACTTTAACGGCCTCGAGGTGCATCGCGTCGTGCCCAACTTTGTTATGCAGGATGGCGACCCTCGCGGTGACGGCAACGGCGGTCCGGGTTGGTCGATCCGCTGCGAGGTCAATATGCTGCCGTATGACCGCGGTGCCGTCGGTATGGCTTTGTCAGGCAAGGATACGGGTGGCTCGCAGTGGTTCGTCACACACTCACCGCAACCGCACCTCGACGGCGGTTATACGGTGTTTGGACACGTGAACGAAACGGATATGAAAGTCGTAGATAGTCTTGCCCGCGGTGACAAGATCTTGACAGTAAAGATAATTGGGAAGTAGTCCGTAATAATCCGCCGATCCGCCGCAATTGATATTTCTTATGGATAAGATCCAAAAGCAGGTCGAGATCGAAGAAGGCCTGGATAACCTGGCCCATTATCTGGATGGCCTTTTTCGCGTGCCCGGCACGGGGTGGCGGTTTGGGCTCGACGCCGTAATCGGGCTGATCCCGAACGTCGGCGATACGATCACGTCATTCGCTTCATTCTATATTCTGTTTGCCGGAGTTCGATACGGTGTTCCAAAGATCACGCTTCTCCGAATGGCCTTCAATATTGGTCTGGATTATGTCGTCGGGATGGTTCCGTTCATTGGCGACGCTTTTGACTTCGTGTGGCGCTCCAATAAACAAAATATGGACTTGATCCGGACGCGCGCCGCTGGTCAAGGGGAAGGGACGACCAGCGATTATCTTTTTGTATTTGGACTGATCGGGACTCTGATATTGATCCTGCTAAGTTCAATATTCCTCAGTTTCTATATTCTTGGGTGGTTGATCTGGACTATCTCAAACGGATTCTAGTAGACCAATACTAATTGAACCGCAAAAAGGCGCTCATCAGACCGTTAAGTCGTGACAAGCGCCGTTATTTAATAAATTCGTATTAAGCCGCAGCACCCTGCGTCGCAAACATTTTATCAAGAGCCGTCTGAAGCACGCCGATACCGAATTCGCCGGCAGCACGCGTCTTCAATTTCCCCTCGGCGTCAAATAAATAATAAACCGGAACCCATCCCTGTTCATTCAGGAAGGCGTCCTTGAGTTTGTGCAGGCTATCCACGGCAGTCGGTTCGACGATATGGTTAGCCTCGATCGCTTCTTTCACCGTCTCAAGATCCGTATCGGCCTCATATCGGGGCATATGTACCGCAACAGTCCGTAGGCCCAGTTCGCCGTACTTCGCTTTGATATCATTCAGTGCCGGCATCTTATCTTTACAGATACCGCACGAGACTGCCCAAAAATGAACAAGCGTAGGCTTGCCTTTGACGTGCTCAGCTATTTGCTCCGCTGTGCCGTTAAACCAGGTAGTCGCCCCGTCTAGATCCGGCATAGCATCTCCAATTCTCATTGGCATATTAATTTCTCCTTAGTAATACGAGTAAGTCCGTTGCAAAATTTGGCGGGTCGACTGATCGGTCAACCCGCCAAACCGAGCGAACCCTCTAAACTACACTTTCAAATTTTCCTGACCCGGCTTCCAATCGGCCGAGCACAATCCGCCCGTCTGCAACCCTTGCAGAACACGAAGCGTCTCGTCGACCGAACGTCCGATGTTCAGATCGTGCACTACCGCGTACTGAAGTACGCCATCCGGATTGATGATGTACAGGCCGCGAAGCGCGATGTTGGCTTCCTCAACCAGGATGTTGTACGCACGCGAAAGTTTACCGCCGACATCAGATGCAAGCGGGTACTTCAACCCCTCGATTCCGTTTTTGTCTCGCGGAGTCTTGATCCACGCACGGTGTGAATGAACCGAATCGGTTGAAATGCCGATCACTTCTGCTCCGACACCATTCAATTCGTCGAGGCGATCCGAAAAAGCAGTAAGCTCGGTCGGGCAAACAAATGTGAAATCGAGCGGATAGAACATAAGGATCAACCATTTGCCCTTGTAATCCGACAATTTTACGTTTTCGGCCAAGGTTTCCATATTCTTGGTCGACGGCATATTAAAGTCCGGTGCCGGCTTTCCGACTTTCGCCATTGTGACGGTGTTTTCAGTAGCAGTTCCTGTAGCTGTTGACATAATTTTATTATTCTCCTAGTTCAAATATTTTCCGCCGGTTAACGTTGGTAATAGAATTTTCAAAATAGCTATTATTAAAATTCTCCATCGCCACTGTCGTCCGACGACTCTCTATTAACGCAATCAGGGCAAACTCCCCTCAATGTAAACTCAAGTGATTCAGGCCTGAAGTTTGAGATCTCCGCGGCCTTTCTCACCAATTTGACCGGATGAACCATTTCGATATCAGCCAACGCACCGCACTTGGTACAAATGGCGTGATCGTGACGGCGCGTAATTCGGTCAAATCGACTCGCACCATTGCCAAACTGGATCTCGGCAATGTGCCCCGCATCTTTTAGATAACGGAGTGAGTTGTAAACGGTCGCAAAACTAATATTTGACGAAATAGTTTTTGCTTCACCAAAAACCTCGTTCGCTGTCAGATGGCTCTTGCTCGAGCGAATAACCGTTAGCACAAGTTCTCGCTGTTTCGTTAAGCCCTTTTCTTTGATCGGTGATAAATCCATAGCGTTACAACTTGTATTTAGAATAAGTATTATTCTAAATTTTGTCAAATGAACAGAGTAATCAAAAAGGACCTGTGGTAACAAAATATTGACTATGCGCGGTCACATTTAAGCTGTGAAGTGATCGGTACGATTAGCGGTGATCAAGTTTTTTGCAATAGAGTAACGACGAAAAGACAGAAAATGGCTCTAGTTTTTGGTCGCGACGAGGAGTTTGCGGCGGGCCTGTACTATGAGGCCGGGGCGTTTTGACATTACTTGGATGACCCGTTCCGCGATACCGCGGGTATCGATGACAGGGATCTTGGGCATATAGGTGACGACGTATGAAGAGTCGATCATACGGGCGACGAGTGGGGCTTTCGACTCCATTTCGTCGGGCGAGAGCGGTAGGACGAATTCGCCGTTAGTGTTTTCGGCTAGGCGCTCGAGGCGGTCCTGGCTGTCCTCTAGGTCGGCCTTGCGCGACTTCATCTTTTTGATAAGCGTGCGATCGAGGGTGATGGTCTTGGCGCGCGGGGCGGTGGCGACATCGCGGACGCCGTTTGGTAAGCCGGCGGCGACCTCGTCGGGCATCGCTTTGGGCGGCGGCGAGTTTGAGATGCTCTTGGTGCGCGGTTCGATATCGCCGGTCTCCATAAGGGTATAGCTAAGCACGTGGACGGTGATGTCGGTCGTAAGCAGACGCTGAAAAGCGTCAAATTTAGCCGACGAACGCCCCTGGCTGTCGGTGCCATCGGTGATGAGTACAAGGTGGCGATTTTCGAGCGGAGTGCGAAGCAGAAAGTCGGTCGCCATAGTGATCGCGTCCACAAAAGCGGAGCGGCGGCCGAAGTTTGTCTTACGGCTAATGGCGGCGAGAGTTTGCGTACGGTCGGTGGTCCATTCGTCGACGATCTCGGGTTTGTCGCTGTACTGCATAACGGCGACCGAATCGTCTGGTGCGAGGGATCGCGCAACGGCGCGGGCGACGGCGCGCGTTTTATCGAGGCTCTTGACGGCGCGGAGTTCGCCGCCGGTGTCGAGGACGATGAGCACATTGGCTGGCAAACGCCGCACGCTTGTGGGCTGATGCAGACGGTCATTTTCGGATATCACAAGGTCGTTTTCGGTGACGCCGGAATAGAATTTGCCGTTTTCGTCAAAGGCGAGGACGGTGAGCTTGATCTCCTCGGTCGTAATGCGGACGGTATCGTCGGCGGGCGTCGGTGTTGGGGTGGACTGGACGCGTCCGCTCTGGGCGAGGGTGGCGGCGGACGAGATGATAACGATCGCAAGAGCAACGGCGGACCGAGCGACGATCGTGGCAATGAAACGCTTCATAAGCCGGTATGATGCCCAAACGCCGCAAATCTTTGCTTGCGGCGGCGCCCTAAAGCTGGGGAAACTCCTCGACAAAATCGAGCAGATTGCCGACGTAGTCGCCAAAACGCGGGCAGACGATGCCGTGCGGAGCAAGCAGTTCGTCGGCGATGGCGGTGTCGTAGGTCTGCGAGATAAAAAAGTATGGTACGCCGGCGTGCGGCAGACCGGTCAGCGGCGGCGAGATACGCGTATTCAGAAACCACTCGGTGAGCTTAACGGGCGGGCTAAACTCTGACTTGCGGCCGGTCATATCGTGGGCGATCGCGTCAAAAAGCTCGGCGGTCGTCATTGGCGTCGGGTCGGCGATGGCTATCGTCTTGCCGATGGCCTGCTTATCGCGGGCGAGGGCGGCGATCGCCTCGACCACAAAATCAACCGGCACAAGATTGAGCCGCACCTTATCATTGCCGACATTTACCAGACGCAGCAGCACGGCGGCCTTGCGCAGATATTTTATAAGGTAATATATGCCGTCATACTTGACGGTCTCGCCGGTCACCGAGTCGCCGACGACGATCGCCGGGCGAAATATCGTTACCGGCAGATCGGCCTTGAGCCGCTCGACCTCGACCTCGGCGAGGTACTTGGTCTCCTCATAAAAGTTGCGAAAGCCGGCGTCGTGCTCGAGCTCGGTCTCGAGTATTTGACCGACGCGCTTGCCGGCGACGTAACAGGTCGAAATATAGTTGTATCGGCGAAGCTCTTTGACCGAGCGGGCAAAGGCGTTGACGTTACGGGTGCCCTCGAGATTGACGGCAAATGCCGGGTCGTGTGCGACCGCGAGGTCATAGATCGCAGCAAGGTGATAGATGTCGGTCGTCTCAAACCGAATGGTCTCGAGGTCGGCGGCGTCAATGCCGAGATCGGGCTGGCAGATGTCGCCCTCGACGATCACAAAGCTCTCTAGAGCCACGCCAGTCTCCTCGGCGATATCCTCGATGTCCTGCATCGCCTGCTCGACAAACTGCGGCTGCACCAGCAGATAAAACTGCGTCTCAGACCGAGCAAGCCTCGCCACCAGCCGCCCCGCAATAAACCCCGGAAACCCCGTAATAAAGATCGACTCTCGGTACAACATCACTGTCTATCATAGCAGAATGGGGGATCGTGAATAGTGAATGGTCGATCGTGAATCGTGAATAGTGAATTGTGAATGGTCGATCGTGAATCGTGAATAGTCGATGGGGAATCGTGAATTGTGAATCGTGAATAGTAATTTGGATCTCTTTGCGAACTTTGCGTCCTACCTTTGCGAGCTTTGCGTTAAAATCCGGCGTTGATAGTGGATTGTGAAATGGGGAATCGTGAATCGTGAATGGTCGGTCGTGAATGGAGAATAGCGAATAGTAATTTGGATCTCTTTGCGAACTTTGCGTTGAAATCCGGCGTTGATAGTGGATAGTGGATGGTGAATGGTGGATCGTGAATGGGGAATAGTGAATCGTGAATGGTGACGAGTGAATTGGATCTCTTTGCGGGCTTGGCGTCCTGCCTTTGCGAGCTTTGCGTTGAAATCCGGCGTTGATAGTGGATTGTGAATGGTCGGTCGTGAATTGTGAACTGTGAATGGGGAATAGGGAATATTAATTTGGATCTCTTTGCGAACTTTGCGTCCTACCTTTGCGAGCTTTGCGTTAAAATCCGGCGTTTATAGTGAATAGTGACGAGTGAATTGGATATCTTTGCGGTTTTTGGGGTCAAAATCTGTCCCAAACGGGTCAAAAAACACCAAAAGGACCCATTATTTGACTCAAAAAAGCCCCTATTTCGGCTGTTTTTGTCCCAAAAGCGGTCCAAAACGGCACTTTCTGTCCCAAATGGACCACCTTTTGGGACACCTAAACGCCTTCAAACGCCCATAAAACCTGCGTTTCCTGAAATCTGCCCTGCCCCATTCGCCCGCAATGGACCAGAGTGGTCCACCCGCACCGATCCTCACCGGCGGCAAACATCACGTTTGGTCAGAGCATTGTCAGACCCGGCGCCCGGCCGATACTTATTGTCGGTTGATCGCTGCATACAATACGTATAGTTTTGATCCCAATTATAAACCAATCTCTGATCGATCAATTTGGTCAGAGGATCCGACAGCTCCGTCACGAAAAAGGCCTCTCACAAGAGCAACTTTCGTTTCAAACCGGCTTTCACCGCACCTACATCGGCATGGTCAAACACTAACGGTTTCATTGCCCATCTATCGATTCATTACTACAGACACCCAACTCGAAAGAATTGTTCAACGATTCAAAGGACGTGTTTAAGTTAATGAAGTATTTTTCAATGCGTTTAGTCCAAGTTTTGTCGTCATTGATTACACGGTGGCATGGATCAGAAATTATGATTGGGTGGTAGTTGGGATTTATCATTTTGTCTCGGTCAACTAGATAGAGAAAATATGACCCTTTCTTGACCCGGGCGGCATCCAATTCATTACGGGACCAAAAAAAATTCGGGACGCCGGAAAATGACTTTACTTCGATGAATCGGTTCGTCTCGTGAGAATCTAAATCGTCAAATGACACTATGTCGTATCCGGCGCCTGTATCATACATCGATATTCTCTCGATCTTTCGTAGATCTGGGTGCGTGACGAGACGTTTCCTTTCATATTCTTCAACAAATATCTCAGCTTCCTCGCCGTGAATATGGTTTTGCTCAAGTAATTTTTCAAGTTCATCAATTCCGAGTTTTCTTTTCTTGATTTCGGGCATTAGCTCTCGATCGAAAAGCTTTTTGTATTTCGAGTTAACTATGTATTTTCTAATATTCGAATCAGGATGAGGAAATAGAAAATCGAACGTCAAAAGTAACTGTCGAAAATTGGCATAACGAAATCGAAATGCACCAACGTCGATTTGTATCAGACGGTAAATAATGTCATACGAAATGTAGTCGGAACAAAATATCTGATGGAATAAATCGTCCTTCTTTGCCGAAATAAGAACCATTTCAAGAAATTTATTTTTTAGATAACTCTCGCTTACAAGGGCCGGCACAAGTGAAGGATGAAGCGTGATAAACCCGTCGTTACTGACCACAACGGCACCGATCGACTCAGCTAGGGGCAAGCAGCCGTCAAAAACGTGATTGCCGTCTATAATTCGGTTGAAAAAGTGCTCCTGAACGTGATTGGAAGTCCAGCCGCGACTTACTGCATTAAGTTGGTTGAATAATTCGCTAAAGAATTGGGGCGTGCCTAGATTCTCGTAGCGACTAAGAACGTCGAGCATAGTCGTTAATGAGTGCCATTATGAGATCCGTCTCGTCAGAATCATCAAGTCGGCTGAAAAGTGGTATTTCCTCGTCAATGATTCTCTCCATACGCTGAACTTTCCGCTTTAACTTGTCATCTATTACTCCGTCAATCGAATTACTTGAAATTAAATAGTAATAATGGGTTTCTTGATTAGGGGGTAATCCATATCTGTGAATACGATCTCTAGACTGAAGGAAATTCGCACAATTGTAATCGCGCTCCAAGTAAATTGCATTATGGCAACCCATATGTAGCGAAATTGATTCAGAGACCGCAAAGGGGTTGGCAATTACAACTCGAAAGTCGGTATTTGTAGGATTATTAAATTCCTCGACAATCAGTTCACGGCTAGGTTGATCCACCTCTCCAATAAGGAGTTTGGAAACGATCTCGTTATTCAAGAGGTACAACTGTAGTTGCTTTGCATTTTGCACGAAAATGGTCCAAACAATAGCTTTGCCGCCTTTTTTAGAAAGTATTTGATCAAGAAGCTCCTTGACCACAGTAAACTTCTGCGGAGTTTCGTTCTTTTGATAAGTATAGAGTTTTGAAAGAATCTGAGAGTCATTCTGTAATTCATCCGGCAAATTTTCACCCAAAGTACCGTTGAATTCATAATCGTTCTCATACAAGGTTTCTGCGAGTGGCTTCAATAACAAAGACGGATTTGATGCCGCCTGTCTTAGTCGGATTAGCTTTGCCCTGTTAAGCAAGTCCTTTACCGTGGCCGTGCTATTGGTTTCGAACAATCGAATAGATTTTGTTTCTATGAAATCATAAATCTCACGCTGTATAGGATTCATGACTACGTCGATTGAATGTTCGAAGTACCGCGGCAGTTTCAGATCGCTCTTTTTTATTCTAATAAAATACGGTGAAATATTTTCAATAAAGTTCTTTACACTGTCGCTTTCATATGACGCACTTTTTGTCATTTCAACCAAATTCCCATAGTGGGCTTTCAGAATGCTTTTGTATCGATATGGATACAAAAATTGAAACAGATTAAAAAGGTCTTCGTAGCCATTAGGTACTGGCGTTCCGGTTAATATAATTCGGGACCTAGCTGCCTTTGCTATCTCAATTGCACTCCGTCCCCAAACTCCGTCTGGGTTTTTGATACGATGAGCTTCATCAATGACGACCATGGTCTTATTCCGGTTCAAAAATGAGATTATCTCGTTTTGAAGGCTAACCACCCCACCGTGAAAAATCAGTGTTAGTTCGGCTGGGTTGGTCGAAAATAGGTGCTGTTCCTTCTGTTCGCGACTAACAGATGCCTCACCGGACAAACGTTGCGAGATTATCTCCTTTCCAAAACAATCTTTGTATTCATTTTCCCATGGAGCAAATGAAGATAAGGGGCCAAGTACCATTAGCTTGTTTACATGCTTTGGATCCGTTTCAGGAAGCCCTCGAAGATAGGAATAGGCTCCATAAACAATTGATGTTTTTCCGGCACCAGGTACAGCAAAATTACATGCATTCTGTGAGAAAGCCATGTGAAAAGCTGACAACAGCTGACGAGGGTACAACGGACGGACTAATGTGTTCTTAACTACTTTTTGAAAATCATCAAAGTACGAAACAAGATCGGGGACAATTTGAAACTGATCGTTTCTAATAGACCTTGCTCTTTCTGAGAATTCCCTAAATGTACTTTCTTCACGTTCAAAACTTGAGACATCGTCGCGTGTCCCCGCCGATAGTGTCGAGCCAAACGAGAATCTTTCCAGAAGTCGCTGAAGTTCTTGAAGTGTTTGTATCTTAGTCTTCTCTTCATATGGAACCAAAACCGCGTTTTCGTCCGTTTCAAACTTCATTCGTCGAAGGGCAAACATAATCCGTGGATTATCTAGAAGCTCGAGGACGTTTCCCGTCAAGCGAAACCATCCAATGTTAGTCTCCGTCTGAATTTGAATGGTTTGACTCATTAGCTAGCCTTTATACGCTTTTCCATCTGATACGCAGCCTTCGACACATTCTTAATATTCGCAAGCATAATTTCTTCGTCAAATCGTGCCGAATCTAAGTCAATTCCTTGAAGCAAGCTTAGTACCAACGACAGAGTTTCTTCTGGGGATTTCTTGATAAGCATTCCCGTTAGTGTTTGGATTAAATCCTCCACGCGTTCTAGAACTTCTGGTTGGGAGAAATTCTTGTGTCCTTGTTGGATTGAATCGATTGCTTTACGAGCACTTGTGACGAGTTCGAGTGGCTTATCCGCTGCTCTTAGGTATCCGAGATCGGTTTGATGTTCCTCTAGGTTGTGCGCTATACCTTCCAATACTTCATCCCGAAATTTAGCATCCCTGTTTGAAAGGGATGCTTCAATATTCTCTGAATTATAGTCAATTGGATATTCTGAATTGATTTTTTTGACAGCTGGTGAAACGATTGAAAAGTGTGTATCTGCAAAATCCTTCCAAATCTTTGCATCACCGAAAAAGTGATTCTTCCTTTGTCCGTCGGCGATATGTCGAAATGATTTTCCGTCGTATGACTTTCCAATTTTCGCGCGTACAAAATCGAAACAGATGTTTTTAAGATCATCGACGTCTAGCTGCTCATAGCCGTCAAACGCCTTAGTCGATTCTTTTCCATCGCCAAATGTTTTTAGCCATTTCTTTAGATAAAGAAAAAGATCCTCCTTTCCATCATTCGGCGTATCCGCCATTGCGTAAATGCCGTCGTACTCCAAATACTGCAAATACTCATCAATAACGTCCATCACGTCAAGGTAATGCTGGATTTCAGACTTTTCTTCCCCCATCCAATTAGCAATTTGCCCAATAGCATTCTCGGGCGCGTTTTCGGCGATTAGTTTATTGTAGATTTGTTTCGCTTTAAGGTATTTCTCGATCGGGTTGTAACCTTGCTTTTCATCTTCGCCCATCTGATAGGTCGTTTCGAGTTTCTCGACCTCAATCGGATCATCCTCCAGAGCTACCGGCAATACGACCGCCTTAAAGAAACGGTATTTGGGTTGGAGCTTGTTAAGAAGCATCAACCTCCGATTACCATCGATTACAATTCCATCGCGGGTAACTATGCCTATTTTTAGCTGCCCTTTTATTGAAATGTCCTTTTTTGTAATTTCGTTCTTTGACACTTTCGATCGCCATAGTAGTTCTTCAATAACGAATTTTCCTTCCTTGGTCTCCGGATTCACATTTCGGCCCTGCTTTTCGAGCGTCTTCGTCCGGCTCAAAATACGGCCGTTAAATTTGTTGTAAACCAAATACTCTAACGGAATTTCAAAGACACTCATTTGCTCGAGTCGGTCATGCCACAGAATATCTTGTTTTCCGTATGCATCTCTTAACATAATTTCAGCGATTTTTTGTGTTCGGGTTTCCTTATTCATTTCTATTTGCTTTAGCGGCAATCCGGCTTATCGCATATAAGGCGAAAAGCTGTTTAGTTGGAATCTTCTTCTTGTTTTTGAATATAATTTGATCCTCGTCCTCGAAAATCTGATTATCAAGGTCAAGCTCATCAATGATTCGACCCACTTCATCAACTAGTTGACTCGGATTCAATAGTGCACCATTAGCGTTTTGAAGTTCATGCAAGATTTGTAGTTGATTAGAGTTCCCAATCTTCTCCAAAAAACCGTTGTTAATAAGTGTGAGAAACTCGAAGCCCTTCTCAAATCTTGCAATTTGCGGTTCCAAACGAAGATAGGTGTCATCGGAGCATACGTGATTCGGGAAGCCGTTGCCGGTACCGTATTGAACCGACGTTAACCAGTGACCCATAGTTAAAGTCTTTTCTGCAATATCATAATTTGAAAGCGTGACCGTCATATTGCCGTCCTTAAAGGGATGCCGCCTAAAACGAGAACCTTTATTTTTCTTGGGCGGATTGTTGAATATTTTTTCGGTAAACGTATTCAAGTTACATACATTTTCTGTGTTTACCGCCTCGCTTAGTAAAGGTTTCGCTGGGCTTTCCTCTCCAAGCTCGATCAATATCTGCGCAGCGAAGGCACGACTAACAGATGGACAAACTGCATTCCCAACCAGCCTCCATTTAGTTCCTTCGCTCCCCTTAAATTGGTATGTAATGGGAAAGCCCATAAGACAAGCGGCCTCTCGAACAGTTGGTGTTCTATATTCGCCATTCCCTTCCCGAGCTAATGCCGATTTATAAATTAATGCTTCTCTCGACGAACCAATCTTGGTAGCCGTAACGGTTCGGCTAGGCTTATCCTCATTTTCAGGAAAAGACATTTTCCCCATAAACGGATGATTGGTTTTCCAATATCTTGATAGATTCCATTCGCACTCATACAACCCTGTATCGTAGAAATGGTCTGTCAACTCGTCACTAAATAATTTGAGATTTGTATAGTTCGGGTCTGTAGTTTCAAATCGCTTTCTCGACGAAGACGGATCGGGTAATCCATTCTTAATTTCCACGAGCGTACGCCAGATTTTCTTGCCGTTTGATGCCGTCTCGCTATGGGTCGGTTCGGGCACGACTAAAGATTTTCGGGCAATAAGTTCGCCTGAAATGACTCTTTTGCGGGCTTGAGCACTCCCATAATCTGCGGAATTTACTATTTCATGGTTTCCCGACAGACGTATTGCTACCTTCGAAGGTCCGATTTTGTTTTCAATGGCCCAATCCCCTAGGCCAAGATCCTCAAAGGTGTACTCGCTCGCAAGGTGTTTTACAGATCTCGGCACATTCTCCATCAACCAAGCTTGGAGCTTTGAACCTTTCTTCCATTTCTTAACCGCGACGATTCGCAAGAAAGTTTGAGTAAGAGTGATACCAACGCTTTTGTCTGCTTTTCCAGAGATGTTGGAAGATGAAAAACTTACGCACGGCGGGCTTCCCAAAATTACGTCAGTATCGGGTAGCCCTTCGATTGCATCGACCGATTCTAAAAATTCGAGAACATTGCGAGCTTTACAATCCAATCTAAAATTATGGTTGAACGTATCAATTGCGGGTTGCCACCGATCGATTCCGAGTTCTATCTCAAATCCTTGTTGACGAAAACCTTCAGAGAAACCACCACCTCCGCAAAAGACATCAATCACAGTCAACGGTTTCATATCTTGCCGCCCCCATTTGTCGAACCCTCAAGCCTTGACTCGAGTTCGGTTAAAAAGGCAGCAAAATCGATTCCCAATGCTCTGCAAAATGCACGGAGCTCGACTACATCGAGGCGGCGCTCACCACGCTCCACCTTGCTTACGAAAGACTGGGTCTGATTCAATCGCTCGGCAATTTGAACCTGTGTAAGTGATTTAGAAGCACGCAATCTACGCAATTGGTCGAGAAAAATCGAATAATCGTGCGAATAGATAGATTTTTCCATGAAATTTCATCTATGAAACAAATTAAAGGTCAATTTTGAATAGTCCAAAATCGACTATTTTTAGAAAGCGGGAGTGTGGTTCTGTGTGGGTGGAACAATCAGTATAATGCCGGTTTTGGAAACAGATTATCCGACAATGAAAAGCGGTAGGAACCCAGTCGCTATGGCTTCCGGTTCTGACAGGTGGTTGGTGCTCATCACGCGCCAGACGGTTTGGCTGTTGGGTGTTGGTTATCGTTTGTCGCGGGTGTAGGGCACGGGTCGAGTTTAGAATTGAAAGCGGCGAATGAAAAGTGAAGAGTGTGGGTAGAGTCAGAAGCCAGTCGCGATCGTCCCTACGCTACGGGATGGGAATGGTGGCGCGATGGTGTATGGATAACGCAGAAAAGCCCCACCCGCTACGGCAGGTGGTACTGACATTGGCGGTGTCTTTGGGTCGCGGAGCGACGAAATGATCGTAGCCGTGGGTAAGAACCCACGGAAAAGGTATTGTAAAATGATTGCGTCGCGGCAGCGACGATTGAGAAATGGCAAACACATATTCGCAGGTTTATTTGCACCTCGTTTTTAGCACCAAAAACCGCACAGATCTAATTCACCGCGAGATCGAAGAGCGTGTCTGGGCATACATTGCAGGAGTCGCACGGCACCACGGTATTACGCCAATTCAAATTGGCGGCATCGAAAATCATATTCACGCCTTGTTGAGTGTCCCAACGACTCTGTCACCGAGTCAGGTAGCAAAGACGTTAAGGGCGATTCCTCGTACGGAATTCGCCGTGAATTTGAAGGAATGTCGGATTTTGGATGGCAAGATGGTTATGGGGTGTTTTCGGTTTCAAGATCGGCGGTGCCGGATGTGGTCGATTACATTGTGCGGCAGCGGGATCATCATTCGACACGAAGTTTTGAAGAAGAATATGTTCGATTATTGGAGAATCACGGTATAGATTACGACGACAAATATTTATTTGATTGATTCATCCGTCGCTACGCGCCGAGATGGATTTGGCGAACGGCTCCGTGGGTTGTCGCCGGTCCGTGGGTTTTTACCGGTCCGTGGGTTTTTACCCACGGCTACAATGAGGCGTCGCGATACGACGCGGATGCGCGAAACATTCCGGGGTTTTCGGCGTTTCGGGGGTTATCGCTGGTCCGTGGGTTTTTACCCACGGCTACAATGAGGCGTCGCGATGCGACGGGGATGCGCCCGTGGATTTTCACCGGTCCGTGGGTTTTTACCCACGGCTACAATGAGGCGTCGCGATGCGACGGGGATGCGCCCGTGGATTTTCACCGGTCCGTGGGTTTTTACCCACGGCTACAATGAGGCGACGCGGCAGCGACGGGGATGGCGGGGGCTACGGTTTGTCGGATTTTAGGATGCGGGCGACGGTGGATTTTGAGATGTTTAGGCGGTCGGCGATCTGGCGATAGGAGAGGCCGGCGGAGCTGAATCGGCGGACGGATTCGACGCGGCGGGCCGGGGTTACGCGGATGGGTTCGCGATCAAGGAGCGTGTCGTAGCCGCGGCGGAGGTGAAATGCTTCGTGGGTGCATTCGATAAAGCGAAAGCGGGGAAATGACTCATCGGTAATTATCCGAAAGGCGGCGACATTTGTGGTGTCGTGGCGGATCACCGAATTTCGCTGTTTGAGTTGCTTGAGGTAGCGGATCTCGGGCTGGTAGATGTTGCGGCCGATGGCAAAGACGTTGTCGGCGAAATTGACGATCGATTTAGAGCCGGCGAGGGCGTCGATCGTGATCGGCAGGGTATCAGGGCGTTTGATGGAGTGGGCGAGCACGAGGATCGAGACACCGAGTTCGGTTTTGAGCAGTTTGAGGCCCTTCATCAGGCGAGCGGCGGCATCGGCGGCAAAACCGCCGGCGACGAGCCAGGAGATATTGTCCACGATCAAAACGCGGACCTCGTACTCGGTCAGGCTCTGCTGGATCGAGCCGAGGACGAAATCGGCGTACGTGCGATAACCGTCGGGCAAACCCTTTTGCCAGTCGATCTCGGCTCGCAGAATGTCGCGGTGAAACTCGTGCGGCTTTCGCTTGGAGAGCTTGACGGGGTCGGCCGTAGAATAACGGTCGTAGAGCTGACGGTGCGTCATTTCAAAGTCGAGCAGCAAAACTCTCTGCGGCTTGGCGGTCATCTCAAATGGCTCGATCCGGCGGCCGCGGACGATCGAATCGGCGATCTGCATAGCGAGCAAACTCTTGCCCACGCCGGTGTCGGCAAACATTATCGTCAGCTCATTCTCACACCATAGATCGCCGAACAGGTGACGAGCCTTGCCCTGCCGGCTGCCGATCCGGATCCAATCATTGGCGGACAGCACCTCAAACATATTGTGTCGGGTGCACGCCGCCTCAAAGCGTTGAGTCTCTTTGGCGACCGCCTCGTCGCGGCGGAGTTCTTCGGCCGTCTTGGGCGGATCCGACTCAAACTGTTTGAGGACGTAATCCTCGCTTTCCTGTTCGGGCAGTTCGGACTCGTCAAATGCGTATGGGTCGTCGTAATTCATCGAAGTCGGCGGCCGAAGCCTATGGAAACGGCCGTAATTTAGAATGTAACAGATGTTGTGTAGATGGTCAAGTGTTGCGAGAGTGAAACGAGGGAATGGGGAATCGTGAATCGTGAATCGTGAATCGTGAATCGTGAATGGTGAATGGGGAATGGGGAATGGGGAATGGGGAATCGTGAATGGTGAATTGTGAATGGTGAATTGTGAATGGTGAATGGGGAATCGTGAATGGTGAATTGGGAATCGTGAATTGGGAATTGGGAATGGGGAATTGGGAATCGTGAATTGGGAATGGGGAATGGGGAAGAGTGAATGGGAAATCGGGAACAAGTGACCGGAGCCAGAACGCTATTGCGGGTGTTGCTGATGTGGGCAGCGTTTGCGGTCAGATCGGCTGTGAGTGTTTGCGCCGGTTTGTAACATAATCGTTTACTTTGCCGTCCGGCGTGTGCTAAGGTACGGGAAACGCGAGTACTTATGCGAATTCAGGAAATGCGGTCGGGAGTCGAACTCCTTCGAAAAAGGCAAGAGTCGGCGGCCGTCGATAGAATATTTGAGATGCAGACGCTGCTGGAGCAGGATCTGTGCGCGGTGGCGGAGCGATTTGAGCGCGAACTGCAGAACGACGAGCCTGAAACCGTAGCAACGCCGGTCGCTTTGGAGGCCGCCGTGGCGGAACCCGAAGCAGCAAAGGCGGTATGCGAGCCTGCGGAAATGACGATATCGAGTGAGCTCGCGCGTCCGATGTGGGCGGTCGTCTCATTTGAGCGTGTCGAAGTATCGCGGCTTACATATGCTCAGGCCGTTTTCGTGATGAACGAACTCACTTCGCAGGGCGCGAGCGGACTCTGCATAATTACGGACGAAGCCGCCCGCCGCATCGCCCGAAGCTAAAATTCCAACACAACCTTTCCAAAACTCTCGTTAGACGCGAGGTGATCGTACGCGGCGGACACGTCTGCGGCGGCGAAAACGCGATCGATGACCGGGCGGAGTCGGCCCGAGCCTAATAGCGGCACGATCTCATCGACAAACTTGCGAGTCACCGCCGCCTTTTCGTCAAAACTGCGTCCGCGAAGCACCGTGCCGGTGAGCGTCAAACGCTTTTGCAAGACCACCCCAAGGTCGATCTCCGACTTGCGGCCAGCGGTCAGGCCGACGAGCATCAGACGGCCTTTTGCCGCAAGACACTTAATATTTTCGGAAAAGTACGCACCGCCGACGAGGTCCAGAATGACGTCGGCGCCTCTGCCGCCGTTTGCCTCAGCGACGGCGTCGGCAAAGAGCGGTTCGGCGGTGACAATGCCCGCGTCGATGCCAAACTCGTCGCATTTTGCAAGTTTGGCGGCCGTTCGCGAAGTGCCGATCACGCGTGCTCCGATAGCCTTGGCGATCTGGAGTGCGGCGAGGCCGACGCCCGATCCGACCGCGTGAATCAGAAGCGTCTCGCCCGCCGAAAGTGCGGCCTGAGTGATGACGGCGTCCTGTGCGGTGATAAACGCCTCGGGCACGGCGGCGGCTTCGATAAAGGTCAGAGAGTCGGGAATGCGTGCGAGATGAAGGGCGTCGGTGATGAGATACTCGACTTGAGCCTCGCCGGCCGTGATGCCGAAAACACGTTCGCCGCCGCTCCATTGTGTGACGTCGCTACCAACCTCGGTAACCTCACCCGCGAACTCAAGACCCGGAATATTTGGCGAAACTCCGGGCGGCGGCGGATAAAGTCCCTTTACCTGCATAAGGTCCGCTCGGTTGAGCCCGGCGGCACGCACACGCACCAAAACTTGCGACGCCAAGGGCGATGCGGGCTCGTCAACCTCGCACAGCGAGACAGCGGCATTCGGCGACGGATCATTGATATAGACGGCCTTCATCGTGTTATTTCGGCTCGATATTCTTGGCCTTGAGCGAGTTGCCGGTCGCGCGTTCGAGCTCGGCGATCGCCTTGTTAAGCTCGGTGCGGGCACGGAGTTCGTTGCTGCGGGCGACGGCGAGAGCGGTCTGGCGTTCGAGCACCTTATAGATGTCGGACTGGCCGGCGTCGAGCTTCCGCTGTTCCGAATCGTATTGCTTGGCCGAATTATCGCGGGCGACCGCGGCGGCCCTGAGCCGAGCCTCGTTCGTGCGGATCGCTTGCAGAGCATTTCGTACTTCGACCTGGACGCCTTGCTCGATCTGCTCACGCTGCGTGTCGATCCGCTCGGCTTCGACCTTGGATTTGCCGAGCAACGCCCCGGCCGTTTTGTCGCCAAAGAGCGGCAGATTGAACTGTACGCCGAAGCGAAACGTCGGGTAGCGATTGGCGAAAATGCCGCTGAGTGGATTGCCGGTCAAGAGTGCCAGATTGGCCTGCTGCTGCGCACACGCAGGCGATGTCGGCGCCGTGGTGCAGGGCGTCGGAAAGGACGGGCTGAAATCCGGATTTTGCGTGCCGCCGACACCCGAGGACGAGTAGCTGGCGATAAAGTCGATCTGCGGCTTTTGCTGATCGCGATAGAGCCTTTGATCGATCGCGTTGATGTCGCGTTGGGCCCGATTGAGCTCAAGCTCAGGCCGATTGCTGAGCGCCGCATCCATTGCCTCGGTCAATGTGGTGCGCGGAGTGTCGAGCTCGACCGGATCGACCGGCGTCAGAGCCTCGGACCAGATGACGTCGCTGCGGTTAGCCGAAATGAGATTTTTGAGAGCATTCTCAGTCAGATTGACGACATTCAGAGCGTCATAGACCGCTTGTTCGAAATTGGCGACCTGCGTTTCTGAGGCGACCACGTCGATCGGTGCAAGCTGGCCCTCTTCGGCCAGACGACGACTATGTTCGAGCTGTGACTTGGCGTCCCGGACGCTGTCACGCTGGACCTGCAGATTGCGCAGAGCAAAGGCGAGATCCCAATACGCCTTTTCGGCACCGGCGACGATCTCGATCGAACGCTGGCGAAACTGCGTGTCGGTGAGCGACAGATTTTTCTTAAATATCTCGATGGTCCGCCGTGCGGCGTCGATCTTGCGGCCGCGAAATAGCGGTTGCGTGACGGCGAACGAGAGCGTCGAATTGTATTGCGGACTGAGGATCGAGATCGGATTGTCGGTCGTCACCCGCGTATTATTGAACGCACCCGTGAATATCGTGCCGTACTGCGGAGCAAAAGCCTGCAGGGCGGCATTGCCGAGCAGCGTGCCCTGAGTCGCCTTTTGATTGTTGCTGAAAATGCTGACGTTCGGCGTCGTCGTGTGGTCGTAATAGGTCTGTCCCGACAGCCGCGGTTGAAAAAAGCCTCGGGTCGATTGCAGGTCAAACTCGGCCATTCGCGCCGTCTTGCGCGAAACCTCGATATCGCGGTTATTGCTGAGTGCAAGCTCGATGGTCTCGCGCAGCGTAAGCGATTTTTGCCGTGTCATATCGACGCCGACGCGGCCGAGATCGGGCAAGCTGCGGTCGTCCGAGCGGTAGTTAGGTGCGATCGCAGGAACGCCCTGCAGGTTTTCCGGTGCGACAGTCTGCGTGTCGGACGGCGTCGGTGTCGGTGTGGGCTGCTGCGCGCGTGCGGCCGTGCCGAACGCTAACAGCATTACCAACCAAATGATATAAAGGTGCCGTTTCATATATTTACTGCTTCGCGAAAAGCGAACTGGTCGCAGTTGATAATTTTCGTTTGGCTCCGCCGAACATCCGCGTAGCAAAGCCATTAACAGATTTGAAGATCTTCATTTCGGCCAGATCGTCAAAGATCGAATAGAAGACCGGGACAGCCAGCAGCGTCAAAAGCAAACAGAGGCTCTGGCCGCCGACCACCAAAACGCCGATCGAGCGGTTTGTACCCGAACCTGCGCCGGTCGAAATGACCAGCGGGATCATACCGGCGACCAATGCGATGGTCGTCATAAGGATCGGCCGCAAGCGATCACGATTGGCCTGAATGATGGCATCGTAACGACCCATTCCGTGCGAACGCAGCGTATTTGTATGGTCGATCTGCAGAATTGCGTTTTTCTTAACGACGCCGAATAGGAGCAAAAGGCCGAGTCCCGAGAAGATATTCACCGTTTGCCCGACCACCAAAAGGCTGAAAATACCGAATGGTATCGACAGCGGCAGCGTCAGAAGGATCGTCACCGGATGGATGAACGACTCGAACTGCGCCGCCAAAACGATGTACATAAAGATGAATGACAGGGCAAAAGCAAGCAGGAAGTAGAAACCGGCCTTACCCATTTCCTTTGACTGGCCGACGTAGCCTGTGCGGTAGGTCGATGGCAGATTCATCTCCTTGACGAAACTGTCGATCCCCGCAGTGATGCTCGCCGCTGAACCGCCGGGCCGAGTATTTGCCAAAAGCGTGACCTGACGCTGTCGATTGGTTCGGTCGACGGAGCTCGGACCGGTGCCCGTGGAGGTCTTGACGACGCGGTCAAGTGTCACCACGCCGACCTTGGATGACGGCACGATCATTCGCCGCAGTCCCTCAACGCTGGTTCGAAACGGGTTGATAGCACGCACACGCACCTCGTATTGGTCGTTTCCGGCGTTGAAAGTAGTCGCCTCCTGGCCGGCGACGAGGGTATTGAGTGCCTGCGAAATGTCGCCGACGCGTACGCCGAGGTCGGCCGCCGTGTCACGATCGATCTCAAGCTGAAGTTCGGGTTTGCCGCTGACCAGCGTCGAGTCAACGTCCACTGCGTCCGGGATCGACTTGATCTTTTCTTGGATCTTCTGCGAATACTCCTCGAGCTTTTTGAGGTCAGGTCCGGCGATCAGAAACTGGACATTGGCACTGCGGAAACCGCCGCCGGAAAATGCCTGTACGGGTTGGACGCCTGTGCGAAGCTCGCCGGGAAATTGTTTTAGCAATTCGCGGGCATCGCCCATTAACTCTTCCTGCGACTTCGCACGCTCCTTGATATCCGTGAGTTTAACGTAGATCGAGCCGGCATTAACGACCTGCTGTTGGCCGCCGCCTACCGTGGCGAGTGTGTCGGTCACGCCGGGCATCTTGCGGATCTCCGCGGCAATTCGCTCAAAGATCTGGGACGTCGCTCCGATGCTCGACCCTTCAGGTGCCCGGACGGTAACCTCAAACTGTGATTGATCGTCGACCGGCAAAAAGTTTTTACCGACGAACATAAATAGCGGAACGATGCTGAGAAAAACCAAAATACAGAGGACGACGATAGCCCAACGATGCCCCATCGAGAATCTGAGCATCGACGTGTAAACTTTGTCCACGACGCGAAACCAACCGGTATAATGACTGTCCGACGCCGCTTTCGGCGTGAGCATACCGTCACCGCTGATCTCGTCCTGCTCTTTCGCCGGTTCCTCGGCCTTACGCTTGATCAGGCGTGCCGCGAGCATCGGCGTGAGCGTAAAAGAAACGATCAAGGACACCAGCACCGCAAACGATGCGGTCAGGCCAAAGCTCGACATAAATCGCCCGACGATGCCCTGCATAAACCCGATCGGGACAAATACCGCCATTAGCGAGAGTGTCGTCGCCAAGACCGCCATACCGATCTCACGCGTGCCTTCGATGGCCGCCTGAAATGGGTTCATCCCTTTTTCCTCGACGAAGCGATAGATATTTTCGAGCACGACGATCGCATCGTCGATGACGATACCGACCATTAGAGTGAGCGACAGCATCGTTATGGAATTGAGCGTATAGCCCATCCCATACACCAGAGCGAAAGTGGCGATGATCGAAGTCGGGATCGCGAGGCCGGCAATGAGCGTTGATCTAAAACTCCAAAGGAAAAGGAATACAACGATGGCCGCGAGGATCGAACCAACGACGAGATGCTCTTCGATCGCGTGTAGCGAGTTTTCGATGAAGACCGAGTTGTCACCGATCACACGCAGTTGAAATCCGGCGGGCAGAGTCTTTTCGATCTCGGCGAGGCGAGACTTGATCTCGCGCGACACCGCGACGGTGTTTTGCCCGGATTGTTTCGAGACGATCAGAGTCACCGCCGGGACGCCGTTAAGGCGAGCCTCGGAACGCGTTTCTTCGGCGCCGTCCTCGACATAGCCGAGGTCCTTGACCTTGACCTGATAATTACCGCGGGTCGCGACGACGACCTCATTAAACTCCTCAGGTGTCTTGATCTTGCCGACGGTGCGGACGCTGGTTTCCTTCTGGCCTTCGTCTAGGCGACCGCTCGGAAACTCGATGTTTTGGATCCTGAGGGCGCCTGAGACCTCGGCGGGAGTGACGGTGTAGGAACGCATCTTGTCGGGGTCGAGCCAGACATTGATCTGGCGTTCGCGGCCGCCGATGATGGTTATCTGGCCGACGCCGTTGACCGACTCGATGCGTTCCTTGATCTGCTTTCGGGCCACTTCCGTCACTTCGCGAAGCGATTTTGGAGCTGAAACCGAAATACGCAGAACGGGCGCCGCATCAGTGTCGAGCTTTTGGACCGCCGGTTGCTTGGCGGTTTCCGGCAAATTGGGGATCACGGTCTGGACGCGGTTTTCGACCTCTTGGGCCGCCACGTTGACGTCCTTTTCGAGTATGAACTGAACAAACACCTGCGAGAGTCCCTCGACCGAGGTCGAGCGCAGTTCGTCGATACCGCTGATGGTATTGACGGCCTCCTCGACCTTTTCGGTGATCTCGGTTTCGATCTCCTGCGGCGACGCGCCGGGATTGACCACCGTGATCGTGATGGTCGGGAAATCGATCTTTGGATACAGATCGACGCCTAAACTAAAGAACGAGAATGCCCCGACGACGACCAGCGACAATATAAGCATCGTCGCGAATACCGGGCGTTTTACACAAATCTCAGCCAGCCACTGCATACTGCTTTACCCCTCGTGAAACAACTAATTAGCCTGCCTTACAGCGACGCCGTCATAGAGCGTGTTGATGTTGCTGTTGGCGACAATTTCGCCCTCGGCGATACCGGTCTTGATCTGGATCAGACCGTTTTCGAGCAATCCGGTCTGCACGATATGCTCGTGCGCGACGCCGTCCTTAATAACAAATACCCTATTGGTCTCGCCCTCGGTACGCACGGCCGAGGCAGGTATCATAACGGCATTTTCCGGTTTGGACTGCGTGATCCGGACGGTGGCAAACTGTCCAGGCTTGAGCAATCCATCGCCGTTCGCGACCTCGGCTTCGACGATGAGCGTGCGGGCCGTCGCATTGATATTGGGCAACATTCTGACAACCGTTCCGGCAAAGCTGCGGTCCGGATACGCGCTCGTCTGGAGCGAGATGCCCTGGCCGATGGCGACCTTGCCGATCGATGCCTCGGGCACGTCGATCTTCAGTCTCAGCGTCGATGTTCGGACGATCGTCGCAACCTTAGAATTTGGCGTATTAGGCGAAATAAACTCACCCGGATCGGCCACACGCTCGGCGATGTAACCGCTGATCGGTGCATAGATGGCAGTGTCGGTGAGTGCCTTGCGGGCCTGATCGACCTGTGTCTGGGCCGTAGCGACTCCCGATCTTGCCGTTGCGACGGTGGCCTCGGCAGAGTTGATCGCCTTGACTGCAACCGCGGCGTTTGAACGCGCTTCGTCGAGTTGGCCGAGGATCGCGTCACGCGCCGCGCGGCGTTGGTCGAGTACCGAACGCGAAACGTCGCCGGTATCGAACAAACGCTGAGCCCGTACGAGTTCCTTTTCGGCAAGTATGAGATTGGCGTTGGTCGATTTTACCTGCGAGAAGGTC
The DNA here is from genome assembly GCA_016720705.1 of Chloracidobacterium sp. Taxonomy (NCBI): domain Bacteria; kingdom Pseudomonadati; phylum Acidobacteriota; class Blastocatellia; order Chloracidobacteriales; family Chloracidobacteriaceae; genus Chloracidobacterium; species Chloracidobacterium sp. Next base: position 1,381,402 of record JADKKB010000007.1, on the reverse strand, counting down.
TCGATGTTAAAAACTTCGCCGTCCTTAACATTAAGCCGTATTTGGGCCTGGCGAAGAGCGGCAACTGCTTGATCGACAGCCTTTCGTTGCTGCTCGGCCTGAGCCTGAGCCTGTTCGAGGCGGAGGCGGGCATCGCGGTCATCCAGGCGGACCAGTACGCTGCCCTTTTCGACATAGCTGCCGACGTCAAAATTGACCTCGGTGATCTTACCGCCGACCGACGGTGCGACATCGGTCGAGGCATCGCCGGCCAGGTTGCCGGTAGCTTCGAAATAGGTCGGGATCGGCTTAACTGTTGCTTGCGTTGTCGTAACGTCAACGACCGTGGGTTGCGCGCTTGCGTTGGAGTTCGTATTGGCGGCCTTTGATCCGCATCCGCTCAGCGTCAATGCAGCAGTAACCGATACGAGCCCGAACAATAATAGGTATTTTTGACTTCTCATCATTTGATACGATCGATGCGCATCACGCATCGACTTTTCTGACCCCGTTCAATAATATTTCGGCAAAGCTCGTTGCCGCTTCCTGATTTGTAATGTCGATGATCATACGGTTTTTATCCCAGAGCAGATTGTTAAGCGAATGGTGGATCAGCATCCCCAGAAAACTCCTCACCGCCATTCGCGGATCGAGGTCGCGAAATGCGCCGTCGGCCTGGCGTTCGGCCACATATCCGCCGATAAACCCATAGATCTTCGAAATATATCCGCTGAAAAACATTTCGGCTAACTTGTGTTCCTCAAGTGCCGAATAAAATAGCAGACGCATAAAGCCGATATCGGCTTCGTGCTTGTTAAGAGCGTCAAAGGCGATATTGTAAAAGACGGCAAAGTCGTCCTTGTCCTCGATCGCCTTACGCAAAACCTCATTCTCCTCCCAGGGGAAGCGATGGACGCCGTCCTGACAACCCTTTGTGTCCAGGATCGCGGCATAAAGCTCGTCTTTTGACGCAAAGTGGCGAAAGACCATCGCCTCCGAGACACCGGCAGCAGTCGCGATCTCCTTGGTCGTCGTGCCCTTAAAGCCCTTTTGGGCAAAGAGGGAGACCGCCGTCTGCAATATCTGCTCCCGACGGGCGTCGCCGGTCATCCGGCCGGCGTGATTACACGTGAATAGGTCTTTGATCAAAAAACTGTCCCTTTAAGATACTAAGTAAGTGCTTACTTACTTTTCGAATAGATTTACATTTTGGATTCAGGCTTGTCAATTCTTTTTCTGATAAAAGCCGTATGATGGCGAAATTCGGAACAAACGGACGAAAAAAATCGTTACAACTTATGAGCAGATGAGTTCATCTGAATCGTCGCAAGCTGTGACAAACGACCATAAACGAGTGTCGCAGGGCGTTATATTAATAAAGCTATTTTGGAGGTAGGATCGAAAATGTCTGAATTTGAAGCCGAAGTTAAAAAAGCAGAAAAGGAATTGGAACAGAGCCTGGTACCGCTCAACACGGGCGAAAAGGTGACGGATGACGAATTTTTAGGAGATATCAAGATGCAGGCACAAGAATACGGCCAGAAGATCCAGGACGCCGCCGTCAAGGCAAGAGATTTTGCCGAGGACAAGTTTGCCAAGGCAGGCGATAAATTTAAGGAATTGCAGAACAAGGACCCGAAAGAGTTCGTCGAGGACGCCAAAGAGTTTGCCCGCCAGAAACCCGGCCAAACCATTCTGATCGCCGCCGCAGTCGGCGTGATCCTCGGTCTGCTGATTAAGCGAAAATAAAACCGCAACTTTCGCAGTCTAACTGAAGTTAAAAAGGCCGCCCCGTCGAATTGGGGCGGCCTCTTCTGTTTGGAAGTTTGCCAACAATAGACAATAGATAAAGGGCGAGTAATGCTCCTATCCGTGATCAACGACCGAGTGTCAAAATGCCATTCGGAAGGTCGTAGAGTACCTTCGGATAGTGATTAAAGATGTCGTTGCCTAAGATACCGTCGATGCCTATCGACCCCAATCCGTTTTCGAGATCGGGCGGCAATTCGCCAACGATCAGATCCAGCGTGACATCGGCGAGACCGACTGCCTTCCGATAATTGCCGCAGGTAAATGCTCCGCAGGTGATATAAAAGTCGTCGTAGTGTCCGACGACTTCGCCCCCGGCGACCAGAGATGGCATTAGGAAAGTGACCTTTGCACCCGTATCGAGAGCGAGCCTCACATCCTGCCCGTCCACGCGGCCCGATAGTATTGGTACGCCAATACTCTCCAAACGGACTTCGACCCCTTCAATCCGATCGGTCACATCGAAAGTGATCGTCCTAGCGTTCGAGTCAACCAGAAATGAGTGTTTCCCTAAAATGTCGGTGCCGATCAAGATGTCAAACGGCTTTCCGAGCAGAGTTCCGAGTTCCGTAACACCCTTGCCACGTAGGCCTTCCATAATCGTCGGGTTCCCCATCGACGGCAACGATCCGGCGCCGAATGTGACTGGCGAACCGGTGTCGATAAGGCAGACGTTGTCGTCGATATTTGCGAGTATGTGTCCGTCAAATTCTTCGAAATTAAATTTCATAAAATAGTCCTCCCGGCAGAGCGACCAACCGGGCCGCCCTGCCATTTTAAGTACTTACTCCTTACCGGTTCGACGGTTGTACCGTTGGTACAATCCTAGCTTACGGGCCAACATATCATCAATATCGAGAGCCTCGTCGATCCCGGCGAGATCGTTCAACTCCTTTCGAAGTTCGGGTGATGGAGCTCTCAAGAACATTTGATCGGTAGCGCCCATCGCCGCCGCAAGGGACGATTTGGCGCTTCTCGGGTCGCCGCGATCGATGTGCTCGGCAACTTCACGGCGTGCCCGTGCGTTAATTAACAAAAGCACCGCTTGAGCGACTGACGGATCTTCCTCCAGAGCGTCAACGACTTCAGCGGCAGCAAACTCCACCTGAAACTTAGCCTTGGACTTCTCCGGCAGTTTCGAATCCTGCCCGATATATGAAAGGTCAAAGTCGGCAAGATGCAACGTTGCCCCGGCTTCTGTTGTCGGAACCGCCAACCTGACGACGATCTCAAGCGGCGAACCGGACTGTAGATTCGGCAGCTTATATCTACCGGACGGGTCCCGCTCGAGATCGTTAAGGAGTTCAACCACGCGAACACCTTCTTTCGGCTTTATGCCAAAGGTCACGCTGTGTCCCACCTGAGCGATCAGGCCCTTAAGCTCGACCTCAAAGATACGCTGCATATCATCCGGTTCCTGTACGTGCCAACTGTTGCCGTTTCCGGCTTCAGCCATCGGCATCAGCAGATCCTCGTTAAAGTCGCGCCCGATCCCGATCGTACTGGTACTTATGCCCCGGTTTCCGAGTTCGCGAGTTTGGTGGACGATCGTATTGACGTTTGTTTCACCAACGTTCGCCTGACCGTCAGTGATAAGCAGGACCCGATTGATCGCGTCGTTATCGAGATGGTCACTCACCTGCAAGCCCCCGCGCACCCACGCTTCGTGAAGTGCCGTCGAACCCCTAGCCTCGATCCGGTCGATCTCGGATCTCATCGCCGCCTTGTTTCGAACCTCTTGGCTTGGGATCAAAACGTCAACGCTCTGGTCAAAAATGACCGTGCTAAGCCGGTCAGTCGTGAGCATTTGATCAATGCAGTACTTGGCCGCCTCCCTTGCATATTGCATCTTTTCGCCGCCCATCGAACCGGAGCGGTCAAGCACGACCGAGAGGTTTAGCTTGGGCCGCTTGGATTCGGTATTGTTCCTCTCCGGCGGAACCACGCGTACCAGCACGTCGATCGTCTGGCCCTCGCCGGCAGTTGATTTTTCCTTAATAGTCTTGATCTCGATAATTGTTTTGTTTTTCATTTTTTCCTCCGTGTCTTCGTGTCGATCGTTGATTAGCGAATGCGTCGTGAATCTCAAATATTCCGATAATTTTCAATATAGCACTCTAGCAAGGTACTGTCAACAGTGTTTGCTGCCGACAGTATCCTGCTATAGAGTCTATTTGGAACTGATGAACTTCGAGGGTCGAGCAAGAGGAGATCGGCAACAACGGGCAGTCGATCTCCGCAGCTCAAGTTCATATCTGCTCCCGTGAAGTGAACTATGCGGCCGTGTATGCCGCCGCCCTAGGCGCAGGTGTACTGCCGAGGTGGCCGTAGGTTACACAGCCACCGTCAAAAGCAAATATCCGCTGTCGGTTATATTCTATTGCGGAATTGGTCGGATCGTTATAGTGCGTCAAGACGTGCTCGGCCAGTCGCCAATTGCTGAGCCCGGTTTTAATGCCTTGATTCACAAGCCTTGAAAATAGCCTATTGCTATACGTGAGCTGTTCAGGCGTTGCGCCAATCCCGAACACATACGCTTCTTGCGGTTCACTGATGAACATCCCTGTACAGAATGCGCTCAGCTTATGATCCTTAACATATTGGTCCGCGTTACACCATATGTATATATTATTCGGCTGGTCTTTGAACAACGGGACAAATGTCTCGTTTACGCATAGCCTCATACCAGTGCCGATCAAACCCTGCGGAACTCCGTGGCCAAGGCAAATAGTTCTCTCTGACTCAGCGACCGCATCAAGTAAATTGGCATTTGCCGTATTAGTAATTGGCTCAAGTCCGAGCCCCGCGTATACCAGCTTCAAATCGTCTGTCGACCGATCAGCCGGATGTATCAGTGTTACGTTTTTCATATATTCTTGCCTCCTTTCGGCGACCAATGCGACGCCGATTTGCGAAACGTTTTAATTTCGGGGATATGACATTATATCCTGTCGACAGCATATCTTGTTAATCGAAAATGTCAAGCGACCTTTTTTGTGTCGACACTAGTTAGAGATAATGGCGATTTGTGGTACGATTGAGTGATATTATGCAGGGCACATTTCGAGATCACCGAAGCACCGAATATATAGGCGTGAGAGGACTTGCCGAGGCAGCAGAACGAGTTCTGAGGGAAATGAATCCGGGGGAGCAACCCAAGGGAACTGTGTCGGACTACCCAAACGAGCGAACGATCCGGTTTTATCTTTCAGAAGGTTTGCTGCCCACACCGACGGAAAAGCGCGGCCCGGCGTCGCTGTTTAATTACAGGCATCTGATCACGCTGCTCGTGATCAAGAAACTGCAGTCCGAAGGGTTGCCGATAAGCGTCATAAAGAGTTTGCTCGCCGGAAGAGAGATCGACGATCTGGAGAAACTGTTGCGGGAGCGGGTCAAAGTGTTTACCGATAGGACCGAGCTCGAAACTTTTATAGAGTCATCCGGAAAAGGCGAGGGCGAAGAGGTAATGGTAATGTCCGACCCTAAATTGCGTGAGGACTACCTTGCGGGTCAGGCACCCGAAATGAGTGAAGAGAACGACGCAAGCGCATACTTATCCCGACTCCTGATGAGCGCCCCGACGCCGAAGCCAGACCAAAGGTCAGCGGAACACCGGACTCATCCCGGGAAGTCGCGAAACCTGGCCGGACCCGAAGCGTGGACACGCAGCTTGATCCGGCCCGGCATCGAACTGCATCTTTCGGACGCGTGTGAACTACCCGGCACAGAGCGAGAATTGAATTCGTTACTTCGGGTGATCGAAAAAGTTCTTAGGTATAAGGCCGATCTTTGAACCGTGTCGAGCTAATGGTTGATTTTTTCACGGATCAGAAGTTAGTGATATCTACACCGGAGGATTAGGATGCTGTTATTAGAAAATTCGTTTTATGATGAACTAAGCCAGATTGAGAATCGGCTTGGACTTGCTGAAGGGTTCTTTAGGAGCGTACGAGGCGAGAGCGATTGGGCATTCATAATCAAGATCCACGCTCTCTTGGAGGCTGCCTTCTCCGACCGGATCTGCGCGAATCTCGTAAGACCGGAACTGTTAGACATAATGAGTGCTATCCCAATGAGCGACTCGCATTGCGGAAAGGTAGCGTTCGCAAATTCGTTGGGGATGTTGGGGGATGGCGAGCAGGCAAGGGCTCACAGGGGATTTATCCGCTATCTATCAGAGCTTAGAAATATGTTGGCCCACGATCCCAGAAATGTTGATTACAACCTAATGGCGGAGCTCGATAATAAGCCGACCAGAGAAAGCAAATTTGCACTCTTTAGGAAGTCTGACTCCTTTTCATCCAACGATAACGACGTATTTGAGAACGTCTTTCTGGTTAACCCCAAAATGGTTGTTTGGTGGTCTGCAGTATCAACACTGGCACGAATATATGACTTCTATGCACTTACGGCACGCCAGGCGCAAACGGTCGAATTCCTTAAAAGTTTAGTGCCAAAGTAGGCCCTTTACGGTCGACTTCGCTACTTACCGATCGGTTACCGACACGGAAGTGTTTCGCCCCTACCGGTAATTATGGTCTTGCGACCTTAACGTAGACATCCTTACCTTGTCTGCGGGCGAACTCGACGGCCTGGGCGGTGCCACGGCTGTTGCCATCCCATAACGCGACCAGTACGTCACAGGCTATTACCATTTCCTCGTTGCGCCGATGGCCGGCACCCCGTTTATGGAGGGCCCAATTCGGCCGGAAAACTGTAACGGGTAAACCGTGCTGTTCGGCATATTGTTCGGCCAAAGTATCAACGCCTGATGCACCGCCCGAGAGTATCTCCGTAGGTTCCCAACCGCTTTCAGTGACAGCCGTATCAAGCAACTCATAACTATCGATCGTCCGACTTCCGCTAATCATCATTTTCATAATTTCAAAATTCTCCTAAAATAGACTCGAATAATTCGTACTCTACAAGACTAACACTATTTACTGTAAACAGCAACTAGGTCAACTTTTCCACGTTTAAGCCTGAGCACGAGCATGTGAGTGCTCGGTTTCGCGCGGACGAGTAATATAATGGTAGTGGTCGAGTCGCTCTATTGAGTGAATTAAATATTATTAGGGCTACGACTGTGTAATTTCGATGGGAGGATGGAAGATATGAATGCGAAGAGTGAAGACGGGTCAACTGTGGTGAGTCTCGGTGAGGCTTTGGCGTATCAGGATAAGTCTGTGATCAGTCGGGTGATGCTTAAGAACGCCGGTGGGACGATCACATTGTTTGCGTTTGATGCGGGCGAGGGGTTGAGCGAGCACAAGGCGCCGTTTGATGCGTTTGTAAACGTGATCGAGGGCGACGCGGACATCACGCTTGCGGGTGAGAAGCATAGACTGACCGGCGGCGAAACGATCGTGTTGCCGGCCAACGTCCCGCACGCGGTGGATGCGATCAGCCGATTCAAAATGCTGCTTGTGATGATCAAGGTGCCAAAGACCGACGGTTAAGAGTCGAATTGTCAGAAAACCGCGGGCCAGATGTAGTAAATTCGACCTATGGAAAACAAATATCAGGTGCCGAAGAGTAAGAAGCCGGAGACTAAGGCCGAGATCTTGGCGGAGCAGATCGAGGCTCTGGTTAAGCGGCGTGACGCTGAGACATCGCCGGCGGCCAGGCAGGTGATCAACGCTGAGATCACAAAGCTCTTTGCCCAATACGAACGGCTGAAACTGTAAGCAAGCAAAAGGCTATCCGACGACCGGGGTCGTCAGGATAGCCTTTTGTATATGTCGTAGCTGTGCCGAGCGCCGGAGCGGACGGCAGTTACACTAGGACTGCGAGTGGATCAGACGGCGGGTTTGGTCGCCGAAGAGCACGTCGATCTTTTGCGGTTCAATAACAGCGGTGACCTCGCCGCGGCCGAATTTGTCGTGAGTCATCGCTTGTCCTTTACGGTACTTGCGGCCGCGATCATAGGGCGAGGCATTTTTGCCGGTGCCCATATTGACCGAGGTTTTAACGCCGCGGGTAAACGTGCTGACGGTCTCACAGGCTTCGCACGAAGCCTTAGTTACCTTCCCCTGCTTGGTCACGGTCACAACCTTGTGGTTTTGTTCCAGATCACAAGCCGAACACATCATCTCGAGCGAATCTCCGATGGCATAAGCCGTAGTTTTGATCATAATTTTATACCTAACCTCCAGCACGCCCAAAATATACGGCGTGCGATCTAATACGGACTAACGTCCGCGACGTCCGCCGAATGAGCGGAAAGTCTTACGAGCGGGCGAACCCGCTTTTTTTGCCGCGACTGACGCGGGCATATGGTGACCGCCGAAATCCGGAAGCACGACGCGCTCGACCCTCTCACCGGTCAGACGCTCGATAGCACGCATCGAATGTTCTTCGGCGAGTGTAAAGAGCGTGATCGCCGTACCCTTGTTGCCGGCACGGCCCGTACGGCCGATGCGGTGAACGTAATCCTCGGGTGCCTCAGGGATATCGTAATTGATAACGTGTGAGATCGAATCGATATCGATGCCGCGAGCGGCAACGTCGGTCGCGACCAACACATTAGTGTGGCCCGACTTGAAGCTCCGAAGGGCTGCTTCACGTTGCGACTGTGAACGGTCGCCGTGGATGCGATTCGATTTGTGCTCACGCTTTTCGAGCACGTGGGCGACGCGGTCAGCGCCGCGTTTGGTGCGGGTAAAGACGAGAACGCGGTCAAAATCTTCGCGGTCGAGCAGGTCGAGCAGCAAGGGCATCTTCGACTGCTGCGCAACCGGATACGCCGTCTGTTCGATCAGGCCCGAAGCCTTGCCGCGGGGGCTGACCTCGATGTAGGTCGGATCCTTGAGCATCGCGTAAGCGATATGCTCGATCTCGGCCGACATCGTCGCCGAAAAGAATAATGTCTGACGCTTGGCCGGAATGACCTTGGAAATACGCTTGATCGAGGGCAAAAAGCCCATATCGAGCATACGATCTGCCTCGTCCAGGACGAGATGCGTCAGGTTGTTGAAATTAATAAGGCCCTGATCCATAAAATCGATCAGACGGCCGGGCGTTGCGATGATGATATTGGCACCGCGGCGAAGCGAGTCCATCTGACGCTTGTAACCTGCGCCGCCGATGATCGCTGTACACGAGATGCCCTTGGGGGCAAACTCGCGGCAAGCGGCCTCGGTCTGATTGGCCAGTTCGCGTGTCGGCGACAGGACCAAAACCCGAGTTCCGGGCTTGCCCTTGTTGTCGCCAAGCATCTGCAGTATAGGCAGCAGAAATGCCGCCGTTTTGCCGGTGCCGGTCTCAGCACTAGCGAGAATGTCGCCGCCTTGCAGCACTACAGGAATAGCCTGTTTCTGAACCGGAGTCGGTTCGGTATAACCCATTTGCTCGCATTTGTCGGTGAAAACCGGCAGCAAGCCTAAATCTTTAAATGTCATTTGTGAACAAAAAATCTCAGATCAACTAAAGACCTACATTTTTACCCTCGCTTCCTTAGGTTCTCGCATCGGCGGTTGGCAAAATGCCTTTACGCAAACGGATAACCAACAGAAGTTGGGCCTCTAAAAAGAGTCTCTAGGATGTAAAAAGAAGTTACTAACGTGGAATGATCTTCAGTGTAACGGTTGCAAGGAAGGGACCTACGTTCGAGGGTTCACCCTTTCGGGGAACCGCTTCTAACAGTTATAAAAGAACCGTTTCTCGAACTATCCAAAGCACTGCAACATAGCAGGGCATCTACCGTCGATGAAAGAGATACGGAGTTGTCAAACTAAGAGACTACACCTTTTTGCAATAATAAGCAAGCTAATTCATTTCGCGACCGGCAAAGGCTTCTGAGCGATGAACTTCGGTGTGACACGCCCCTTTGTCATTTGTTCGAAGGCGTATGCGTATTTGATCAGTGACGGTTCGGAAAATGCCTTGCCGAAAAACGCCATACCGACCGCTGTATTTTCACGCAGCCCGATCGGAACAGTGATGTACGGATATCCTGCCGTCGCGGCGATCGCCCAAGTCGCACCGCCGGTCGGGGCGACGAGAGCGTCGAGATTCTCCTTGGCCATAACGGCATCGACGCCATCCTCGCGAGCGGCGCGTTTTACCTTGGTCAGCGAGTCTATGTAAGCCTTGTCGTTGAGGTCGCCCTTTGCCTGCGACTGGACGAAAAGTTCCTGGTCGAAGAGTTTCAGCTCGGCTTCCTTATTGTCGTCATTAAACTTGATCAGATCCGCGAGCGACGTGTATTTGGCACCGCGAGCGGCGAGATACTTGTTCAGATCAGCCTTAAATTCGTACAAAAGCACGTTGAGTCGGTCGTCGCCGACCTTGCTGTAATCGGGCGTAAAGGTGACATCGACAAGCGTCGCTCCGCCGTCGCGAAGCTTGTCTAAGAACGGTTGGTAAAATGCCTTAAATTCCGGCCTTGTCGTAAACTGCATAACGATGCCGAGCCGAGCGCCTTTGACGCCGCCGGTGTCGAGAAACTTTGTGTAATCCTTTTGGGCACGATTGTCCGCATCGGCAGTGATCGAATCATCTTTGTCGCGTCCGACCATCGCTCCGAGCAGGATCGCCGCGTCTGATACGGTGCGTGCCATCGGGCCGGCAGTGTCTTGGGTGTGAGCGATGGGGATAATGCCGCTACGGGAAATAAGGCCGAGTGTGGGCTTGATGCCGACGATGCCATTGGTATTTGCCGGGCAGATGATCGAACCGTTGGTCTCGGTGCCGACCGCCGCCGCTGCGAGGTTAGCCGACACCGATACGCCGGAGCCGGAGCTCGATCCGCACGGATTTTGATCAAGAAAATACGGATTATTGGTCTGCAGTCCGCGGCCTGACCAACCACTGATCGAACGGTTTCCACGAAAATTGGCCCACTCGCTCAGGTTGGTCTTGCCGATTATCACCGCACCGGCCTTACGCAAACGCCTCACGACAAATGCATCCTGTTTAGGCGTCGGGGCGCCGACCAGAGCGAGCGAACCGGCGGTCGTCATCATTTTGTCAGACGTGTCGATATTGTCCTTGATAAGGATCGGGATGCCGTGCATCATCGATCGCGTTTTGCCTATTCGACGTTCCTTATCGAGAGCATCGGCGATCGCGAGAGCATCCGGATTTAGTTCGAGCACGGCGCGCGTCTTCGGATCGATCTGCTTGATGCGTTCGAGATACATCTCCACGAGCCGACGCGACGTGAGCTTGCCGGATTTCATCCAAGCCTGAAGGTCGCTGATGGTCGCCTCGACGAGTTCCGGAAACGGATCTTCGGCCGCCGACACCACCACGGCGTCGCGAAACAGAGCGTATGCCGCCACTCCGGCCGTCCCGGCCTTTATAAACTCGCGTCTCGATCGTCCTATATCGCTCATATCAATTAAGTATCGCCTATCGTTTGAGCCACGCTTCGCGGATCTTGATCTGCTGGGGCGTTGCGTCGGCGTTCTCAACGAGGCTGTAGGCGGTGTAACTGCGCGAGCCGACCAGCATTGGCATCTCGCTTGCGACACCTCCGCGTTCGACGGTCAGCGTGATCTCCTTACCGGCCATTGTGCCGAATGGAGCCTCGAACGGCGAACCGCCGTTGATCTTTGTAATGACATCGCCGACCTTGAGCTTGGCCTTTTCGGCAGGGCCATTAGGCTCGACCCCATTAACGGCAAAACCGCCGTTTCGCGGCCTGACATTAAAGCCCAGATCCGCCGACGCCTGAGCGGTGCGTACTAACTTAAATCCCGCGTAGCCGAAAATACGGTCATAATCGGGCACGTCGGTCCCGAAAACGTATTGATCATAAAATCCGCGATAGTCCTTTTTGGTCAAACGGTTGACGATCGCGATCATATCGTCGGTCGTATAGCCCTTGCCCTTTTTATAATGCTCGTTGTAGAGAGCTCGCATAACGTCGTCGAGGCGATATTTGCCGTCGGTATCGTTCAGTATCGACAGATCGAGCAGACCGGCGAGATTCTGGCCCTGAGTATAATACGAGATGCCGAATGCGACCGGCGTGTCGTAACCGGCCCAGGTCGAAACCGACGAATTGGCAGGCGAGATGTACTTACGCGCCTCGGTGTTTTCGACACCGGCAGCGGCATCCGCGGCGCGGCTGATGAAATTTTCCCTTGATGTCACGCCGCCGCGATAAGTTGCGACAACACCGTAATAGTTGGTAAAGCCTTCGGAAACCCAGAGCAGGGGCGTTTCATTTTCGCGCGAGTAGTCGTAGGGCCACATCTCGGCCGGACGCATTCGCTTGACGTTCCAAAGGTGAAAGAATTCGTGAGCGCCGGTGCCGATGATGCCTTCGGGCGTCGAGCGTTCGCCGCCGGGCGAAAACGCGACGTATGAATTGAGATGCTCGAGCGCTCCGCTGGCATTGGACTCGGCGGGCATAAAGAAATAATAGGCTACGTACTTTTCGTACGGCAGACCGCCAAAGATCGCACTCGATGCCTTAATGCTGGAGGCCAGGATCTCAGTGAACTTCTTTGATTTTTCGGCGTTGAAGACGCCCGCCGGTGCCGCCGCGAAATAGTGCGGCTTGCCCTCGACCTCAAACTGAGTGACGTCAAATTTACCCATCAGGGCCGGGGCATCGACGAGTGCGTCATAGTCGGACGCGATAAAGGTCATCGGATCGGCGGTGTCCTTTAGCGGGGACATCAGCTTCCATCCGGCGGGCAACTGAAACTTGAGCGTACTCGACTCCCATCGGTGGCCGATCGGCTCGAGAAAGAGTTCAATACCGGTAAAAAAGGCAAAATCTTTAGAGATCTTGGCCTGATTGAGGCTCAGAACCGTTGCGCTGTAATCGTATTCGACGCGGATCTGCTTGATCCCTTTGGTATCGACGTTCCAGGTCTGTTTGCGCGACATCCGCAGCGGCAGGACCTTGCCGTTGGCGTCCGTTATCTTAAATCGCAAAACGTTCCTAAAGTAGTTCTCGACCGTGTACCAACCCGGCGACCACGTCGGCAGAGCGAGATCGAGCCGCGGCTGATCGATATTCTTGATATCGGTCGTCACGTGAAAAAGTTGGCTCGAGACATCGGTCAATGCGACGGTGTAGGTGACATCCAGCTTACCCTTTTGAGCAAAGCCTGACTGTACACCGATAACCAAAGCGAGAAAGATAGCAAACGGAACGCAGCGTCTTAAGGAATTCATATTGTTTTTTTGGATCGTAAAGATAATTGTACTACCGGCAGCGACTGAAAGTTTCAATAATTGTGATGCGGCGAGCAATATTAGGCGTTGAACGCACGTATCTAATGACGTACGATAATCTGGTTTGGCTTTGCAGATCGCTCGTGAACGACGTGACAACATTAACGACAAAAGCAGTGATCCTCGCCCGCGGACTTGGGACGCGGATGCGTGCCGATAACGGGGCGGGATTGACCGCCGATCAAGAGCGTTTTGCTGACGTGGGCATCAAGGCTCTGATCCCCGTCGCCGGCGGCAAAACTCTGCTGGAAATGATCGTCGAAAATCTCGAATCCGCGGGATTTTGCGAGATTTGCCTGGTCATCGGGCCTGAGCACGGAGCGATCCGCGATTTTTGTCACAAACGTGGGCTGGAGATCGAGTTTGCGGTCCAGAATGAGGCTCTCGGCACTGCCGACGCGGTGCTTGCGGCTGAAATTTGGGTCGGTGACGGGCTGTTTTTGGTCGTCAATTCGGACAATCTGTATCCGTTCGAGAGCCTTAGGCGATTGCGCGAGGCAGACCAACCGGCGATGCTCGCGTTTCACCGCGAGGCTCTGATCGAGCAGAGCAATATCACCGCCGATCGGATCGCAAATTTTGCGACTGTTGAGATCGACGGCCACGGATTCTTGCGGAGTATCGTCGAAAAGCCCGAGGTGGTCGACGCCTCGTCCGCCGTTTCGATGAACGCTTGGCTTTTCCCAACTGAGATATTCGACGCTTGCCGATCGATCGCACCGTCCGTGCGAGGCGAGCTTGAGATAGTCGCGGCGGTCCAGTTTATGATCGACCAAATGCAGGTCAAAATTGCTGCGGTACGGTCGGATGAGGGCGTTCTCGACCTTTCGAGCCGAACCGATGTCGAGGCCGTGTCGAGAATGCTGATAAACGAAAGGCGGGCGTAGTACGATGAAAATGTTCATTCCGGGCCGGATCGAATTTTTGGGCAAACACACCGACTACTGCGGTGGCCGGAGCATAGTCTGTGCGATCGATCGCGGTTTTCACGCCGATGTCGAACCGCGAAATGACACGATGCTCACGGCAGAGAGCCGAGACACCGGCGAGGTTATATCATTTGACCTCGCTACCGAACCGCATTTTTCCGCCGGCCACTGGGGCAATTACGTCGCCGAGACCGCCCGCCGAATAACCCGCAACTTTCCCGATGCGATGTCCCGCGGTGCGACGATCCGATTTCACAGCGACCTGCCAAAGGCGGCCGGGCTGTCGAGTTCGAGTGCGTTGATAATAATGTCATTCGTTGCTTTGGCGTCGGTCAACGGCATTAGTGAAACGCCGATCTTCAGAGCGAATTTGCCCGGAGTGGTTGAGATCGCAGAGTATCTCGGATGTGTCGAAAACGGCCGAGACTATCGCGAACTCGAGGGCACGGCGGGCGTCGGGACGTTTGGCGGCAGTCAGGATCACGCGGCAATTTTGCTTGGCCGGGTCGATCGTCTGAGTGCGGTTTCGTTCGGTCCGCTCACGGTTGATGCCGAATTCGCGTTTCCTGCGGATCATTCATTTGTCGTCGCATCGAGCGGTGTCACTGCCGAAAAGACCGGTGCTGCACGCGATCGATACAATCGCGTTTCCCAAATGGTCACTGAGATCACGGCATCGCACGGCGGCACGACGCTTCGGGGCCTGATCGACGAGATCGGGATGGACGCCCTGCGGCCGTTGATCAGTCGCGGACAATATTCATTTTCGGGAGGCGAAATGCTCGACCGCGTCGAACATTTTTACATTGAGAATTACGAAATAATTCCGGCCGTCGGCAAGCTTCTGTCCGCGGGGCAATTCGAAAATATCGGCCCGCTGATCGACCATTCGCAGCAAAACGCGGCGGCGATGTTAGGCAATCAGGTGGCCGAAACGGTGTTCCTGCAGGCCGCGGCCCGCGATATCGGCGCGGTTGCGGCGTCGGCATTCGGCGCCGGATTTGGCGGGAGTGTTTACGCTCTAGTGCCGAGCAGCGATGCTGAGCGATTTTGCGGCGAATGGCAGCGGATCTATCACACGCGATTTCCACAACATATTGAGTTGAGCTCTCTTTTTGTTACTCGCCCATCTCAGATCGAACTGCCGCCCTCATTTCTTACTGGCTAGACGTGCGAGCATCTCCTTAATATCCGTAACGCCCTTAAACGCTACATAAGCGGTCACAAAGGTGTACCAGCAGAGGGCGATAATGGTTAAGATCAACCAAAAATACTTCATACCTCCTGTCCTCCTTTCGGTTTGAGCAAAGAGAAAATTATCATCGCCGCCGCCGAACCGACATAGGCGGCGATACCCGAATAATACGGCCCGATCTCCTTGGCGAAATCCTTGGTCGACGGTGTCTTTTCAAGTACCAGAAACAATACGGGTATCGCCGCCGATACAATAATGGCGGCGGTCGCCCCCCAATTATTTGCTCTCTTCCAATAACAGCAAGAGATCAGCAGGACGGAGATACAAGCCAGATAGATCGTCCCCGTTATGCCGAGATAGATCCAGACGTCGCCCTCGAGCGGATACCATAAGCCGTAAAAGAGCAGGAATACGCCGATCAGAGCAACGATCGTACGGTTAACAAAGATGCCTTTTTTCTCCGACCAAGGCGTCTTGCGAAATGGTGCCATTATGTCGTTGTAGATGACACTGCCCCACGAGAGCATATAGCTTGAGTCAGTCGACATATCGGCCGCGAGCATCGCCGCGATGCACAAGCCCATCAGCCCGACCGGTACGAATGTCGCCAGAAATGTCGGCATCGCGTCGAGCGAATTGGTCATTTTGCCGAGCGTCGCCAGTGCGGCGATGCCCCAGATGCCGGGAATGAGAAATCGGCAAACGAAAAAGAAGCTCGTCCGCATATAGATCTGCTGACCGGTCTTCGAATCCTTGGCTGCCAAAACGCGAGCGATCGTCGTCTGCCAGGTCAACACGGCCGCAAAATTGAGCAGGATCTGAAACACGACATATTGCCAGCCGAGGTCAGGATGGACAAATGGGTTAAATCCGCCGGCACCGTAGTTGGCCTCGACGGTCGTTACGATCTTTTCCCACCCGACATTGACGAGTATCAGGACGGTTACGGCGATCAGACCGATGCTCATTACGACAAATTGTAGAAAATCGGTGATCAGCACCGACAGCATTCCGCCGAGGATCGTGTATGTTGCAACGCCGACCAGCAGGACGGTCATCATTGCCTCAAGATAACCGATATGAAATCCTAAAAACTCAAATGATGTGACCTTGAGTCCGACAATCTGGACCAAAAATTGGCCGCCGACCCGAAGGAAAACGCCCATATTCAGGAGTCCGCCAAGCACGATGACAACGCCCGCCGCCCAACGAACGCGCGGCCCGAACTGCTTTTCGATCAGCTGCGGGATCGTGATGACGCCCGAATCACGGAGCGGCTTGATGCAAAATCCGGTATAGCCGATCACCAGCATCGAGACCGCCATTGCAATTCCCGGCGTCGCACCCGCAAAGCCGTATTTGTAACCGGCCTCGGCCGTGTACATACAGGTGACGATGCCAAACTCGGTCGCCGCTAAGCTTGCGATGCCGAGATAGACATTCATCTCGCGGCCCGCGACCAGAAAGTCGTCGACCTTGCCCACGTACTTGCGCACGTACAACCCCGCGGCCATCGTGACCAACAGGTAAAGCCCAACAATGCTCCCGTCCAGAAGCCAGCTGAAGTTCGTCATATTGTTTCGAGATAAATCGTTCCAATACTAAATGTGTTTTTGTTGTCTGTCCAATCAACTATCTGTCGGGCTATTCCCACTCGATAGTTCCGGGCGGTTTTGAGGTGATGTCGTAAACGACGCGGTTGATGCCGCGAACCTCGCTGGTTATGCGTGACGAAGCGCGTGCGAGCAAGTCGTGCGAGACGCGTGCCCAGTCGGCGGTCATACCGTCGGTGGATGTTACTGCCCGCAGAGCGACGGTTCGCTCGTAGGTGCGAAAATCGCCCATCACGCCCACCGACTGGATCGGCAGCAGTACGGCAAAGGCCTGCCAGACATCATTATAAACGCCAAAGTTGCGTAGTTCTTCGATAAAGATGCGGTCGGCCTTTTGCAGCAACTCGATCTTTTCGGTGGTAATTTCGCCAAGGATGCGGACCGCGAGGCCAGGGCCGGGAAACGGATGGCGCTCGACTAGCTTGGCCGGAATGCCTAGATCCCTGCCGATCAGACGCACTTCGTCCTTAAAAAGCTCACGCAAAGGCTCGATCAGCTTCAGATTCATCTTTTCCGGCAGTCCGCCGACATTGTGGTGTGTTTTTATCGTGACGGAAGACCCGCGGACCGAGACCGACTCGATCACGTCCGGATAGAGCGTGCCCTGGACGAGAAACTTAACGTCGCCGATGCGTTTTGCCTCGACGTCGAAGGTCTCGATAAAAGTGCGGCCAATGGCTTTGCGTTTGAGTTCCGGGTCGGAGATGCCATCGAGAGCGGCGTAAAACTCAGCCGAGGCATCGACGCCGACCACGTTGAGCTGAAGATTTTCCTTGTACATCGCGAGCGTATCTTCGAACTCATCGGCGCGCAGTAGGCCGCTGTTGACGAAGATGCAGGTTTGCCGTTCGCCGATCGCTTCGTGTACGAGCACCGCCGCGACGGTCGAATCGACGCCGCCGGAGAGTCCGCAGACGACATTGCCGGTCGGGCCGACCGTTTCGCGTATGCGTGCGATCTCTTCCTTAATAAATTGTGCGGGCGTCCAATCGCCTTGGCAGCCGCAGACGTTGAAAACAAAATTTCGCAAGATCTCTTTGCCGAGCGGCGTATGCGAGACCTCGGGGTGGAACTGGACGCAGTAAATGCCGCGTTCGGGGTTTTCGATCGCGGTGATGACGTCACCGGTCGTAGCGGTTGTCGTAAAGCCCTCGGGCAACTTGGTCACGTGGTCGCCGTGGCTCATCCAGACGTCGAGAGCGAATGGAAGTGCGTTAAATAGTTCGGTTTTACCGCTTAGCACTTTGAGTGTTGCCGCACCGTACTCGCGTCTTGCCGCCGGCTCACTCGCTCCGCCGAGGTCGACCGCGACAAGCTGCATTCCATAACAAATGCCGAGTATCGGAACGTCTATTTTGTCGTAGAAGTCGGACGCTACCCGCGGTGCATCCTCGTCAGACACGCTCGATGGCCCGCCCGATAAAATGACGCCCTTAGGTTGCTTTGCCGCGATCGCCTCGGCAGACAAATGAAATGGATGTATCTCGCAATACACGCCCTGCTCACGCACGCGCCGCGCGATAAGCTGAGTGTATTGCGAACCAAAATCGAGAATTATGATCGTTTCGTGCTTCAAGAAGGGTATCGCTCCGTTTAGATGGCTAATATTACGATTATACTTGGAGTTTCGGCTGGCAACAATGACGCTACGTTCAGGAGTCGGATTTTGACGCTCGCTTGACCGCGCGGACGATCAGTTGTTCGACGACGGTTTCGTCAATGTCCGCAAGCCTTTTTATATAAAGACATCCTTTGCCGGTCTTGTGCTTGCCGAGCTGCGACATTAGATCTTCGGATCCGCCGGTGCTGTCGTGGATATATAGCGTCAGATTGCCCTTTCGCGGAGAAAAGCCGGTCACCATCCAGTCGAGCTCGCGACCCGAATCATACTTGAGCACGCGGTGGCCAAACCCTATGATCGCCGGACCCCACATCTTGGGCTCCTCGCCCGTGACGCGTCTGAACATCTCGAGCACCCGAAATGCGTCCGCCCGCTGCTGCTCGTCCGCCAACGAATTCAAAAATCCGTCGACACTCGCATCAGTCTCTTGCGTTTTAAGCTCCGATTTTGCCATTATCGGTATATAGTAATCTGTTTTGGCGAAAAGTAACGAGTTTTTCACGCAAAACTTGACAACCGCGAGCTAAATTCCTAATCTTTATGTTCGCCCCAAATACCAATTTGAGGCGTGCCAAATTCCGCAGTAGCTCAATGGCAGAGCATTCGGCTGTTAACCGAAGGGTTGTAAGTTCGAGTCTTACCTGCGGAGCCAATTTAATCAATAACTTAGCCTGTCAACGATTGACAGGCTTTTGTTGTTTCCCTAGAAGGTTTACTAAGTCTCACTGGTTAACTGTGGGTGTTCGTCATCGGCCAAGGTTATCCATGACTGATCTCTATACTCACCAGGAACGGAATGAGATGTTTCTCTTTCGAAAAGAGGACGCGAAAACCGACGCGGTAGAACTCAATGATTCCGGCGTTTCTCTTTCGAAGCTTCGTCATTCTCGAAACGCCGACAAAGTCTGCGGCTTCCGCTTCGCTAAGCAGGGGTGCGGTAATGGGTTGAATCTATTCACTCTTCGATTCAACAAAGGGAAATTCGCCGATTCCGTCGTTCATTGAGATTCGTTGCCCAAATGTCACCGTTGTAGGAGTAATAGGTAAATATCCCAATTCGATATTGAAATGACGGTCGCCGATCGTTACGCGGTCGCAGATCTGCTCGACAATGATCCGTTTTTATTTTTGCGTCAACAAACAGAAGTTGTTGACGGCCAATAAAACGGATTTATATTCAGAGACTTTAGCTTCACTAAGTAGACTGCACATCGGGATTCTCATCCCAAGTCCCCGTGGTGTCTCGTTGCCGATCACTCGTCACTGGATATCGGCGGGCGGTTATCCATAAGGTGGTGTTGCGGACAGCGGTGACGACAGTCTCGTCGTCGATGTCTGTACGGATACTTTGGCTGCGAATTTTGCGGCTCTCTATCTTTCCAAGTGATATTATTGTAATTGCCGTGATCGGTGAGCGCGTGCAGGGACCCTACGGGAGCTTCCTACACAGACGCTCACGGCGTGAGTCCGATCGTCGCATAACGCTCAGGTCTATCGCGCGGCCAATTATGGTTGTGGCAGGTGGATCGGCTCTGACACTTCGCTGCGAACGGAATTTGGGTCGCGATCGTGATCTTGTAGGAACACAGTTTCGGGCTAGACAATATTAAAGGGAACGCTATGGATCAGGAGATCAGAGAACCGGAAGCCATTCTCGATACAGATCGTTTGCTCGATGAGATATTTGAGAAGCTTGCGAAACGAGAATTCTCGGAGGTCCATTTCGATCCTTTTCAGGGCGGAATGCGAATTCGATACCGCAAAGGTCGGGACCTTGTTGACTACCTGACGTTATCTGACCGGAAAGCCGGAGCGTCCGATCAAGGGTCCGAGTCCGTAACCGAGCTGATAAATACTCGATTAAAGACATTGAGTGACCTGGACGTCGAGGAAAGGACAATTCCAAGCGACGGAATTATTCACCTCAGTTTTCCACATTTGAATGAAGATCTGGACCTCTGGCTCACCACCAACCCCACACTTTTTGGGGAACAGAGCTTTGTAAGAATTTTTAGGTTGGGAACGCCGTTCAAGAAGTTTGAAAACTTAGGACTTGATCCGTTCGCAGAGAAACAACTGACGGAGGCAATTTGGAAAAAGGGCGGATTGATAGTATTTGCGGGTCCGACAAATGCAGGAAAGACGACCACACAAAATTCGATCCTGTATATCTTGAATGACAGCAAAAAGAACATATTGACGGCCGAGTGGCCGGTCGAATATCCGATGTCCGGAATAAATCAGGTCGATTGCAAATTTGAGATCGGTTACACCGATACGGTCGCGGTAAACACCTTTCTCAAGCAGAAGCCCGATATTATCAAGCTCAAGCTCGAAGATCATGAAACGACGAGGCTCGCATTTCGGGCGGCGTCGAAGAAGACGCTGGTCCTTTCGGCTATTCATGTCCACTCGGCGGCGAGCGTGTTTGATAGGCTTCGGAACATGGGGATCTCGCAATTTGACCTGTCAACGTATATATTCCTGATTCAGGCCCAAAGAATCATCAGACGACTTTGCCTCGATTGTCGAGAAGCATATTCCCCGTCAGACGGTTTACTGCGGCACTTGAAGGTCGACGAACAGCTTTTCGAACGACTGGGACTCCCGTTCGAATATCCGGGCTCAATTACCTTTTATAAGCCGCGAGGGTGCTCGAAGTGTTTCGGATCGGGATATTACGACCGTATCCTGATCTGCGAGAGCCTGAAAGTAACTCCAAAGCTGCAGGATATCATTTTGAATAAGTACTCGGTCAGAGAGATCGAGAAGACTGCGATCGAAGAAGGAATGCTTACTCTCTGGGATGCCGGACTCCGTCAGGCGATCCTCGGAAATACAAGCATAGAGGAGTTCATGATGTTCGGCAAACGGCCCAGTCACGCCTGATGCGCCAGCTGGCGAGGTGATCACCCCCGGCCGCTTTTCACAAACATTCATTTGATCGTGACCGCGCCGGCCAGGCCGATGCGGCGGTTTTCGTCAAACGACAGGACACGTTCGCGTTCTACTTCCGCCGACTTTGAAATTACTCCTCCGGTCCGTGCGAACGGATTCTTTATGAGCCACTCATTTCGGATCGCATAGTTGAGCATTCCCCGAAGGAGCTCAAGTTCTCGGTTAACAGATGCGATCTAACGGGGAGTGCCTCCGATCGTCGGCCCGACACTTTATCGTATGTCGCCGTGCACACCGGGCTGTTAACCGAATGGTTGTAAGGCACGAGTCTTACTTGCGGAGCCAATTTGATCAACAAGTTACGGGCACCGATTTGGTGCCCGTTTCGCGTTTGTGTCGTGGACAGTGTCATAACCTGTCGGACTTTGCCATGAATAACCGATCAGAGGACTATCTGCCACAGTAGTTTCGGTCGCCGGGATAGATGTAATAATCGCTGGCTCAAGGGCTGCCACCGATTCATCCAAAGCCTTCCTCCGGATATGGCTGTGTGTCTTTATCGTTTGCGGGTCAAATTGTCCGACTTGCGCTTGGATTACCCAATCTGCAACTCACTTTTCAGCGAGGGTGGTTATGACGGAGTGCCGGCCGTCGTGAAATCGCACGTTTAAGAAGCTCTATTTGGAAGCGAAAGTTTTTGATCTGCTCAAATGTCAATGGAATCCTCTAAAGTGTTCTCGTCAACGATATCCTCACTGTAAATAGATTTGAAGAGAACCCTTTCAAAAAGTTTTGACCATTTTGGCTCTTAAACTATCCGACTTAAAGTAATATAGTGGCGTCAAACAATCAGGATGACGGACAACCCGGCCACATCGCTTGATGATCTTCTACTTAAATTCGTCCACGCTCCGGACGAGGATGTGGATCGCGCCCTTGGGGAACTTTATGGTCAGGGGATCGAGTCGATTGCGGCCGGCATACTTCGCCGCAAACTGCGGGTTTCTCTGCGCTTCGAGGACGATGGTCATGTCAATCAGGCTGGGCTCGATCTGCTGAGTGATATCAAGGCCGCGTTGTTGCCAATGCTCCAGCGGATGAGGGCAAAACCGGACGAAGATCATACGGGAAACCTAGAAGCGTATGTGCGAACGGCGGCTTTGAATGCGTACCGACAGTACCTTCGCGACAAGTATCCTAATCGGCTGCGGCTCAGAAATAAGATCCGATACATACTTACAACACGACCGGAATATTCGATCTGGAAGGACGGCGACGTCCGGCTCTGCGGTCCGGCAGCGTGGGAGACGCGCGGACGAAAATCTGCGAATGCCTCGGATATTGAAGCCTTGCGGGAAATTCTGACCCGGGACGCAGGCCCGTCAAGCGGTCTGGATGACAATAATAAGATCGTCCAGTTGATAGACGAGCTGTTCAAGCAGACAACCGCTCCGCTCGAACTGGAAGCGACCGTTTCGATAATTTGGGACCTCCTCGGGTTGAAGGAAGCTCAGCTCATATCCGAAACTGAACAAGGTTTTTTCGATTTACCCGGAAAAGCTGTAAACATTGAGGAACGGCTCGACCTGAGCGTCTCGCTGCGGCGTTTATGGGACGAAATATGTACGCTGCCGGTTCGGCATCGACGGGCGCTGCTCCTGAATTTGACTGACGGGAAGGGCGATAACCTGATAGCGTTTCTTCCCCGTCTTGGGATCACGTCTATACGAGGGATCGCGGCCGCCCTGGAGTATGAACGAGAGGATTTCGCAAAGTTATGGGCAGAATTGCCGCTCGATGACCACGCGATTGCCGAGCGCATGGGGCTAACGCGTCAACAGGTTATCAATCTACGCCAATCGGCGCGTGCTGGTTTGCGTCGTCGGCTAAAGTGAGGCTAAGTTTTCGCAACGTAATCAATTTGGAGTGCGATTTTTCATCTAAGGATAAATGAGGATGTCGAAACATCTATCTAATACGGAGATCGAAGGCTATGTTCACCGGACACTGCCTCCGGATGAGCTACTGCGAGTTGATGATCACATAATAACCTGCCCGGAATGCCGGTCGGCGGCCACAGACGTCGTTCCGGTTAACCAAAAGGCATTGCTGGATGCGTTTGAGCATCCAGAGGTCGACGGTCATTTGAGTTTCGATCAGCGAACGGCTTATGTCGAAAGCCGTCTGGATGAGGTCGAACGCGAGATCGCCGACCATCATCTGGTCAGCTGTCCAACTTGTCACGAACAAGTTAGCGACCTCATTGTGCTGAGAAAGGAGCTTGCTGCCCTGCCCATGGCAGCGACTGCGACACTTACATTCTGGGAGCAGGTCCGGAATGGTATCAGCGCATTTCGGATTCCCGTTATCGCCATTCCCGCTGCCGCAATGTTAATCGGCGGCGTATTGCTCCTGGCGTGGTTCATCACGAACCGCAGACCGGATGACGAAACGGCGCGGGTCGGTCCGCCGAAGACAAATGTCAATATTGTTACTCCGCCGCCGAACTCAGACCTGCCGGTTGAACCGGAAAATATACAGAATATGGCTTCCGATAAGGCAAAAACTGTCGTCGTTCTGAACGACGGTAATGGCCGGATCGAGATGGACGCAGCGGGCAAGATCACTGGACTTGATGATACGGGATTTGAGCGGACGGTCGCCGCCGCAATGAGCGGAAACCCGATCGAGGTCTCGCCGGAAGTACGTAAGCTGGGGCAGTCTTCGGGAACTCTGATGGGACCGGGCAATAGCGGCGTGCCGTTTGCTCTTGTTGGTCCGGTCGGCCTTATCGTCGAAACTACACAGCCCAAATTCCGTTGGAAAGGGATAAAAGACGCTGAAACCTATCGGGTCGAGATTTTTAACGAAAACTTTACCAAAGTTGTATCGAGCCCCGATGTCCGAAGTGCCGAATGGACGGTCAATGTTCCGCTTCGACGCGGCACAGTCTATCGCTGGCAGGTCACGGCGGTCGTAAACGGCGAAGAAGTGAAGTCACCGGTGCGTCCGGCGCCCGATGCAAAGTTCAAAGTTCTCGACGCGTCGAACGCGAACCGTCTGGCTGCCGCACGGGCCAAAAACAGCCGCTCGCATCTGTTGCTCGGCATCTTGTATGCGGAATCTGGTTTGTTAGACGACGCGATACGCGAATTTCAGATACTGGTTCAGAAAAATCCTGACTCGCCGATCGCGCGCCGTTTACTGGAAAAAGTGAGATCCGCCCGTTAGCTGCCGTCGCCGACCAGGACAAAACCGGCCCAGTAGGACGGGTGCCGGTATTTTGGCATTTTCATTAGTTTGAGCGATGCACGGCGAAGCGCTTCGGCCTTTGAAATTCGAGGTTTAGACAGCAGGCCGCGATGAAATTCGAGCATCAGGTCGGTCGTCGACGAAGACTCGACCTTCCATTGAGTCGCAACAGTCGTCGGAGCACCGGCGATAAAAGATGCCCACGTCATACCGATCATTCCCTCACCGTTGCTGATTTTGCCACGGGCCGTGTCGCATGCTGAAAGTATGACCATGTCGGCTTTGAGATCGAGATCTTTTAGTTCCCAAGCCTCGAGCAGGCCGTCCTCATTCGGATTTTTGTCATTTTGAGCGAAAACGAGATGTGAGTACATCGGCGAGACATTGTTGAGAATGCCGTGCGTCGCAAATTGAACGATGCGATATTTGGGCGATTCGGTTTTTGCGACTTCCTCTCGAGCATCGGCACCGGTAAAGACTTTGCTCCGTTTTGGACCGTACATCTTGCCCAACTCATTTACAAGGCGTTCAGCCTCCGGTATTGGTTCGAGCTTTTCGCTCATAAAGACACGTTGTACGCGGGTTCTGGTCTCGTTGCCAACGATCGGATTTCCAAATGCCAGCAGTTCGGTATCTGGCGAGGGCTTTCGCGCCATCGCCTTCTTACGCATCTCACGTAGTGCGGTCAGGCTCGGCGCATACGATACGGCCGCCTGCTCGATCAGATATTTACCCTTGCCATCCTGCAAAGCCTGAAACGGCAGATCCCACAACGGCCCGTCCGGGACGATGATCAGATTAGTCTTTCCGACTAGCTGTGCCGCCGCCGGTTTAAGCAAAAGGTCATACAATTCCCGCGACGACGCCTGAAAATCAAGGTCGCCAGTCGCCAATTTTGATCGATAAGCCTCGACCTTTGTGGCGAGGTTCTTACTCTTGACATCGATCGTATTCGCTTCTAGAACAGACTTTTGTCTGATGTCCTTGGTAATGATAAAAAGAAATGTCTTGTCCCCGGCGACAGCGTATTCGATCAAAGCACTCTTATCATCCAATAGTAACTTGGTTGTTTCCACGGGTGAGATCGGAGCCATTTCGCCGCGCTGAACCTTTAATTCCGGATGAGCGACGTAAAGTGCGACTTGAAAATTCTCGAATTCGAGCCTTTTATTATTTAGGCCTTTCCGGAGTTCACTCGTACGAACCGAATCTTGCGGTTTCTTCTCACTTTCCATTGAGATTTGAGCATTAAGAGTAACAAGATCCGATCGCAACGCTTGTTCGCGTTGCTTCTCTTTGATACTAGTCAGTTTATTAAGCTCATCTCTACCGTTCCTCAAGATATCCAGTAATGACCTGGATTTGGATCGTTCAGAGTAATCGAAGGCTTCTACGAGCTCATTCTGGGACCTCAACAGCTCGATCATTAAATAGTAGGGCTGGATTCTCTCAGCAAAGAAACGTTCCTGTTCCGACTCGCCACCGGCGAATTTAAGCAGGCTATCTTCAATTATCAAAATCGACTTTTTGTAATTCTCCCGTGCCAGCCCAGACTTTCCAATGGCTTGATACGCTTTGCCTAGCGGACCGTATATCTTCCATCTCTCACTGTAACCCGGCATTTTGCTTGCGAACGTGTCGGCCCTTTCGGCTTCTACAATGGCTTTGGCGTAGTCTCCTTCGGCCAAATGCACCTTTGCGAAAGCCAAATGAACCAACAAGGAGAGTGAATCGTAACCAAGTTGTTCACTGTTCGCTTGAGCTTTCTTGTAGTACTCCACCGCTTTACTCTTGTCCCCCAGTTCAAAATAATCATTGCCAAGGTTGACTAGACTCCTAATCGCATCAAAATTACTCCCCATCTGCTCACGCATCGCAAGTGCCTTTTCCTCAAATTCTATGGCTTTCCTGAAGTCCTTTTGAGCTGAGTAGGTCTTTGCCAGACCACTTAGCGAGAATGCAACACCGTACTTAGAGCCGCTCTTTTCAAAAATCGATAACGCAATATTAAACAAGGAGCCAGCTTGTTCATAGTTACCCTGTTCCAAATAAACCTCAGCGATGTTTACGGATACTCCCGGGTTTCTGTAAGGCGATTCATCATCGCTTCCATCTAACGTCAGACTTTTCTGATAGAACGCCATTGACTTTGAAAAATCGCCCAAATCCTTATAACTGTTTCCCATGTTCATCAGATCGTTTATTTGTCTGTTCCTGTCACCGATCGATTCCGACAATCGCAAGGATTCTTCAAAACTTGTCAGAGCCTCCGAATGTCGACTCAGCATCTGATAATTCAGGCCAATACTTGTCAGAGCCATTGAGAGTTGCTCTGGGTTTCCGAGCTTTCTTCCAATTTCTAACGACCGATTGGCGTAGGTCAGGGCAAGGATATAGTCGCCTTTCTCAAGGTACGTATCGCCTATGCCGTGAAGGCAAGAGGCAATCATCGCTTCATCTTTCAAAGAAGTACTTCTTTCGACGCAACGGTTGTAGAAATCTAGTGATTTCTTAAGCTCACCGAACTGAAAGTACGCGATACCAAGGTTTTGTAGAACCACTTGACTCCCTGCGAGATCACCACTTTCTTCCCACAAACTAAGACTCCTGAAATAGGCATCGAGGGCTAGATCGTTTTTATTTTGGTGCTTAAGTACCCAGCCAATACTATTCCATGCGCCCGCCATTTCGTGCTTGTCGCCGATGAGTTCGGCCACATGCAGGCCGAGCCTGAAAACTTCTAGCAGGTCTTCAGGGGGTGCATTGTCGGGCATACTATTGCCCAAATTAGTAAATGACCCGGACAATGACTTGTTCAAGTATTCTTTTTCGTTTGAGAGCATGACATCGCGGACGGTCGGGGACTTTTCGGCTATCAGTCTCCGAGCGAAGTCCATTTCACCTGAACTGTGACGGTAGATCTGCCACTTGCCATTTTCGCTCACTAGTTTGAGCAAGCGTCTCGCGCTGGTATAGACCTCGTATGGGCCACCGGTTTTTCGGTCTGTTGCAGCAAATTTCACATCGAAACGAACTTCGACCTGAACATCAAGCACCTTAATGTAGACAAAAGAGATTTCGACGATCTTTATTTTTTCAGCTTGGGTAAAGATCTCTTGAAAATCCCTCTGGTTGCCCTTGGCGTACGGCGAGCTTTTACTAACGTACGACATCGTTCCGTCAACGTCCATGTTTTCGAACGATCTGAGAAATGAGATTGCGGCCGCTTTAACCGCCGCTTCCTCCGTAGCAGGCATGGTGGTTTCCGGAGCCTTAGCGGGTTGGCCCTGAGCATGTGTCGGTAACGAAAATCCTGCTAAAAGGAAAACGAGGCTGAGAATCCGAAGACATTGACGAAATATGGGCAATTGAACCTCCGTTCAGTCACTGCTAATGCATAGGCGAAATTGGCGAGCTTAATCAAACCCGCCATTAGAACATAGATGGTAATACCTGGAGTATATTCCTTCTCCGCATATTTTAAAGTTTTTTTTACAAATCAATATCCTTTCCGAATTAACGTCTTTAACCGATGACAAGAAAATTCACAAATCAAGGTTAAGGAGTATGACAATGTTAAAAACACTCGGTAGATCTTTCGCGGTTGCGGCCGTTTGCGCCATTGTTCTGGCGGCCAATGCATATTCACAAACATGTCCCGGCTCGCCGGGTTGTCTCGACCCGACGTTCGGCATCGGCGGATTTACGGTTACTCAGGTTCCACTTGGGGCCACGCATACGAACAGCACGCGGGATATGGTCTTTCAGAGCGACGGCAAGATCGTTATTCTGGCTTATGTCAGCGATACCCCTACAACGTTTCGTGGTGCGCTCGTTCGATTCACCGCTGACGGAAGCCTTGACGCCTCGTTCGGCAGCGGTGGCTTTGCCTACATTACGTGGGGACCGGGTGGTGCTTCAAAACTTGCGATTCAAACGGTCAACGGAGAAGAGAGATTTGTCGTCGCGGGTTCCGAGTGCGGCTCTGGTTGCACACGGGTTGAACGGTACACAAAGTGGGGCGTACTTGATACCACGTTCGGAACGGGCGGCGCAACGAGCCTCAACGTAGCGTGGGCGCCGTCAGCCGTTGCGATCCAGAGCGATCAGAAAATATTGCTCGCGGGCGGTACAAATTCGATCCTTCGTTTGAAATCAAACGGCACAGCCGATACGACTTACGGACCGAACGGGGTTTCGACGACAAATCCCGGAATGAATATCAGAGCCTTGGAAATGCTCTCAAGCGGCAAGGTGCTGGCCGGTGGAGAGACCTGGAACGGTACGAGTTGGGACTTCGCGGTCGGTCGCTTCAATACTAACGGCAAACTCGATACAACTTTCGGCACAAAGGGACGAACCTCAGTTGATTTTGCGGGAAAGCTTGATATTGTCAGCGATCTGACAGTTGACGCAAGTGGCAAGATCCTTGTCTCCGGCGAGGCGATCTACGTTGATACTACTCCGTATCCAAAGGGGTTCGACGCCGTTATGATCCGCCTGAAGTCAGACGGGAAACTCGACACAACGTTCGGCAGCGGCGGTAAGACTGCTCCACTGAACCTCGGCGACCTGCAGGATTACTTTGCCGCGGTGTCGGTTCAGTCTAATGGAAAGATCGTGTTGACCGGCGAATCAAGGCTCGCAGGGAACAATGCCAACGCGAATATACTCACCGCCAGATATAATGCGAACGGAACGCTCGACACTTCATATCAAGGAACCGGATGGAATCTGACGGAATTTTATGGGTCCTATGACACGGGGATAAAGGGAACCGTTCGTCTGGACCCCACTTGCAATTGTCAAAAGTTTGTTGTCGCGGGCGTAGCGTATACCGATGCTAGCAATGCTTATGCTGATCGCTACATCGCCCTGCTTCGTTATTCGCTTTAGGCCCGATCCGGCCAATAGTTCGTCCGATCAGATCGGAAGAATCTCTCCTACCTTTTAAGTCACTGCGGAAAGGGAAAGATCCGCCCACTGATGGGCGTCACCAACACGACAAAACCTCCCACACTAGATGTTGTCCGTTCCGGGCAACATCTTTTTTTTGTTAAAGTGCAAGTTTTTTGAAAGCCGCCTATCTGTCATCATCTTTAGTTTATTTTCTGAAATGATTTTTCTTATCTTGCGGCTACCTGACCGCGAGCCAATTTGGCGTCGCCGACTCTCACGCTAGCTGTTGTCCATTCCGGGCAACAGCGCTTTTTTTGTGTTGCCGATCGTGATCCGCCTGGACCCCGATTCGCCGGCCGTATACCCGAATATCGGCATTGAATATGAAGGCGCGAAACTTTAAGCTCGATCATCAGATACTCGCCGTGGGCTCTTGAGTTTGTTGATGATATTGGGTCTCCTGTTGACTTGGGAACACAGAGAAGTCGTTACACACGAGAGATTCCAAACTAAAATCCGGTCGGAGGAACTGCGATCATCAACGGCTTGTTAGCAAGCGTAGAGGCACCTTTTTCTATTACCTTCGAAAATACCGTAATTACGCAAAGGTTGGTCGGGGCTTCGCTGAATGATGCGTTCACCTGCGGCTTTGGGGCAGGGAACACGCGTCGGGTAGCCTGCGCAGTTCTTTGCCCTTACTATTGTCGGTGTCACAACGCAACGTCCGTCCTTGAGGAAAAGATCCTACGGGGCCATGGATACAAAATACGGGCGTACTCGGGTGGATTTACAGGTGGACAATCGGGTGTAATCGGGTGATACTACGGGTGAGGTATACTGGATGTTGAAGATAGACACCTTACAGATAACGCCGGAATTGCTCGCGTTGATCACGGAAATAGATGAATTCAAAGGAGCGTGGCGCTCTCTCGGCAGCCTTGCTCCGGAACGCCTAAAGGCGCTGCGCCGCGTAGCCACTATTGAAAGCATAGGTTCATCAACCCGCATCGAGGGCAGCAAGTTGACCGACCGCGAGGTCGAGCGTTTGCTTGCCAACCTCGAAATCAAGAAGTTCGGAAGCCGCGACGAGCAGGAAGTTGCCGGTTATGCCAGCGTCATGGAAACCGTCTTTGCCGACTGGCAAGAGATTCCCATCAACGAAAACTATATCAAGCAGCTTCACCGTGACCTTCTGTTCCAAAGCGAGAAGGACGAGCGGCACCGTGGCGAATACAAAAAAATGTCCAACAGCGTTGTCGCTTTCGACGAAGGCAGAAAGCAGATCGGCATTGTTTTCGAGACCGCAACACCGTTCGATACGCCGCGCCTTATGGCCGAACTTATCGCCTGGCTTGCGGAAGCACGCGACTTGCGCCGATTGCATCCTCTGCTGATTGTCACCATATTCATTGTTGTGTTCCTGGAGATTCACCCATTCCAAGACGGCAACGGACGCCTGAGCCGTGTTCTTACCACGTTGCTCCTACTGCAATCAGGCTATGCCTATGTCCCGTATAGCTCTCTTGAAAGCGTTATCGAGAACAGCAAGGAAGGGTACTATCTGGCCTTGCGCCAGACGCAAGGTACCATTCGGACTGACTCTCCGAACTGGCAGCCATGGTTAATGTTTTTCATGCGAGCCTTGCAGCAGCAAATGCGCCGCTTGGCCATAAAGGTAGAGCGCGAAAAGATTGTAATCGCCGACTTACCGGAATTGGCCGTCAGGATTCTGGACTATGCCCGCGACCAAGGCCGCGTGACCATGCGCGATATGGTACGAGCCACAGGTGCAAGCGGTAACACGCTCAAAGAGCATTTCCGCAGCCTGGTAGAGAACAAGTTACTGGTGCGCCACGGAGCAGGGCGATCAACCTGGTACGACTTACCGTAAGCATTGCACCTGTAAGCCTTCCATAAAATAGTACCAGACAGAAATATAGTTTCCGGTCAAAAAAGAAAGTAGGAGGAGGACTGGAAATGACGAGATCGAAGTTCAGTGAGACGCAGGCAATAGGGATCCTGAAGCAGGTTGAAAGGGGACGACGATTCTTTTTCAATTCAGTGTTGCCGGAATCGCTGTTCATTCCTATACCCGAAACGTTGCGGTTATCTAAAGAGTTATCTAAGACTCGATGTTATCGTATGTTACAGATTTTGGGGTCCACAAAAGGGTAAACAGGTCAAAATCGAGTGTTTTTGGGGGTCAACGTCTGACTTTTGTTATCCTATGTTATCGCATATTACAGTGCGAACCGGGCTGTATACCGAAGGGTTGTAAGACACGAGTCTTACCTGCGGAGCCAATTTGATCAACAAGTTACGGGCACCAGTTAGGTGCCCGTTTCCTGTTCGCAATAAATAATCCACCCAAGCTTTGGTAGTGTCGTAGCAGTTGCAACGACCAATAGTTTGCGAAAAGCATTTGAACTGCATCGGGCTCAAATTCATCTCCGTTTAGTATTATTTAAGCCGTTTCACGAGCCAGATCGTGACCATCTTCACGACGTCGCTTCGCATCATCACCGGGGGCGGGAGTTTCGCGTAGTTGCCGGGGAAGCCGTCGCTGTCCTCGACAAAAAGATGGTTGAGACCCGGCAGCACTTGAGCAGTCACGTCCTTATTGCCCGCTGTCTTGAACGCCGCCTCTTGCAGGGCGACTTGCGCAGGGACTGCCTGTTGGTCATTAGAACCGGTCAGGATAAGCACCGGCGTCTTCACCTTGCGCATCGCTGATGCGGGCTCGTAAGTTAGGAAAAATTTCATCCATGGGTCTGCGGCCATCATCGCATCGATCTTCTTGGGGATCTCAGCGATCTGGGCTTCCTTTTCAGCGGCCGTGAGCTTCGCGTTGTGTTCAATGAGATTCTTCATCTGGAAATGAAGGGTCGGGCGTCCGGGTTCGGCGATGCCGGCGAGTAGCACAATAGCTCGCAGCGTCGGTTCCTTTGAGGCCACCATCGGGGCTATAACCGCGCCCTCGCTGTGCCCAACCACTCCGAGACGATCAGCCCGGATCTCCGGCCGCGTCCGCAAGTAAGCGAGTCCGGCTCGTGCATCTTCGCCGAAATCTTCGCTCGTCGAACCTTTGAATATGCCGCCGGAACCATCCATACCGCGATCGTCCATACGAAGCGAGGCGATGCCGCTTCGGGCAAACGAATCTGCCAATTGGCGAAAGGGTTTGTAGCCTTCCAGCCCGATCTCGCTGTCACGGTTTTCCTGGCCGGAGCCCGTGATCGTGACGATCGCCCCAACGGGCTTTGCTTTACTTGCTCCTTTAGGAAGCGTCAGCGTGCCGGCGAGAGTAAAGCCGCCGGGCGTCTTTACCAACACCTCTTCCGTTGTATAGGGAGCGTCGGCGGGAGCCGAGTAATCGGGTTTCGGCTTCGGGGCAGCTTTCGGAGCCGCCGCCGGCCCGCCTCGTGTCAGCATCAGCGGTATCTCTTGCCCGCCTTGTTTGAAGGTGCCTACGAGTTCCGTGCGAGCTTTGTCCAGCTTGGCATCGTAAACGATCCCAGCGGCCTTGCTTTCAAAGGCCGCATCGTCCCCCTTCAGCGTGACTGTGTCAAACGGGACGGTCGCTCCCTGATCCACGCTTTCAAATTTTCCCGCATAGGCACCGGCCTCGGATCTCGTGACTGTAACGATCAAACGCAACTTTGTCCCGCCTGCGTCAAGCACGCCGTTCCAAGTGCCCTCAAATCCGGTTGCCGGCGACGCTCTCTGCGCGGTTTTGGAAAGCGTGAGCGGTATCTCTTGCCCGCCCTGTTTGAAGGTGCCGACGAGCTCCGTGCTCTCTTTGTTCAGAACCGCTTCGTAAACGATCCCAGCGGCCTTGCTTTCAAAGGTCACGGCGTCACCCTTGAGCGTGACCGTATCAAACGGGATAGTCGCCCCCTGATCCACACTTTCAAAGCTTCCGGTATAAACGCCGGCTTCGGACTTGGTCACTGTGACAACCAAACGCAGCTTTGCAGAACCAGCGTCAAGCGTCCCGTTCCAGGTGCCCTCGATGCCTTTTGCAGGCGTTTGGGCAAATGCCTGCCACGAGAGACCTGCCAACAACAGCAATATCAATAACGTATTTTTCATTGTTTTATTTTGATCCTTTACCCAACAATATCTATTTGATCGTCATAATATTGTCATAATGCACCACTTGGTGCAAATTTGCAGAATTTCTTGTTGACATAGAGGTAAACTTCAGCGTATATTGCTGTTGAATTTCAAAATTGCATCACATGTTGCACAATCAGAATTGAATTCCTGACTGCTTTTGCAGGGGCAGCGAGCTTGTCTCTCGACAATGTAGAAGCGAAAAGGCACTTATCGTATGGATACGAAAGGGCGAAAAAAAGAATTTAAGAGTCGGAATAGTGCGGGCGTATTCGCCGGCGATGCTACCGGAAATGCAACAGACACGGCGGAAAGCCTGAATGGCAATGACGTGCAAACGAAGCTTGAAGCACGTTTCTTAGATACCCAAACTGAATTAAGCTCAAGCCGACAGCGACTATTGAGCCAGATACTGGCCGAAGCTGACGAGACGTTTTACCTCTCGTCACGTGAGATGGGAAGGCGTTACAACGTCGATTCGGCTACGATCGTTCGCACGATCCAGGCGATGGGGTATAAAAAATTCGCCGACTTTGCTCACGATCTGCGTAATCATTTCGTTACGCAGATCACCCCATACGCGTCAATGAGGGAGGCAACGCAAAAGCATCGGAGCGTTGCCGATTACGTTAACAACAGCATTGATAAAGATCTCGAGAATCTGAACCTACTAAAGTCGAGTATAGATGTCGAGAAAGTCGTCGAGATAGCAAAGCAAATTCACGGAATGCGGCGGATCATCATTGTGGGTATAGATTTTGCTGCGTCGCTGGCTACATCCTTCGCTTATGGGCTCGTACGATTGGGATGCGATGCCGAGGCTCCGATGGGAACTACTGGCTCTTTGCAAAATAAGATCAGCATTCTGACCGAAAAAGATCTTTTTGTTGCTATCAGTTTTGGCAAATGCTTGCGCGAAACGGTTGAAGCGGTTGAGCGGGCGAAACGGCATAACGTGCCGACACTTGGCATAACAGACAGCGTAAAGACCCCGATCGCACGCCTTTGCGATCAATACATTGTCGCATCCACCGCCCGAGCATCGTTTATTGATTCTTATGTCGCTCCTGTTGCTGCGATCAACGCCATTCTGATCGCGTATGCACACAGCCAGCCAAAACGGGCGCTGAAATTGCTGGAAGAGTTCGACAGGGAATCAACGTCAGGGTCTCGGTGGTACGGGGCCAAGGAAAATTCAGCCGCGGAAGCGGCCAAAATTATGCGGTCAAACGAATGATGTTATCTATACATTCAGTCGTCGGGACATATTTAAAAATCGTTTCGACAGGAATGTTGGAATCTTAGGCGGGTAGAGGTAGGTTAGCGGTCTTGATTTACTAATTTCTTGAGTGAGGTGAAAGGAAAGAATGCGAAAGATTAAATTTATTGTCAGTTCTTGCGTCGTGTTAATGGTGATCGGACTTTTCTCAGTTGTGAGGTCCCAAACTACGACTTCAAACATTGAGGGAACGGTTACGGATCCCAATGGCGCGGTCGTCGCTGGTGCTACTGTAAAGGCGACTGGGGCGAACTCTGCCGCTGAACGCACCGCCGTTACCGACAGCGCGGGTTTCTACCGTCTTGTTGCTCTTCCGGCCGGTACTTATAAGGTGACTGTTTCACAACCAGGGTTTGGCACCGCCACGTTTAACGTCGAACTGACGGTAAATCGCACGGGTGTCTTAAATGCCAAACTGGACGTTGGGGCAACTGGCGTCGAAGTTACGGTGACCAGCGAACTACCATTGCTGGAACCTACGGCGTCATCCACCGGTTCTACGGTAACTCCGAGGCAGATACAAGATTTGCCCGTAAATGGTCGCGAATATCTTGATCTGCTTCAGCTTGTTCCCGGCGTGGCAATCAACCGGCAGTCGAGCGGCGACAATGCCAGTCCGGTTCTAGGCGAACGAAGTGGAAATAACAACTTTCTAATTGACGGACAGCCTAATAAAGACACCGTTAACGGTGGAGCGGCGGCTCAGTTCAATCAGGAGACGATCGCAGAATTTCAGGTGCTTACATCGGCCTACAAGGCGGAATTTGGACAGGCATCCGGAGCGATCGTGAACGTTATCACCAAAAGTGGCGGTAACCAATTCCACGGTGTAGGGTCATTTTTTCACCGAAACGACAGCTTCGATTCGTCAAACTCGTTAAGTTCCACAAGTATTAAACCCGCACTGCGACGTTACGATTACAGTCTCGCTCTCGGCGGCCCTATCTGGAAAGACAAGATGTTTTTCTTTGGCTCGTCCGAACGTATCCAGGAAGATCGAGGAATTGATTTCAACTATCCTGCTCTGCCGCCCAATCTGCTGTCGTTGCTCCAAACTCAGGAGGATCCATTGGATGGCCCGGCTATTGGCCGTGAGACCAGAAACTTTTTTAAGCTTAACGAAAACTTCGGGCGGCATCAGTTGAATCAACAAGTAAATTATACCAATGGCTACGATCGTGCAGCGGGTGCAGGTTTACCGTCAACGAGAAGGTCGACAAGCGCTCGACATCTGCTCCTCGGATTTGGGGACACTATGATACTTGGGGATCAGGGCAATCCGTGGGTAGTTACGTTGCGAGGTTCGTACCGCGGTGAGCCGTCGGACGATCAACCGGCATTTCCGCAGTTCACCGGAACCACATCATTGCAGCCGTTTCCCGCACAGCAAACTTGTCCCCCGACGTGCGGTTTTTTCTCGACTCTACCATCCGTGGTTTTCGGCAGTCTCTCGACGCGATCGTTTCTGGATCAGAAATACACATCGGTTGGAGCCAATGTCGGCAAACGCTTCGGTGATCATGAAATTAAGTTCGGATGGCAGTATTTGAGAACCAAGGTGGACGGGCTCGATCCGAATAATATCGCTACGCAGCTTTATGCAACGATCGATGATTTTGTAAATTTTGGCCCAATTAACAGCGGCATTATCCTGCTTGCCAATACAGGGGCTGTCACACCCGAAAAAGCTAAAATTCGACTAAATAACAATTACAATGGTGTTTTTGTTCAGGACGACTGGAAGATCCTAAAGAATCTGACCGTGAATCTCGGGCTTCGCTACGAAAAGGACAGCGAGTTCGCGGCGGACAAGAATTTTGCCCCGCGGCTCGGCGTTGCGTGGGCGATTACGCCTAAAACGGTTATTCGGGCGAATTACGGGGTCTTTTTCGACCAGTTCCGGTTGGGACTTGTCGCCAATATCCCTTCGTTCGGCGGCAGTGACCGCCGAGGTGGTCAGTCACTTTATTTTCCCCGCGGTTTCTATGGCTCGCCTAGTTTGGTGTCGAGTATCGCCCGCTTTTCAGGCCTTCCAGGCCCCTGCATCTCCAATCAGCTAACCGATGCCCAGATCATTACTTTGGGGACAACTTGCCCCCTAATTGGAGGTCCGATCGTCGGAGTTGATCGATTGAACAATGTCGTCGCCGTGGGACATGCACCCATACCTGCCAATGCAGTACTAAACATCAGCAATGTGCAAACTCTTACCGGCCTCACGCCCGCTCAATATCTCACCCAGGCCGCGGCGGCAATCGGCCAGCCTGATGGCTACTTTCAATGGGGAGAATTTGGTGTGTTGAACAATCCGGTCATTCCCGCGCAATCTACTCCTACAACTGTTGATAGCACATTCAACACGCCGCAGACGCGCGGTTTCAGCATTGGTTTCCAGCGGCAGATCACAAACGACATCGTGTTTCAGGCGGATTACTTTCACCGGGACATTCGTAACCTCCTCGGTACCAGAACCAGCAATCTCGCATTCCGATCCCGTGTCGCGGGCATCGGTCGCAGCTTTGATGCGCCAAACACACTTGGAGAAATTGCTACGTTTGGACCGTTCTTCAAGGGAAAATATGACGCACTGGTATTGAGTCTGGATAAACGTTTGAGCCATCGCTTTAGCCTTGGTGGCAGTTACACGTACGCTAAAGCGACTGACAATTCGCTCGGTATTGGGACAAGGTCCACGGATCAATTCATTGGTATCGCTCCGGTTGTTGTCGAACCATGCGCATCCGGTAACCCTGGTTGTGTACAGCAGACAAACGCGAACGGTTCCTTCGTCAGCAGAAACGGTAACTTTGTTGCCCAGGCCGGGACATTTGTGAATGGCCCTGATCTGGACAAAGGCCCGTCAAGTTTGGCGCTGGATCATATTTTCCAGTTCAACGGGCTTTTAGAGCTACCGTGGCAAATTCAGATCGGCGGGATATTTAGGGCACAGAGCGGATTTCATTTTAGCAAATTCGATAATCTGAACCGAGACCCGGACGGCAACGGTAATTTTAACAGCATCGATTTTACGGCCGGTCGTAATGCGTTTTCGGCAGCTCCGTACGTCAATTTCGATATGCGTTTTTCAAAGCGGTTCGATGTCGGTGAACGGGTCAAGGTACAGGTGTTGTTCGAATTCTTCAATATCCTGAACCGTCAAAATCCGGCTGCGATCCAGAACCGTGACACGATCCCTACTCAGGCCTTCGGTTCGACGACGCAGGTATTGTCGGGACGGGAAGGTCAAATTGGATTTAGAATCTCGTTCTAAGATCCGTTATTGGGAGTTTCGATAAATGCAAGAAGGGTTGTCGCCTCAATACGGCGGCAACCCGAGCATTGATATTGTTCGCGATACGTAGCATCAAGGAGTTGTAAATCAAATGACAGTTCGACATCTAGTCCTCGCTTTTCTCATGAGTGTGGCTTTTTTCTCAATTGCCATGGCCCAAGGAACGCGAATGCTGCGGCACCCGGCAGTGAGCCGCGACCTCGTCGCATTTGCATACGCGGGGGACATATGGACCGTCTCGCGAAGCGGCGGTAAGGCTCTTCGATTGACGGCAACTCCCGGTGTTGAGACCGAACCGTATTTTTCACCTGACGGCTCGAAGATCGCGTTTACGGCCACAGTCGGCGGAAATACGGACGTATACGTTGTGGCAACATCCGGCGGTGACCCGAAGCGTATGACGTATAGCCCCTCCGAAGATCATGTGCGTGGGTGGATGCCGGATGGTCAGAGGATCTTGTTTTCGTCGGTGCGAGGCAATGCTCCGCTTGAGTCACACTGGCGGCTATGGACCATTAGCGTGAACGGCGGAATGCCGGAACCACTACAATTGTCCAGAGCATTTACAGGCGCCTATTCAGGCGACGGACAGCGATTGGCGTATGAGGAATTTTCGACCACGATGTTCCCGCCGTGGCAGGAGACAAGTTTCTGGCGCCATTACCGCGGCGGTCGTACACATCCGATATCGGTGATCAATCTAGCTGATAATTCGATCTCAAAGCTGCCGTGGACAAACAGCAACGACAGCTCGCCAATGTGGATCGGCAATACCATATATTTCGTGTCCGACCGTAATTTTACAGCCAATCTCTTTAGTTACGACACCGGCAGCAAGCAAGTAAAACAGGTTAGCAACCATAACGACTTTGACGTTATGACGGCATCTGCCGGATCGGACGCTGTCGTGTATGAGCAGGCGGGTTATATCCATCTCGTTGATGCAAAAACAGGAAAGTCTCAGCAACTAAATATCGAAGTAACCGGCGATTTTCCGTGGGCACAAACGCAATTTAAGAAAGTTGGCGATATGATCCGTAGCTCCGCGCTTTCCCCGAGCGGTGTTCGGGTAGCGTTTGAAGCTCGCGGTGATATCTTCACCGTGCCGACCGGTAAAGGCGATTACCGCAATCTTACAAATAGTTCGGGCGCACACGATCGCGATCCGGCGTGGTCGCCGGATGGAAACCAATTAGCGTGGTTTTCCGACCCGACGGGCGAATACCAGCTGATGATCGGCGATGCATCAGGATTGAACGCACCGCGCGTCATTGCGTTGCCGACGACTGCCTACTTCCAAAATCCGATCTGGTCGCCAAACGGCGAGCAACTCGTGGTCGAGGACAATCACAGCAACCTCTGGACGATGGATGTAAAGACCGGCACTTTTGCCAAGATCGATACGGACAACGATCCGGTTCCGAGCGCAACTTTTAACGCGTCGTGGTCGCCGGACTCTAAATGGATAACATATTCAAGAAATCTGAACAGCCGTCTGAGTGCGATCTTTGTCTATTCAGTTGACGAGAAAAAGACGCGGCAAATAACCGATGGGCTGGCCGATGCGATCTCCCCCGCGTTCGACGCCGGCGGTAAGTATCTATATTTCCTGGCGAGCACCAATTTCGGCCCGAAAACGAGCTGGCTAGATATGAGCTCGATCGATCATCCGACGGATAGATCGGCATATCTTGTCGTGCTGCCATCGGATGAGCCTTCACCGTTGATCCCCGAAACGGGCGACGAACCGAAGCCGGCGTCGCCATCCGATGCTCCCAAGGGCAAACCGGCCGCCGGTGCCACTGCGGTGCGAATCGACTTTGCCGGCATCAACAACCGAATCCTGCCGCTAAGCGTTCGGGCCGCTAACCTCAGCAGTCTTAACGCGGGACCGGTAGGCACATTTTTCTACACGGAATTGGTTCCCGAGATCGGCGCTTTCCGATTGCACAAATATACGGTCGCGGCCGGTGCCGCGATGCCGTTTATGGACGGGATCAGCCAATATTCGGTATCGGCAGATGGCAAAAAGCTCATCTATGCGGCTCGCGGCGGACGATTCGGCGTTGTCGGCACGACGGCACCTGCCAAACCCGGCGAAGGAGCTCTCAATACCGCACAACTTGAAATGAAGGTTGATCCGCGAGCCGAGTGGGCGAACATCTTCCGAGAGACCTGGCGGATACAGCGTGAATATTTCTACGACGAGAAAATGCAAGGCGCCGATTGGAACGCCGTTTACAAGAAATATCTTCCGTTGCTAGCGTCTGTCCAGCATCGCAGCGATCTTGGCTATTTGATCGCCCAAACGGGCGGCGAATTGACGGTCGGACACTCGTATCTTTCCGGTTCGGGCGATGTCCCGTCCGACAATCCCGTTTCCGTCGGTCTGCTTGGTGCGGACATCAAGGTCGAGAATGGGAAGTATCGCCTGAGCCGGATCTACACCGGTGAGAACTGGAATCCCGAACTACGGGCTCCGCTGAGCGCTCCTGGAATCGACGCGAGAGAGGGCGATTATGTTCTCGCGGTAAACGGCAAACCGATCGACACGAGCGCTAATTTCTATAGCTTTTTTGAGGGCATGGCAAATCGGCAGATCGTACTCAGGTTAAATGACCAGCCAACACCGGAAGGTTCAAGGCTCGTTACGGTTGTTCCGATAGCGAGCGAAAATGGAATCAGGACACGCGGTTGGGTCGAAGACAATCGCCGCCTGGTGGACAAACTTTCGGGTGGCCGTCTTGCCTACGTTTGGCTGCCAAACACTGGCGGGCCGGGATATACATCGTTCGTCCGCTACTTTTACGCTCAGCAGAACAAGGAAGGAACGGTTGTTGACGAACGATACAATCAGGGCGGCATGGTCGCGGATTTCATCGTCAATGAACTCGACCGCAAGCCGATGGGTTCATTTGCTGTTCGCGATGGCAATACATTTTTCTCACCGATCGCAGGTGTTTACGGCCCGAAAGTTATGGTGATCAACGAATCAGCCGGCTCCGGCGGCGACGCGTTGCCATTTTACTTCAAGCTGCGCAAACTCGGTCCGCTCGTGGGAACACGGACGTGGGGCGGCCTCGTCGGAACACTGGGCGTGCCGCCAACGATCGACGGCGGCGGGATAACGGCGCCAAGCCTCGCGTTCTATAACCTTGAGGGTAAATGGGATGTTGAAAATATCGGAGTATCAGCTGATATCAATGTCGAGAATACACCGATCGAAAATGGCAAAGACGCGCAGCTGGAGCGGGCAGTCGCCGAAGCAATGAAGCTATTGCAGACAGAACCTCTCAAGCGTACGCCGCGACCGGCGCCGATCGATCGCGTATCGAAACCTTAAGGAGAACTGACCGTGAGAATTCAACAAGGACGAAGTTCAGTATCGAAAATTCGGGCATTGGTCCTCGCGACATTCGCTCTCAGCATCCTGTTCGCGGCATTGTCGCCGGTTTACGCAAAACGTGCGGCGCCCGTTTATTCAAAAACCGATGCGATGGTCGCAATGCGCGATGGCGTTCGACTTTACACAAAGATCTTTACCCCAGACATTACGAGCGAGAAATTGCCGATACTGTTGCTGAGGACGCCCTATGGCGTCGGCGATCTCACTTCGGAGCAACTCAATGCTGCTCTTCCTGAACTGTCAAAAGATGGTTACATAGTCGTTCAACAGGATATTCGCGGCAGGTTCAAGTCCGAAGGCCAATTCGTGATGCTTCGCCAACCGCGCGATCCAAAAGATAAACAGGCGATCGACGAGAGCACCGACACGTATGACTCGATCGAATGGCTACTAAAAAACACCAAGAATAATAATGGCCGCGTTGGTTTGTCGGGCACGAGTTATGGTGGATGGCTGACAGTGATGGGAATGCTCGATCCGCATCCGGCGCTAAAGGCGATCGTGCCTCAGGCTTCGCCGGCTGATATGTGGCTGGGCGACGATTTTCATCATAACGGAGCTTTTCGTTTGAGTTACGGGTTTGCATACACGTATATGATGGAAACTTCGAAAGAAGTGGTAAGCCCGTCACAGGTGATCGACAAACGCGACGAATACGAGTGGTTTCTTGATCTAGGCCCACTCTCCAATGTCGATCCAAAATACTTGAAGGATAAATATCCGACGTGGAACGATTTTGAGGAGCACCCGGATTACGATGCGTTTTGGAAACGGCAGGCGTTTGCTCCGTGGCTAAATAAAGTGACGGTTCCGACGCTGAATGTCGCCGGGTGGTGGGATCAGGAGGATTTTTATGGGCCGATAAAGATCTACGAACTGCTCGAAAAACACGATACCAATAATCAGAATTTTCTAGTGGTCGGTCCGTGGAATCACGGCGGATTCTCGCGTGGCGACGGCGATAAATTGGATCGCATCAAATTCGGAAGCGCAACGGCGGATTATTTCCGCAAGAATGTCCGGGCTCCATTCCTCGCACATTACTTAAAGGACAAGCCTGATCCGAAGCTGCCGGAAGCTCTGACATTCCGAACCGGTGATAACGAATGGATCAGGCACGATACTTGGGCACCGAAAGAAGCCAGCGTCAAAAACCTCTATTTGCAGGCAGACAAAAAACTCTCGTTTGACTCGCC
This sequence comes from Chloracidobacterium sp., assembly GCA_016720705.1. Taxonomy (NCBI): domain Bacteria; kingdom Pseudomonadati; phylum Acidobacteriota; class Blastocatellia; order Chloracidobacteriales; family Chloracidobacteriaceae; genus Chloracidobacterium; species Chloracidobacterium sp. Next base: position 1,338,722 of record JADKKB010000007.1, on the reverse strand, counting down.
GAAAGCGGCACGCGCCGTATTTGATGAATATGTTTCAGATCCGGCAAATCCGGTACCATATCGCCCGCGTCCGATGGAAGTCGGTATGGGAGCCGAGTGGCGGATCTGGCAGGTTCAGGATCAACGCTTTGCCGAATATCGGCCCGATGTTCTTACCTTTAAGTCAGAGCCTCTGACCGAGGACGTGACCGTTTCGGGAAAGATAGTCGCAAATATCTTTGCCTCGACGAGCGGAACCGACAGTGATTGGATCGTGAAATTCATCGATGTTTATCCGGATAAATTTGAGTCCGAGCCTAGTATGAGCGGCTTTCAATTAATGATCGCCGGCGATGTCTTTCGCGGTCGATATTATAAAGGCTGGGAAAAATCTAATCCGATTCCGGCAAACTCCGTTCAAAAATATCAGATCACGTATCCGGCAAACGATCACACGTTTAAGAAGGGCCACCGCATTATGGTGCAGATCCAGAGCACTTGGTTTCCGGTCATCGACCGTAATCCGCAGAAATTCGTGCCGAACATTTTTAAGGCGACGGAATCTGATTTTCAAAAGGCAACCCAACGAATCTATCGCTCGGGCAAAAATGCGTCTTATATAGCTTTGCCCGTTATTTCCAAATAGCTCATGAAGAATACATATACCAAACCGAATAGAACCTTACGTTTAAGGTTTAGCTTTTGTGTCGCCGCCGCGGCGTTTGTCCTCTGTACTCTCTGCATCCCGGCGTTTGGCCAAACCGTCGATATAAAGAAGGTTGTGGCGGATCTCGAACCCGCAATTCGTCAGGCGATGATCGAGGGGAATATTCCATCGGCATCAATTGCATTGATCTCGGGCGACAAAGTGATTTGGACCGCTGGCTACGGCGAATCAAATCTCTGGGCCCGAACGCCTGCGACTCCAAACACCGTCTATCTGATCGGTTCTACGTTTAAGGCAATGTCCACGTATGCGCTGTTGCAGCTAATGGATCAGGGTAAATTCAAGCTGGATGATCCGGTTCGCAAATATTTGGATTTTGATATCCAGGGCGACGACCCGAAAAACCCTGTGACCTTTCGGCATCTGTTAACTCACACATCTGGATTAGAAGGCGATTTCGGAGCGGTTCCGCTCTGGAGCAACAACGATGTGATAAAACTGGACGACTTCGTTCGTAAATCACTAAAGGTAGCTTTCCCGCCGATGACGAAGGTCGAATATTCGAACGCGGCCTTCACGCTGGTTGGATATTTGGTTGAAAAATTGTCGGGCGTACCATACCGGCAATATATGCAGGAACACGTCTGGACGCCGCTTGAGATGACGAGTACGGGATTTGACCCGACCCCGAGTATGGACGAGCGGATCGCGGTGCCTTATGTCATCGACAAGGCAACCGGCCGACAAACGCCTGCGACTCGCATCAGGGCCGCAGTTTATCCGGCAGGCATTACTTACGGCACTATCCTGGATCAATCCAATTGGCTGATAACAAATCTAAATGGTGGGGAATTCAAGGGAAAAAGAATCTTAAGTGAAGCAACGTTTAACCAGATGGTGACGCGGCAATTTGATCAATTCAAAGGCGGGATCGAGGGCATTTGGGGAAATGAAACCGCCGGTTTCGGTTTGACCTGGTGGACGCAGGTGAGAGACGGCGACAGATATTTTGCCCACAGCGGCAGCCTTTCCGGATACACGTCATTTTTGCTTGGTAACCGTGATCGCAAATTTGGTTTCGCGATCCTAACAAATGGCCACCAAGCGCATCAGCATCTTTTTAAGTTGGCCGACCGGGCTATGGATCTGATGAAGAAATACTCGACCACGACGATAGCCGCCGTACCTAAAGATTTGGAGAAAAATAAATGATAGGCAGTATTAGACGTATTTTTTCCGGGCTATTTATTCTCGCGCTTCTGCTCGGAACTTCGATAGCGCAGGTCGCGGCACAAACAGGGGTACCGATCTATGACATCGTCATACGAAATGGTCGCGTATTGGACGGTGCGGGCAATCCGTGGATCGCGGCGGATGTTGCGATCAAGGACGGGAAGTTTGTTCGTATCGGCAAAGTAGATGGCAAAGGCAAACGTGAGATCGACGCGACAGGGCGATACGTTTCGCCGGGCTGGATCGATATGCTCGATGCCTCCGGCGGAGTCTTGATCAAGAGTCCGCTCGCCGAAAGCAAGTTGCTAATGGGCGTGACGACCGGCATCAGCGGCGAGGGTGGAACTCCGGTGCCCGCCGAAAAGATCGCTGAATATTTTGCCGGCCTCGAAAAAAACGGCATCAGTATGAATCTGGGGACTTACTATGGAGCGACGCAGGCCCGCGTTGCTGTACTTGGTCAGGATGCCCGCGACCCGACTCCGGAAGAACTCGATCGAATGAAAGCGATCGTCGAGACGGCGATGAAAGGTGGTGCTCTCGGGATCTCGACAGCTCTAATATACCCTCCGGCAAGTTATTCAAAGACGGGACAGCTTATTGAACTGGCAAAGGTCGCCAGCCGTTATGGCGGTGTTTACGCAACCCATATTCGAGGTGAAGGTGAGGAACTCGTTCAATCGGTCGAAGAAGCTATAGAGATAGGTGAAAAGAGCGGCATACCCGTCGAGATCTATCATCTCAAAGCGGCCTTCCAGCCCGGGTGGGGCAAGCTGATCGTCGAAGCGGGTGCAAAGATCGAGGCGGCACGCGGACGCGGAGTTGATGTCGCAGCGAATATGTATGTCTATACGGCGGGCGGAACGGGGCTTGATTCCGTGATCCCGTCGTGGGCGTTTGATGGCGGCCGACAAAAACTGCTGGAACGCCTGAAGGATCCTGCGATCCGTGCTCGCCTAAAAAATGAGATCAAGACCGGCTCGCCCGGTTGGTGGAATATTGTCGAAGCCGCCGGCGGTTGGGAACACGTCGTGCTGGTCAATGCGGCGAACAAGGATAACAAGCGATTCGAAAATAAAAATTTAGTCCAGATCGCAAAGGAATGGAACAAGGATCCGGCGGACGCTGCGTTCGATCTGGTCGAACAAGGCAGCGGCGGACGCGTTTCCGCACTTTACTACATGATGAGCGAAGGCGATATCGAAACGGCCATGAAATATCCTTGGATAAGTTTTGGCAGCGACGCGGCCGCTTCCCCTGAACTTATCGATCCCAAGACTGAGGGAGCAGGTCATCCGCGCGGCTATGGTAATTTTCCACGAGTGATCGCAAAGTACGTACGCGAACGGAAAGTACTTTCGTTGCCGGAAGCGATTCGAAAATTGACTTCGTGGCCGGCTACGCGGCTACGTATACCATCACGCGGCTTGATCAAAGAAGGTCTGTGGGCCGATGTTGTTATCTTTGATTTCGACAAAATACAAGATGAATCGACGTATGAATATCCGTATAAAACACCGACGGGAATCAATTACGTTCTTGTTAACGGCGAGGTCGTTATTGAAAACGGAAAGCACACAGGAGCAAGACCGGGAAAGGTGATCTACGGACAGGGCAAAACGCCATCGCAGTAAACCGCTCAAGTAGAAATGTTTTATTGAATTCATTTAGTTGTGAGGAATAACGGGAAGGGTTCCAGCATTGTCCGAAATCGAATGGGAGTAACGGTTATGAGATCAATGTTGAGTCTGATTTGCACAATTCTTCTGCTTTTAGCGATTAGCCCCGCGGCCGAAGCGCAGGTAAAGAAAATGAAAATTTACATCTCAGTTGATATGGAGGGCGTGGTTGGGGTGGTCACCGCCGACCAGTTGGGACCAACGGGCTTTGAGTACCAACGGTTTCGCGAGTTTATGACGCAGGAGACGAACGCCGCTATCGAAGCCGCATTTGCCGGCGGCGCGACCGAGGTCGTGATAAGCGATTCGCACGGTAACGCGGAAAATCTGCTGATCGAAAAACTGCCGAAAAATGTTCTGCTAGTCCGAGGGTTTCCGCGTCCGCTCGAGATGATGGAGGGGCTTGACGAAACTTTCGACGGGGTCATCTTTATTGGCTATCACGCAAGCACTATGAATATCGAAGGGGTGCGTGCCCACACATTCTCCAGCGCACGGCTGGCAGACGTGCGGGTAAATGATGTCTCAGTTTCTGAAGGAAGCTTTAACGCGGCGGTTGCCGGCCACTTTAACGTGCCGGTGATCATGGTCTCCGGCGACGACGCTGCGGTCAAAGAGGTAACGTCCGCGGTCGGCGATATCGAGGGAGCTGTTGTTAAGTGGAATTATGGTTTTCACTCAGCAAAAACAATGATGCCCGAAGCGGCCTACGACCTTATCCGCGAGAAAGTGAAAACGGCGATGGGCCGTATTAAGAGCTTTAAGCCGTACAAGGTCAAGACACCGGTCCAGTTGGATGTGCGTTTCAAGAATTATCGACCGGCCGAGATCCTCAGCTATTTAACCACCGTCAAACGGATAGATTCACACAGCATAAGATTCATCGGCAAAGATATGGTCGAAGCAACGAAATTTATAGCATTTATTACAAATTACGACCAAAGTTTAGAACCATGACCGCAGTTGAAATCGTCATCCGGGACATTGACGGACAGGCCGAAATGCGGGCAGTCGAAGAACTCCAAAAGGAAGTGTGGGGTCTGCCGGATCTCGATGTTGTGCCGCTTACGCAGTTCGTCGCCGCAAAAGCAGCCGGAGGCGCGCTGATTGGAGCATTTGTCGATAAGACTTTGATCGGATTTGCATACGGCTTTCCCGGATTTGAGCACGAAAGGGCGACACATCACTCGCATATGCTTGCGGTAAAGCCTGAATATCGAAGTCACAGCGTTGGATACCGTCTCAAACTTGCTCAACGGGATTTCATCATAGCCCAGGGTATTGGCTTGATGACCTGGACATTCGACCCGCTGCAAAGCTTGAATGCCTACTTAAATTTTAACCGGCTTGGCGTTGTGTCGAACCAATACTTGGTCGATTTTTACGGTGCGGACGCCGCCAGTTTTCTTCATCGCAACGGTACGGACCGTTTATGGGTAACCTGGCCGGTCAATAGCCGCCGCGTCACCGAAAAGCTTTACTCGAAAGTTTTGACGAGGGATTACGGGAAAGGTGAATCGCTGCTTGAGGTAACCGAAAATAGCATACCAGGGTATCGCGACTTAAACGACGCGAATATTGGTGACGTGGCATTCATCGAGATACCCGGACGGATCAAGGAAATTGAACAGCAGAGCCTCGAATTGGCGGCGGATTGGCGCGATGCGACGCGGATGGCCTTTACCAAAGCAATTGACGCGGGATTTGTGATCGTCGACTTCGTTCGCGGCAATGAAACCGGAAAGTATGTTCTTAGCCGCACCCAAACGATGGAAGATCTGGCGGCGTGACGTGCTAATGAAAGATATGACAATACGAAGAAACAGAGTGGACTGGCCGATACTTGTAGCGATCACGGTTGCGGCGTTTTTCGGGCTGACCTCCCTGCCCGGCCGTTCCATATCTGCGAGCAATCCCCGGCCTGCTGAAATAACTACTCAGAACGTCGCACCGCGTCGTGATTTTACGGTAGTAGCGGAAATGCTCGAAAAGTTCATCGCTCGCGAAATGGCCGAAAAGGACCTGCCGGCGGTCTCGATCGCTTTGGTGGACGATCAGCAGATCGTGTGGGCCAACGGGTTTGGTTTTGCCGACCCCACGGCCAAAACCCCGGCAACGGCCGAGACCGTTTACCGCGTCGGTTCGGTCTCAAAGCTCTTTACAGACATTGCGGTTATGCAGCTTGTCGAGCAAGGCAAACTCGATATTAACGCACCGGTTACTCGATATCTTCCGACCTTTCATCCGAAAAATAATTTTGATAAGCCAATAACCCTCCGTCAGCTTATGTCGCACCGATCGGGCCTCGTTCGCGAGCCGCCGGTCGGCAATTATTTCGATCCGACTGGACCGACGCTGGCGAAAACGATCGCGAGCCTCAACGATACAAAGCTCGTTTACGCTCCCGAGACTCACGTCAAGTACTCGAACGCAGGTGTCGCGACGGTCGGTTATGTTCTCGAGAAAACGCAGGGAGAGCCGTTTGCAAAATATCTCAAACGATCGGTGCTCGATCCGATGGGCCTCGACCACAGCAGTTTCGAGCCCACGCCGGAGATCACGAAAAGCCTGGCAAAGGCTTATATGTGGACCATCGACGGACGCACGTTTCCGGCCCCGACGTTCGAGCTGGGAATAAGTCCTGCGGGTTCTATGTACACGACAGTCAAGGATATGGGCCGTTTTATGAGCGTCCTTTTTGCCGGCGGCCGTGGCTCAAAGGGGCAGCTGCTGACGCAGTCGACACTTGACGAGATGTGGAAGCCGCAATATGCCAAGCCGGGAGCGAAAACGGGATTTGGGATCGGCTTTGGCATCTCGGAAATGGATGGCCATCGAAAGATAGGCCACGGCGGGGCGATCTATGGTTTTGCAACCCAATTAAGCGCTTTGCCCGACGACAAACTCGGTGTCGTCGTAGTGACCACAAAGGACGCCGCAAATGCCGTGACGGCCCACATCGCCGATCTTGCGCTGAAAGCCATGCTCGCCGTGCGAGACGGCAAGTCGATTCCCGAGCCCGCGAAAACATCGCCGGTAGCGCCCGACCGGGCAAAGCTGCTCGCTGGCCGCTATATGAATGGTCCAAAGGGCTTTGACCTGACCGATAGCTCAAGGAATCAGCTTTCGATCCTAAGCACAGAGGGCGGATCTCCGGCTGTGCTTAGGTCAAGCGGCAATGATCTGATGGTTGACGGTAAGCTGGCGTTTGGACCAAGGATATCGCCCGATGGCGACTCGATCGTCGTCAATAACGAGGCCTACAAACGAGTTGCCGCCCCCAAACCACCACCTACTGACACAAAGCTAAAGGGACTGATCGGTGAATACGGCTGGGACCACGACGTTCTTTATATCCTCGAAAAAGACGGCAAGCTCTGGGCTTTGATCGAATGGTTCGAGTATGACCCGCTTGAGCAAGTTTCCGAAAACGTCTTCAAGTTTCCAGATCATGGCCTCTACGATGGTGAACTGCTCGTATTCACCCGCGACACAAATGGAAAAGCAACGCAGGTAAATGCGGCAAATGTGGTATTCAAACACCGTGATGTCGGGCCGGACGGTGTCGGCCAGCTTCATATCAAACCACTCAGGCCGGTTCCCGAACTGCTAAAAGAAGCTCTTGCCGCGACGCCGCCACAGGAAACTGGGGATTTTTACACATCGGATCTGGTCGAGGTCGCCAAGCTTGATCGGACGGTAAAGCTCGATGTCCGCTATGCCGGGACCAACAATTTTCTCGGCAGCGTTTTTTATTCGCAGGCGAAAGCGTTTATGCAGCGTCCGGCGGCCGAGGCCGTTGTTAGAGCTAACGAAAAACTCAAAAAACTTGGCTACGGTCTGTTGATCCACGACGCATATCGGCCGTGGTATGTGACCAAGGTCTTTTGGGATGCAACGCCCGACGACAAAAAGATCTTCGTCGCCGACCCATCTCAGGGGTCGCGGCACAATCGCGGAATGGCGGTCGATATTTCGTTGTATGACCTGAATAGCGGCAAACCGATCGAAATGGTCGGCACTTACGATGAAACATCCGACCGGTCATACCCTGATTATCCCGGCGGCACATCGCTACAGCGTTGGCATCGGAAATTGCTGCGAGACGCAATGGAGTCTGTTGGGTTTACCGTTTACGAAGCCGAATGGTGGCATTTTGACTACAAAGATTGGACGCGTTATCGGATCGGAAACCAGGTATTTGAGAAGATCGGCTCAAACTGAAACCAATAATATGGATAGCAAGAAGAACAAAAAGAAATGTGATCTCATATCGCGGCGCGGCCTGCTGAAAAGTATGGCCGTGGCCGGAGCGGGCTTAGTTGCTGCACCGATGCTCAATTTTGGCCGGTTTCGGTTATTTGCAAATTCGCCAACCGAATATTCGGCTCGCGCGATCGGGCTTGTCAAAGAATCTACGGTCATCGATATGCTGTGCGTAATGACGCTCGATTTTGCAAAACAGGACAAATGGTTCAAGGATCCGGAAACATTTACGGCTGCCGATCTGCAACCGTGGAAGGACTCTGGAATCAACGTCATCCACCCCGCGCTCGGTATGGGAGGAATGACCTCATACCAAAACGTCCTTGAGTTTTTTGCATTTTGGAATGGTTTCATCGCCAGCCACGACGAACATTTTATGCGGATCGACAGCCCGGATGATTTTGCCCGCGTAAAGAAATCGAACAAGCTAGGCGTCATTCTGGGTCTTCAAAATTCCGATCAGTTTCGCAACCCGAACGACGTTGATTTCTTTCGAAATCTCGGCCAGCGAGTCTCACAACTAACTTACAATTCCCGAAACTTCATCGGCACCGGTTCAACCGAAAGAAACGACTCAGGCATATCGGATTTTGGCGCAGCGATCATCGCACGAATGAACAAGGTCGGAATGGCTGTGGACGTTTCCCATTGCGGCGACCGTACGACGCTCGACGCTTTCGAACTTTCCAAGAAACCGGTTTTGATCACTCACTCAAATTGTCGCGTACTCGCAGGTGGACATCCACGAGATAAGTCGGACGAAGCAATTAAGAGAGTGGGTTTGAATGGTAGCGTAATGGGAATTACAGGCGTGCGAATGTTCGTGAAAGCGGATGAGCCAACCACCATCGAACACGTTCTAGATCACTACGACCACGTCCGTGATCTAATTGGCCCGGAGCATCTCGGTGTCGGCAGCGACATAGATCTTTACGGTTACGACGCAATGCCGCCGGAATCCAATAAGCAATTGCGTGCCGGTTACAAGGGCAGTTACGGATTCCGAGAAAAGATCGATGTCGAGGGCCTGAATCACCCAAAACGGATGTTTGACCTTACTGAGGGCCTGATCCGCCGCAAATACACCGATTCGGATATTCAAGGAATACTCGGTGGCAATTTTGCACGTGTTTTGAAAGAGATCTGGACGGTTTGACGCTTGTTAAAGTCCTTATTTGTAATAATTTAATCCCGTGAATTTCACGTCGACAAAAAGGAAAAATATGAAATTACGTTCCATCATTAATTTGGCAATTCTATTGGTTGTTATGGCGGCGGGACTGCAGAGCAGCCACGCTCAGGCTCCGTTTCAAGGGTTTGACGATTACGTCAACAAGGCAATGAAGGAATGGGATGTCCCCGGTATGGCGATCGCCATCGTTAAGGACGACAAGGTCGTCTATGCCAAAGGCTACGGGCTTCGCGAAATGGGCAAAACCGCGCCGGTTGACGAACATACGATCTTTGCTATTGGTTCGTCGTCAAAGGCGTTCACGGCAACGTCGATCGGTATGCTCGTCGATGATAAAAAGCTCAAATGGGACGATCGTGTAAGCCAATATTTACCGAGTTTTCAACTCTTTGATCCGTATGTAACGCGCGAAATGACAGTTCGCGATCTGTTGACGCATCGGATCGGGCTCGAACGCGGCGATCAGCTATGGTACGCCACTGAGCACAATCGAGATGAGGTGTTACGGCGTATAAGATTTCTAGAGCCCTCGTCGAGCATGCGGTCAAGATTTGGGTATCAAAATGTTATGTTTCTCGCTGCCGGACAGATCATTCCATCCATAACCGGCAAATCCTGGGACGACTTTCTGACCGAACGCATTTTTACGCCGCTCGGAATGAAAGACACCAATACGACGATCAGGACGCTTTCCAAATCAAATGACGTTTCGACGCCGCATCAGAAGGTGGACGGCAAATTACAGCCGGTCGCATGGCGGCTGATCGACAATATCGGTCCCGCTGGCTCGATAAACTCAAATGTTGTGGATATGGCTCAATGGCTGCGGATGCAGCTCGGGAATGGCAAATTTGATGGCAAACAGCTCGTCAGCGCCGCCACTCTCGACGAGACACACACACCGCAAACGGTCATTCGTAGGGAAGGACCCTACACGATATTTTACCCCGACGCCCACTTTATGAGTTATGGCATGGGCTGGTTTCTGAGCGATTTTCGCGGTAAGAAATTGGTCGAGCACGGCGGCGCGATTGACGGTATGAGGGCCGAAGTAGCGATGATACCTGAGGCAAATGTCGGAATTGTGATACTTACGAACGTCGGCGGAACGCTGCTTCCACAATTTCTGACCTATCGTATCTTCGACTCATATATGGGTCAGCCCACACGCGATTGGCAGGCTGAGGCACTTCCCAAAATTCAGGCGCTTGAAAAGCAGGGTGCCGCCGCCCAGGAAAAGGCTTTGGCATCGAGAGTGACCGGCACAAAACCGTCACTTGATCTGAAGGAATATGCCGGTAAATATAACAGTGAAATGTATGGCGACGTCGAGATCAAACTGGATGGCGGCAAGCTAACTGCAGAATTCGGGCCATATTTTAACGGCGAACTCGAACACTGGAACTACGATACCTTTCAGGTTAAGTGGCGAGACCGTGTCGAGGGCAACGGCTTTATGCAATTCAGCCTAAACGCACGCGGCAAGGTCGCTTCGGTTGATATGGGAGCGATGGGTAACTTTACGCGGGTACCGGATAAAAAATAAGACGCTCTCGTGAAATCCGCTCTAACTGATGGCGGGATCGGAAGCTTCGGTCATTTGTTGATTGTAGGAGACGTGGTGTTTAGGCTACCAAAATTTAGGAAACTACTGAAAATTACAGGCATCGCCCTGGCAGTCTTGATCGGCATACCGCTGATCGTGGGCCAGGTCTTACGGTTGATCGCTCCGGTCGTTCCGCCGCCGGGTGAAATGGTCGATGTCGGCGGATATCGACTACACATAAAATGCGTTTCCCCTCAAGGGAAAAGCGATGAAAACTTGCCAACCGTGGTTTTCGAAGCCGGTGCCGGCGTTTCGACGCCGTTGTCCTACTGGATACAAAATGGCGTTTCTGAGACCACCAGGATCTGTATTTACGATCGTGCAGGCCTCGGATGGAGTGAGGAAAGCGGACTTCCGCGAGACGCAAAGACCGTGAATACGGCGCTGCACACGCTCTTAGACAAAGCGGAAGTAAAGCGTCCTTTCGTTTTCGCGGGACACTCGATCGCCGGACTGTATATGCGTGACTATGTCGAGCGATACCCGAGCGAAGTTGCGGGCCTAGTGTTTCTGGATCCCAGCCATCCCGAACAGAATGAGAAACTCGGATTAACTAAGGAAAAGAAAGACGAGTTGATGTCAACGGTCGGATGGATAGTAACGCTCGTCAAGGTACTTAAAGGGCTTGGCGTTTTAGAAGTTTACAATCCGCTTGTGAGTTCGGCGAGCCTCGAAGAGCTCCCGCAAGACATTCGTGACCAGACCATTTATTTGTCAAAGAAAACCTCGATTCTGAATACAACGGTCCTCGAAGCGAATGACTTCGACAAGGCGGCGGAGCAGGCGGCAAAGAATAAGACTTTAGGCGACAGACCCATCGTCGTTATCTCTGCAACGAAAGAGACCACGCCCGCTTATTTACCGGAAGGGATGTCAGCGGAGCAATTGAGAGAAAATTTTGCAAATTTGCACAAACAGATCGCTGCTCTATCCACCAGAAGCGAGTATGTCCAGATCGATACCGCTGATCATATGGGCCTGGTGACGAACAAAGAAAATGTAGAAAAGATAGTCCCATACATTCTGAAGGTAGTTCGGGAATCGGCGACTGCCAAAGGTGTCGAATCCGATCATTTGGAAAAGAAGCCGTAACTATAAAACGGGAGAGTTACAGAACATTTGATCGAAGGAAATTAAAATGATTAGAAAAATTAAGGTTGTTAATCGCTTGCCAATTCTTTTTGCTCTATTTTTGGCATTTATCTCACTCGTTTCGGCCCAGAGTCCGCCGTCGAACGCCGACATAGATCGCAAGGTCGACGAGTATATGGATGCCGTGCTGCGTGTTGACGGATTTAGCGGCACCATCCTCGTTGCTCGTGACGGCAAGCCTATCGTGAGCAAAGGCTATGGCATGGCCAATATCGAACTGAATGTACCAAATGCGCCGGATAATGTATTTCGCCTCGGTTCGGTGACAAAACAGTTTACGGGGATGGCAATTGCTATGTTGCAGGAACGAAGCAAGTTGAAGGTCAGCGACCTGATGTGCAAATACATTTCGGATTGCCCCGACGCTTGGAAACCGATCACGATCAACCAACTCCTGAGACACACGTCAGGCGTAACAAACTATACCGCATTTCCCGACTTTGCCCGGACGACCGTTATGCCGACGACGACTGCGGAAATGGTTGAAAAATTAAAAAAGCCGCCACTCGATTTCGAGCCGGGTGCAAAGATGTCCTACAGCAATTCCGGCTATTACCTGCTTGGCGTGATCATCGAGAAGGTGTCTGGCAAGACTTACGCGGATTTTCTTCAGGAAAATATCTTTACGCCGCTCGGAATGAAACAAACCTACTACGACGACCCGCAATTAATAATTATGAAGCGCTCCGCCGGTTATCAGAAGCAGGCCGGGAAGATCATTAACTCCTCGTACACTGATATGTCCGTCCCGTATGCGGCTGGTTCGCTCGCCTCTACGACCGGCGATCTACTTATCTGGGATCAGGCTCTTTATACAGAAAAGCTCGTTTCGAAAAAGTCGATAGATGAAATAACTGCTCCGGAAAAGGGTGACGCCGGCTACGGCTATGGCTGGAGCATCGGCAAGAGGTTTGGCCATAAGTCGGTCTCTCACGGTGGCGGCATTTACGGCTTTGCTACTGATATATCACGCTATCCGGACGATAAGGTGACGGTCGTCGTGCTGAGCAATATTCAGTCTTCACCCTCGGGGCAGATCAGCAGCAATCTGGCCGCGATCGTCTTCGGAGCTCCTTATGAGATACCGAAAGAGCGGAAATTCATCTCTCTCGATGCGAAGAAGCTGGAAAGCTACGTCGGAGAGTATCAGATAGGTCCAAATATGGTGGTCTCGATCACGCTCGACGACGGCAAGCTGATGGGCCAACTCGGCGGCCAGTCAAAATTTGCACTTTTACCGGAATCTGAGACCGTGCTTTATTCCAAAGATGTAAATGCCCAGTTCGTCTTCACTAAGAACGATAAAGGGCAGATCGATGGATTCACCCTAAAACAGGGTGGGGGAAGTACGCCGGCCAAGAAGATCAAATAAGAAGTTAGTCGAATGGGCGGTAAACCACACTCCGCAAAACATTGGAGAAAAATAATGAGAATCATAGCGGCTTTGTTGATATTGTGGATGACCTTTCCCCCGTTCGCGCTGGGGCAGTCTCCGAACGCACCGAATCTATCGACAAAGCCGGAAACCGCCCAACCGGTCGCCGACACGTGGCAAACGGGCCGTGCTGAATTGACGGCGGCAGACGTCGAGGCGTTTCTCGACGGCATCGTGCCGCAGCAGCTTACCCGCGACGACGTTGCCGGAGCGACGGTCGCCATCGTCAAAGATGGAAAAGTTCTGTTTGCAAAAGGCTATGGTTACGCCGATGTCGCCAATAAAAAACCTGTCGTTGCCAACGAAACGCTTTTTCGGCCCGGTTCTATCTCAAAGCTGTTTACGTGGACTGCGGTTATGCAGTTAGTCGAGCAAGGAAAACTTGATCTCGATCGCGATGTAAATGAATATATCGACTATAAGATCCCGGAAGCCTTTGGAAAACCGATCACGTTAAAGAATCTCTTGACGCATACGCCGGGCTTCGAAGAGTCGATAAAAGACCTCATTACGTTCAAGCAGGACAGCCCCGATCTTGGCCAGTACCTAAAGACCCATATTCCGCGGCGAATTTTTCCTCCCGGAACAGTTCCGGCGTATTCGAATTACGGTGCTTCACTCGCCGGTTATATTGTCGAACGCGTTTCCAGCGAGCCGTTCAATACGTATGTGACCGAACATATTTTTAAGCCGCTCAATATGAGCCATTCGACGTTCGCCCAACCGCTGTCGCCTGAGCTTGCTAGCAAAATGTCACTGGGTTACACGATCGCATCCGAAAAACCATTGGAGGCGTTCGAGGTCGTCACGCCATTTCCAGCGGGAAGTCTAAGCAGTTCGGCAGACGATATGTCGAGATTTATGCTCGCTCATCTTCAGGAAGGGCGACTGGGTGATATCCAGATCCTGAAGCCCGAAACGGCGAAACTTATGCACAGCCGCCTGTTTGGCCTTGATCCGGCGGCTAACGCAATGGCCTATGGGTTTTACGAAGAGAACCGAAATGGACGCCGCATCGTCGGACACGCCGGCGATACGGGAGCCTTTCATAGCGACCTGCATCTGGTATTGGACGCGGGCGTGGGATTCTTTGTCTCTTACAACAGCGCCGGACGAGGACAGGTTTCGCCGCGAACGATACTTTGGGAAGCGTTTCTCGACCGTTATTTTCCGTTTTCGCCGCCAACAGCGACCGTCTCTGAGAGCTCCAAACAAGATATAGCGGCAGTTAGCGGAACATACGAATCAAGCCGCCGCCCAGAAGGGTCATTTTTCAAAGCATTCTCGCTCCTTAGTGAATCGACCGTCGCCCCAACCGAGGACGGAATGATCGAAGTCGATGCCTTGCTCGCACCGAACGGCAAACCAAAACGCTGGCAGGCAATAGCTCCGATGCAATTCCGTGAGGTCGGCGGCCAGGACCTTCTAGTATTCAAGCCAGATGAAAATGGCCGGATGCAGATGATCATCCCGTATCCGTTTATGACGTTTCAAAGGGTGGGATTATGGCAGAACAGCAAAGTGTTGCTGCCGGTTCTGGTGCTCTCGCTCATCGTGATGCTACTTACTCTAGTCTTTTGGTTTGTTGGTTGGATCGTTAGGCGACACTACGGCGGCACATTCGAGCTGACACGCACCGAATGGTGGCTACGGGTCGGAGTTCGCGCTGCATTTGCACTTGCACTGGTCTTTTTGACCTCGATGGTCAGTCTTCTGATGTACGCCATCTCGAATCTAGACTTTTTGAGTGACGCAGGGGTCATTTGGTTCCAGATGGCACAGGCGATAGGCGTCATCGCTACCATCGGTACACTGGTTGTCTTTTTCCACGCGATCTACGCCTGGATAAGCAAGCGATACCGCATCTGGGGCAAGCTCCAGGCAACAGTTTTCGCGTTGGCTTGTGTTGGATTTCTCTGGTTTGTTTTCGCCAGTCACTCATTGTATTTCACGTCGACGTTTTAGAGTTGGACGAGATGTAAAAATTTATGAAGAATCTATTTTCGTTAGGGCTTCTGCTCATCCTGTCGGGGTTTGCAGTCGCCCAAGATCGTGAAGGAAGTGGATGAGCAGATCAGTTTTACATCCGACAAAGAGGGAAAGGTGACCGGACTCATCCTGCATCAGGGCGGAGCCAATAGTCCGGGCACGAAAGTTAAGTGAAAATAACGGTCAAAACTGTACGAGATGAAATGAAGCAGGCAAAACTGAGGACCATTTGATTCTGTCTGAATACTTAAAGAGAGGCTGCCCGTATTAATGAAGGTTTGGCAAGCCTAATATCAAACTTATGAATAATTTAGGTTTAGAGAAGCTGGAATTGCGTGAGATCGAGCTACCCCTGAAAGCTCCGTTTGAGACGAGCTTTGGAACTGCGTTTAAGCGTCGTATTTTGATCCTTCGCGTTTTTAATCGGGACGGTGCGGTCGGCTACAGCGAATGTACCGCCCCGGAAGAGCCGTTCTTCAATCACGAAACGACTGATTCCGCCTGGACGATAATTACAAAGTATATCGCACCGCTACTCACGAAGGCCAATATCCATAGTGCCGAGGACGTGTCGAAAGCCCTAGCTCCGATTCGGGGGAATCGTATGGCGATCGGGGGGGTTGAAACCGCGATTTGGGAGTTGGAATCCAGGATCGCCGATCAACCTCTCTGGAAGCATCTCGGCGGCACGCAGACGGAAATTAACAGCGGCGTTTCGATCGGGCTGCAAAAATCCACCGATATTCTGCTCGAAAAAGTGACGCGGGAGGTCGATAGCGGTTATCAGCGGATCAAGTTGAAGATCAAGCCAGGACAAGACATCGAGCTGGTCAAGACGATCCGAAACGCATTTCCCGACATCCTGCTTTCGGTCGATGCAAACTCGGCATATCGGCTCGAACGCGATCTAGACATCCTAAAGCAATTAGACGACTTCGATCTGTTGATGATCGAACAGCCGCTTGCCGCAGGTGACATTGTTGACCATGCAAAACTTCAGCAGCAGCTAAAAACGAGCATCTGCCTGGACGAGTCGATCACTTGCTTGGCCGACGCTAGACACGCTCTTGAACTCGGGTCGTGCCGGATAATCAATATCAAGCTTGGCCGCGTTGGCGGTCATTCAGAGGCACGAGCCATCCAGGCTTATGCTTCGGAACGAAACATCCCCGTTTGGTGCGGAGGAATGCTGGAAAGCGGTATAGGACGGGCACACAACATTGCCATGTCAACACTGGCCGGCTTCACACTGCCCGGTGACGTTTCCGCGTCTGCTAGATATTGGAACGAAGATATTATCGTACCACCGGTCGAGGTCAGCAGTAGAGGAACGATAACCGCCCCGACAGCCCCCGGCATCGGCTACGCAATAAACGAGAGCTTGATTGAAAAAATTACGACAAGAAGTGAAGTCGTTGACATGCGAGCTACCTAGGTAGCTCCTGATAACGCAGCGTTTGCTTTATCGTTCTCAAAGAAACAGATAATCCATTCGCGGATCCGATTGGTGACGAGTCGCGTTATGCCGGCATTGGGAAAAGGACGATCTTTCCGCAACAAAGATCGGTTTGTTGAAAATACATAACGACACGACACCTGAATGCGGGTGGGCCTATTAGACAATACGAACTGGTTATCTAAATAATTATCTAGGACTCGATGTTATCGTATGTTGCAGTGCGAACTAGGCTGTCAACCGAAGGGTTGTAAGGCACGAGTCTTACCTGCGGAGCCAATTTTATTAATCGGTAGAGACCTTCGGATAACTTTTTTATCTGGCGGTCTTTATCTTTTGGGCCGCGATGGATCCAAGTCGAATGTGGTAATTCGTCGCGTCTTGCGGTCGCATTCGGCTGGCAGGTTTTAGGACGCGAGCCATGCAGGAGGAATACTCCGCTTGGGCCTTTCCGTTCATTTTTTGCCAAAACTATATTAGAATCATTAGATATATTTTCGGATAAATAAATTCTTGGGGGCGTTATGTTCAAGGAGTTAGGGTTGGTCGGATATTTGCGGGTCTTGTCGTTGATCACTTTCTTTTGCGCCGTCAACGTACAAGTTTTCGGTCAGTGCGGTGTTTATTTTAAACGGGCTGCAACGTGGTCGTTCCCTGTGTCAAAGGTGTATCTCGACTATGCCGCGGATATGACAGGCGACGGACTTCCGGACCTGCTCGTTTCAGAGCAAGGCACCGCCGGCTTATTTACCCGGGCAAGATTTTTCATACTCCCAAATCTTGGCAACGGGAATTTTGGTCCGCCGTGGGCGACGATCGAACCTCAGGGCACGACGATCTTCAACGATTACTATTCGGTCGTCAATGTTAACAATGACGGCAAGCCAGATCTGCTGATAATGCTCGGAAGTTCGGGTATTTCCGGATCTTTCAGGACGTATATTAACAATGGCAACGGAACATTTACCGAAGGGCCGACAAATTCACTGGGAACCACAAGGCTTCTGCCGGACATCAACGGTGATGGTTTTGGCGATTACCTATCTCAGAATAGCGGCGGGACACAGTTTCGATACAATCTCGGCAACGGTGACGGCACTTTTGGTCCCACGGTGGTCGTCTTGAACCACGGCGGCGTCCCTACAGTCGGGGAATTTAACGGTGACGGCAAACCGGATTTCATCGACAGCAACCACCTTCATCTTAATAACGGAGATATGACCTGGGGGACGACCGATATCAGTGCTCTCATGGCGGGCAGTGCGATCTGGGGCATTTCGGACTTTAATGTCGATGAGAAGCAAGACATTTTGACGTCAAATACGTCTGGCGCTCTCGGATTTGGGATTCTGACAAGCAACGGAACGACGTTCACGCGTGCTGACCATATTATTACGGCCGATCCGTCGTGGATCGGTTATCCGTCGATAGGGAATTGGGGCGGCAACAGTGCCCCCGACCTAGTCTTTCAACCGAGATATGTCAGCAAGAAAATTATTCTGATAAATGACGGCTCGGGCAATTTTACACAACAGATATACGACGGCCGCATCGACATCACCACTGGACAACGGATGGTCTATGCGGACTTTGATAACGATGGAAAGGTCGATAAGATGCTGGCTACGAGCTACATATCTAACTCGAGGATAATGCTTCGTGACGTAACTAGTTTCTCGTTTATCAAGCAGGTTTGCGATCAACCGGGCGAGTCGCGGATCGTCGATTATGACCGGTCGAACTCGACCGACTGGAGTTTCTGGAATCCGGCTAATGGCGACTGGTCGCGACGCACGCTCGCGACGCAAGAAGGCCCTCCTACCGCCGAGGAAACGGTCAATTGGGGTTTAGAAAGTTTCGGAGATATTCCGACGCCGGGAGATTTTGACGGTGATGGGATCACTGACCGTGCGGTTTACCGCAACAGTACCGGCTATTGGTATATTCGGCGCAGCAGTGACCTCGTGTGGTTCGTATTCCGCTTTGGGCTGACCGGCGACAAACCCGTCGCTGCCGACTATGACGGTGACTCGATAACGGACATCGCGGTCTGGCGTCCGTCCGATGGTAATTGGTACGTCTGGCGGATGGGTCCACAACAGTTTTGGGCAGTGCACTTCGGCTCTGACGGAGACAAACCGACGCCCGCCGATTATGACGGAGATCTAAAGACCGATGTAGCGGTATTTCGGCCGTCCACCGGAGTCTGGTATTACCTAAAAAGTTCGAATAACGAGTTTGGAGTGACGGTCTGGGGTGTCGCGACCGATAAGCCAATTCCCGCTGACTATGACGGTGACGGAAAAGCGGATATTGCAGTCTTTCGAGAATCCAATAATTTTGCTTACATACTGAAAAGCACAGATCAAACGCCCACCTATTTCGGGTTCGGCGTGGCGGGCGATGTGATCCAGGTCGGCGATTATGACGGAGATTATGTCGCCGATCTCGGCGTATATCGCCCATCAAACCGAACTTGGTGGACCTCGGCGTTCCCATTCGGTGCCGCCCAAACATATGGTGCCGATGGAGTTATACCGACATCTTCGATCTTTGTGGATCGTTAACAATCGCCGAATGTTCAGAAAGCGCATTTTGGCCCTTTTGGCCGTCTTACCGCTGATCGCCTCGGTTGCTTCGGCAATCGCGGGACAAGGCTTTGTAAGTGCGCGCGGTGGAGCCTTTTACAGGGATGGATCACAGTACACTTTCGTCGGCGCCAACTATTGGTACGGCGGACTGCTCGGACTGGAAAAGGATCGAAAGCGCGGTGTCGAAAGGCTTCGTAAGGAGCTAGATCTACTCAAAAAGAATGGCGTCACCAACCTGCGTCTGCCGGGCGGCGTCGAGGGTACGGGGCCCATCAACGATGTGGCTCGCATCGGTCCGTCCCTGCAGCCAACACAGGGTAAATTTGACGAATCTGTTCTCGACGGCCTCGACTTGATTCTGTTCGAGATGGGAAAGCGGAAAATGAAAGCGGTCATCTTCCTAAGCAATAACTGGGAATGGAGCGGCGGTTTTCAGCAATATCTGATCTGGAACAAAGTCGTCCCCGAAAGCCTGCTGACGCGAAAGCCGGACTGGGACGAACTTTGCGATGTCGTTGCAAAATTTTACACCTGCGAGCCGTGCAAGTCGGGATATCGAAAACAGGCCGAACTGATAATAAAGCGAAAAAACAAACTCAATGGTAAGCCGTACATCGACGACCCCACAATAATGGCGTGGGAGATCGCCAACGAACCGCGGCCAATGCGCGCGTTTGCAAAGGAAGATTACAAGCTGTGGTTGAGCCAAACCTCGGCTATGATCAAGGCACTTGACCCGAATCACCTCGTTACCATCGGGCACGAGGGTTGGATCGGGACACAGGACATCAAGCTTTTTGAGTCTATCCACGCGGATAAAAACGTGGATTATGTGACGATACACATCTGGCCAAAAAATTGGCAGTGGTTCACAGCGGGCGAGATGGAAGCAGGCTATTCCGGCGTAGTCAGCGAAACCGAAAAGTACATCGCCGAAAACTCAGCGGTCGCTGAACGCTTAACGAAACCGTTGGTGATCGAAGAGTTTGGGTTGCCGCGCGACGGACAATCCTTTGACCCGGCGTCCAAAACCACGATCCGCGACGCGTATTTCGATCGCGTTTTGGCAAAAGTCGGCCACGGCCGGATCGCCGGAGCAAACTTCTGGGCGTTTGGCGGGACCGCAAGGCCAAGGCTCGGACAGACGTTTTGGCGTAATGGCGATGAATATATGGGTGACCCGCCAATGGAAGAACAAGGGCTAAATACCGTGTTTGATCGCGACAGATCGACCTGGCAGGTGATCAGAAAATATTCGGTTGGTTCAAGATAATTTGTCTATTATATTGGAAGCCAACCTTTACAAATAAAACGTAAAGGGCAACAGCATCCAATTCTACTCGGGTCGGAGGGCAGCTGGGGCTATAAGGCTTGCTGACCAAAGCATTTTGCGGGCGAATTAGAATTTATTGGAAATGACCACTCGGAAACTAACAGATCATCGCTCATACATCTTGGATGCAGAGCAGATCCGAGTTTTTGCCGCAAACGGCCACATTTCGCTGTCCGGAGTTGCGACCGTTGCCGAGATCGAACAATTTCAGCCCGCGATCAAAGCGGCAGTCGCCAAATACTCGTCGGAGACTCGTCCGCTCAATGAACGCGGGACTTACGGCAAGGCTTTCCTGCAGATCACAAATCTTTGGCAGCGGGACGACACCGTCAAACGATTTGTTTTTGCAAAAAGATTTGCACGGATCGCAGCGGAGCTTTTGGGTGTCGAAAAGGTTAGGCTTTATCACGATCAGGCATTGTTCAAGGAACCGCTCGGCGGCCACACACCCTGGCATCAGGACCAATATTACTGGCCGCTCAACACCGATCGGACCATCACGATGTGGATGCCGCTTGTCGATATAGATACACAGATGGGAATGCTTGCGTTCGCCTCCGGTTCGCACAAAAGCGGTCCGGTTGGGAGCATCCCGATCTCGGACGATAGCGATGCCGCCTCCGTTAAATACATTGCGGAGCAAGGATTTCCGATCGTAACGGCCAATCGAATGAGCGCGGGTGACGCTACGTTTCATCTTGGCTGGACGATGCACTCAGCGGGCCGCAACGCATCGGTCGCGACGACTCGCGAAGTGATGACGATCATCTATTTTGCGGACGGCACATCGATCACAGAGCCGCAAAACGATGAACAGGCCGCCGATCTTACGGCGTGGTTGGGCGGGCGGCGGCCCGGTGATGTGGCCATCTCGGCGATCAACCCCATATTGAGTCAGTAAGAGATATATATGTCCAAATTCGCGCGTGCGTCAGGCGTACTACTTCATCCGACATCGCTGCCGGGTGGTTACGGCATCGGCGACCTCGGGCCCGAGGCGTATAGATTCGTCGATTTTTTAGCGACTGCCGGCCAGCTATATTGGCAGACTTTGCCGCTTGGGCCAACGGGTTTCGGAGATTCGCCTTACCAGAGCTTTTCGGCGTTTGCCGGCAATCCGCTGATCATCTCACCCGAAATGCTGATCGACGACGGCTTGATCTCGGCCGCAGACCTTAAGGGAATGCCGGAGTTCCCTGTCGACAAGGTCGATTTTGGTGCGGTTTATGAATGGAAGACGCTACTGCTACGAAAGGCGTTTGAAGGATTCGGTCGCGTAGCGAGTGCCGAGTTGCTCGGTGAATTTGAGACTTTTTGCCGCGAAACCGGATTCTGGCTCGACGACTACACACTGTACCGTTCGATCAAGGCGGCACAGGATCAAAAACCCTGGTACGAATGGCCGGCCGACCTCAAGCTACGCGACCATCAGGCGACGGCTGAAGCGGCTGCAAAGCTCTCTGAACACATCCAATCCGAAAAGTTCTATCAATTTATATTCTTTCGCCAGTGGTTTGCCCTCAAGGCTTACGCCAACCACAACGGTATTAAAATCATCGGCGACATACCGATCTTTGTCGCCGCCGATTCGGCAGATGTTTGGTGCAATCGGAGTAAGTTCAAATTAAACAGCGATGGTACGGCTAAGGTGGTCGCCGGGGTACCGCCGGATTATTTTTCAAAAACAGGTCAGTTGTGGGGCAATCCGATCTACGATTGGGATGCGATGCGGGCTGACGGATTTAGCTGGTGGATCGCTAGGGTATATTCGACGCTACGATCGGTAGATATCGTTCGCATCGATCATTTTCGCGGATTTGCGGCCGCGTGGGAAGTTCCCGGCGATGACGAGACGGCCGAAAATGGACAATGGGTCGATGTGCCGGGCCGCGAATTTTTTGCAGCGTTGCAGAAAGCACTGGGCGATCTGCCGGTGATCGCCGAAGACCTCGGCGTGATTACGCCGGATGTCACCGAACTGCGGGACGGATTTGGCTTTCCCGGCATGCGGATACTGCAGTATGCATTTAGCGGCGACGCCAAAAATCACGATCTGCCGCACAACTATATCCAAAATTGCGTCGCATACACCGGCACACACGACAACGATACGGTGGTCGGATGGTTTAATTCGCAGGCTGGCTCCGGCTCGACGCGCGAAGCGGGTGAGATCAGCCACGAGCACGATCATTGTCTCAAATACCTCAATAGCGACGGCACTGAGATCCATTGGGATCTCATCCGTGCTGTCTGGGCATCGGTGGCCGATACCGCTATTGTTCCTATGCAAGATCTACTGGGGCTCGGCACCGAGGCACGTATGAATTTGCCGGCTTCTGAGTCGGGCAACTGGCAATGGCGGTGCGCTCGGAGTTATGCATCAGGCGAGATCATAGAACGACTGAAAGAACTGTCGGAGATATATGGCAGAAGCGTCGGGATCAAAACGGAAACCTAATACAAAGGGAGGCGGTGCTCGGGACCGCGGCCCGGACCGATCCGCAACGACGACCTTTCGAGATCGGTTTGATAACTTTTTAGAACGGCACATATCTTTTCTGCCTTGCGACCTCGGGCAAGATGATCAACGATTTCTATTTCCTAAATTACAGTGCCGGCAAATGGACCAATGTATCGACAACGATCGTCCCTGGTTTTAGCAAAAATAACTGGTACGAACTGCCTCGAGTCGGCACAACCGTTAAGGTCTATGCTCAGAAGGTCACTGAACGTGGGCGGGAATACGAGATCAGCGAACGCGGCAAAAAACTCTATGATCTCGAGTTGAAGAACGGCAAGTTTATGAGGCGGTGAATAGATTTGGGCGGGAAGTGGCGTAAGTGAAATGAGCTTCTTTGGCCAACCAGACGCCCGACGTGCCGTGAGGTCGCGTCGGAAATAATCTAGAGGTGAAACAATGACCGATCTCGCTGAACTGTACCGTCAGGCCGTGTATGTTGTCGAAGACGGCGATATTTCTTTTAGGATCCGTCTGGGGCGTAAAAATCACGAGTTGAACCATTATCTTGCGGTACAACAGATCGGCAACTGGGCATTTCTAACGGCGTACAATCCTAACTCCACGCCGATACCTGACAGCAAAAATCTCAAACGGCAATCCCAATTGATCGATCGGCTCAACGCCGCAAAGTACCGCTATCTTAACGGTTACGGCACGAGTGAATCCGGCGATTGGCCGCCCGAGGCGTCGCTGTTTGTGGCCGATATTGAGCGAAACGAGGCAATGGCAATAGCCCGCGACTTCGGGCAAACCGCGATCCTTTACGGCCGATCCGGCGGTGATGCCGAGCTAGTTTGGTGCGACTGAACTGCCTGCCTCGACATCTCGGACGGCCAATATTCATTGCGAATAGATAAAAAAATACTGCCCGAAAACGTTAGTAATCGGGCAGTATTTTTTGCGTTAAAATGTGATGGTGGAGACGAGGGGGATCGAACCCCTGACCTCTGCAATGCCATTGCAGCGCTCTCCCAGCTGAGCTACGTCCCCGATATTTCAATGCCGAGCTAATTTTCGGCGAACTATGAATGTACCGAAATTCACCAACAGCGTCAAGTTTTCGGGTGTTACTTGCCCTTGAAAACCGGCTTTCGCTTTTCGAGAAATGCCGACACGCCTTCCTGCTTATCCTCGGTCGAGAATACAATGGCAAAAAGGTCGACCTCACGTCGCAAGCCTTCGTCCAGATTCGAATGCGAAGCGAACTTTACGGCTTCCTTGCACAATTGCAGTGCGATCGGCGCCTTTTCGGCGATCTTGCCGGCAAATTCCATTGTTTTTGCCTCGAGCTCTTCGGAGGAAAATACGTGATTGACCAGGCCGAACCGATGGGCTGTGGCGGCGTCGATCATATCGCCTGAAAGGATCAGTTCCATCGCCCGGCCTTCGCCGATGAGTCGCGTCAGGCGTTGCGTGCCGCCACCGCCGGGCATAATGCCGAGATTGATCTCCGGTTGCGAAAAGCGAGCATTCTCGCTACAGATGCGGATATCACACGCAAGTGCGAGTTCGTTTCCGCCGCCGAGACAAAATCCATTGATCATCGCGATCACCGGTTTGGGAAAGGAGTCGATGGTGTTAAAAAACGTGCGCTCGTGAAAAAGGTCTCGCTGAGTAACGGGCGTTTGTCCCTCAAATTCGGAGATGTCGGCCCCGGCGATAAATGATTTTGGCCCGGAACCGGTGATCACCAGCACGCGCACGCTCGCATCCGCCCGCAGGTCGTCGAGAGCGGCCACGCCCTCACTGTGTACGTTGCGGTTAAGGGCATTGAGCTTGTCCGGACGGTTAATTGTAAGCACGGCGATCGGGCCGCGTTTTTCGACGGTGATGGTCTCGTAATTAGACATATTTGAAAAAAATGGTAGATCTGAGCTATAAAGCAGGCAATTATTCGTCAATGCCCTCGACCACGTTATCATCCGCGATCCAGGCTACAAAGAGCCGAAGCCAACTATCCTTGGGCTCGTCGATCGCGACGCCGATGCGCAACGTGCCATAATTAGCCGGCAGCACGCGTGCCGCAGTTGCCTTGACCTCAACCGGAACGCCGTCGGGTCGATGTGAACGGATGTAGAGGCTGTCGCCCTGGCGGATCGTTTGATTGAGCTGAAACAAAGCCCCGAGCGTCGAAATGTCGTCGGTTTCGGTCGGTTCGCTCCACGTTGCACCATCTTCGGCGCGACCCGACACGACGATCGGCAGACGCAGAGCCAACCTTAGTGCAAATCGTTTTTCCGCATACTGGGACGGCATAGCGACAGAAAATTACCTTATTCTATTGTGGTCAAAACCCAAAGTGTGGATAGTTTAACACGAAAACCAAAATCCCCTAGCCAAAATCTTAATACCGCGACAGCGGCAGACTATGTAGTATACGCGTGGATTTTGGACTAAGTTATACTTCGGTCGGTATAATCAAACTACGTTTTAATTCCTGATAAAAACAAACTACGAATAACCGAACAAACATATGGCGGCAACGCATCAAAAACACAAGGTAGTCATTCTAGGATCCGGCCCGGCCGGACTGACCGCGGCGATATATGCATCCAGGGCTCAGCTTGAACCGATCGTGATCGATGGCCCGCAGCCGGGCGGTCAATTGACGATAACGACCGAAGTTGAAAATTATCCGGGTTTTTCGACAGGCATAATGGGCCCGATCCTGATGGATGAATTTCGCGAACAGGCCCTGAGATTCGGCACCAAGATCGAGAACGTATGGATCGATCGCGTCGATCTGTCCCAGCGTCCTTTTAAGCTTTACGCCAAAGAAAGCAGCGACAGTGAGGAGATCCTTTCGGTCATCGAGGCCGAAACGCTGATCGTGTCAACGGGAGCATCCGCCAAATGGCTCGGCATTCCCGGCGAAGCACCGGTGCCCGAGGGCCTTGGCGGAAATGGCGTTTCGGCGTGTGCGACGTGCGACGGTTTCTTTTTTAGAGATAAGCCGATCGTCGTTGTCGGCGGCGGCGATACCGCAATGGAAGAGGCTCTTTTCCTGACAAAATTTGCGTCGAGCGTCACGCTGATCCATCGCCGCCACGAATTTCGCGCTTCGCAGATAATGCAGAACCGCGTCCTCAACCACGAAAAGATCGAGATCTTATGGAATACCGAGATGCGCGAGATCAACGGCACAAAGGAGGCCGGTGTCCAGAGCGTCCGGATTTATAACTCACAAACGGACGAAGAGAGCGTGCTGCCGACCGAGGGCGTTTTTATAGCGATCGGCCACAAACCGAATACCGAATTGTTTACTGGGGTCCTCGATATGGATGACGTTGGATATCTGATCACCGAGGGCAAGACGATGAAAACGAACGTCCCGGGCGTATTCGCTTGCGGCGATGCCCAGGACGCGTATTACCGACAGGCGATAACCGCCGCCGGAACAGGTTGTATGGCCGCGATCGACGCCGAGCGTTTTCTCGCCGAACACAGTGAGTAGCCGAGTCCGACCTATTGCTTGATCAATACCGAACCCTTCAGGACCTCTGCGTTCTGAGGGGTTTTTTCGATCTTGGCAGGGTTAAAGCCCATCGACTCCGCCCGGCGGACAATATCTTGATAAACGGCATCCTCTAGAATCGGCTTGCGCGCAAGGATCCAGAAGTATTCGCGTTTAGGCTCGCCGATCGCGACGTAACCGTAATCTTTGTCGAGGTCAATGATCCAATAATTTCCCCACACGAAGGGCAGGAATGACAAAGCCCCCGGGGCAAATCTGACCTTGAGCTTTGCGTTGGTCTTTTTATCGGCGATCTTGGCTTCACCGACTGCGCGGTCTTCGGTAACGTCTTTTTTGAGACACTCGTTTATCACCTCGATCTTGCCGGTAGGCTTCATCGCGTAAGTTGCCGTTGTATTGGCAACGCATTGTTTTTGAAAACGGTTCGGATATTTGCCGATCTCGTACCATTTACCTAGGTATCGATTAAGATCGACGCTCGAGACCGTCTGCAAGGCCGGCTTTTTGTCCATTTGGGCAAATGTCGCCACTGTCAGAAACGATACGACAGCAAAGAGTACGAAAATGTTTATTAAAAAGTGCTTCATAAATGAGTTATCTCAGCCTCCAAGTACTATTCGATGCTCGAAAGCTTTTAGATTTTGGTTATAATAATATTTCGATTCGAAAATAATATACGGATCGTTGGTTACTATGCCTATTTACGAATATAAATGCCAGCAGTGCGGTGTACACTTCGAAACGCGCCAGAATGTATCGGACGAACCGCTAACTACCTGTGAGAAATGTCACGGCCGGCTCGAAAAACAATGGTCGCTCTCGGGTTTTCAATTTAAGGGTGCGGGATGGTACGTAACTGATTACGCCGGCAAAAAAGTGATCGGTAACGACACGTCCTCAAAAAGTTCGGCGGGCGAATCAACCTCAGCCGGAGATTCGGCATCCAAGTCTACGACCGAAAGCACTACGACCGCAAAGGAAACGCCGGCCAAGTCCGGCACTGAATGACAAGACCGCTCCGACATCTGGCCGCAATGGCTTGTTTGATGCTGCTATCCATAGCGTTTGCCGGGGCGCAGTCACGCCGAAATGTGAAGGGAGCGGATCTCGAAGGTTCGATACTATCCGTGACCGCTGTCAGAGCCGACGGCAAATCCGACCCGATCAAGGTCGAGGATCTCTATCTATACGAGAACGGGATCGAACAAAAGATCAAAAATTTTAGTTACGACCCGTCACCTGCCAAGATCGTTCTGCTTGTCGATAATTCGCAAACACTGCCGACATCGATCGAGTCGCTCAAAAAGGCGGCAATGGAGTTTGCATACGAAATATTTGAGGGCGACCAGCTATTTACGATCGCCTTTGACGAAAAGGCAGAGATCATCCAGGAGTGGACCGACGACTCGAAAAAGATGGAGGCGTCATTTGCGACCTTTCGCAAAAAGGGCAATCCGTATCTATTTGACGCATTGAGCGCATCGGTCAACGAGGTATTGCTGCCGCTGATGCCCGGCACGCGAAAGACTGCCATCGTGGTTATCGGCGATGGCGTCGACCGCGGCAGCAAGATTGACTTTGATAAGATACTCGGCGAGCTTCAGAACCAAAATATCACCGTCTATTCACTCCAGATACCGGATCGGACCGGCGGAGCGTATCGCCGGGACCAACCTAAGCCGACCGCGATCATCCAACAACTGACCGAGGCGACCGGCGGCCGCGCGTTTCCATTCGAAGATGCGCAAACGGCGGCAAAGACGATATGCGACGAACTTCGCCGCAATAGATACCTGCTCTCATACGTTCCGGCCAATACGTCGACCTATGATGCCCGGACACTATTGCTCATTGGCGACGAGGGCGTCACGATCCGTACCAAAAAAGCCCAACCGCCCAACATAAAGTAAATTCGCAACTAAAATTTAGGTTGTGCTAAACTCACATTGTTTAGACAAACTTGGCCATAGGCCGGTAATTATCATTCTGTGAGCGAAGATAACAAATTTCCGCCGCCACCTCCGCCGGACGACTTTTCGAAGACGACGCCTAATATCCGTCTGCCCGATGATCCGGGACCCAAGTCCGAGTGGGATCAGCCTAACAATAATTTTCCAAATCAACCGGCCGCCGACGAATGGGGCAAGACCGTTACAAATATCAGGCCGATCGATACGAGCGGCTCAGAGTTTGATAAGACCTTTTATCCCGGCAGCAAGGCACCGTCGACGCCCGAATGGGGAATGACGGACGCCAATATCAACATCAACGCCGCCGACCTTGGGACAAGTCCGGATGATTTTGGCGGCGGGCAGAGTTACGACAAGACGACGCCGTACTTTCAACTGCCGGATGCCGAGCGGGCAAAATATCAGAATTTGCCACCGACGCCCGCCGAGCAGGCAGCCAAACAGCAGGAAGAGGAAAACGCAAAGGGCGGTGTCCCGATCTGGGCTTGGATCGCCGGTGGCCTCGGCGCGATATTTTTCTTTATGATCGTGGTCCTCGGGGTGGTCTTTTTTCTGATCTCGCGCGATGCCAGTTTTGAGGTGACGATCAACAATGCTCCGATCGGAAGTATCATTCAGGTCGACGGCGTGCCGATCGGTGTTACTGACGAGACGGGTTCGCGGCGGCTACAAAACCTGCGTGCCGGTGACCGCGAGATCAAGATCGTTCATCCAAACTTTGACTGTCCGGTCCGCCGCGTGACCGGGACCGACGGCGAGAAAAAGCCCGCCCTCGATGCGGGATGCACGGCGATCGCCGCAAAGTCCACCGACGATTGCGGCAATATCCGCTTCGGTGAGGATGATAAGGCCGAGCGATGCTACAACTCGGCTCTCGACGCTTTGTCCGATCCGTTCAGTGCTGAGGATCTGATAAAGGCACTGAATATACTCATCATTAACTTTGAGAGCGGCAAGTACGATATCCCACCGGTCCGTCTGGCGGCACTGCAAAAGGGTGCCACTTTTATCAAGAAACTGCCGCCGGGCATCGTACTCGAGGTCGGCGGCCATACGGATAACGTCGGCCAGCAAGGGCCTAATCAGACGCTATCTGAGGCTCGTGCCAATGCGGTCAAGACGGCTCTTGTGAAATTTGGCGTGGCTGACGCAACGCTCCAAACCCGTGGTTATGGAGCGACCAAACCGATCACTACCAACGACACCGTGGACGGCAAATTCAGGAATCGACGAATTGAATATTCGATCGTCAAGAAGTGATTAGACAGCTACCGGGGCCGCGATCTTGCCGTGCGAGCGGTAGTTGTCTAGTTTCAGATGCTCATATGTGAAATTGAGCAATCCCTCCAAACCCCTCAGTCCGTCAGCATCAAATATCTCCAATCGAGGCAATTCGAGAGGCTCGCGAGCGAGCAGTTGGTCCACTTGTTCAAAGTGATTTGAGTAAATGTGCAGGTCGCCGAAGGTGTGAACGAAATCGCCGACTTCAAGTCCGCACACGTGAGCTACGAGGTGAGTAAGCAGAGCGTAACTGCTAATGTTGAACGGTACGCCGAGAAAGGCGTCAGCACTGCGTTGGTAGAGTTGGCAATGAAGCGTTGTGCCATTTTCGACCTTGAATTGAAACAGCGTATGGCACGGCGGCAGGGCTACGTCGTCACATACGCGCGGGTCCCAACCGCTGACCAGCAGCCGCCGCGAATTCGGATTTTTCTCTATTTCCTTTATCAATCGTGCGATCTGGTCGACGCCATTGAACTGCGGATACTCTCCGCCAAATGAACGCCACAAATAACCATAGACCGGGCCGAGATCGCCTGTCTGTCGGCCAAATCTTGCAGTTTGCTCTGCTGTCGCCCACTCAGCCCAAATGTCCACGCCGCGTGCTTTGAGGCCTCTCTCGTCGGTCGAACCGCTTAGAAACCAAAATAGTTCCTCGGCGATCCAGCGAAACGGCACACGTTTGGTCGTCACGATCGGAAACCCCGAGCGTAAGTCAAACCGTGTCTGGTAACCAAACGTCGAGATCGTGCCGATGCCGGTGCGGTCTTCGTGCCGAATGCCGTTGTCGAGAATATGCTTTAGCAAGTCGTGGTATTGTTTCATTGATAATTGATTGTAAATTGTAAATCGAAGATTGTTAATTGAGCGTCACGAGATCGCTACGAGTCAAAAAACATGCTTTTCCCTGAAACCCAATTAACAATTGGCAATTAACAATTTACAATTAGCAGATCGAAGGAATTATGACACAAGCACTCGAAGTCAGTTTTAATTCGCCTCAATGCGGCTGGATGTCGGTCGGGTTTGAGGACGCCAACGGTGAGTTTCACAGCACGACCGCGCACGCTCCGCATGCGTCGGCGCTTGCGGAACTGATGATGATATTGACCGAGGTTTCGGATGATTCAAATTCGAACTGTGAGCGTATCTTGAAATGGAACCGCGACCCGGAGGAGTTTGACTTTCGGTTTGTCCGGGCCGGTGATGTCTTAACGCTCGAGATCTATCAATACCCGACCGAGACCCGCGATTCGAGCGAGCGGGAGTTGGTATTTTCGCATCAAGGCAAGGTCGCCGACGTTTGCCGCTCATTCGCCGTGACCTTTGACCAACTCCACGCCGACCGCGAAACCGACGAATTCGAATTTAACTGGCGGCAGCCGTTTCCGTTTGCCGAGTACGAGAAATTTCAGAGTAAATTGCAACAGGGATAAAGAGGATTACGGGATGGTTAAATTCAAGCAAATGCTCACTTACGTCTGCTCTATCCCTGTTAACTGTTAATGAAAGAAAAGTTACTAGAACTGTTAGCGTGTCCGACCTGCGGCGGAGACATTCTGCTCGCTTACGCAAGTAAGTATGATGGTAAAGAGATCATCGACGCGGTACTGACGTGCAAAAAATGTGACCGCGAATACAAGGTCGTTCGCGGCGTCCCGCGTTTTGTCGACCTTTCTAAGATCGAAGACGACAAGGCCGCGACAGCCGAAAACTTTGGCTGGCAGTGGACCAATTTTACGCAAGAAGACCCGAAATACAACGACCAGTTCCTCGGCTGGCTGCAGCCGGTCAAAAAGGAATTTTTCAAAGACAAGGTAGTTCTGGAAGGCGGTTGCGGCAAGGGCCGGCATACCAAACTCGCTGCCGAGTGGGGAGCGACTGAGGTTGTCGGGATCGACCTGGGCGATGGCGTCGAATCGGCCTTTGCTCTGACCCGCGATCTGCCCAACGCACACATCGTGCAGTGTGACATTTTCAAACTGCCGCTAAAAAAGACATTTGATTACGCGTTCAGCGTGGGTGTTCTGCATCATACGCCGGACCCGAAACGGGCGTTTATCTCGCTTGCCGGAAAGGTCAAAAAGGGCGGCAATATCTCGGCCTGGATCTACGGCGCGGAAAATAACGAGTGGATCACGAACTATGTGGACCCGATCCGCACGGGTTTTACTTCGCAGATCAGCCAGCCATTGCTCTATCAATTATCAAAGCTGCCGACACTCGGCGTCTTTCTGACGACCAAACTCGTATATCGTCCGATAAACGCGGCATCCAAACCGGTCGCCAACAAACTCTTTTACAACGAGTATCTCAATCACCTCGGCAGTTTCGGCTGGCGCGAGCAGCACAACATCGTCTTTGACCATCTGGTCGCTCCGACCGCGTTCTACATCTCAAAAGACGATTTTGCCGGATGGTGGAAAGAGATCGCCACCGAGGATGTCGAGATCACCTGGCACAACGAAAATAGTTGGTGTGGTTTTGGGAAAATAGGGAGTAGTAAATAGAAATTAGTGAATAGTAATGAGGACGCATGAGAATCTGGAGGTTTGGAAAAAATCAGTTGATTTTGTTATCGAGATTTACCGGTCGACGGCTACATTTCCTTCCGATGAAAGGTTTGGTTTAACTTCACAAATTCGGCGGGCGGCGGTTTCAATACCTGCTAATATTGCGGAAGGTGCAGCTAGAACGTCGGAAAAGGAATTCTTATATTTTCTTTCAATAGCTCAAGGCTCGGCGAGTGAGGTTTCGACGGAAATATTGATCGCGTTTCGACTCGGATATGTTACAGAGGATTTGCACCGAACGCTCACAGCACGACTCGACGAGATAGGACGAATGATTAGCGGGCTTCGCAACCATTTGAAGTCAAAAACCAAATTATCGAACCTAGCAATATGAGAATTTCTTGAACTATTCACTATTCACTGTTTACTATTAACTAGTCATGAAATTTGATAAAGGTATCGACAAAAAATATCGAAAGTCAGTCGAGGACGCGTTTGCGTCGATCATAGCGAACGGCAATGACGAGCATCGCCTCGTGATGAATGCGATCTTGCGATCAGATCTATTGATACGTGTGAAACCCGTCAAGGAGATCAACGCCTCCGGTATTACAGGTATCATCGATGAGGGCCGGACAAATGACAGAATGTCGGATGAGCGGTTGAATCTGCGTGAAGCTCTGGGCGAGATCTATATCGCGATCGCCGAAGAGACTATCGATACCGGCGGACAACGCGGATGCGAGGGCACGTTCGTCCACGAGGGCCGTCACGCATACGATTTTGCACAGACGATAGAGAGCCTTTCAAATGCCGACGTCAATCCGCTGAGCGTGTTTAACCCGACGCTCTACGAGCTCGAATTGGCGGCTCACAAAACCGCCGGCGACTATATGCTGTGCATCGACAAAAAGGAATACCTTGACGAGGGCCTGCAGCTAATGATCCTCTGCCAGGAAGGCGGCATTTGCGAGGTCAGCGATGATGGCATCGCAAAACGACTGCAAGAAAGTTACGGCCTTGCTCTAAATGGTGAGCAAGGTTCACTCGCAAGCGAGATGTTGGGGATAAAAGTTTAGGAAGTTGGCCACGAATTTTACGAATGGCACGAATGAGGTGAAGTTGTTCCCGATTCGTGCCATTAGTGTCATTCGTGGCAAAATAGTCATATGAACGCGACTTTGCCACAAGAAATGCAGCAGCATACATACGCCATAATGGACGAGGTCGAGGGCTCGCATTGGTGGTTTGTGGGTCGGCGCTCGATCCTCGATAGTTTTCTAAAAGGCATCGTAGCTAAGATCCGCAAGCCTGATGCGACACTAAAGATCTTAGACGTTGGTTGCGGGACGGGTGCAAACATTGAAATGCTGTCTGCTTACGGCGAATCCGAGGGCGTAGATGTGTCTGACGATGCTCTCGAATTTTGCCGTAAAAAGGGGCTGAAGGTGCAAAAAGGCCTGGCTGAGACGCTGCCTTACGACGACGATGCGTTCGATCTGACGACTGCACTCGACGTGGTCGAGCACCTTGATGACGATATTGCCGGCCTCAAAGAGATGTTTCGGGTGACTCGTGGCGGCGGTTATTCGCTAATATTTGTGCCGGCATTTATGTGGCTGTGGGGCGTGCAGGACGATATCTCTAATCACCGTATCCGCTACACCAGATCGCAGATCGTCGAGCGTTTGAGAACCGCAGGCTATGAGGTTGAACGTGCGACATATGCAAACTGGACGTTTTTCACGCCGATCCTCGCCGGGCGAACGATAATGAAGGTCACCGGCATCAAGCCCGAATCCGAAAACAATATTACGATCTCTGCCCTGAACGGCGTTTTCGGCAAATTATTCGGAGCCGAACGCTTTTGGCTAAAGAATTTCAACTTTCCGTTCGGTGTTTCGATCGTCATCGTTGCAAAAAAACCGGAATGACTCCATCCATAAAAGTTGAGATCTGTGTCGATTCGGTCGAGTCGGCGGTTGCCGCTCAGGCGGGCGGTGCTGACCGCGTCGAACTCTGCAGCAACCTTTTGGACGGCGGAACGACGCCGAGTGCGGGTGCGATCGAGGTCGCACGACGTTTGCTCGCCATTAAGCTCCACGTAATTATCCGCCCACGCGGCGGCGATTTTCTATATTCTGAAAATGAGTTTGAAGTAATGCGGCGTGATATCGCTACGGCGAAAAGACTAGGAGTTGACGGAGTTGTGGTCGGCATCCTCGACGTCAACGGCGATATCGACACGGTCCGCACCCGTGAACTTATCGCTCTCGCCCGCCCGATGACCGTTACGTTTCACCGTGCTTTCGACGTTTGCCGTGATCCGCTTGCGGCCATCGATCAGCTTGTCGAGATCGGCATCGACCGCATACTCACCTCCGGCCAGGAGGCAACCGCACTTGAGGGGATCGATCTGCTTGCCGATATCGTGCAACACGCCGGCGATAGGATCACGATAATGGCTTGCGGCAATCTCAACGAGCGAAATATCGCCAAGGTCATCACCGCGAGCGGTGTCAGCGAGGTGCATTTCACCGCCTTTGGCGAGGTCGTGAGCGAAATGATACACCGTAACGAACGCGTCGTTATGGGCGGAGCTCTTCGTTCGCCGGAATATTCACGAGCCGTTACCGATACCGACAAGGTCCGCGGGGCAATAAGCTCGATTCTCACTGACTGCACTTTTCGCCCGAAAAGTGTAAATTAAAAGGTTCGCAGGTATTGAATCGATGGAACGCAACGATAAACAAACCACAACGCAAGCTCCGGAGCTGTCGCTCTTTTTGCCGGTTCTCGATGAACAGGACAATTTGCGGCCGATGCACGAAAAGATCCGAGCGGCTCTCGACGCACTCGGCAAAACGGCCGAGGTCATCTACGTAGATGATGGTTCGACCGATAATTCCTTAAAGGTTTTGCGCGAGATCGCCGCGTCGGACGACCGCGTCCGCGTAATATCGCTTCGCCGCAATTATGGCCAGACGGCCGCTATGTCTGCCGGTATCGACGCTGCACTGGGCGAAATTTTGATCCCGATGGATGCCGATCTCCAAAACGACCCGGCCGATATCAAACGCCTTCTCGACAAGCTCGATGAGGGCTACGATGTCGTATCGGGCTGGCGCAAAGACCGTCAGGATAAGTTGATCTCACGCAAGATACCGTCGAAGATCGCCAACAAGATCATTTCGTGGATCGGCGACGTTCCGCTCCACGACTATGGCTGTTCGCTCAAGGCATATCGCCGCGACGTCATCCAGGACGTCAAACTCTACGGCGAGATGCATCGCTTTATCCCGATCTACGCCGCGTGGGCAGGTGCCCGCGTTACCGAAATTCCGGTCGATCATCACGCGCGTACGATGGGCAAATCGAAGTACGGCATCTCGCGGACGATAAAGGTTGTTTTCGACCTGATCACCATCAAGTTTATGGCCGAGTACCACACGAAGCCGATCTATGTTTTCGGCACGTTTGGAATGCTCGCATTTTTTATCTCGATGCTGGCGGGAATTTGGGCCGTGGTGCTGAAATTCGGTTACAGTACATCATTCATACTTACGCCGCTGCCGATAATCGCAGTCGTGATGCTCGCGATCTCGGTTCAGTTTTTCCTTATGGGACTGCTGGCCGAACTGCTCGTTCGTACCTATCACGAGTCGCAGGACAAGGCGATCTACGCGGTGCGGGAGAAAATAGGATTTAAGAATTGAACCACAGATGAATACCGATAAGAGCAGATATTTTTTTAGCCTTTATCCGTTTCTATCTGCGGATATCTGCGGTTAATCTTTATGTGCGGCATCACCGGTTGGATAAACCTCCAACGATCTGAAAAAAACCACAATGAATCGGTTCTGCATCAGATGTGCGAGCGGATCGTGCATCGCGGACCTAATTCCGAGGGGATCTGGATGGACGATACGGTCGCTCTGGGTATGCGCCGATTGTCGATCATCGACCTGCAAACGGGCGATCAACCGGTTTTTAGCGAGGACCGATCGGTCGTCGTGATGATGAATGGCGAGCTTTATAACTATCGAGAAGTTCGGGCAGAGCTTGAGAAAAAGGGCCACACTTTCACGACGCAGTCCGATACCGAGATCCTGCCGCACCTTTACGAGGAATACGGCGAAGACCTCGTCGATCATCTCAACGGAATGTACGCGTTTTCGCTTTGGGACACGCGAAAGCGAAAACTCATCATTGCCCGTGACCGCTTTGGCGAAAAGCCGCTTTATTACGGCGTTTTCGACGGCAAGCTGATCTACGGATCCGAGCCGAAAGCCTTGCTTGCCCACCCGGCAGTCAAACCCGAACTCAACCTCGACGCTCTTCGCCAGTATCTATCTTACGACTACGTCCCCGCGCCAAACTCGATCTATAAGGGTATCTCGAAACTGCCCGCCGCCCATATTATGGTGGTCGAAAACGGCGAGATCAAAACGCGTAGATATTGGAATATGACCTGGGACAAGAGTCCGACAAACTTCAGTTTGTCGACCGCGAGCTTGGGTTCAGATAGCGTCAAAGGGACGCTTGAGGCCGGATCGACAAACTTAAGTTTGTCGGACAAGGCTCGCGAACTCAAAGACCTCCTCTCTGATGCGGTCCGAATGCGCCTCGTCGCGGACGTTCCGCTCGGCATTTTGCTCTCGGGCGGTATCGATTCGTCCGCCGTTGCGGCATTTGCGGTAGAGCACGCCACCGAGCGAGTCAAGACGTTTTCGATCGGATTCGAAGAAGATTCGTTCGACGAATCGAAATATGCCCGAATGGTGGCCCGGCACCTCAATACCGAGCATTACGAGGAAAAACTGAGTGCGACGACCGCCGGTGATCTCATCGGCGACATCGGTACGTGGCTCGACGAACCGCTCTCTGACGGTTCGCTGATACCGACCTTACTGCTAGCCCAATTTGTCCGCAAGCACGTCACGGTGGCTCTCGGCGGCGACGGCGGCGACGAGATATTTGCGGGGTATCCGATGTATTACGCGCACAAAGTTGCAAAGACATACACGTCGATCCCGCGGTTTCTGCGCGCCGGCCTGATCGAACCGGTCGTGCGGCGTTTGCCGGTATCGACTAAGAATATGTCGTTCGACTACAAAGCAAAGCGTTTTGTCCGCGCGGCAAATCTTGGCTCCGTCGAGCGCCATCATTCTTGGTTCGGTTCGTTTTCGCTCGACGAGCAGCAGCATCTTCTGACCGCCGAAATACTTGGCTCGAGCGACGGCGACATTTATCGCGGCCCGAGGGAAATGCTCGCACTATGCGACGCTGCCGACGAGATCGAGCAGATGCAGTTTCTCGACATCAACTACTATATGGCCGAGGACATCCTGACCAAGGTCGATCGTGCCGCGATGGCGGTCAGTCTTGAGACGCGAGCGCCATTCCTCGACCCGCGTGTCGCACAGTTTGCGGCAACGCTGCCGTTAGATTACAAATTGAATGGTAAAAACGGAAAATTTATATTGAAGCAGTCTGTCGAAAGCCTTTTGCCGCGTGAGATACTCGACCGCCCCAAGAAGGGTTTTGGCATCCCCGTAGCCGAGTGGCTGAAGGGCCGTCTCAATCCGTTAATGCACGATCTGCTGGCACCCGAAAGATTAAAGCTCCAGGGACTTTTCGAGCCTGAGTATGTCGCACGATTGATCCGCGAACACGAGACGGGCCGGGCATCGCATCACAAACAACTCTGGACGCTACTCGTTTTTCAGCTTTGGTACGACAATTTCCTTGCGTAGTATGTGCCGATACATTTGAGCAACCAATGTGCTTAGGCGTATCATCAGTCTATGGCAAACCTATATCCCGAGATCGAACCTTTTGATTCAGGTATGTATATCGTTTCCGATATTCATACGATCTACTACGAACGCGTTGGAAATCCGAATGGCATTCCCGTCGTGTTTTTGCACGGCGGGCCGGGCGGCGGACTGATACCGATGTATCGGCAATTTTTTGACCCGGCGGTCTATCACGTCATCCTCTTTGACCAACGCGGCTCCGGACAGTCGACGCCGCACGCGGATCTGCGTGAAAACACCACCTGGGACCTAATCGCCGATATGGAGAAATTGCGTGCAAAGTTCGGCATCGACAAGTGGTATGTCTTTGGCGGTTCGTGGGGTAGCACGCTGAGCCTCGCATACGCTGTGACGCATCCGGACCGATGCCTTGGACTGTTTCTACGCGGCATCTTTCTCACCCGCCGCAAAGAGCTCAATTGGTTTTATCAATACGGTGCATCTGAGATATTTCCCGATTTCTGGTCACGCTATCGCGACGAGATCCCGGAGGCCGAACGCGGCGATTTTATCGCGGCCTACCACAAACGCCTGACCAGCGACGACGAAGAGACCCAACTCTCAGCAGCGCGTGCCTGGAGCGTTTGGGAAGGCTCGACCTCAAAGTTGTATCCGGACAAAGATCTGATGGACCACTGGGAAGGCGCCCACGAGGCACTGAGCCTCGCCCGTATCGAGTGTCACTATTTCGTCAATAACTCGTTCTTTCCGACCGAAAACTTTTTGATCGAAAATATCGAAAAGATCCGGCACATCCCGACCGTGATCGTCCAGGGCCGATACGATGTCGTTTGCCCGATCACGTCCGCGTGGGATCTGCATTTAGCGTTTCCTGAGGCCGAATTGGTCGTTGTGCCGGACGCGGGTCATTCCGTATCCGAAAAGGGCATTATTTCCGCACTCGTTGACGCAACCGACCGATTTAAGGTGAAACACTGAGAAATTTATGTGAATGTTGGCGCAAATAACTGTATTATGTGATTTACGTCAACCGTTAGGCAGAGATTCGATCTCGACGGATAGTTTATCGGAAACAATAGTATGAACTTCGGAACAACAGAAATTTTACTGATCGTTGCGGTGCTCTTCCTGCTTTTTGGAGCAACGCGTTTGCCGCAGTTGGCTAAATCACTCGGCCAGTCGCGTAAGGCCTTTAAGGAAGGAATGCGCGAGGCTGAGGAAGAGGAACAGGCCGAACAGCAAAAGCTATCGAGCGCCGCCCCGCCACAGATCAACCAGATCAGCGACGAAGCTCTGATGGAAGAAATGCGTAAGCGTGCTGAGGCCAAGCAGGCGTAAAGCGGCGATCGGATCAGGGTTGATGTGGACGAGGCGTTCTAACGGATCGGACTCGTTCATACCATTTAGCCTTTCTCACCGGTCAGCAGTGTTGCCTTGATCGTAAATCGGAAAGTCAGTTTGCCTTCTTCGGAATCGATATTTTGAGCGAGTCTTGCCACGACTCGCTCTCTTTCATTTTCTTCCATCGCACTGAGCCACGCCGGCATCAGGAAATCACTCACCAGCGGCGAAGCGACAAACTCTGCTCCATCCTCAAATTCGAAAGCCTCGAGAGCTGATTCGGTATTAACATTGACCATACCTGCGGCCGCGGCAAGTGACTCTAGATGCGAAATGGTCGGGAGATCACCGATAAGTTGCTCAATTGTCGGGCTGTACTCAAGCAGGTCCTCGTTATACATCGCTTCCCACAAAAGCGAAAATATTTCGCCGAAGCTCCCCGATGACGGCAGGAAAAAGGCAACGTCGCCGCCGGTGCGGGCAACACGGGCAGTATTTTCGATCACGCTTTCGATCTCGGCAGGGTCGGCAAATGTGGCGTCTGCGAGAACCGCGTCAAACGCATCATCCTCAAACCTGATCGTCGAAAAATCAACCTTGGAGCTGATCGCCGCCGCCTTGTCTCGGGCGATCGTCAGGATGTCTTCGTTCTCACACGTTGCGAAAACGTCCGTCTTTTCGCCAAACCTTTCCTCGACCGCCATAGCGTGAAAACCGGTACCGGCATTGATATAAAGCATATTGTCGGAATCACGCAGGTCCAAATGCTTATCTA
This sequence comes from Chloracidobacterium sp., assembly GCA_016720705.1. Classification (NCBI taxonomy): domain Bacteria; kingdom Pseudomonadati; phylum Acidobacteriota; class Blastocatellia; order Chloracidobacteriales; family Chloracidobacteriaceae; genus Chloracidobacterium; species Chloracidobacterium sp. The sequence goes on along the minus strand of JADKKB010000007.1, from coordinate 1,298,488 downwards.
CCAGATCTGTAAATCGCTTTGTCCATTCGTCGTGGATGTACAGATCTCGCAGAAATGCGAGCTCTTTCGGTGTCTTCGTCATAAGCTTAATTAAACCGCATCTGCTCGCAAGACCGCAAACCGAGCGGCTTACACCATCGCATAGAGCGCCCGGCGTGATATTCTAGTTGTTCGAAAAAAGTGATGAGTAAAAATGTAAGAGAACTATTCGACTTGACCGGCAAGACCGCGATCGTGACCGGTGGCTCGCGCGGTATCGGAAAGGAAATGGCCGAGGCTCTCGCCGAAGCCGGAGCTAACTTGATGCTGTGTGCCCGGCGGGCCGAGTGGCTCAATGAGACCGTGGCCGAATTTACGGCAAAGGGATTTTCGGTTGACGGCCGCACCTGCGACGTGGCCAAACCGGATGAGGTCCAGATGGTCGTCGACGAGACCGTCACGCGGTTCGGCACCGTGGATATCCTCGTAAATAACGCGGGTATCTCGTGGGGAGCGATGCCCGAGGATATGCCGCTCGATCAGTGGCAAAAGGTGATCGATGTGAACCTCACCGGCTGCTTTCTGTTCGCGCAGGCCGCAGGCCGCCAGATGCTCAAGCAAAAGAGCGGTTCGATCATAAATATCGCCTCGATCGCCGGACTCACGTCATCGGCAAACGGCCCATTCTATGCGGGTTACGTTGCCAGCAAGGCCGGACTGATCGGCCTCACACGCGAACTGGCCGCAAGCTGGGGCCGACAGGGAATACGAGTGAATGCGATCGCACCCGGATTCTTTCATTCGCGGCTTGCTGACGCCGTCATCGATATCTACGAGCGCTCGATCCAGGAAAATAACGTCATTCCGCGTGTCGGTAATGAGGGTGAACTCAAGGGCGTGACCGTATTTCTCGCCTCCGACGCGTCAAGCTATGTGACGGGACAAACTATCGCCGTTGACGGCGGAATGACGGTTTAGGACAAGATGGAAATTACACCCGACCTTACGACATATTCACTGCTGTTTTTTGGCTTCGTTCTCGGATTGCGCCACGCGACCGAGGCTGACCATCTGGCGGCTGTTTCGACCATTGTCAGCGAACGTAAGAGCCTGTTTTCAGCGGCTCTCGTCGGCGGCCTCTGGGGTGTCGGGCACACGATCGCACTGTTTGTCGTCGGCCTCATCGTGATCCTGCTAAAACTGCAGATATCCGAATCGGTCGAGGCAAAGCTCGAGTCCGTCGTCGGTCTAATGCTGGTCATTCTCGGCGTTAACGCCGTTCGTAAGATACTTTCGAGCAAGACGATCCACGCTCATACCCACGATCATAGCGGTCACGAGCACAAACACCTTCACACACACGCCGATGAGACTGCCGAGGCGTCACACCATCGTTTCAGTCCGCGATCGGTCGTTGTCGGTATGATCCACGGCCTCGCGGGCAGTGGGGCATTGATGTTCATCATATTGCCGCTGATCGAGTCGCCGGTAGTCGCACTCGCATACATTGTCGTATTCGGCATCGGGTCGATCGGCGGAATGATGTTGATGAGCTTTTTGCTCGGTCTGCCATTTCACTTAACAGCAGGGCGTTTTGGCGCTCTAAACACGGGGATACGCTGGTGCTCAGGCATATTTAGCATCGGACTCGGTATGTTTATCGTTTACGAAAAGCTTCTAATGGCCTGACGCCCGCTACCCGACAAACTCAAACTCGCCAAACTTTTCGGGAACGTGGAAGTTCGGTGCCGGCGTTTCGGTAGGCTGCCACGCCAGATAACCGCGGTTCTCGCCTTTGCCGACACAACGAAAAATATTGCCGTGCCAAACATCGCCGGAGCTGGGAACCTTGCCAAAGGCGGCCCAAGGCAGCTTTATCGTCATCACGACGCGGTCGGGAGCGACAGATGCTGCGGCGGTCATTCCTGAGACGTAATTGACGTTCGTCGCTCTATCGTCCGATGTTGTAATGATCCCAAGATCCAGCCACTCGCCGGTCGGGGCGACCTCAAACTCGAAATACTCGTTTCGCCGCTCGATATTTGGTGCGATGAAGATCTCGCAAACATCCCGATCCCAAAGTCCCATCGTCTTTTCGGTCACGATCGGCTCGGATGCGACCACGAGCGGTTCGGCCTGGCGGGCATCGAAACGAACGTATAAAGCGTGGGCAGACCACAACATTCGCGCGGCAAAATGGCGTTCGACGGGTGCATCGATGCCGGACCAATATCGGCCGATCGAAATGTCCGAGGCCGTGTCCCAGATCGGACACCCAGCCAGATCGACGAGATCATCAGTTTCGATCCGCTTGATCGTTAGTCGCTTTGCGTTCATTCTTTTTCTTTAAGGCTTGCAGCCCGGGAGCTTTGAGCCGGCTGATCTCGCTAGTGACCGCCCGCCCGAGTCCGCCGACCACCATTCTGACCGGGGCGTTGGCGCTAAATGCTCCCGCGATCGCGTGGAGCGTTTTGAATGATACGCGAGGTTCATTTGAAACAGCAAATACGGGTTCCCACTGTTCAGGCTTGAGCTTGGCCTTAAAGGCGTCGAGGCCGTCAAAATTATAGAAACGCTGTCCGTGTCGCCGGAGCCACGCAAGCAATATGCGAAGCCAAACCGGATTGTCGAATGGCTCGACATCAGCGCGTGACGACAACGGAGATATGCCGAGCGTAGCATAGTCGAAACCGTCATCGGACATCGCACGCATTGCTGTATCGATCATTAATTCGACGGTTCCGTTCGGGGCCAAGGGGTTGTGGGGAAACTGTTCGAAAAGCCATCCGTTTCTAGTTGCGACGGGTGATAATACGACGAATCCAATTGCCTTTTCATCACGTTCCGCAACAAATATTCTGCGATTTTGGAGACGCGAAAGGGTATCCGATTCCACCATAAAATGTAGCGGCGGCAACCCTTTTGAATCAAGCCAGTTGCTGAGGCATTCCTGCAGTTGCGGGTGGCTGTTGGCCTTTTCCTCCGGCCACTCCAAGACAGTAACTGACTTGTTGCGCGCGCGGTTCAATTGAGCTCTAAATGATCGGTGAGATGCGACGAATCCGGCCCAATTTGCGGGTCGCCAGGATGGCTGGGCCCCGATCAGGAATTTTGCGTGACCTCGCGATGATGACAGGACGGCCTCGAGCCTGGACTCAGCGCCGAAATAGCATACCGTCTCGCCCGCCCGCTCGGCGTCAGCCTCAAATTCGGCGACAACCGCATCGAGTCGCGACTTTTCACATACCGGCGCACCCACGACGACGCGAACTCGTTTAGACGAAATATACCCGACGACCGCGTCACCGTCTGCTGAGAACCAACGCAGAATTCCCGGATTTACAATTTGGAACGAGGTCGAATTCCATCCGTGTGACAGCACCAATTCGCGTGTGCGGGCGACGACGTCATCGGCCGCCCCGGCGGTCTTCTCCGGAAATGCCCGCTCCGCGAGTGTCATTAGATTCCTGTGTTCAATACGGACTTAAAGGCCATTTTCGCAAGTTTCCAAGTGCGATCCCAGTCGATCTTTCCGCCCTCGTCGCGGCCCATTATTTTGTCGACGAATGCCTTTCGAAAATCATTGCCCTCACGCCGGAGCATAAACTCCTTGGCGTACGGCTTGGCAGTCTCAAAGAAATTAAATTCCGGATCGGTAATGATGCCGATGCCCTCGAGCGTCATCAGTGCACGCATAATATACGTGAAATTTGACGGCAGACGAAATGGATAGTCGTACATCACGTCAGCAAGGTCGTAGGTCAATTCCTTAAAGTTGACGTCCTTTAGCTTGCGGTTGAGGTGAAACTCAAACATCTTTTCGACGACCGGTTTGACCACGATCGGATTGGTCCCGGGCTTGAGAAAATCAAGTGCGATCAGATCGTCCGCGATACCCGCCGCATCTTTGCTGACGACGTGAAAAAATGCGTCGATCATTTTGGACTGCAGGTCCGGCGTAATGCGTCCCACCATTCCAAAATCAAAAAAAGCGACGCGTCCGTCCGGCATCACTAACAGATTGCCCGGATGCGGATCAGCGTGAAAAAATCCGTCCTCGAGTAACTGCTTGAGATACGTCTTGATCAAAAGCCGATTTACCTTTTCCGGCGATACGTCTCTCCGCTTGAGTTCGTCCACATCAGTGACTTTGGCACCGTGGATGAACTCCATTGTCATCACTTTAGATGTAGTCGCGTTCCAATAGATCGTCGGGACGTGGACGTCGTTCCAGTTCTTAAAATTTATTCTAAAGCGTTCGGCATTTTGCCCCTCCGCCATATAGTCCATTTCCTCGTGGACGGTTACGTCAAACTCTCGCAACATTCCGGCCCAGTCGGCATTCTCGTTGAGCTTTGGAAATCGCTCGGCGAACTTTGCCACCTTTTGCAGAATTACAAGGTCGCCCTTGATGGTCGCATCGAGATTAGGACGCTGAACCTTGACAGCGACCTCTTCGCCGGTGTGCAGGCGTGCACGATAAACCTGCCCTAGCGATGCCGCAGCCACTGGCTCAAGCTCAAATTCGGCGTACATCTCGTTGATCTTGCATCCGAGTTCGTGCTCGATGCGGGCAAATGCGATCTCGTTAGGAAAGGGCGGAACACTGTCGACCAGCGTGCCGAGTTCCTTGACGAACGGCAACGGCAAAAGGTCTGCGCGCGTACCCATCGACTGGCCGATCTTGATAAATGTCGGCCCGAGTTCGATCAGCTTTTCCTTAAGCCAGATCGCCTGCCTTTCTTGATTGTGTTCGCGATTTGAGTTGCTACCGAGCACGAAGCGTCTCGCCAGGGCGGTTGACCGTTGGGCGAACCAGAGCCTTACGGAATAGAGCTTTTCGCCATAAACGGCCATACGTGTCAGACGCATAGCGGTCTGCATACGGTGCTTTTTGTGCCTCAGTTGCCCCTGGCGGTGCATATCGAACTGATCGAGGTACAGATACGCCGCGAGCATCACGATGACGCGCGAGATCTGAAACAAACGCCAATAACCGCGCCAGCCGTGATAGACACTCTCAACCTCAGCTTCTTTTTTCTGTAGAAACTTCTCTTCGGCGATGAGCTGCTTATTAGTCACAAGCTTAGCGATCGCCAGATCGTCGGTGGAAACAAAATGCTGACCGCCGTTGCCATTGGCACGGACCGAACGCTCTTTTACCAATGTAGTGGCCTCAAAGCCTAAATTACTCATTTTAGTCTGTTAACCGCCGCCCGTGACTGCGGTAAATATCTAATTCGTTCACATCGGGCAAATGCTCAAATGCTACGATCGAGATCTTAGATGCCAGGGCGGACAGCTACTTTGCTGTTTAATTTCGCCCGCGTCTCCGTTATCTCCTCAGGTCCACGAGCATATTCCTTACGCCCTCGTGGTCAAAATAGTTCCTCGCGCTCTGTGAATCGATCTCGATCTGAGCCTTGAGTTCGTCAACGCCGCCGAACTTCTTCTCGTCCCTGATGCGCCTTAGGAACCGCACCCGCAGGACATCTCCGTAGAGATCTCCGTCAAAGTCGAATATATGTGTTTCGATCGATGGTTCGTAATCGGATTCAAACGTGGGCCGGATGCCGATATTAGTGATGCTGCGTCGCCACTCGCCGCCGAGCAGGGTGGCAGTCGCGTAAACGCCATATCGTGGGATCACTCGATTATGCGGCTTCAAATTGGCCGTCGGAAAACCGATCGTACGCCCGCGGTGATTGCCGTGAACGACGAGGCCCTCGACGCCGTATGGCCGCCCGAGCATTCGGCGGACAAGATTGACGCGACCATCGTCGAGGAGCTCACGGATCCGCGATGAGCTGATACGCTGACCGCGGAGTTGCACCTCCTCGACCTCTTCGGCAACAAACCCAAGATCGCGGCTCATCTTACGCAAAAGGTCGATATTGCCGCCGCGATTCTTGCCGAAAGCAAAGCCTTTGCCTAAATAAACCTCGCGAGCCTGCAGGCGATCGTGAATGATGTCTGAGAGGAAATCTTCGGCCGGTTGGCCTGCAAACTCACGGGTAAAGGGGATAAGGATCGCCTGTCTGATCCCAAGCATATCAAGCGTTGCCAGCCGCTGATCGAGCGTCTGCAGCAGCGGCGGGGCTGATTCCGGATGGAGTACCGCCCGTGGATGCGGATCAAAAGTGATCGCCGTAGGTACCGCATTGATCGCCCGAGCGCGTTCGACCACCTTGCGCATTATTCGCTGATGCCCGAGGTGTAGCCCGTCAAAAACACCGAGTGTCAAGACGGTCGGCCGGGCAATATTTGCGTTTTCGGTTCCGTGAAAGATCTTCATACGACAAAGAAAAAGCTATTTTAACACGTCAGGTGGTACAAGGGCCGTTATCGCTCGGCGGGGCGAAACTCCATCGTCCCGTCATCGACGCGTCCGTAGCGGAGCATCGAGAGGTCTTTGACGTAGTTTTGATGCAGTCGCCAGGGATGTTTTGAGCCCTGGCTGGGCAACTCGCCGAGGGCGCGGATAACGTAGCCGGAATTAAAATCGAGCACGGGTTCGGGTTTTACGGCCGGATCAGAGAGGCGCGGCACGCACGAGGCCATACGATTATCGTCCATATACTTGATCAGCCGACAGACGTATTCGGATGTGAGGTCGCATTTCAGCGTCCAAGAGGCGTTGGTATATCCAAAAGCTTGAGCGAGGTTTGGCACGTCGCTATACATCATCCCTTTGTAGGCAAATAGCTTTGAAAGCTCGACCGGAGCGCCGTCAACGACGAGTTCGAGTCCGGCCATTATTTTTAGAACCAGGCCCGTTGCCGTGACGATGATGTCAGCGTCGAGCTGATCGCCGCTTTTCAGCCGCACACCGGTCGCGGTAAATGTGTCGATCTCGCTGGTCACCACTGAAGCCCTGCCGTCGCGGATCGCCTTAAAAAGGTCAGAGTCCGGCACGATACACAAGCGTTGATCCCAAGGGTTATAGTCCGGCGTAAAATGCTCCTCAGGATAATCCGCCCCGAGTTCACTCCGGACGCCCTTGGCGATAAGGCGTTTCATAAACGACGGACGCTTGCGCGACAGTTGGTAAAAGAACATCTGCCGAAAGACGTTTTTCCATCGCGAAAGCATATACGCGGCCCTTGCCGGTAAGATCGAACGCAGAAAATTTGCGATCTTGTCCTGTGCCGGCATCGTCACAACGTAGGTCGGCGAACGCTGGAGCATCGTCACGTGAGCGGCGGTTTTGGCCATTGCCGGAACCAGCGTGACGGCAGTCGCTCCGCTGCCGATAACGACCACGTTTTTGCCCTCGTAGTCGAGATCCTCAGGCCATTTCTGCGGATGAACGACGGTTCCTGTATAGTCGTCAAAGCCGGGCCATTCGGGTGTGTAGCCCGATGTATAATCGTAATAACCTGTGCACAGATAAAGGAATTTGCAAGTGAAATGCACTGTGTCAGGATCGCCCGCGTCCGCGAGCGTCCCGTTTTTGCCGGGCGTAGACACACTCCCTACCGGTCGCGTTTCCGCCTCTACGGTCCATTGCGAATCTTCTGATGACCATGCCGCCCGACGTACTCGATGTCCGTACCGGATCTCTTTGTCGAGGTTGTACTCCGTAGCGGTTTCGCGAATATAGTTGAGTATCGACGGCCCGTCAGCGATCGCCTTCGGTTCGCTCCACGGCCTAAACCTATAACCGAGCGTGAACATATCCGAGTCCGACCGTATGCCCGGATATCGAAACAGATCCCAAGTTCCGCCGGACGCCTCACGCCCCTCAAGGATCGCGAAACTCTTTTCCGGGCAATCCATCCGAAGTCGTGCTCCGGCACCGATCCCGGATAGCCCCGCACCGATTATTAGAACGTCGAAATGCTGCATATCAACTCGGACTCCACACAGTTATTCAGTCAATCCAATATATCAGATTGCAGTTGGTCCGAACACGAAGCGAACAACTGATCTACCGATAAAACAGCCCTCGCGATCGTCTGATAGGTATGTCCGATGCCGCCGACAACTTTGCGTCGAGGATCATCCGAACTCGCACAAAACCTAACGGCTGTATGCCGTTCAGGTATAGTGCCCGTGGGAGGGTGTTATGGCTTTCGCGATTTCGTGGTACATTTTAGAGGTCTAGCGATGGTCCTATGCATTTGACGGTAAATTAGCGGCTAGGTGCGACTTGGTCTTAGTAGCATCTTTGATCGTTTGAGGAGGACTTTTCCAGCAGTGTCCGAAACACCACAGAGGAGTGAAAGCCCCGGAATTCTCGCCCCGGTTGCGGACCTGTCGCCCGCGTATTTCGGCATAGTAATGGCGACTGGTATAGTCTCGCTTGCTGCTCACCGTTTAGAGATCCCATTCATTGCCAAATCGCTGTTTCTACTCAATATATTTATATACGCAGCGGTCTGGTCCCTGACTATACTCAGATTGATCCGATATCCGCGCAATTTTGTGAGCGATATGACCGATCATCTGCGCGGCCCGGGGTTTTTCACCGCCGTTGCCGCGACCGGCATTCTGGGAGCGCAGTTCGTATTGCTTACGGAAGACTATCGCACGGCCACGGTACTTGGTGTGGCGGCTCTCTCGCTCTGGATCGGACTTACATACACAATATTTGCGGGATTCACCATCCGCGAAAACAAACCAACGCTGGATAAGGGAATCAGCGGAGCCTGGCTGCTCGCCGTTGTGGCGACACAATCGATCTCAGTACTCAGCGCCCTGCTCGCCGCTCACGTAACCCAGCCCGGAAAGCTGGAGATGAACTTTCTTGCGCTCTCGATGTGGCTGTGGGGCGGTATGCTGTACATCTGGATGATGTCGCTTATCTTTTACCGCTACACTTTTTTTCCGTTTTCGCCCAATGATCTGTCACCACCGTACTGGATCAATATGGGAGCAATGGCCATCTCGACACTGGCCGGATCGCTGCTCATAATAAATGCGCCCGATGCGCCGTACCTAACGTCTTTGTTGCCCTTTATCAAGGGATTTACGGTCTTTTATTGGGCGACCGGCACGTGGTGGATCCCAATGCTTGTGATACTTGGTCTTTGGCGGTACGTTTACAAAAGATTCCCTATGCGATACGACCCGCTCTACTGGGGCGCGGTTTTTCCACTCGGTATGTACGCGGTGAGTACCGAGCGTATGAGCCACGCTATGGGATTTGATTTCCTTGGGTTTCTGCCGACAACGTTCTTTTATGTTGCGTTTGCCGCGTGGGCGACGGCATTTCTCGGCCTTCTCTTCAGTCTTTGGCGACAGGTGAGCAGACGCGGAACGCCAGATGACTCAGCGTCCGCCTCCGATATCTAGCTTGATATCGTCTCGCCAAAAATTGCTCAGAAAGATTCGTTAAAACTCACGTCACCAGCGACCGCTACTTGATACGCCGAGACGCGGCGTTCGAAGAAATTAGCGAGTTCCTGTACATCCTGCAGATCCATAAACGAAAATGGATTTTTCGCACCGTAGACCTTTTGCAGGCCGAGCATTGCCAGACGCTGGTCAGCGATGTACTCGAGATACTGCCGCATATCGCCGGTTGAGAGCCCCGAAATACCGCCGGATAGGATGTCTTCGGCAAAATGCATTTCGCAGGTGACGGCCTCGTCGATCATCTCGACGATCTGGCGATGCAGGCTATCGTCGAAAAGCTCCGGTTGCTCGATCCGCACCTTGTTGACGACCTCGAGGGCAAACGCCATATGGGCGGATTCGTCGCGGAAAACCCAGTTGGTGCCGGCAGCAAGGCCGTGGAGCAAGCCCTTAGAACGCAGAAAATAGACGTAGGCGAATGCCGCAAAGAAGAAAAGCCCCTCGATACAGGTTGCAAAACAGATCAGATTGAGCAAAAACTGCCGACGGTGCTCCGGCGTCTGAAGCGAATCGAGATCGTTGATGGTGTCGATCCACTTCATACAAAACTGAGCCTTCGTGTGGATCGATGGAATATTGTCCACTGCCGCAAAGGCCTGTTCGCGTTCGTGATGGTCGGGGATGTAGGTGTCGAGCAGTGTCAGGTAAAATTGCACGTGGACCGCTTCCTCAAAAAGCTGTCTCGACAGATACATCCGAGCCTCGGGCGCGTTAATGTGCTTGTACAGATTCAGCACGAGATTGTTCGACACGATCGAGTCACCCGTCGCAAAAAACGCGACCAAGCGATTGATCATATGCCGCTCGGCCGACGTCATCTTGTTTTTGAGGTCCATCACATCGGTCGAAAAATCTACTTCCTCGACTGTCCAAGTATTCTTGATGGAGTTCCGGTACATCTCGTAAAACTCCGGATACAGCATCGGGCGAAGCGTTAAATTAAATCCAGGATCTAAAAGCATAATATTGAATTTCGAGTAACGAATATCGAATGTCGGAGCAGAAAAGCTATTTCTTTGATTTTGCGGTCTTGATCGAAGTCACAAATATCGCAATCAATTGTTCTGTCTCGTCTTGTAATCCTTTTAATTTTTCAGCGATTACAAAGTCACCCTCGACTAAGATTTCTAACCAATAGGCCGTCTCGTCCAATTCTTGAAGACTGCTGGACATTTTGCTGATGAATTCCGAATCGGATCGCGATCTACAAGCTTCTCGATATTGTGCTCCGACACTCGTGCCACTTCGTAAAACTTGTTTGCCAATTACTTGTGCATCTGATGATATTGGAAGTGATCTAAAAAGCTTGATGATTCGCAATGCAAACTGCTTCGTCCGCGATTTGAGATCAAATTCCTTCATTCGATATTCGTCATTCGAAATTCATCATTTGCTATTGGCACGCTTCGCAGGCCTCTGGATTTTCCAGCGAACACACCAACGCTTCCTCGTCCGTGTAAACCTTTTTCGGTTCTTCGATAACGGCGGCGATATTATCGGCGGCGGCGACTTGTGCGATCCGCGTTGCGGGACGTGAACGCAGGTAGTAGGTCGTCTTAAGGCCTTTTTGCCAAGCGTACATATACATTGACGAGAGTTTGCCGATATTCGGGCTTTCCATGAAGAGGTTAAGCGAGGCCGATTGGTCGATAAAGGCTCCGCGATCTGCGGCCATATCGATCAAGGATCGCATAGGGATTTCCCACGCCGTTCGGTAAATCGCTTTTAACTCGTCATTAAATGCGTCGATGTCCTGCACGGAGCCTTCGCTGAGTTTGATCTTGTTTCTGATCTCATCGGTCCAAAGCCCCGCCGTCTTAAGTTCTCTGACCAAGTATTTATTGATCTGGACAAAATCGCCCGAGAGCGTCTCGCGCTTAAAGAGATTAGATACCTGCGGTTCGATGCACTCGTAGCAACCGGCGATCGAGGCGATCGTCGCAGTCGGTGCGATGGCGATCATCAGGCTGTTACGTAGTCCGGTCGAAATGATCTTTTCACGAAGTGCATCCCAACGGCCGAGGTCGTCCGGCGTGACGCCCCAAAAATCGAACTGTAGGTCACCGTGTGCCGCGCGTGTGTCGGCAAATGCCGGATGCATTCCGCGTTCGACGGCGAGGTCTGCCGATGCGTCAAGGGCGGCAAAATAGATCTCTTCTTGGATCTTGGCCGAAATTTTACGAGCTTCGTCCGAGTCGAATGGCAGACGCATCTGAAAGAAAACGTCCTGCAATCCCATCACACCGAGTCCGATGTTGCGCCAACGATTGTTTGAGTCGGCCGTCGACTGGATCGCGTAATAATTAAGGTCGATGACCTTATCCAATTGACGAACCGCGAGGCGGACGTTGCTGCGGAGTTTGTCGAAGTCAAACTGGCCGTCTCTGACATACCGGGATGCATTGATCGAACCGAGATTGCACACAGCGGTTTCGCTATCAGATGTGACCTCGATGATCTCGGTGCAAAGGTTCGAGAGATGAACGACATTTTCCGGCAGTGCGGTCTGGTTTGATTTGCGGTTGCAGGCGTCCTTAAACGTCATCCAGCCATTGCCCGTCTGGGCCATCGTCCGCATCATCTTGGCGTACAGGTCACGGGCATTGATCTGCCGCATAAACAGGCCATCTTCTTCGGCTTTGACGTACGCGGCCTCAAAATCATCGCCGTATAGGTCGGGGAAATGCGGTACGACCTTCGGGTCAAACAGCGACCACTGGCCATCGGCCTGGACGCGTTTCATAAACAGGTCCGGGATCCAGTTGGCCAGATTTAGGTTGTGCGTGCGGCGGGCTTCGTCGCCCGTGTTGTCGCGCAGTTCGAGAAAATCGTCGATGTCCGCGTGCCAGGTCTCGAGATATACACAGCACGCACCTTTGCGCTTACCGCCCTGATTAACGGCCGAAACCGAAGAATCAAGAGTCTTCAGCCACGGCACGATACCGTTCGAATGGCCGTTGGTGCCGCGGATGAGCGAGCCCTGAGAACGAACGCGGTGATAGGCAATGCCGATGCCGCCTGAGAATTTAGATAGCATCGCCACGTCGGCGTACTTCTTATAGATGCTGTCGAGGCTGTCGAGCGGCGAATCAAGCAGAAAGCACGACGAAAGCTGCTCGTGACGCGTGCCTGAGTTAAACAGCGTCGGGGTCGACGGTACGTATTCTAGCGACGAAAACAGATGGTAAAGATCGATCGCCTCATACGGACTCTCCGCCAGGCCGCACGCGACCCGCATCCAGAAAAACTGCGGAGTTTCGATGACGTCACGCGTTTCCGGATTTTTGAGAAGATAGCGATCGTACAGTGTCCGCAGCCCAAAAAATTCAAAAAGGTCATTGCGGCTCTGGTCGATGGCATCGTTGAGCTTGCGGCTATTGTCGATGACAAACTTGGCGACGCGTTCGCCGATCAGGCCTTCTTTAACGCCGAAAGCGATCGACTGTGAAAACGAATGGATCTCCTGATTGCGGACTTCCTTTTCGACGTACTGGTTGAGCAGGCGTGCACCGAGTCGTGAATATTCCGGTTCCTCAAAGATAAGGCTCGCAGCCGTCTGGATCGAGAGTTTGTCGAGTTCCTTGGTCGTCGCACCGTCGTACAATCCGCTGATCGTCTTGGTCGCGATGCGGAGGCTGTCGACCGACGGCAGATTAACGCAGCAGCGGGTGATCGCTCGGACGATCTTATTAATGTCGACAGGCTCGAGCGAACCGTTTCGCTTGAGTACCTGCATCGAGGTCTGAGCCGCGTTGTCTGTCTGTCTCGAAGTTGCCGTACCGGCCGGTGCGAAATTGTTATCCATAATTCAAAGTTCAGTCGTCAAAGCTCCCTGACGCAAGCACGACAAACCGCTGCATTCGGGGTTTTGAGGCATAAAAAAGAGTGAAAGTCCTACTAGCCCACATCGCGTTCTACCGATTTGGCAGATGATCGAGGCCAACTTATACACCGCATTTTTAAGTATTTTCACGCGGGAATCTGCCCGAGCTATCAGCAGTTCTTGCCGCGTGGATATAGACTATATGGTAGTGACTAGGCTTTGTCAACACAAAATATAGTGGTTTTAAAAGATTACGATAAGTCGCGTTTTTACAACAATTAGCGCGCCTCGCCTCAAGTGGAGCGTTAGATAATCGGTGAGATTTTGATAACGCATTGTGGCGCAAGCATTTAAGCGGAAATCCACTTGTGGAAAACTAAAACCTCAATTACTTTCGACCACTAACTGGTCGTGGGCAAACCAGACATTGTCGGGCAGCATATGCTCGTCCCGAGCGTGAAGTACGTCGTGATTGAGATGTGTCAGATAGGCTCGCTTCGGTTTGAGTTCATCGATATAGCCGAGTGCCTCCTCCAAGCATAAATGAGTTTCGTGGGGCTTAAATCGGACGCAGTCCAGAACGAGAACATCCAGTCCGCGGAGGCCGTCCAGAGAGTCCGGCGGGATCGTCTTAAGGTCGGTCGCGTAAGCAAAATCATTGAACCGATACGCGATCACCGGCAGCCTGCCGTGTATCACCTCGAGCGGTGTGATCTCGATCTCGTCACCGATCATAAACGGTGCATTGTGTACGACCGTGTGCGGGATCAACTGCGGCAGTCCGCCGCCGAAGTGGGACGGCTTGAAAATGTATTGAAAGATCCGCCTCATATCGGTCCAGGCGATCTCATTGGCATAAACGCCCATCGCACCGTAGCGAAAGTTAAGCGGGCGAATATCATCAAGGCCAAACACGTGATCGACGTGACAATGTGTGATCAGCACGGCGTCCAGATGCCGGATCCCGGCGCGCAATGCCTGTTGGCGAAAATCGATCGACGTATCGACGAGGATCGACCGCCCCGCGTGTTCGATCAGGATCGATACTCGCAGTCGCTGGTCACGCGGGTCACTAGAAATACACGTAGCACAATCGCACCCGATCGAGGGAACGCCGGTCGATGTACCTGTACCGAGGAAGGTGAGTTTCATTTGTAATTTTCACCACAAAGGCACAGAGATACCAATACAATTATTGGGAGTGGAAACGATCACTAAAACCAAATTATCGTGAATGCCCCTGCGTCCTATTTGCCTACCGCGGTGAATCCTATTTCTTGCCAAGAATATCGGCGCCGGAGAATTTCTGCGCCGCCTGAGCTTTCAGCTTCTCTTCGGTCGCGCGAACGATCTGGACATATTGCATTCTGAGATCCGCCAAAAGACCCTCGAGCAGACGGTCTTCTTTGGGGTGTAGGTTTCCCTTAGTCTTGTCTCTGAGCATAGACAATACGTCGAGCCAATATTTGCCCGAATCGAGATCCAGGCTTCGTTGGCCGGTTACCGGATGCGGCATCGCCCCAAGCGCGGCGGCGGCGTTGGTTGCGAGCGTCGAGAGAAAATTAACAAAGCTCGCCGGGTCTTTCGCCCCCGGTATCTCGCCATCGTCATCCAATGCCGGTTCGTCATCGAGATACGCGTCCTCGTATTGGCCTAACGCAGGGTCAGCCGAAGTTTCCTGCTCAGCCGGCGGTGCCGGTGTTTCGACAACAGGCTTTGGCGGGTCGAGCGTGACGCCGTCTCTGAGTGAACCGTCGGAGTTAAACTTTCGCCGGTCAGCTACCTTAAAACTTACTTCTTCGTTGTTATCTTCCTTGCCGATCATATGTTTGAAATCCTTATTTAATATTAGCATTTTGCGTTTGAGTGTTGGAAGCGGTTCGGGGCAGTCGGGTCGCTTGACTCAAACGCCTCGCTTGACTCTAATTGTCCTATGTCCAAATCATTTGATGAACTCGTCGGTGTGATGGCTCGACTCCGTGCACCGGATGGTTGCCCTTGGGATCACGAGCAAACATATGCTTCGCTCGCTCAATATCTGCTCGAAGAAGCGTATGAGACATTTGACGCGATCCAGGAGGCCGACCAGACGGGCGACACCGCAAATCTGACAGAGGAACTAGGCGATCTGTTGCTCCAGGTGGTATTTCACGGCACGATCGGGGCCGAACGCGGTGATTTTACGATCGACGACGTTGCCGAGGGCGTTACGCAGAAACTGATCCTGCGCCATCCACACGTTTTCGGAGACGCCAATTTCGCAAGGGCCGAGGACGTTCTAGACAATTGGGATCAGCTCAAGGCTGACGAAAGGAAAGCATCCGGCAAGGTCGAGAAAGTGAGAGACTCGATCCTGGACGAGGTTCCGGTGCATTTTCCCGCATTGCTCGAGGGGCTCAAGCTTACAAAAAAGGCAGCCAAGGTCGGATTTGACTGGGAAAACGCGGGACAGATCTTCGACAAACTTAACGAAGAGACCGCCGAGCTAAAGGCCGCGATCGAGAGCGGCGACACCGCAAATGTCGAAGAAGAGGTCGGCGACCTGCTCTTCGTAATACAAAATCTTGCACGACACTTAGGCGTTGAGCCAGAGACGGCGCTAAAAAAGACCAATCGGAAATTCCGTTCCCGATTTAAGTATATCGAAGACGAACTTGGTAAAGAGGGGCGCTCGCTCGAGGACGCTAGCCTCGGCGAAATGGATGGACACTGGAACCGTTCGAAGACCGCCGTCTGATCTATTCGGCGAACATTTCTGTAAGACAATCGAGGATCGGCTTTCGAGCCGCAGATTCGAGGACGCCGACCTTTTTCACAAGACGGGCGTTGTCGACCGCCCGCAGTTGGTCGAGTACGACCGAGCGTTCGCTGTTTAGAAATGTGACCGGGATCCGCGTCGGGTACGGCGCGGTATTCGAGGACAGCGGGGCGACGATCACGTTTGCAATGTTGCTGTTCAGCTCATTCGGCGACACGACAACGCACGGCCGGGTATTTTTTGCGTCCCCGCAGATCTCGTCATCCAGATTGACCAAAAAAACGTCAAAGCGTTCTACCATTGCCACTCCTTTTTATCGAACTCGGTGGTCGATCTGCCGCCGATAAGTTCGTCATCCTCGTTCTCCGACATTGCCTTGAACCGAGCGTCCCAATTCGAACGCGGCTTCTGCGCATTTCGGATCAGGATGCCGTCGGGATGGAGTTCGAGGTCGACCTCACCAATGATCCGGCTTTCTTCAAGCAAAACTTTCGGAATGCGAATGCCCTGCGAATTACCGATCTGGATGATCTGGGTTTTCATAATTACATCGTAATTACACGACTGATATTGGTCAACCTCGGGAGATGCCCAAAGAAGGTTTTTGCCACCGTCGATCGCGGACGACGCGGAGCAGAATTTGCTAACTCACGTATTTTCTACCAAAGTCTATCCACGTTAGTCACGGCTAAATATTCTTGATCTCGCTCAGCCCGTTCATATACGGGCGAAGCACTTCGGGGATCAGGATCGAGCCATCTTCCTGCTGATAGTTTTCGACAACGGCGAGCCAGGTTCGTCCGACGGCGAGGCCACTGCCGTTGAGTGTATGGGCAAACTCGGGCTTTGCTCCGCCGCTGCGGCGAAAGCGCAGATTCATCCGGCGTGATTGAAAATCACCGCAGTTCGAGCAGCTTGAGATCTCGCGGTAGGTATTTTGGCCCGGCAGCCACACCTCAAGATCATAGGTCTTCTGCGCACCAAATCCCATATCGCCGGTCGAGAGTATGACCGTTCGGTAGGGCAATCCGAGCATCTGCAGTATGCGTTCGGCATCGGCGGTGAGTTTCTCGTGTTCGTCGGCCGAACTTTCGGGCAGGCAGATCTTCACGAGTTCGACCTTTTCGAACTGGTGCTGACGGATCAGTCCACGGGTGTCGCGGCCATAGCTACCTGCTTCGCTGCGAAAGCACATCGAGTATGCCGTGAAGTATTTCGGCAGGTCCGAAGCGTCGAGGATCTCGCCCGAATAGTAATTCGTTACCGGAACCTCGGCCGTAGGGATCAGCGAAAAACCTCGTTCGTCGTTGATGCTAAAAAGGTCCGCGTCAAATTTAGGTAGTTGTCCGGTACCGAATAGCGATGTCCGATTGACCAGATATGGCGGCAACGTCTCGGTATAGCCGTGTTCGGTCGTGTGGACGTCGAGCATAAAATTGATGAGTGCCCGCTCAAGCCTCGCTCCCGCGCCGTTCAGGATCGCAAATCGTGAGCCTGCGATCTTAGTAGCGCGTTCAAAATCGAGGATGCCGAGAGCCTCGCCGAGATCCACGTGATCCTTCGGTTCAAACTCAAAATTACGCGGTTCACCCCATTTGCGGGCCTCTATGTTAGCGGTTTCGTCCGCGCCGACCGGGACATCCGATGCCGGGATGTTGGGGAGGTTGATGAGGATATTCCTCATCGCGGCTTCGGCCGCATCGCGTTGCGATTCGAGCGCCGACTGCTTGTCCTTGAGGCCCGCGACCTCTGCCTTTTTCACCTCGGCAGCATCGCGGTCGCCGGACTGCATCAATGCACCGATCTCTTTACTCGCGGCGTTGCGCAATTGGTTTATGCCGTCTGATTCACCGATCACGCGGCGGCGCTCGATGTCGAGTGCGGCAAACTCGTTTAAGGTGTCAAGCGGGAAATTGCGGTTAGCAAGTGCGGCCTGGACGACGTCAAAATTTTCTCTAACAAAGTTAAGGTCCAGCATTTTTGATCTACTCTCGAATTGGCGGTAATTTTGACCGCATTTTTATTCGCCGGACACAACTCTGGATGTTTGTTTATCGGGCGTTTTTAACCTAAAATCTAAAGTTTGTCTTTATCTGAAAGACAACACGAATTTAGCAAAAGCGCTATGACAAACAAAGTTCGCAAAGCCGTTTTTCCCGCAGCCGGATTGGGTACAAGATTTCTGCCGGCGACCAAATCGTCGCCTAAGGAGATGCTGCCGCTCGTCGACAAACCGTTGATCCAATACTCGGTCGAGGAGGCTGTCGCCAGCGGTATCGAATCGATACTGATCATCACGGGCCGCGACAAGAGTGCGATCGAAAATCATTTTGATATTTCGTTCGAACTCGAAAAGCTGCTGCAGGACAAGGGCAAGAGCGAAATGTTTGAGCAGGTGCGGGCTATTTCGGACATCGCTAAGATAAGCTACACGCGGCAAAAGCAAGCCCTGGGCCTCGGGCACGCGATCTATCAGGCAAAGGATTTTGTCGGTCACGAACCGTTCGCCGCACTCTTAGCGGACGACATCGTCGATGCCGAACGACCCGCTCTGAGACAGATGATGGACGTCTTTGAAAAATATCAGGCGCCGGTTATTGCGACTATGCAGGTCAAGGGCGAGGCTATCTCTCGTTTTGGCGTGATCGATGCGGATGAGGTTGAGCCCGGCGTATATAAGATCAAGGATATGGTCGAAAAACCGGCCTTTGCCGACGCTCCGTCAGATCTTGCGATCATCGGCCGATATATCTTTACGCCGGATATTTTTGAAGCGATCGAGCAAACCGCTCCGGGTGCCGGCGGCGAGATACAAATCACCGATGCGATGCGTCTATTGCTCAGGTCAAGGCCGTTCTACGCCGTCAAACTCGACGGTACGCGTCACGATGCGGGCGACAAACTCGGATTTCTGATAGCGACAGTCGAGTATGCACTCAAGCGCGAGGATCTCGGCGGCGAGTTTCGCGAGTATCTTAAAGGTTTGAAACTGGACGATTAAGCCTCTACCCGGCGACGCATACCGATCACTGCCTGGACACCGATCAGCAACACAATACATCCGACGAGCACATACATTCCCGAACGCAGATCGCCTGTACGATCAGACACAAAACCGATCAACCAAGTCGAGGATGCTGCACCCAGAGTTCCGCAAATAAAAAGCGGCGTTGCCCGCCGTGAAGCTTCCGGCCCGAACGTTTTTGAAAATCTGGCGACGTTGGTGGGAAAGATCCAGGAAGTTCCAAATCCGGCGATCGCCGCCCCGATGCCAAGCGTCAGAACAGATACGGCCGTAACGGTCGTCATCATTCCGGCCAGCACGACAAAAAGACCGAGTAATAGCATCTTGTTTTCATTCAGAAAACGAAACATCAGTGGAGCGACGCCGCGGCCGATGACAAAAAGCAAAAAATATACGAGCGTCGGTGATACCCATTGGCCGATCTGCGTGCTATCGACCCTTTCGGTGTAGGTCGTCAACCATCCGCCCATTCCACTCTCAAAGCCGACGTGGATAAAATTGAAAAGTGCGATCACCCACGCCAACGGCAAAGACCAGATCGGCGTGCCGCTATCCTCGGCGCCGCTATTATCGGTGCCGGTTTCAATGATGCGTGTCGGCTGAAAATAAAGCATTGACGCCGCAATCAGCATAGGAACGCAAAGGATCAACGTTGTTGGCAGTATGTCGTTTCCACCACTCGATAGATCGACAAACGGCTTGCAGATGATTGCTCCGACGCCCCAGAAAAAGTTTAAGAAGCTCAATGCCGATGCGGTGTTCAGCGGACTGAGTTCGAGCACCGTCATATTGATCGCCGGCAGTGTGAGTCCGATCCCGACACCGTTCAAACCGAATGCGAAGAGCGATACGCCAAAGGAATCGACGTTCATCAAGAGCAGTCCGGCCGCCATCAAAACCGCTCCGATTATCGACGCTAATAGAAACTGATTCTTTCGAGCGTAGCGACTGGTCAGAAAGGTGCCCGCGAGCGACCCCGCAAACTGAGCCGGAAAATAAAAGCTCAATTGCAGATCGCTGAGCGAATAATGGCGGGCGAGGATCGGCAAAACTTGCCCGATCAGCACGGTAACTGTTCCCGAAATTAGGAAAAGTCCGTGGAGAATGAGTTTGAGCCTGGCTGAATTGTCCGGCAGAGGCGGCGCCATAAACTGTTATTTTGTCAGCATAATCAGCAAATACAAGTAACCAAAGCAGTTTCGTGGGTAGAGTGCGGCTCGAGCGGACAACTCCAAAATGCCGATATTGTTAGCAAAAAACGTCGCCATTCGTTAATATTTAGGTACTAATCAAGGATGATCGGCACAACCGGAAAGCACGGTCAGATCAGAAAATAATGTCCCTTTCATCAATCGAACAAGCCGTCGACGACATTCGCGACGGCAAGATGATCATCATCGTCGACGACGAAGACCGCGAGAACGAAGGCGATCTGGTCTGTGCCGCCGAAAAAGTGACGCCTGAGATCATCAATTTTATGGCGACTCACGGCCGCGGCCTCATCTGTCTGCCGCTGACCGAGGAGCGTTGCGATGAGCTGCAATTGATACCTCAAACATCAGATAACACCTCGAGTATGGGCACGGCATTTACGATCTCGATCGAGGCCCGCGAGGGCGTAACGACGGGCATCTCGGCCGCTGATCGTGCGACGACGATCCTCAAGGCTGTCGATCCCGCGTCGAAAGCCACGGACCTCGCCCGGCCCGGACACGTATTTCCGCTGAGGGCAAAACGCGGCGGCGTCCTCGTGCGTGTCGGCCAGACGGAGGCAAGTGTCGATGTCGCTAAGATCGCGGGATTGACGCCGGCGGCGGTCATCTGCGAGATAATGAATGAAGACGGGACGATGGCACGAATGCCGGAACTCGAAGTATTTGCGGCCAGGCACGAGCTAAAGATCATTTCCGTCGCCGACCTCGTCCGCTACCGCGTCCGGAAAGAGCGGTTAGTCAAACGCGTTGTCGAATCGGATCTGCCAAGTGAAAGCGGAGCTTGGCGGGCAATAGTTTACCAAAATCAGATAAACGGTGAAATGCACGTGGCATTTGTCCTCGGGGATGTTTCCGATACAACGGCTGAGACTCTTGTTCGCGTCCAAACAGAGAATATTACGTTCGCGATGTTCGGTGCGAACATCGGCGAGGCATCGACCGCGATCCGATCTTCGCTGAGCAAGATATCGGCGGCGGGCCGTGGCGTTATTCTATATCTCCGGCAGCGTGAAAATAATCTCGATCTCGTCAATCAGCTGCGGACATATAAATTGATGCAGGAGCAAGGCCTCGATTTTACGACCGCAAAGCAACAGACCGGATATGGCAAAACACACGATTACGGCATCGGCGCGCAGATATTGAGCGACCTCGGGCTCAAGCGGATCAAACTATTGACCAATCATCCGCCGCGTTTTTCGGCGATCGAGGCATTTGACCTCGAAATAATTGAGACCGTCGGCCTCTAACGAGACGCTTCCGAAGATACGATCGAATGGCAGACGATAAGATCGAAAACCAACCAAGCGAAAATACTGGCGACGACGGCAATGTCGCGCCCGTTCGCCGCTCGTTGTTTGGCCGCCGACGGGTGCTTGCGATATTCGGCGCCGCAGCTCTCGCTTTGGTTGTCGTTGGGATCACGATCTTTGTACTTTATCGAGTTGGAGTTTTTGACGGTTATATCAAGGGACAACTTACGTCAAAACTCGATCAGATCGGCATCGATTTTGAGCCGGAATCATTTCGCGTCACCGCGTCACCGATGACGCTTGAGATGCGAAATGCGACATTCAAGGACAAGGTCAGCGGTGAAAAGCTATTCTTTGTCCGCGATCTGCGGCTCGGAATGACGGTGCTGGATCTTTTGGCATGGCGTTTGACTCGCGACATCAGTCTCGAGTCATCAGACGTAAGCGGTGCCGAGGTGTGGGTCAAATTTGACGAAAACGGCCGCTCAAATTTTTCGAATCTGAAGTTTATCGAGGATGAGCGCGGCTCGTCCGTAAACTTTCGATACGATTCGGTCAAGGTCAACATAACGGACAGCGTTATCCACTTTGGTGACGCCTCGCGGCGGATCGCCGGCGACGCCAAGGATCTGACCGTGTCATTCGCCCCGGATGCGGCCTCGGCCGGTGCTGATGCCGAGAGCAAACGCTACAATTTCGATATTTTTGCAAAGGACTCTAACTTTGCTTACGAAGATCGGAGGATCCAGAATATCGATCTGCGGGCGATCGGTATTGCCGATCGGCACGGAGCCGAGATCAACGACCTTCGTGTAAATACGCCGGTCGGACAAGCGAGCTTGACTGGGATTATCCGCGACTGGGCAGACCCTAATTATGAACTGCAGATCGAATCGACACTGGACATAACGCAGATCTCAAATTTTGTTTCGCCCGGATCAGCTCTTCGCGGTGTCGGTAATTTTAAGGGTAAGGTTACCGGCCACGGCGAGGCATATCGCGTCGAGGGCAACGCCGATTCGCAGGCGATACGTGCCGGCGGCGTATATCTCCGGGCAGCCAATGTAGCCGCAACGGTCGAGGGCACTAACGCAAACTATACCGCAAACGGCACAGCCGTCGCAGAAATGCTCACGTTTGAGGACTTTCAGGTCGATTTTCCAAAACTGACGGGGAATGTGCGGGGCACCGGCACTGATTTTCGTTGGGTTGGCGAACTGCAGGCGATCGCCGCCAAATCGCCGACATTATCGCTCGGCGGACTCTTTCTATCGGACGCAATGGCCGAGTACAAAGACCGTCAGTTTAGGGCAGAGGTCGGAAATGGCCGGGCGCAGAGATTTTCGATCGGCGACACCGAACTATTGGATCTGAGAGCGAGACAGCTCAAACTTAAGCTCATCGATGGTGGCGTCGATATCTCTTCGCCCAACGTCGCTGCCAAGTCCTACGTGACCGAGGATTATCGCCTTAATGGAGTAACCTCCAGCGGCGTTGAAGTCAAAAGCGTTACCGGACGCACCCAGGTCGAGGTCAACGGCGTCAGATCCGAGACGGCCGAAACCAAAGCAGCGAAACTCAAGAACGTCTCCGCCGACCGGCTTAGTATCGACGTTCGAAAGGGCAATGTCGGCCTCACGGCGACTGATCTGAAAGCCTCACGGATCGACGCAAGTGGCACGATCGTCGAAGGCATCGAAACGCCGCTCGCCACGCTTGAGGACACTGCCGCGGGCACCGTCATCTACTCCGACAAACTGAGAGTCGCTCGGCTCGAGACCGACTCCGCCGTGCTCGGCAGCCTCAATATCGCGGGTGTCCGTCTGACGATCCGTAACGGTACGCTCGAGGGCCGATCGGGCGATGTCGATGCCGGCAATATCAGCTTGAAGAAGACAAAAAGCCTGTCCGATGGCGGCGAGCTTAATGCTGTAAAGATCAACCGCCCCGTATTCATACTCGAGAGATCAGGACGATATCGAGCCACGGCCGATATGAGCATCGGCGGCGGTATGGTCGGTTCGGTTGCTCTCGGGTCGGCGACGGCAAAGGTCGATATCAACAACGACCGAGCACTGCTCGACCAACTAAATGCCCGAGTGATGAACGGTGATGTCGTCGGAAATGTGACTGTCGCTCTAAATTCGCGAACGCAATCTCGGGTAGACGCAGTCTTTAGCTCACTCGATCTATCAAAGCTCGCGGCACTGCAGAGCGGTCGTGTCATCCCGATCGAGGGCAGTACGAACGGCTCGGTCGCTCTGACATTTGACGGCACCGATATCAGTACCGCATCGGGTAAGGTTGACGCATCGATCACCGCCAACGCCGGCACTGCCGAACGCGGTATGGTGCCGGTCAATGGCGTCGTCGAACTTACGGCACTCAGAGGACTTTTCGATATTTCAAAGGCGCGTTTGTTTACGGACAAGAGCGAACTGACTGCGACCGGCCGATTTGACCTGAGAGCAGAAGAGTCCAACCTTGCTCTGCAGGTCAACTCAAGCGATGCCGCCGAGATCAAACGGCTTTTCGAAGTCACGGGTGCGGCGCCGGATGTCGAACAGGAATTGAATGATCTCGAGGTGGACGTCGCCGGACGTATGAGTTTTGAGGGTAGATTGACGGGCAATCTATACTCGCCTGACGTTGACGGCAAGGCATCGATCGAGCTTGTGTCGATGCGCGGACGGCAACTGGGCCGCCTGTCGGCCGATATTGCTGTCAGTGAAGATGTTTTCAGGTTGAACAATGGAAAGCTGGCTGAGTCGGGCGGCGGTACGGCGGATTTTTCGCTGATCGTTCCGTTTGGCACGGCCAACAGCGTCGAGATATTGGCTAAACTAAACGGCATCAATACCGGTAATCTGCTTGCCGCACTTCCCATCACGCTGCCGGAACGATTCCGGGATCTAAATGGCACAACCTCCGGAATGGTCGATATCAAGGGACTTCCGGATAAGGCCGAGGGCAGCATCGACCTGGCGTCTAAGAACGGCGTGGTTGCCGGCCAGAATTTTGACGACCTCAAGGCAAAGGCGGTCTTTCGCGGGACGCAGATCGATCTTGAGACCGGCGAGATACGCGTCGGAAACGGTTCGCTTACGGCAAAGGGAATGTATGACCGCCAGTCGAAGGATTTTGATCTCGATCTGGTCGGCCGCGAGATACCGCTACAACTGCTGCTCGCAGCATTACCCAAAAATGACAATATACCGTCCATCACAGGTGCTGTTGACCTAGCCGGCAAAGCATTGGGCAAGAGTGATACGCCGTCGAGTTACAAGATCGAACTGACCGGCGGCGCTCGCGGGGTCAATATTGGCGACAGTCCATTTGGCGATGTTTTGATCAACGCAAAGACGGAGAACGCAGTGCTGACCGCCTCCCTGATGGCAAATCTCGAAGGTCGCCAGCAGGTCATAGACGCGTCGGTGAGGTTTGATCGGGACGAGTTGCCATTCAGCGTATCGACAGTCTTCGATCAGAGTCCGCTGGCTCCATATCTGGCGTTTGTACCGCAATTGAAGGGCGTTCCGATCACCGGGACCGGGACTGGACGGATCGAGTTTGGCGGCAATCTGCGCGAGCAAAATGACAAGGGCGAGTTTGTCTATACCGGTTCTCGTCTGAGCGGAACTGCTGCATTTACGCAACTCGCAATGACGGTGCAAGAAAATCCGCTGGCCGCCGTAGAACCGATAATGATCCGGTTCAACACCCGCGAGGTCGTCTTCGAGAACGCAAAGTTTGCCGGCGGCGGTTCAAATATGACGATCAGCGGCCACAAGGCTCTGATCGACACGGGCGTAAACGATCTATCGGTGGATGGCCGGATCAATCTGACGTTGCTGAATCTCGCTACCACCGATATCTTTTTTGCCGGATTTGCGGATGTTGCCGTCAGGTACTCGGGCCCAAATCAAACTGCCCGACTGTCCGGAACAGCACAGACCGAGAATGCGGCGATCGCGACCTTTATCGGTTCGGACCGGCTGACATTTGACCGCGTAAAAACGCGGGTTATATTTACTTCAAATCAGGCTGAGATCGAATCCGCATCAGGTTATCTGGGCGGCGGCAAATTTTCCGGTACGGGCGGAGCGGTTCTTAGTGGATTGTCGGTCAAGGCATTTCGCGTCAACGTAAACGGCGACAGTGTCACCGTTCCGATCCCCAATGACTTTTTAACGACCGGCGACGCTAGGCTTGAGATCACCGGTATTCGGCGAACGGACAAGGAAAACCTTCAGATCACGATCGGTGGCCGTGTTTTCGCTAAGCGCAGCCTTTACTCACAGGATATCGATCTCGCCAATGTCGTCGGGGCACGCCGCGATACATCTCTGTCGACCGGGCCGTCGACCGTTTCGGCGCCGCGGTTTGACCTCATAATTGAGGGCCGCGACGCACTCATCGTCCGCAACAACATCGCCGATCTTACGGCTTCGGTCTCGCTTGCATTAACGGGCGATGCCAACAATCCACAGTTGTCGGGCCGGATCACCGCCAATAGCGGGACCCTGTTTTACCGCAAAGATCGGTACGACGTCCAACGGGGAGTTTTGGAGTTTCCGCCAAATACAGAGATCGATCCGATAATAAATCTACAGGCTGAGACCGAGATCGGCGGCTATCAGATATTTGTCAATCTGGCAGGACCGCTGAACGATACCGAGTTGCTGACGGCGACGCTGAGGTCGAGTCCGGCGCTCCCGCAGGCGGATGTGGTGTCGCTGATCACGACCGGTGCTCTGAGCAATACGGCCGGCGGCATTCCGACTCTAGCTCAGACCGGTATCAATACCGCGGCGGAGATACTAACGGATTCGATCATAAATAATCCAGCCCGCCGAGCGACCGACAAGCTATTTGGGCTCAACGTTTTTGAGATCGACCCGATCATCTCGGGGCAGCAACTAGATCCTTCGGCTCGCCTGACCGTCGGAAGGCAGATCAATAACAACTTGCGGGTCACGTACTCGACCAACTTATCGCAGGATCAAAATCAGGTTTTGGCGCTTGAGTACCGCGTCTCTAATAAGCTCTCGTTCGTCGCGCAGTATGAACAGCGTTCGCTCAGTAATGTTACTCGCACGCGCGACAACTTTAGTTTTGAAATACGGTTTAGAAAGAGATTTTAAAGTTCGATAAGCGAAATTTGACTGATATCGCCATAGTCATCAACAAAAGGAACAATAGCCGCGGGTGCGGCCGCACGCTAGGACTGTTTGTATTTTTGATGATCGTGTTCGCCTTGCTAACGCAAGCGACATCCGCTCAGTCAAAATATGAAAAGCGTCTTATCGAAAAGGTCGATGTCATCGTCGATGGCGGCGAACCGAATCTGCCCGCCGCTGAACCGTTTCGGGTGATAGTAAAAGACCGCATCGGTGCATTGTACTCGGCGACCCACATCCACGATACGATCGAGGCGCTGTATCGGACTGACAAGATCGCCGAGGTCAAGGTCACGGCATCGTTGAATGGGCTCAACGGCGTCGACCTGAGATTTGCGATCAGGCGCAAGCGGCAGGCTGACAAGGTGTCGATCATTTTGGGAGATTTTTCGGACAAGGCTATCACTGAGCAGGAATTGCTGTTCAAACTCGACTTGCTGGCTCCGGGTTCGACGATCACTGAGCAGACGCTTCGCAACAATGCCGACCAGATACTGGACTATCTTCGCGAACGCGGTTATTACCGATCCGAAGTAACCTACGTTCAGACGCCTCTGCAGAGTGATAATTCGGTCGCCGTCGTCTTTACGGTCGTGCCGGGCGAACAGGCAAAGGTCGGGGAACTGAAGATCGACATAGCCGGACTTGACCGTCTGATCCCACCAAAAACGGTCAAATTGGTAAAGGGAACGCCCTTTTCCCGCGAGGCACTCGCTCGTGATATTGACGGTCTGCGTGCGTTTTTGAGAAAACAAGACCTGACCGCACCGGAACTCGATGATCCGCGGGTCAGCTATGACAGTGACAGCAACACGATCGCGATCAGTATTCAAGGAAAGGTCGGACCGATCGTCAAGATCGTCGTCGAATCGGACGCCGGCAAGGTCAGCGACTCGACATTGGACCGCATCTTGCCGCTAAAGCGCGAGGGGACACTGGACTACGCCGCGATCGTCGAGGGCGAACGCAGGCTCGAAAACTACTTTCAGGAAAAGGGCTATTTTTTTGCGAACGTCCGGCCAATCTGTAGCGTCGAACCCCAACTCCCTGGAGACGGCGTTGACGCGATGCCCAACGATACTGAGTTGCTGTGCTCAAATCTCGGCACGTCGGATCTGAAAGACCGAACCGTGACGATCAGATATCAGGTCAAGGCCAGTCGTAAATTGCGGCTTCAGAGTTTGCGGATCAAGGGTACGGACCGCTTGCCAATCGAAGAGATCCGGACGGTGCTCGAGTCACAGGAAGCAAATCTGTTGGGTATCATCCCACTTTTTGGCTATGGCCGCGGCTTTACGAGCCTAAGCATCCTCGAGCGCGATGCCGCTACGATCCGTTCTCTCCTAAATGAACTCGGATACCGTGACGCACAGGTTCGCGTGGTTCAGGGTGTTTCGCCGAACGGCGAAGACCTCATTATCACCTTTCAGGTCGAGGACGGGCCGCCGTCGATAGTCGAGGACGTAACCGTTACGGGCAACAAGGCATTTGCCGACGATCTGCTGATGGCAAAAGTCTCCCAGTTGAAGGGTCGCGAGTACTCGCGTGCGAGGATCAGAAACGCGGTCAGAACGCTTGCCGAATTTTACTCGAAAGAGGGATATTTCGACGCCCGCGTGAGTTCATCTGTCATCGAAGGCGAACTTGTCGACGGGAGCGACAAGCGAACACTAAAGGTCGAATTCAAGGTCGAGGGAGAAGGCCGGCGGGTGGTCATCAACCGCGTGCTGATCACCGGCAATGACGCCACCAAGCCCAAGGCGATCCGCCGAGCCTCAAACCTCAAGCCGGGCGAATTTCTCAGGGCTCAGGACATATACGGCACCGAACAAAATCTCTACGGCACCGACGCATTTGACCGTGTCGAGGTCAAGACTCAGCCTGCCGGCGACACCACCGCCGGCGAACGGGCGGCCGACGTGATCATAAATGTCAACGAGCAGAAACCGCGATTGCTGACGTACGGCGGCGGTTTCTCGACCGACCTCGGGGCCAACGGCTTTTTTGATCTTCGCCACGTTAATCTATTTGGCAACCTGTGGCAGGGCGGCGCACGGATGCGTTGGAGTCAGCGGCAGCAATTGGTACAGTTCGATTTCATCGATCCACGCTTTATGAAAGACGGTGAGAACCGATTTTCACCGCTGACCTTTTCAGCCCAATACCAACGCGACTCGACCGTCACGCGATTCTTCCGGTCAGCCTTCGATAAGGGCACATTTGGCGTCGTCCAGCGTATCGATGCCACCGGTAACCCGATCGACACATTTGGCAATCCGACCGGTAGCCCAACCATCAACCGCCTGTCGGTCTCGGCAGAAACGAGTCGGACGCTGAGCCGTAAAAATCGAAGCATTATTTTCGGCAGATACCGGTTTGAGAATGTTCGTCTATCTAATATCGAAAGCCTTCTGATCAAAGACTTGCTGACGCCGGATGCACGTGTGCGAATATCGGGCTTTGGATTTACATATGTCCGCGATACACGCGAGAATTGCTCGGTCAGGTTCGGTCTGCTCGAGTTGATCGCGAAGGGCGAGCCCGGCGACAAGTGCCGATACAATGCCAGCGATCCGACCCGCGGAAGCTATATCACGGCTGAGTATAATGTCTCGATCCCGCAACTCGGCGCAAATATCGGTTTTCATAAATTTCAGGCGAGCTATAACTTTTATTACACATTTCCGAAATTCAAAAACATGACTATTGCCGGCCGTGCGATCCTCGGCCTAGCAACTGTATTCTCCGCCGCGAACCGCTTTAACAATGTGCAGTTCCCCGATCTTAACAATATTCTGCCGGTCAGCGAACGTTTTTTTGCGGGCGGATCAAATACCTTAAGAGGTTTTGATTTTGAAGAGGCCGGGCCCCGGATCGTGATCGAACCGCAGGGAACATTCTTAAATTCGGCCGGAAACAGCGTCTATCTGGCGCCTTTCACGGTTCCCTTTGGCGGCAATGCGATGGCGGTAATAAACCTCGAGGCGCGAGTGCCGATCTCTAAGTCGATCAGGGTCGTGCCTTTTTATGACGGCGGCAACGTATTTAGGCGTATCGGCGATATTTTTAATCCGCCGGATGTGCCGGCAAACGATGTCTTCCGGCAAAATCTGCGAGCCTTATGGACGCATACCGCCGGGATCGGGCTACGGCTAAAGACCCCGATCGGCGGCGAGTTTGGCGTCGATTACGGTCGGTTGCTCAATCCACCGCGATTTCTGATACCGCAAACCGTCGGTCCCAACGCAATATACCAACTGCGTCAGGACCAGATACACTTTCGCTTTTCGCAAGCTTTCTAAACTATTTTTAATTTATCGCAGTCGAAATGACGTGAGATTCGTCGAGTTCGACGATGAAGCTTTCGCCGGACGGACCATCTAACAGCGGGTTGCGGGTGTTTGGTTCAGTGTCAAGAGCATCTGACAGGGCGAACTGACTGTGTCGATCAAGGCCGAACTTACTATTCTTACGCGCCGCTTTTTGACGGTACATCGCCTTGTCTGCCGCGATGATCACTGCGTCAAATGCACCGCCATTTGTCGGATAACCGGCCGATCCAAGACTGATGCCGACCGTTGCAAACAGGCCCTCGCTGACCGGTAGCTTGAACGAATTGACGGCCGCCTCGATCCTGTGGCACAGGTCGTTGACATCGCAGTATTCGGCATCAGGTATAAGGGCGACAAACTCATCACCGCCGTATCTGGCTAAAAAATCGTAGTCGCGAAGCTGAGCCTGAATGACCGCACCCACCTCACGGAGCATCTCGTCACCGGTGATGTGTCCGAAATTGTCATTGACCGCCTTAAAGCCGTCGAGGTCCATAACCAAGACCTGAAAGGTATTCCCCGAACGGCTCGAACGGCCGACTTCTTTTTCAAATTGAAGCTGCAGGCTGCGCGCATTGGGCAAGCCGGTCATCGGGTCGGTCAGCGCGTTGGCCTTTGCCTCGGCGTGGTCCTGTGATTTTCCTATCGCCTCGGCTGCGATCCGCGACACGGTCTCGAGCACTCGTAGGTGTTCGTCATCATACTCCTCCAGATCGTTCGAATAGATCGACACGGCACCGACGAGCTCACCATCAGCGATCAGCGGCAGAGCGGCCATCGTCGAATACTGTTGGATCAATTCGAGATGTGAGATCGAAAAATCAAGGTCCGGATTTACGTTTTTGACCATTTGACGGCGTTTAAGTGCCATACCGGTCGCGCCTTTGCCCACCTTGATATGCTTGTCCGAAAGAAATTCTGCATTCTCGCCCGCGACGTGCGCCGCGGTTGCGGAGCGCTTTGTTGTGTCGAGCAGATATACAACGCACGTGTCGAACGGGACGAGTTGTCGAATACGATCCGAAAATAGGGTGAGCATTTCACCCAGATTGGCCGAGGAACTGAATTCGCGAGCCATCTCGTAAAGCGTGAAAACCTCCTTGTTGGCCAACTTGATCTGTTCGAGATAGCCTTTCGATTCGTGCGCAACCGCATCTTCCGATCGTTTCGATTCAGACTTGTACGCCAGTCCCAGAGCATCAAGTTCGGCCTCAAAGCCAGCGAGCCGTTTCAAAAAAACGCTTACAATATTCGGGTCAAACTTTATTCCGGCACCTTGCTGTAATATTTCCCGGGCCTCGTCAGCCGACTTCGCATCGCGGAATGATTGATCACTGCGGAGCGAGTCATATGTATCGGCAACGGCCAGTATGCGGGCAGTTTTTGGAATGCTCTCGCCGATCAGGCCATCCGGATAGCCCGACCCGTCCCAGCGTTCGTGGTGATGGCGTACGGTCGGCACGACGGGATAATTAAAGCCGACGTTTTCCAAAATAGACGCACCGACGAGCGAATGGACCTTGGTTTTTTCGAGTTCGGCGGCGGTCAATGGTCCGGGTTTACTCAAGATATGGTCCGGCACGGCTAACTTTCCAATATCGTGCAGCAGGGCACCCGATCGAAGTGCATCGATCGCGTTTTCGCCGAGTCCCAATGCTTTGCCAAGCCCGACGGCATATATCTGGGTCCGGCGGACATGTCCGCTACCTATCCGGTCTCGAGCGTCGATCGCGGTGGCCAGAGCCTCGACCGTTGCGAGTTGGATGCGGCTTGCTTCCAATATCTGCGAGGTCTTTTGGGCGAGGCTATTGAGATGCACGCGGTATGAAAGTACCGCCAGTATCGAACACGGCAGTGCCACAAAGCCAAATGCCAGCCCAAAATATGAAAACAATTCGACAAGCGTGACGGAAAGCACAAATACCGGAATTACCTCGATAGCCCGCCGCCGTATGTCGTTTTCGGCGGGGTGACGAAGAGAGCTGTCGAGGTCAGACATTGCAGTGATCGGCCCAAAAGCATATCGTGCGATCGCGATAACCAGGGTCATCAGTATCGCACCCACTATGATCGTGTCCTGATTCCCGACCGTGTACAGATGCTCTTCGCGATAAAGGTCGATACCGTAGACATAATAATATGACGTTCCGGCGGCGACCGCCGCAAGCGTTCCGGACGCCGCAGCAAGTTTGCCACGAAGCGTGAATTTACCGTCGCGCATGGCTCTGGCGATCGAAGCGGCGGCGCCGAGCAGGACGCCGCCGCTTACCCCAAGCCAAAATACGCCCCAGATCACAATGATGTCACCCAATGCGATCTCGATGGACGTTTTTGGCAGCCGCAACTCATACTTTGAAGCGATCAATGTTACAAAGATGGCGGACAGCAAAACGACGATCTTCTGACCCGAAAACTGTGAAATGTAACACACTGACGCACCGACGGCAGCAATTGCGAGTGACATAGTCACGAGCCACATTACTCTCTAGATTGGGTTTAGCTTTTTTAGATCAGAAAATCTCATGACGTTTCGCTGCGGGCCGCTTGAAAGGGGGGAGGTTCAAGCAGATCAACATATCTTCCGCAAATGAGGTAAGCGGTCGACACACCTCGGCTAACTTATATTCAAGTACCGTGCCAATCGCGGAACTCAAGCGTAAACACCGGTATTATTGGGTTTTGTGAAAACTGTTAGGGTGTGGGCAGGTCAAACGGTCGTTCTATCTGACCGCAATTTGAGCGGGAAATCGGTCATCTTGACCGAGGCGGAAATCGTGCGGATCGATGGCCGCAGGATCAATAATGATCGTCGTCGTACCCGTATTCCGAAAAATCATCGGACCGCTTAGAGTCGCCGTCCTCATCGGTCTGGAGGTCAAGTTCGATGGGATCCAGGCCGACCACGATCAGTTTGGCGCCGCATTCGTCACACGAAACAACGTCACCCTGTTCGCATTCTGCGTCAACGTAAACGTCTTCGCTACATTCTGGACAGTTCGAGGTAGGCATCTTGAGTATCTCCGAAAAATAAATAGTCTTTGTGGAATAGTGGTCGAATATCAAACTAAGTTGATATCCTTTAATAAATCTATCCTGTCAGGTGTAAACTTGGCAAGAATCGAAAGGGAAAAATAAGTAGATCTTTATTTCCTGCCTTTGGGGTCAGCCACAATTATGAATTTTCCATTCGAACTGCGAACCGATACCGAACTCGACTGCGTCGGATTTGGAACAAATGCCGTTGATTTTCTAATAAGGGTTCCCGAATATCCGGCATACGATTCTAAGGTCGAACTGACCGAATACGTCCGTGCCGCCGGCGGCGAAGTCGCGACGACGATGGCCGGACTGTCCCGTCTCGGACTCTCGACCGTTTACGTGGGCCGCTTCGGCGCAGATGATGCCGGTACCCTCGGTTGGTCGTCGTTGACCGACGATGGCGTGGATATGCGATTTGCCGAACGTATCGCCGAAGCGAAAACTCAGATCGCCTTCATCATCATCGATGAGCGAACCGGCGAACGCACCGTCATTTGGCAGCGTGACGCCCGCCTCGCATATTCCGCCGCCGATGCACCGATGGAAACCGCCGCAATGGCCAGAGTGCTGCACTTTACTCCGCACGATACGGCGGCGTGCCTTCGTATGGCAAAGGCCGCACGTGCCGAGGGTACGGTAGTTTCGATAGACATCGATAATATTTTTGACGGTGTCGAGGACGTTTTGTCCAATGTCGATATCCTTATTTCTTCGGCGGAGTTTCCGGCGCGGTTTCTCGGCATTAGCGATCCGCGGGCTGCGATCATCGAGATGCAGTCACGATTTGGTTGCCGGGTTGCGGGCGTTACACTTGGCGCAAGCGGTTCGCTGATACGGTGCGGTGACCGCTTTGTTGAAACCGAAGGCTTTTGCGTACCAGGCGGGTGTCAGGACACGACCGGTGCCGGCGACGCATTTCGAGTCGGTTTGCTCTATGGACTGCTCTCGGGAGCCGACGTCGAAGGATCTGCCCTTATGGCAAATGCCGTCGCGGCCCTTAAATGTCGGTCGCTCGGAGCCCGGACGGCACTGCCTACGGCCACTGAACTTGCCGAATTCCTACAAAAAAATGTATAGACATTAAACAATGTTTATACTAAACTCGTAGTACGGGAATCCTTTATCCCGTACTGTCTCTTTGCTAGAACATTCTACCCTCCTTTCCACAATCGTCTCGCTATTGCCTGATTCGTATGGACTCTAAAATAGGTCTAATTATCCAAATAGCCGGCGTTTCGCTAATCACGCTACTGACGCTTTTCCTGCGCCGGTCGCTCAAGGTGGTCGCGCTCAAGCATTGGACCCACGCCTGGCTTTTCCTGTCATTTGCATTGTTTTGTCTGCGCCTCGCGTTTAGTTACGATGAGTATTCAACTCAATTATTTAGCTTCTATTTCCTGACTGAGTACATATTCGGGTTTCTGCTTGTAGCGGGTTGCCGCAGCCTTGGCGACAACGGCGAAATGCCGATCCGTCAGGAGATCCTGTTGCTGCCGTTCATCATCATCGCCTTTAGCCTGCCATTTGTCGCGACAGATTTTAATCTTGTCTATAATCTGCATTCCCTGATAATCGCGGCGTTCTTTACCGTTGCGATCGTCGAACTGTGGCGTGCCAAGATACGTACCTTTGGATGGCGAGTGATGATGCTTGCACTGGCGTTGCTGATCGTCGATTTTGTCCAATATTTTGCGGTCTTTATGGTCAGGCAGTTTTACGATTTTCCGGCAGAGTATCTGATGTTCAATTCGATCATCGATCTCGTCCTACAGATCCTGCTTGGTTTCGGAATGGTGATAATTCTGCTTGAACTCGTGCTTTCCGACGCCAAGATCGCCAACGAAAAACTGCGAAAAGCCCACGAAAAACTAGAGGAATTAGCTCACATCGACCCATTGACCACCGCGCTCAATCGTCACGCCTTTCACGGCTACTTAAAGCGTCACGGGACAAATGGAGCCAGTGCATCAGGTAGCGTCGGCTTTTTTGACATCGACGATCTTAAGGTCATAAACGATATGTACGGCCACGCCGTCGGCGACATCGCGATCAGGGCCGTGGTGCGGGCGATCCGCGAGATCATACGCGCCGACGACCTGATATTTCGCTGGGGCGGCGATGAGTTTTTCATAATTATGGTCGGCCTCGATGCTGAGTCTGCCTACAAGAGGGTTTCGCGGATGGAGGCGATGCTGACAAATTTACGTATTGACGGCGTCAATCATCCGCTGACGATAGCCGTATCACACGCGTTCGAAAACTTTGACGATGTATCGCGGCTCGAGGCGACGATCGAGGCGGCGGATGCCAAGATGTACCGGCAAAAACAATCACGCAAGACCGGTGCAGCACCGCAATTTATGCCGTCGTTGCAGGCGGAGTCGTCGCGGCGTTTATAGTGCCGAAAAATCAAATGTAAAGGCCGGCACGTGCTGTATCAAGCCGCCGGCCTTTCTGTGTAATTTGTGCGGTTAGTCGTTTTTAGAGTTTGTCGCGAAAAAAACCAGTGACCAGTGCCCAGGCGTCCCGGGCCGACGTTTCGTCATAGACATCGGGCCGAGTGTCGTTAAAAAACGCGTGGTCAGCATCGTATTTGACGGACGTCAACGGCAGTTCGAAACGCTCGACGGCATCCTCGAGTGCTGCGACCTTTTCGGTATTGATCCACGCGTCGCGGGTGCCGGAGACGAATATGGTCGGCGTCGTCAGTCTCTGCAAAACGTCGTCTTCCGGAACATCGCCGTAAAACGGAGCAGCGGCACTGATGCCCTCGACCTCGCAGGCGGCCCGTAGGGCGAACGTCCCGCCCATGCAATAGCCGGAGATCCCAAAATGCGATATGCCGTAGCGGATGCTTGCCGCACCGATCGTATTTTGAATGGTGTCGAGTCCATCCTCGATCGCGAGAGCGTGCATCATTTTCGAAGCGTCCTCGGGATTTGTCGCTACCGAGCCTCGATACAGGTCAGGTGCTATGGCTATAAAGCCCTCGGCCGCGTACCGCCCGGCAATGTCCTTAATATGTTGGTTTAGTCCCCACCACTCGTGAATGAGTAATACCGCCTGTCCCGTTTCGCCGTCGGGCATCGCCACAAATGCCGTAGTCGGCCCGCCCGCTGTTTCAAATGTTAAAGTCTCAGTTAGCATAATTCGAGATCTCCTTACTTGGTCGTACTGAAAACACGATTTTAGTAGATTCGTGACTCCGAGACCAGACGGCGGCGTTTGGCCGGCAGAATCGACCGATCACTTGGTCGGTTGAAAGTAAAAGAATGGCCCGGCACTTAGTAATGCCGAGCCACTTCGTCTTATCGAACAATACGGATCAGAAGTACCGCAGCGTGTAACTCACTCGTACACCTCGACCGATCTCAGGTGAGATGTCCTTGATAAAGGAAATGTGGTTAAAGTAGAGCTTATTGTTGAGATTGAAGGCATTTACCGAAAAAATATGGGCAAAGTGTTTTTTAGAAACAACATAATTTGCTGTGAAATTAGCGGTGCCGTAACCGGCGGTCGGCGTTTCGTTGACGAATACACGGTCCTGCTTGCTTACCGCCACAAACTCAGGCCGGAAGCTAAAGTTCTTGATTCTTAGTTCAAGCCCGACGCGTCCGCGAAGCGGAGCGATACGCGGCAAGGGTCGACCATCTTTTAATTGAGCGTTTACGTAATCAAGGCCGGTAAAGACATTGACGTACTTGTTGACCGTGGCATCGAGACTAAACTCAGTGCCCATAAATCGGCTATTACCCTGTAGATAACGAGCGATCGACAATCCGCTGTCGGGGTCGACGGTTCCGGTCGGCGCGAGAAATACGAAGTTTTTAAGATCGTAATAATAGAAATTAAACTCTGATCGGATCCGTTCGCTCTGATGGCGAAGGGCAAAATCGACTCCGTCATTCGTCTCAACACGCAAGTCGGGGTTGCCGACCTCATACGTCAGCGTACCATCGTGCGGGCCGTCGTTGTAGAGTTCCTCAAGCGCTGGAGCGCGTGTAGCGTGAGTGTAGTTGGCGACAAAAGCACCACCTTTCCAAAGATCGATCCGCATTCCCGCGGCACCGGAAAATCCCGTGAAACTGCGGTTGGGCAGAGCGGCGTTGACCGGATCATAGCGGTTATTCTCAACGCGTGCTCCGACCTGAAAATTAACCCGTTCAAACTTAAACTCCTGTAGCGAGAACACCGAGAACGCATTTTGCTTGACCGGCCCGTCGATCAGCGTCTCAACGCCGACGGTCGAAAAGTCGCGGCTATAGCCGTCAACACCAAAGCGTCCGCTCCACTTGCCCACGGCTCTTTGCTCGAACATACCGCGATATGAGTAAACATCATTCGTGAATGTCGTGCCGACGACGTCTTCCTCGAGTTCCTGATGCTGATATCGGCTGACGTCGAACGTAAACTTTATGCCGGTCACGATCCAGGCCGGATCTTTGTAACCGAAATTGAATCTCAGATCATTACGGTGCATATCGATCGACCTTCGGACCGGATCGTCAGGATCGAGCGGCACGCCGTACTTGCTCTGAAAATAGCTGTAGTTGGTATTAAAAAATGCCTTCTGACCAAAGTATCCAAATCCGGTGCTTGCCGTCACATTTCGCGTCGAGGTGTTGAGCACCTTGCCAAAATTTCCGCCGGCGGTGTAGTCGCCGGTTCGCTGGGCACTCGTATTTCCCCAAAACATCCAGTTGTTGATGCCGTACTCGACACCGCCGGCGACAGATGCCTGACCGCTATTGGAGCCTCCAGTCGACGACAATACAATTCGCAACCCGGGATGTGAGCCTTCGTCGTGGCCGCTGATCGCGTTTACGACGCCGCCGATGGCGTTACTGCCGTAGAGTAGCGTCGCCGGGCCCTTGACCACCTCAATTCGGTCGACTGAGAGTGTATCGACCGGTTCAGCGTGGTCGCCCGACTGCGACGCGAGCGAACCGTTGCGGACGCCGTCATTTGAAACGAGAACCCGATCGCCGTCAAAGCCGCGAATGACCGGACGCGAAGATCCCGGCCCTGACGATCGTTTGGCAACGCCCGACTCGCCTCCTAGTGCGTCACCCAAACTGACTGCCGCACGCGATATGAGCTGGGTCGTGTCGATCGTGCTGACCGTCTCGATCGCCTCAAATGTACTCTGCGCCGTGCCGCTTGCGGTCACCGTGACCTCCGCGTTAATGCCGGAAAGTTTAAGCTCAAAATCAGCCGACGCAGTCGCTCCGCCGGTTACAGTTACCGAGCGCGTGGCGTCTGCAAAGCCTTCGAGATGCGTGGTAACGCGATAGGTTCCTGGCGGTACGTTTGCAAACGTGTAACCCCCCAGATCGTCGGTCAAGGCGGTTTTGTTAAGTTCGACGACCTTAACGGCCACCTGATGGATCACCGCCTTGTCATCGCCAAAACTGACCGTGCCCGTGATCTTACCGGGTGTTTGTGCAAAACCCACAACAGCGAGGGTAGCCAATAATATTATCGAGAAGAGATATTTATTCATTGCGATATCGATACGTAAACAAATTAATACACTTTAAGTTTACGGCAGATAAACAGGGCGTTTCGATATGTTTTCAATGAATGGGCGAATGCGGCCAACGAGCGGTCAAATATGGAGTAGACGGTCGCGCAGTATCCTTGACTGCAGGCGGCTCGACGAATGTTGTTCACCGTTTTTGAGTGTGACAAGATAGGTGCCGCCGGGCATCGGATGAATGGTGGTGATCATCGAGAGGTTGACGATCGTTCCGCGTGAAAGGCGAACGAAATCGCTCGGGTCGAGGCGAAGTTCGAGATCCTTGAGACGATAATTAATGACGTACTTTTTACGGGCGACGGTCGTAATGTGGAGCAGTTCGCCGTCCGCTACGATCGCCGCGACCTCACGGACCGGTACCAGCAATATCTCGTCACGCTGCCTGACAGGGATCCGGTCGATCAGTTCGCGGCGTCCGGCATCGTCGTAAACGTCTGCCACACGCCTTAGCTTTTCCGACTCGACTGAGCGCCAGTCGTCGCGTTCGAGCCGCTCTACAGCACGTTTGATGGTCTCAGCGAGCCGTAAATGCTCGACCGGCTTGAGCAGATAATCGACGGCGTTCAGCTCAAACGCCTGTACCGCAAATTCGTCGTGAGCAGTAACAAAGGCGACCTGTGGCAACTGTGATCTGCGAAGCAACCGAACGGCATCGATACCGGACATCTCGGGCATTTTGAGATCTAGGAGAGCGAGGTCGGGCTTAAGGGACTTGATCAATTCGACCGCATCGGCGCCATTCTCGGCTTCGCCGACGATCTCGACATTCTCAAATTTGCGAAGGATCGATTTGAGAAACTCCCGTGCCGGCCGTTCGTCGTCGGCAATTATTACTCGTAGCTTGTTCATTATCGTATGAGGAAATTAAACTGCAGATGAACGCACAAACCGCAGATAAATTTCGCCCGGTTCGCTCGATATCTGTGTCCAATTGCGTTTATCCGCGGTTAATTCTCCTGTTCCTTACTGCTTCTTCCTTTCAAGGGCAGCTCGATCTCGACCGTCGTGCCGGCACCGTCGTTGCGAGTAAATACTAGCTTGGCGTCACTACCGTAATAGGACGCGAGGCGCTCGCGTACGTTACGCAGGCCGACTCCGTCCGCATCAAGGCTATCTAGTTTCCAACTACCGGCGCCCGAGTCCCAAACCGTAAGTTTGAATGCCAAATGTCCGTTTCTATCCAAGCGTCGTGCTGATATACGTACCGTACCGCCCTTTTTGTTTTCGGAGATCCCGTGCTTCACGGCGTTTTCAACCAGAGGTTGCAGGATCAGTGCCGGAACCTCCAACTGACGCAGATCGTCAGGAACATCGACGTCAACGGTCAATTTTTCTTCAAAACGGGCTCGCTCGATATCGAGATAGCTCTCGATCAGCCGCATTTCGTCATCGAGTGAGCAAAATTCGCTATTCGAACTCAGTACGCCTCGCAACAACTGCGTCAGCCGAAGCAGCGTGTCATAGGCCCGATCCGGATCGGCATTAATCAGATAGCCGATAGTGGTCAGCGAGTTAAATAGGAAGTGCGGATTGAC
This sequence comes from Chloracidobacterium sp., assembly GCA_016720705.1. Classification (NCBI taxonomy): domain Bacteria; kingdom Pseudomonadati; phylum Acidobacteriota; class Blastocatellia; order Chloracidobacteriales; family Chloracidobacteriaceae; genus Chloracidobacterium; species Chloracidobacterium sp. The sequence goes on along the minus strand of JADKKB010000007.1, from coordinate 1,258,451 downwards.
CTGCGCACGGAGTGCGGTAAGTTGAGCCTCGGCCGCGAGCTTGGCAAACTCCTGCTGGCGAAAGTGCTGTTCGTAACGCTCGTGGGTCACGCGCAGGGCATCGATGCGGCGGGCAGTGATCAGTGCGATGGCCTCGAGCGTGGCGATCTCATCTGAGAGCAAGCGGCGGCCGCCATAAAATTCGCCCAGCCGGACCTCGAAAAACGGCGATTCCGCGGTCGGAACAAAGATGCGGGCTTCATTTGGCGAAAAACCGACATCGACAAAGGCAAGGTCAGATTCCTTGACCAGCGATGGTGTCCAACGCGACGTGCCAGCTGTCAAAACCCCGGCGATACGGTTGCAAACGTGAGTAAGGATCGCCTCGGGCGATTCTATCGTCTCGATCTCGGAGGCAATACCGGTACGCAGTTCGGCATAGTCGGCGCGATGCAGAATGACAGAATCAACGAGCCACGTCGCCAGACGATAAAGTAGCGGATAAATGAGCGCCGTCGCGATCCATAGCGTTAGGATCAGGCTGATCGCGGAGGCATCGTCGCGGTCGTGTGTCTCGTGATAACGCAGCAAAGGTGCCGCGACCGCCACATACAATCCGAATGCCGTAAGGGCCAGAAGGATCAGCGAGATCGCCCGTTTTAAGAAAAGGTCGGCAAAGGCAAAGCGGTAATTTTGATAAAGTATCGTCAGAGCAAGCGGCAGTGACGCCTGGTGGGCAATGAGTTCGACCATCCAAGACTTGCCCTCGCGTTCGCCACTCAGGTGCAGTGCCGAGACTGCGAAAACGAGCAGAGCACTCGCCCAAATGGTCTTTTTCTCGAGCGTCTGCTTGAGATTGAAGAGCAAGAGCCCGATCGCCAGAGCCACCGCTCCGACGGTTTGCGCCTGTAGGGCTAGATCCGACGGCACCGCGTTGGCCGTCGCCGCCGAGTAGAAATGCAGGGCTGCAGCGACCGTGCTCAGGCCGTATGCAGCGTAGGTCAGCCAATGTGTGCCCTCGTCGTCGGCCTGCGCCGAATGGACGACCACCGACGGCAAAAACCCAAGCGCCGAAAATGAGACTGCGGCGAGCCAGGGCGAGATGCCGCCTGCGGCAAAATCCTTTTGTATGAATGAATATAGTTCGCCGAGATTCCACAAAAGCCCCAGTACAGCCGTCGTCAGCAGAAGCAGATCGACGTTTGCCAAACTCGTTTTTGGCCGGTGCATGACGACCATTGCCGCGATCAATGCATACAGAGCCACGCCGACCGTAAATCCGATCAGGTTGACCAGCAAAGCAGCGTTAAGGGCCGTCATCTCCATCTGATGCTAATCCGAGCGTGAGGTTACGCACAATCTTAACTCAATGAATGGTGGATACCGCACGATCAATGGGCGAATTGTGGGAGTTCAGGATCGTTAAGCCGTCAGGGATATTAATAATCCTCAATGCAAAGCCAATTTAGCAAAGCACTTCCGATTGGCCGATCGATTCCTACCTGACTGGTCGTAACACGGATAATTCAGATACTGCGGACCCTCGTAAAAATCGATCCGGTTAAATGGCTTTTTAATATATGTCACATTTTAGCCAAAAAAATCGCATTATTGATCAGAGTCATTATATCTTAGGAAAATACATATCAGGAGAAAGTTTATGACAATACGCAATAGCGATCGAGAATCCGTCGGAATCGCCGATATTATTTTTGGGGCACTACGATTCAACGGGGCGGCGGCGCTTGCCGCGATAGTCGCGATGTGTTTGGTCGGGACATCGCCCTCGTTGGCAATGGATCTCGCTCGGGCCGAATCACGGACCGATCTGGCGGCATCGACGTTCGGCGTATCTGGGCAAGGCGTCATTGTGGCAATCCTCGACCGCGGCATCGACTGGAAAAACAATGATTTTCGAAATCCGGATGGTTCGACCCGGATCAAATACATTTTCGACCTTTCGGACAATACCGGTGCCAATGCACCCGGCAATACCTACGGGCGGGGAACGATCTATACTGAAACCCAGATCAACGCGGCGCTGAATGGCGGGCCTACGCTCGCGACCCGCGACGCGGTGGGACACGGTTCGACAACGGCGGGCATTGCGACCGGAAACGGGCGCAACAGCCTACTCGGCAAGTACCGAGGCATCGCACCGAACGCAACGATCATCGTCGTAAAAGTCACATCCGACGGGGCTCCGGCGCACGGTGGCGAGCCCGCTGAGCCTGTATTTAACGACTCTACTGCGTATCCGGTAGCCATAGATTTCGTTAAGGACAAATCTGTCGAACTCAATAAGCCCGCGGTAATGCTGCTCAATCTCGGTTCGACCGGCGGGCCGACCGACGGCAGCAGCTCGCTTTCGCGCAAGATCGACGCAACTGTTGGGCCGGGCAAACCCGGTCTAGTTTTTGTGACGGGCCCGGGCGACCAGGGTGGCAAGGTGAACCGTGCCGGCGGAAATGTCACGCAGGGCGGCACATCTTCGATCCAGATACAAAAAAACGTTGCAGGCACGATGCTCTTTGATCTATGGTATCCGGGTGCTGACCGCTTCGATGTTTCATTTCAGACGCCGTCGGGCAATTTCGGGCCATATAGTTCGCCCGCTACAAATTCGGCGTCCGACTTTAAGACGACGGCAGCATTCAATTACTACCATCAAGGTTCTAACCAGGTATTTTATGGATCGAATAACGGCAAGCGTGAGATCTTTGTGCAGCTGACCGGCCCGGTGGGAACGTACACAATCAACCTAATCGGAGCGACTGCCTCGACCGGACGGTTCGACGCGACGCTTAATCCTTCGGATTTTCATACTGACAACAGTTTTCTGACCTACGGGCTTCCGGGCAGTATCTGGGATGCTGCGACGGCACAATACAATATCTGTCCCGGCGACTATGTGATCCGCACGAACTGGACAGACATCGACGCTATCCCGAGATCCTTGACCGGCCAAGGGTCGATCGGCCAGATCTGGAGCGGGAGTAGCACCGGGCCGACCTTTGACGGGCGGTTGGGCGTCGATATGGTGGCTCCCGGCGACTCGGTCTTTACGGTTTATAATCCGACCTCGTACTTCGCGACGTTCAGGTTCAATATGATCCAAGACGGGGGCGCATTTTACGGACGTGCCAACGCGGTCAGCGCCGCTGCGCCGCAAGTGACCGGTTTGATCGCTCTGATGCTCGAAAAGAATCCGCGGCTCGACGCTGCACAGGTCAAAAGCATCCTGCAGCGGTCCGCCCGCCAGGACGCGTTTACCGGGACCGTGCCGAATACAACGTGGGGCTACGGCAAGATGGACTCATATAACGCGGTCGCAATGGCGGCCCGCCGGACACCGTTTGACTTCGACGGTGACGGCAAGACCGATATCGGTATTTTCCGACCGAACGGTGCGGTTTCGGAGTGGTGGTGGTTGAAGTCTTCGACCGGCGGAAATGCTGCACTGCAGTTCGGGGCGAATACAGACACACTTGTGCCGACGGATTATACGGGCGACGGCAAGACCGATGTGGCGTTTTGGCGGCCTTCGACCGGCCAATGGTTCATTTTGCGGAGCGAGGATTTTTCGTTCTATGCGTTTCCGTTCGGGACCACCGGCGATGTGCCTGTACCGGCGGATTACGATGGCGACGGAAATGCGGACGCCGCCGTGTATAGGGAAAGCTCGTTGACGTGGTATATCAGTAAATCATCGGGCGGGACGGACATCGTCGGTTTTGGTGCCGCAGGCGACAAACCTGTGAATGCCGATTATGACGGCGATGGAAAAGCAGATATCGCGATCTTCAGGCCAAACGGAGCGAATGGAGCCGAGTGGTGGATACGGCGAAGTTCGGATGCGAGCGTCTTTGCGACGCAATTCGGATCTTCGACCGACAAAGCTGTCCCGGGCGATTTCACCGGCGACGGTAAGGCAGACGTCGCATTCTGGCGGCCCTCAACCGGGTTCTGGAATGTACTGAGGAGTGAAGATTCGACTTACTACGCGTTTCCGTTCGGGGCAAATGGCGATACCGCTGTTCCGGGAGACTACGACGGCGACGGCAAAACGGATGCCGGCGTTTTTCGTCAACCGGGAGCTCAATGGTTCGTCAGCAAATCGACTGGCGGCACGCTGATACAGTCATTCGGCATCGCCGGCGATGCTCCGATACCTAACGCGTTTGTCAGGTAAGTCAGCGTGCAACTAGATCGGCGGCCCGTCACTTTCGGGCCTCCGAGCATCCCATCTAACGGGGAACCAACTCCAATTTGATCAACCACGATCAGAGCTGTTGGTTCTCCCTTTTTTTGCCGGAAATCCATAAATAAGGGTAACCGAAAGCATTCTTACAGCGAGGTCGTTGAATCTATAAAATAGCCTGTGAATAGCAGTATTCTACGCTCCGCTTGATCTGTGTCTTGAACGACTATCTATGTCGTTCGGGTTGGGACTTTGCACGAAAGCGCAGATTGCGGACAATGATCGGTAGCCGGCGATGGCCACGGCGATTCGGTGAGTTTCTGAAACTCATCGAGCAGTTGTGGCGATAATTCTCGGTTTGGTCTAAAATTGGTTGCGATCTACGATGAAAAATCTGTATCTACTGCGTCACGCCAAATCGAGTTGGGTTGATGCCCGCCTCGCGGACTTTGATCGTCCGCTGAATGACCGCGGTCGGGCGGCCGCGGCGTTTGTGGGCGGCCACCTCGCTGAATGGGGTCTCTTGCCGGATACGATCATTTCTTCGACCGCCGTGAGGGCAAGATCGACCGCTGATCTGGTTTGCGACGCCGCTCATTTCGGTGATCGGATCGTATACGAAAGCGGGATTTATGAGGCTGGCACCGGGCAACTTGCTGAGATCATCTCGGCGATAGATATCGGTTTCAAGTCAGCGATGATCATCGGACATAATCCAGGCATCGAAGGCCTGATCTATCACCTGACCGGCGGCCTTGAACCGATGCCGACCGCCGCCCTTGCCGCGATCGAGCTGGATATCCAAGATTGGGCTCAGATGACTGACGGTTGCGGTCATCTGATCCGGGTCATACGGCCAAAGGAATTGATGGGACGATAACATTTAACATCTTGATAACATTCTGTTCATACTTTATTCACGGCGGCAGCATACGATAAAGCCGATAGTCCGCAAATCGAATAGGATCTACAAGTAAGATGCAAACCATTCTGATCGTCGAAGATGATGCTGATATTGCCGAGAGTCTGCAATATAACTTAAAGCGTGAGGGCTTTCGGCCGACGGTGGCAGAGTCGGGTGAAAAAGGTCTGCGGCTTGCAATCGACCAAAGCCAGGCTCCGTCGTTGATCATACTCGATCTGATGTTGCCGGGAATGACCGGAATGGAGCTCTGCCGCCGTCTGCGGCGTGAGCCGATAACCGAAAAAACGCCGATCATAATGCTTACAGCCAAAGCCTCCGAGGGCGACAAGATCGCGGGGCTCGATATTGGAGCCGACGATTACATCGTCAAACCGTTTTCGATCAAAGAGGTCATCGCCCGTATCCGCGCCGTGCTGCGTCGTGCCGAAAAAGAATCAACGCCAAAGTATTCGGATGATCGTCTGACGGTCGATTTTGCGGATATGCGGGTTACTTGTGACAAAGCGGAGGTCAAACTTACGCGTAAGGAGTTTGGCGTGTTTGAGCATCTGATCAAAAACACCGGCCGCGTCGCTTCGCGCCAACAGTTGCTCGACACTGTCTGGGGCTACAGCTATTTTGGCGATACGCGAACACTGGACGTCCATATTAGGCGACTGCGGCAGAAGTTAGGCGATTGCGGCGGATGCGTTGAAACTGTCGTCGGCACAGGTTACCGATTCATCGGATGCAAATGAACGAAGGCAAAATAGAGGCTGCGATCTCTCAGTCGGATTCGTCAGAAATTCTTCAAAAATTGATCGACACTACGCGCGAATGCGTCCTGATCGTTGACGGCGAATTGCGGATCACGAACTGCAACGACTCTGCCCTGTTGGTCTTCGGCCGGCAAAACATCGGGCTCAAACAACGCCGATTAAGTGAGGTCATACGCGATTTTGACATCCACGAGGCGTATCGACGAGCGATCGCCAAACAGCATTCTTCGGACGTTCACCTCGAACTGATCGGAGCCGAACGACGAATATTTGACGTACACATCGCCCCGCTCGAGATCGACGGACGGCGGCAGGCGGTCGGTTTTTTCTACGACAAAACGCAGATCGAATGGCTCGAGTCGGTTCGCCAAGAATTTTTGTCCAATATCTCACACGAGTTGCGTACGCCGCTGACTTCGATCCTGGCATTTGTCGAGACCCTCGAGGATGGCGCTCTAGCCGATGTCGAAAATAGTCGTCGTTTCTTAAGTATCATCCGCCGCAATGCCGAGCGTATGAACAACTTGATCGCGGACATTTTAGAGCTATCAATGATCGAATCCGGCAAAGTGATGATCGAGAAACGGCCGATCCGAGTTGCTGAAATGACGTCCGAAATATGCACCAACTTGGCGGGTAACGCGGCCAAATTCGGGGTTGAACTCATCGATCTGCTACCGGTTGATACGCTGGTACTGGCGGACCGCAAGCGCCTCGAGCAGATGCTGATCAATCTTATCGACAACGCGATCAAATTTAACCGTCGCGGCGGTTCGGTAACGTTAACCTTTGAGTCTGCGGACGGCGTCGATGTGATCAACGTTAAGGACACGGGGGAAGGCATAATGCCGGAACACCTGATCCGAATATTCGAACGCTTTTATCGTGTCGATCGGGCGCGTTCGCGTGAGATCGGCGGTACAGGCCTCGGATTGGCGATCGTCAAGCATCTCGGACGCCTCCAGGGTGGCGAAGTTTCGGTGACCTCCACGCTCAGCGAGGGCACCACCTTCAGTATTGAACTGCCGTCAAACTGAGTTTGGGGCTCCTCAAAAAAGTTTGTTCAAAACCGCTCCAAACGTGCTATACTAGCGATATATTGAATGATAATTATCGCAGAAGGCACGGCTTTGCTCAGGCCTCGCATTCGCGACGGCATCTCACCTTTCAATCCAGGGAGAATATGGCCATGGAACTCGAAATCGGCCAGAAAGTGGCTTACCCCGGGCAAGGCGTCTGCCTCGTTGAGTCGATCAACACGCGTGTGATCGGAAACGGGTCGGTAAGCGTATATCTCTTACGGGTGATCGGTGACAATTCGACCATCTGTGTGCCGACCGCAAATGCCGGAAGTGTTGGAATCAGACCGATCATTACTTCGAATGAATGCCGCCGATTGATCCGACGTTTGTCCGAGGATTTCGAAGAGGTGACCTGCAACTGGAAAACGCGCTCACGGGCGTTTATGGATAAACTCCAGTCAGGCGACATCTTTGCAACGGCTGACGTGCTCAAGCAATTGACGTATCTGAGCCACGAAAAGCGTTTGTCATTTCGTGAACAAACGCTACTCGAAAAGGCCAAATTCCTGATCGTTTCTGAGATCACAAACGCAAATCTGACCGACGAGGAAACTGTTCGCACGGACGTGGTAAGCCGTGTCGAAACCGCTTGCACTCGTCACGTTCCACTCCAAAAATCAGCGTCGGATCATTAGTCCTGCCTTGTGTAACTTGAGCGTACGACGGTTTTTATATTGCCGCGAACGTGATAATCACCCTCGATCTCCACCCGTAGCGGATCGCAGGCAGCGACGAAATCCTGCAATATCACGTTGACGACGTGTTCGTGAAATATCTTGACGTTTCGGAATGAGTTGATATACAGCTTCAGGCTTTTAAGCTCCACACAAAGTTTGTTCGGAACGTATTTGAGCCTGATAACGCCAAAATCCGGAAAATCCGAGAAGGGACAGATCGCGGTAAATTCCGGCATATCAAATTCGACCCAGATCTCATTTCCGGGAAATTCGTATGGAAAACTATCAAGCGGATAGAGATTCATCTCCGTCCGAGGCGTCGGCCGGATATCGAGGCCCTGATTATTTATCCCTTCTGGGTTATGTTGGTCTAGCATATTTAATTTTTCTGTTACTGAGGTCGCGAACGGCCGCGAGGTCTATGACACCATCATCACTGAGCTGGGTCAGAAGATTTACAAAAATATGAGCCGTCGCAAAAGCATCGGCACTTGCCCGATGATGATTTACGAGATCTATTGAATAGTGTTCCGCCACCGTTTTGAGTTTGTGATTAGTGATGTCCGGCAGCAATCTACGCGAAAGCTGAACCGTACAGAGGCACGGATTAGCCATTCGATAGTCTTCGAAGATCCGTCCGATCTCGTGATTCAAAAATCGCATATCGAATCCGGAATTGTGAGCGACCAAGACTGAATCGCCGATAAAATTCAAAAAGTCGTGGACGACATCGGCAAAAAGCGGGGCGTCCTTGACCATATCATCGCTAATTCCGGTCAGCCCTGTGATAAACGGCGGGATCGGAGTTTCAGGATTGACTAACGTCTGAAATTCCTCTGTTACCTTACCGTCGCGGACGCGATAGGCTCCTATCTCAGTTATGCGGCACGGCGGAGCTTTTGCTCCCGTTGTCTCGAGGTCAAATACAACAAAATCGGTCGTGGCGATCTCGCGATTTTCAAACCCGTCTAGTTCGAGTTCGACCATATCGCCGTTCAGAGAGAGCCGCGGGTCACGTTCGATCAGATCACCGACCAGCATTTTTGCAAGATTTGGGTCGGGCTTCCTGATCCGCATTACGAAATCGACTACGCTGACGGCAGACGCCTTGCCGCCAAAGGAACGCAGCAACGAGACGGTTTCGCTAATTAGCAATGAGTCAGAAATTAAGTTAGGATACGGTGTCATCAATACTTGATTTTAACGGTTAATCAGCCAAGCGTAAAACCAAACAAATAATGACCGACATTCTCGAACACTTTTCCGGCACAAATGCTCTACTCGAAGGGCATTTTATTTTGTCCAGCGGGCTACATAGCCCGAAGTACCTCCAGTGTGCATTGGCTCTGCAATTCCCAACAGACGCGGCAAAGTTCGCACGGCAGATCGCAGAACAGAACCGAAATATTGAGATCGATACGGTTGCATCGCCGGCAATAGGCGGCCTCGTGATAGGATTCGCAGTCGCTGCCGCAATGAATGTGCGATTTATTTGGACCGAGAGGCAAAATGGCGAAATGACCGTGCGCCGTGGTTTTACGGTCAAGCCCGGCGAGCGGATACTGGTTGTCGAAGATGTGATCACGACGGGAGGTTCGACACGCGAATGTATCGCCGCAGTCGAGTCCAACGGCGGCAAAGTGGTCGCCGCGGCTTCGATCGTTGACCGCTCCAATGGAGTAGCGGACGTTGGAGTGCCTCGAACCGAACTCGTTCGGCTCGATGTGCCTAGCTATTCGCCGGATGTATGTCCAATGTGCGCACAAGGCCTTGAGGCCGTAAAACCGGGAAGCAGGACGGTACTGGCAAAATGAAGCGAAAACTGTGTTTCCTGACGATGGACGATATTGCACACTATGTGGCAGATGACGAACTTGCGATCGAGCCCCTAAGCGATCGCGGATGGGAAGTCTCGACATTATCCTGGAGCGATCGGGCCGTAAACTGGGATGAGTTTGAGATCGCGATCATTCGAACGACTTGGGACTATCAGCAGCGTCCTGGAGAGTTTCTGCAAGTGCTGGACGCGATCGACCGCTCATCTGCACAACTCCAGAATCCGCTCGACATCGTTAAATGGAATCTTGATAAGCGGTATCTGCGCGAAATGGAAGAGCGTGGTGTCGCTATCGTACCGACGATCTGGGATGGCATTTACGATCAACGATCATTATACAGATGGATGGCCGATCTCGGCTCCGAGGAACTGATCATTAAGCCGACCGTCAGTGCGACGGCAATGCACACATACCGCTTGACTGAGTATGATCCGGAACTTACGGAGGTATTTGTGGGGCGACCTTTTATGGTTCAACCATTTGTCACTTCCATAGTAGAGAGAGGCGAATATTCCGTCTTCTATTTCGGCGGCGAATATAGCCACGCGATCCTGAAAGCTCCCAAGGCGGATGATTTCCGAGTTCAGGAAGAACACGGCGGCATTATAACGGCCGTTGATCCGGGCGCGGATCTGATAAGTTCCGCCAAAAAAGCAATTTCGGCTATCGATTGCAAATTGTTGTACGCTCGCGTCGATCTCGTTCAGGATGCGAACGGGAAATTTATTCTAATGGAGATCGAACTGATCGAACCCGCGTTGTATCTGCGGATGGACGCCGGAGCACCTGCCAGATTTGCGGCGGCGATCGATGACTGGATGCCTTAGGGTGAACGGCGCCGGCGCTTCACTAGACAGGCAGGAGATACATTGTAATTACTTTTTGCGTGAGGCGGCCGACATCCGAATCTAGTGCGGCCAACTGTCATTGATATGCCGCGAGCGATCTGACGTGTTGTACACAAGATGAACTACAAACTCCTAATTCAATATGACGGCACTGACTTTCACGGTTGGCAAGTGCAGGAAAATGCCCGCTCGATCCAAGGCGAACTCGAACGCGTGACGAGTATGCTGGAGGACGCTGAGGTCAAGGTGGTCGGTTCAGGGCGCACGGATGCCGGCGTTCACGCCGAAGGGCAGGTCGCCAACTTGAGAATGAATCGCGGCTTTACGCCCGAGAAACTAAAGAACGCGATCAACGGTAATCTATGGCGGGATATTCGTATAATGAAAGCCGAAACTGCGCCCGAAGAGTTTCACGCACGCTTTTCAGCAAAGATGAAGACGTATGTCTATCGAGTCGTGAATGCTCCGGTCATCTCGCCGTTTTGGCGGCGGTACGCCCATCACGAGGTTCGTCCGCTCGACGTAGGCCGAATGAACGATGTAGCAAGATTGTTTTTGGGTGAACACGACTGGACCGCATTCTCCTCTGCTCAAGCGGATGGAGAGAATCGCGTCAGAACCATAGTTGATTTTACGGTCGAGTCGGCCTGGGATGACCGAGCCCAGGCATCACTAATTACATTTCGCATAACGGCCCCGGGTTTCCTGCGTTATATGGTCCGTTCGATTGTCGGGACGATGCTCGAGGTGGGGCACGACGTTAAGGATTCTGATACAATTCAGACAGCAATAATTACCGGAAACAGAGATCTTGCGGGAAAGACGGCGCCTGCTCAGGGATTGACACTCGTCAGGGTGGATTACGATTAAATGCTAATATTTCACATCGTTTTGCCTAGGGATTGGGATGCGTTCGAGGGTGATGAATACTCATCAGCGAGTTTGGCTGCGGAGGGCTTTATTCACTGTAGCTACGCCCATCAACTCGATGCCGTGATCGAGCGTTATTACGATGGTGCAGAAAGCCTGGTACTCCTGACAGTCGATACGGGTCAGATGGGCGCCAGGTTGGTCGAGGAGCCATCGACCGGCGGCGAAGTTTATCCTCACATATATGGAACAATCCGGCGCAGCGAGATAGTCGGTGTAGAGACAAGAGAAATTTAGACTAAGAGAATATTTGTATTCGACTACGATGATCTCGGCGGGAAAGTCATCGATCGTTTGTTAATGAAAGAGAATTTTGCCGACATTGTCAAAGCGAATACGGCCGAGAGCGAGTTATTGGATGCGATCGATCCCGAGCGTGTGCCTGCACATGTCGCCATCATAATGGATGGAAATGGACGATGGGCGAAGCGGCAGGGAAAACCGCGAATATATGGCCATCGCGCCGGATCGGAGTCGGTCAAGGCCATAATCGACACCTGTGCCCGGTTAGAGGTCAAAGCAGTCACTCTTTACGCGTTTTCGACCGAAAACTGGAAGCGGCCCAGATCCGAGGTCTCGGGCCTAATGTCAATGCTCAAGCGCGTACTTCGACGAGAACTCGATCAGGTTCACAACAACAATATCCGTTTTCAGACGATCGGCGATATTGACGGATTGTCACCCGACGTACAGCGAGAGCTAGCGGCGGCAACCGAAAAGACCCGAAATAACAACGGACTCATAATGAACGTCGCACTCAATTATGGCGGACGTGCGGAGATCACCCGTGCCGCGCAACTCGCGATGGTGCAGTTGTTGAAAGAAGGCCGCGAGATCAGCAGTCTGACCGAGGCAGACATTGATCGCCATTTATTTACGAACGGTTTGCCGGAGATAGACCTTTTGATCCGGACTAGCGGTGAATTTCGAATCTCAAATTTTTTGTTGTGGCAGATCGCATATAGCGAGATATATGTGACGCCCGTTCTGTTTCCGGATTTCAGGCGGCCTCAGATATTTGAAGCCATCATTGACTATCAGAAGCGCGACCGCCGCTTCGGCGGGGTGAAGTAAATATGGTCAATAGTATTTTATGAAAACTCGATTGCTAACGGCCGCGATCGCTTTGCCGATCATCATTGCCTCGATAATACTTCCGATCTATTATCCCCAAGCGATATGGCTATTCGTGGTGATAGCCGCAAGCGCTCTGGCCGCCGGTTTATTCGAATTTTACTCGCTTACGAAAAAGCTCGAACTCAAGGCCGATGCAGCGATCGGTTATGCCGGGGCGGCGGTGCTGTTTGTCGGATTTATATTTGACGCTCCGGCAAAAATGCCTGAAATATTGCTGCTGACGCTCGCTCTGCTGATCGTGGCGGTGCTCATCTCACAGACGTTTCGGTTTCAGGCTGATTTTTCTAAGATGCTCACCGGCATCGGAGTCACTATCGTTGGTGTACTGTATGTGGCGTTTCTAGGCGGATTTCTCGTTGCAACGCGGGTCGGGTTTGAAAACGGTTCGAACTTGTCGACGCATTTGCTGGCTTATTTCTTTTTGGTGATCTTTGGTTCGGATGCCGGAGCATATTTTGCCGGACGCTCTTTTGGTAAGCATAAATTAGCTCCGAACATTTCGCCCGGAAAGACGGTCGAGGGACTTATCGGCGGCCTCGTAGCGGCGGCGGCGTTCGCGGTACTTTCAACATTTTGGTTCTTCCCGGAACTGCCGTTCAAATGGTCGATACCGCTTGCGATCGTACTGGCGGCCGTCGGGGTGCTTGGCGACCTTTGCGAAAGCGCGATGAAACGCGGCTCGAAAACAAAAGATGCGGCGTCGATCCTGCCCGGCCACGGGGGCTTGCTCGACCGGCTTGATAGTCTCCTTTTTGGGGCGCCGATACTTTATTATTTTTCTAGATTCTATTTTTAGACCCTAGTATGCTGAATGGATGACTTTATTCGAGCAGATTGACTAATGGGTGAGGAATCAGAAAAATAGGCGATGGCTAAGCGGTCTGTGTTTTTATCAGCGATACTGACGAAAGATCCAGAACTGACGCAACCACTGCCGTCAGCGACCGAACACCAGAATTGGCCTTGGGTCTGATCGAGGATCGATCAGTTTAATTAATTTTATGTTGGATGTACTTGGAAATTTGGAACGAACACATTCTTGTGGTGAACTTCGTGAGGACGATGTTGGTAAACAAGTTGTGCTTATGGGATGGGTAGCCAAAAAACGTGATTTCGGCGTACTTACATTTATAGATCTGCGCGATCGCGAGGGTGTGACCCAAGTCGTAATGAACGAAGATGATGCCGGTGAGGCCCACCAAAAGGCAAAGTATCTGCGCGGCGAATTCGTCATTGCGGTTAAGGGCGAGGTCGTGATGCGTGAGGGTACGCATAACGCAAAGCTTGCGACAGGCGATATCGAAGTTCACGCGAGTGAGATCCTGATCCTGAATGATGCCAAGGTTCCACCTTTTCAGCTCGAGGTCGCCGGCAGCGAAAATCTCGCTGATGAATCGACGCGGCTCAAATATCGCTATCTCGACCTTCGCCGGCCGCAACTCCAACACAACATCCGAATGCGTGCCAAGGCGGTCTCGGCGATCCGAGAATATTTTGACGATCGGGGATTTATCGAGATCGAAACTCCGATTTTGTTAAAATCCACGCCGGAAGGCGCGAGGGATTTTATTGTTCCATCGCGGATCCATACGGGCAAGTTCTTCGCCCTGCCACAGTCGCCGCAGATATTGAAACAGCTTACGATGATCTCGGGATTTGATAAGTATTACCAGATCGCCCGTTGTTTTCGCGACGAAGACCTCCGGGCGGATCGACAACCAGAGTTTACTCAGCTTGATATGGAAATGTCATTTGCCAACCAGGAGATGGCATACCGCGAGATAGAAGGGATGTTTGGCCACGTCTTCAAGCTGATCGGCGTTGATCTGCCGGCACAATGGCCGCGAATGACGCACGCCGAAGCTATGCGTCGATTTGGCTCGGACAAACCGGACCTTCGGTTTGATATGGAACTCATCGATCTCAGCTCTCACTTGCGCGAAACGGATTTTGTGCCGTTTGCAACGACTCTGTCATCGGGCGGCGAGGTTAAGTGCTTAGTCGCGAAGGGTAAGGCCGAGTATTCACGGAAACAACTCGACGAATTGCAGGATTTTGCAAAGCGTTACGGCGCCGGAGCTTTGGCTTGGATCAAGATCGGCGACGAAGTGACCTCGTCGCTGCTCAAGGTCCTCGGAGACGCAAAGATCGCAGAACTCGCGGCGGCCTCCGGTGCCGAAAAAGGCGATCTCGTCCTGATCATCGCCGGGCGCAAATCAGTGGTCGCGGCCTCGCTAGGAGCATTACGGGTCGAGGTTGCCAAACGCGAGGGGTTGATCGACCGTGCATTGTTCAAACCACTGATCGTGACGGAGTTTCCGATGTTCGAACACGAAGAGGACAGCGATTCCTACGCCGCGGCGCATCATCCGTTCACGTCTCCGATGGATGAGGACCTCGAACTCTTTAAGACTGCTGTAAATGACGATAACCAGCATCATTTACTAGGGCAGGTAAGAGCAAAGGCATACGACGCCGTGATCAATGGATACGAATGTGCGGGCGGATCGATCCGCATACATCAAAAGGACATACAGGCTTTGAACTTCAAAGCACTAGGATTGACTGCCGAAAAAGCTCGCGAACGTTTCGGATTTTTCCTGGACGCTCTCGAGTATGGTACGCCGCCGCACGGAGGATTTGCCGCCGGAGTCGAGCGAACGTGTATGATCCTATGCGGCACGGAGAATATCCGCGACGTGATGGCCTTTCCAAAGACCGCGTCGGCACAGGACCTGATGATGGACTCGCCAGGTGAAGTTGATACGTCACAATTGAAGGAACTCGGGATCAATGTGTCAGATTTATCGAACTAAACGAGAAAAGTTGTCGTAAAATCTCAATAGCGATGGCGATAAAATACGATACCAATCCGCTCGATCCGGCATTTCCGGAAAAGGCTAAGACGATGTCGGTGGCCGAGGGGCAGCAGACTCAGGATTTAAGTTACGGCGGCGCCGAAACACAGACTTTACCGTATGTAAATCCTACTGAGGAACAAACCCGGAGGTTTGCGGGATCGGACGTTTCGTCTTATTCGGCACCGTACAATGGCCAATATGTGCCAACGCAATACGCTCCGGCGGCATTTGCCGCAACGGATCAGTCCCGCACGCGCAAGCTCGATAAGATCGGCTTGCCCGAAAACTGGTTAGTGACGCTGCCCTACCTTCCGTTTTCAATTGGTTTGATCGCAGGGATCATCGAACTGCTGACCGTCCCGCAATCCGAAACAAAGGTTCGGTTTCACGCGGCTCAGGGCTTGGCGGCTCATTTAGGTATTCTGATCATTACGACAATTCTCGGTATCGTTGGGGGTGTTACCAATTTAGCAGATATTGGCACATTTATTTTTACCGCCGTGACGACGGTTATGCTGGTCGTTTTTGCCATAAAGGCGTGGCAGGGCAAGCCGATCCATATCGAATCGGTCGATGGTATGACGAACTGGCTGGAAGAAAAGATCAAGGTCAAATAGTTTTCACTAATGTACTGTTCGCATTGCGGCACATCGGTACCCGCGGATCTACGCTTTTGTAAAAATTGCGGCGAACGGTTGTTTGCCGACGACGACGCAGACGTCAAACCCGGCAAGATGCTCAACTACGTCCTGCTCGCGTTGTTCCTGATCGTTGTGGTCGGGCTCGGGATCCTTGTCGGATTGATTGCGGTGCTACTAAATAACGCTGTTAATCAAGATGCCGTTACGACGATCGCTCTGGTTTATCTCGCGGGATTGTTCGGAGTTTGCTTAATGCTCTTGCGTCAGGTGCCAAAGCTGATCGACGCTCGGCTTAAATCCCATCAAGCTAAATACTCGCCTCCGCAAAATGTACAGCTTTATCCCCGAACCACAGCCCAGCTCGAGGACTATCGCGAACCGGTAATGAGCGTTACCGACCACACAACGCGGATCTTCGATAAAGTGCCGTCAAAAGCTGGCGAATGATTTCATTTCCAGATAGCGAAACCATAAACACCGCTGAAAGTTAGCTTGATGTTACCCGCCATTGACTGCAGTGCGATCTTCGCGACACCATCTATTTTAGCTCTATTTGCCGATGCCAAAGTGTTAGGGTGACTGTGATAATCTAGGAAATAACACTATGGAAAATACAAAATCTTTGCAAGAGCGATATTCGCCGGACAGTATCTGTTTCGGTTGCGGACCGGCAAACCCGAAAGGGCTCCATATCAATAGCTTTCCGGAGGGCGATGAGGTCGTCGCGGAGTGGCACTCTGAAGATCATCATCAGGCATTTCCGGGTATGCTTAACGGCGGAATAATCGGTGCGTTGCTCGATTGCCATTCCAATTGGACCGCAACGTATTTCCTGATGAAACGCGACGGCAAGGACGAACCCGACTGTACCGTCACTGCGGACTTTCACGTCAAACTATTTAGGCCGACGCCGAGCGATGCGACGATCTATCTACGGGCAAAGGTGGTCGAGTCCCGTGAAGACCGGGCGACCGTCGAAGCTCAATTGATAGCGAATGAAAAGGTTTGTGCAACCTGTCTCGGAACCTTCGTCGCCGTAAAAGAAGGCCATCCTGCATATCATCGCTGGTAAAGGCTCATTACCAGAGTATAAAAATGATCAGCGACCGAATATCTTGGCCAGTTGCTCCGAGTATTTTGCCTGTAGGCCTAGACGGTTGAGCCAGGCGTTTTGTTCGTCCATCAGATGCGGCAAGTAGATCACATCGGAAAGTGCGTAATCGACAAGTTCTTCGGTCCAGATGCCGTCCCATTTACCGCTGAATTTGGCCCGCTGCGATTTATCCAAGTCGACTGCAAAGTAGCGATAGAGCGTTTCAGCAAGCGAGGCAGATTGCCCTGCACCTCGTGTTAGTACTTTCTCTGCGATCATTGTGTCAAACACATTCTCCACACGGTATCCGTTCTCTACCAGAAAATCGAGATCGAATTTAGCGTTGTGAAAGATCTTTATGATCTTGTCATTTTCTAAGATCGAACCTAGCCTCCCAAGTCCTACACCCTCGCTAATGGGAACAAGCACGTTGACCTCGCCATCGGAGAATTGTACAGAATATAATCGTCCGTGACGGGCACTCAGGCCGGACGTCTCGGTGTCGCAACCGAGGCGGGCAGCGGAGGCAAACCGTTCGTACGATTCATCAATTTCACGTTCTGTTCGTGCAACTAAAACATTCACAATGTAAATTGTAAGTTACAAAACTAAAACTTCGGAAAAGCCGTAGTATTGAAATAATCAATATGCCCGAAATACTTAATGAAACCGAAGCGCGGATACTTGGGGCTCTGGTAGAAAAACAGCTCACGACGCCCGAGTATTACCCGTTGACCCTCAACGCACTTGTTAACGCCTGTAATCAAAAGAATAATCGTGATCCTGTAGTGTCGTACGATGACCGTATTGTGACCGAGACGCTTGAGCGTCTGCGGGACCGAAATATTGTCTATGTCTACTACGGCAGCACAAGTCGCGTACCAAAATATAAGCATATGCTGCCAAGCATATACGAGCTTGAGCCTGGCGAGGTCGCGGTGATGTGCGTAATGTTGCTCAGAGGGCCGCAAACGCTCGGTGAACTGCGAACCAGGACTGAGCGGCTTTATGAATTTTCGGGGTTGGGAGAGGTTCAGGAAACGCTCGATGGCCTGATCAGGCGTGATGATCCGCTCGTCTTAAAACTTGAGCGCCTGCCGGGTCAAAAGGAAGCTCGGTTCGCTCACCTTTTGTCCGGCGATATCGACGTCGAAGCACTTGCCGTCGCTCAGGCTACGTCGCACTCTCGGGTCGGCAGCGGCGAAAGACTTGAAAAATTAGAAGCAGATATCGCTAGACTCAGAACCGAGATCGAAACGATAAAGGAAACATTCGAAGAATTTCGCAAACAGTTCGAATAAAGGCGCAAGACTCTTGGTTGGGTCAATTATCAAAGTGTCCGGTTGCGAGCCGTAGATCTGCATTACAGAATATAAACTCCGCAGACGCTAGTGTTTGAGTTCAAAAGGAGCTGGTTGCCGACTCGACAGGAGCGATTGACCTTCGTTGTGTTACGTGTCAACGTAAATGAAACAGGATTTGATCGGAGAACGGTATGAAATTACTAATGCGAAACGACTCACTTCGGCTACGATTGACGCAAACGGAGGTTGATCGGTTTGCCGCCGCCGGCGTGCTGGAAGATGCCGTTGGGTTCGGGCCAACGGACGACGAAGGATTGGTCTATCGGATCCGTCGGGACGAGGGGGCGACGACCCTAAGTGCAGATCTTTTGAATAATCAAATAGATATTCGCATTCCTGCCGCTGAGGCGACCGAATGGACCGGGACTAAAAAAGTCGCGATCGAAGCTCAAAAGGACATCGGCAACGGGCGTACGCTCAACATTTTGATCGAGAAAGATTTTGCTCGGTTAAAGCCGCGCAGATCGGATGACGTCGTGGACAAATTTCCTAATCCTCGATCTGAATCCTGATCAAGTCGCTTCAATTTCAAAGTCGGTCGTGATTCGTCCGAGCAGTGCTGCCTTTTCTTCGTCGGACAAAATAGCGTCGAGTTTCGGATAGAGATACTGTTGCTCTCTCATATCGTGATGCGTACACAGTCGTTTGTAAAAAGCCTCGCGGTCTAGCAGCATCAATAAACGCGTGTCCGGTTCGTCGTCAGTTGTGAGTAACTCTATCTGCTCTTTGAATAGCTCTAAAATGTTGCACATCCGTTTATGATCGTCGAGCAATAGACGGGCGTTGCCGCCGCGTTCGACGACCGCCTGCTGTTCGTAGATCGGTATCAGGATGTTTTCCTCGTCCTGCATATGGACCAGCAGGCATCGCTCATAGTCGTTTAGAAGTTCCAGAGCTTTAGGAAATTCAAAACGCAGCAATGCTCGCTGATGTGTAAGAAACATTGATTCGAGATCACTATGCAGATCGAGAAGTTCGATTATGTTTTTCACTATAGACACCTTGCCCAATACAGCATACCGACAGACATTTTCACTCTACGCAGTATGGAACAGATCCGCATTTATGCGGTGGTTGTTGATACATTTCTTATTAGAAACACCTGTTCATCCCAATGCCCGATCGGAAGTTATTTGCACCTGTAATGGTACATCTGATGCGTAAACTTGTTCTCTAACCCGCACCTACTCCAATTGCTTGGTATCACTCGTTGTAACGGTTGATGGCCCAGCAATTGCCCACTTTATATGCCGTCCCAAAAGCGTCGTATATCCGAGCATCCCCAGTGAAGTGAGCGTCAAGAGCAGCACGGCGAGCACAAACCACCTAGCCAAATCTAACTTACGGCGGTAGAGGATCAGTCCGATCAACGCTAAGATTCCGGTCACCTCGACGACCATCATAGTCGCTCGCCCGCTTGCCTTATGTATCGTGAGGGCGGTCGCCCGTGGTTCCGCAAACGAAGCGGCCTTTCCGGCGATCTCACCGGTCACAAACGCCGGCAAAGTGATCAGTGCCGTTGCGATAAATATCGCAAGGCTAATCCTTTTGACGAGTTCGCTCTTAAGACCCAGGCCGATCAGCAGCAATAGGACACCGATCACCATTCCGATCAAGGGATAGTAATTGAGCATCAAATGAATTTCTGCGGTTTCCATAACTAACCTCGCTTTTTGTCGTTGCATTTGCCGACAAGATATTTTGCTACATAACAAAACGACGCGTGTAACACTATGCCGAGTGCTCCGGATCGCCTTTGCTATCTATCCCGCCGCCGCCCTTTTCAGATTGTACATCGTTCTTGGAACTTTTCCGCGATCGTGTGCTTGTACCAATGGTACACCACAGATCCGAGCACGTATCTAGACCGATCTCCAACCTTGCCATCCGCGCAGTTAAAAAGCCTTCAAAAGATCGTGTTTAGGAGCCGAAAATCGTATTACTAAAAAAATCAAGGCCACCTTTTCAGGCGGCCTTAATTGGTTCAGGTTCGACAAACGCTAGTTCTTTTTCTTGGTTGTGACCTTCTGCGGGGTCACGTTTTGTTCTTTCTTGAGCGTATCGATTAGGCTGATCGCGTCTGCCTTGAACTTATGACCGTCCGGAGCAATGCCGGCATACTTCTGCAAAAGGTTGGCGCCTTCTTGCAGTTTGGTCTTATCTCCATTGATGTAACCGAGATTGACGAGACTCAGGCCCGCCCCCGCCAAAGCGTCAATATTATCAGGTGTCGCTTCGAGGATGGCTTTGTAGGCCTCGATCGCCTTGTCAGAATCGCCGGAGACACGATAAAGGTCAGCCACTAACAACCGCCCTTCTGCTTTTTTGGCGACATCGGTCTCAAGAGCCACGTACTCCGGCAACATAACCTGAGCATTTTCGATAACTCCCTCGCCGATCTGCTCAGTGAGGACGATTAATCTGATCGTTTCTTTGGATTCACGAATGGCTTCATCACGGGTGCGATTAGAATTGTTCTGATCAGGCACATCGGCAGGATTAGCATTCTTGATCATCGTAAACGCTTTCTTGAAAACTCCCAGTGCATCGGCCAGATCTGACTTGACCTTTCCGTAAGCTTCGAGTTTCGCCGTAATGTCAGAGTTCTTAACATTCTTGTTGTAATTGTCTACGCCTCGATTGCGTAGTGCCGATCCGCGGTTGAGCAACATTACCGGAGCGGTTCCGACAAAGTCAGGGTCGATTTCATAGCCTTCGGTATATTTGGCGATAGCCGTGTCGTAGTCCTTCGCCTCAAATGCCGCCGCTCCTTCTTTGACGACACGATTAACTACCTCGTTGGTCTTTTCGGCCTTGGCGTTTTTTGATTCAACCTCTTTACGCTTAGCCTCGTACTCGGCTTGTGCCTTTTTTTGTTCCGGAGTCTGTTCGCTAACCGTCTCGGTTCCAGGGTCCGCAGCGCCTGCGGTGACTGCCTTTCTGACCTCTTCTTCAGTCCAACGTTTGCCGTCGCCCGGCTTTAGAGTAATTAGTAGCTTTTCTTGACCGGCCTTGACGTTTGTCAAAAAACCGGGCGTACAGCCGGCTGCACTTACCGACAGCACATAGATGCTGCCCGGCTGGAATCCCGCAAAACTAAAAAACCCGTTTTTGCCGGTCTTGCTGGAGGGAAAGCCTGCCTTCACATCCGTGCGAAAAACCTCAATCAATGCACCACTGACAGGCGTCCGAGAACCGTCTGCCTTGAGAAGTTCAACCGAGCCGGACGTGATAAAGGTCTGTGCGGCAGTCGAGACCGTTCCTGTGATTATAAGGGCGACGGTTAAAAATAGTAACGAATATGTCTTGCGATTCATTGAATTCCTCCGAGTTAATAAGGGCCGCCTCACGGGCGCGCTCCTTTGATGCCGGACTCAAATTAAGAGTTCGTTGTTATTAAATATTCTAACCCACTTTTAGCCAATAATCGAAGTAAAACAAGATTATGGCGGGTAATTGTGGCCGTGACAAAGTCAGATGTAAATCGGGCGGCCGTATGATATCGTTTACCTTCGGATGTCGATCCTTTTTGGCCGATGTCCCGGAAGTATGACCGAGAAGATCTACAACCTTAGTGCGGGTCCGGCCATGATGCCGCCGCCGGTGCTTGAACGAGCCCAACGTGAGCTACTCTCGGTCGGCGGATGCGGGATGAGCGTGATGGAGATCAGCCATCGTTCGACACGCTTTGAGACGATCCTTAGCAATGCTGAAAGCGGGATGCGTAAATTGCTTGCGGTACCTGAGAATTATCGCATCTTATTCTTGCAGGGCGGGGCCTCAATGCAATTCTCGATGGTGCCGATCAATTTACTGCCGTCAGGCGGATCAGCTGATTATGTAATAACTGGAGCATGGGGCGAAAAGGCTCTGGCTGAAGCTCGAAAAGCCGGTAATATCAACGTAATTTATACGTCGGCTGAAAATGGATATCGCACGATTCCGGATCCGGCCGAACTGGCGTTTACGCAAAATGCAGCATACATCCATTACACCTCGAACGAAACTATAGAGGGCGTGGAATTTAAGTATGAGATCAACGCCGGCGGTACGCCCATCGTCTGCGACGCTTCGTCAAATATTCTATCGAAGCCAATTGATATTGAGAGCTACGCGCTGCTCTACGCCGGAGCGCAAAAGAATATCGGCCCAAGCGGCGTGACGGTCGTAATTATTCGTGACGATATGCTAGACCGTGTGCCGAACGGATTGCCTTCACAATTGGATTATCGAAAGTATGCGGAAAATAATTCGATGCCCAACACTCCCAACACTTGGGGCATCTACCTGATCGGACTCGTTTGCGAATGGCTTAAAAGCGAGGGTGGCATTTCGGAGATCGAGCGGCGAAATCTTGCAAAGGCTACAAATCTATATTCCGCGATCGACGCAAGCGATGGCTTTTATTGCGGCCACGCAGAACGGTCGGTACGATCGCTGATGAATGTTACATTTCGCTTGCTAAACGAAGAACTAGAGGAAAAATTTTGCAGTGAGGCGACCGATGCCGGCTTTGACGGACTTCGCGGACACCGTTCGCTTGGTGGAATAAGGGCGTCAATATATAACGCGTTTCCGCTCGAGGGCGTCGAGGCACTCGTTGGGTTTATGCAGGATTTTGCTCGCCGAAACGGCTAACCGATGTCGGCGATAGCTCTGAGCAGTAATTCCTCATCGCCGACCGTGACCGTACGCAAGTCGATGAGCACCTTATCGTCCTCGATGCGGGTGATGATAGGCGTCGATGATCGCCTAAGTGCTCTCTCAATAGCGTCCGCCGACATCTCAGGGTGGTCGAGAGTAATAAGTGCTGTAACCGGATGAATATCAGGTGCCGAACCGCCTCCGATCACCGAATTACCTCCAATTATTTTAAGCTGAATTTTGCAACCGGTTGACCTGACCGTGTCCACAAATTTCGAAGCTCTCAGCTCAATTTGATCCGAACTCTGACCTATCATTTTCAAGACCGGGATCTCGCTTTCAGCGGTTCCGCGTGCAAATGATTCCAAAGTCGCACCGAGACCCGCATAGATGAGCTTGCCGACACGTAAAACACGATAAAGCGGATGCATTCGGATCGCTTCGATCAGATCGCGGCGACCGGCAATGATCCCTGATTGAGGGCCGCCGAGAAGTTTGTCGCCGCTAAATGCGACGATATGTGCCCCATCAGCCAAGGACTTTGCCGGAACCGGTTCGTCGCCGAGGCCGAGCAACGCTCCGGAACCGATGTCCTCGAATAGTACCAATGCCTTTTTCTCGGCCAGTTCAGCGAGTGACGCGATCGACGGTGACGCAGTAAAGCCGACGATCCGGTAGTTCGACGGATGCACGCGGAGGATCATACGTGTGTTTTCACTACAGGCTTTTTCATAGTCCGTGATCTTTGTTCGATTGGTGGTCCCGACTTCACAAAGAACGGCACCGGAAGCTTTGAGAACATCCGGAACGCGAAAGTCACCTCCGATCTCGACGAGTTCGCCACGTGAAATGATGACCTCGCCGCTCGCCGCAAAGACGGTAAGCACCAAAAAAGCGGCCGCTGCACAATTGTTGACCACGATCGCGGCTTCGGCCCCGGTTACTCTTGTAACGAGTTCCTCGACATATTCTCCACGGTGTCCGCGGCCACCTGCTTCGAGGTCGTACTCGACCGTACAATATCCGGATGCCTCGCTGATCGCGGTTCGGGCCGCTTCTGATAGCGGCGCCCGACCGAGATTGGTGTGGACTATAACACCGGTTGCGTTGATCACCCGCTTTATTCGCGCCAACTGACTGCGATGCCATTGATCGTGGACACGGGAAACGGCCTCGCCGGCTACATCGTCATTTGTGAAGGTTCCTGCGAGGATCTCACGACGGATCGAATCTACCGCTTGCCGGGCAAATTCGGCGATGCGAACCGGACCGGCCTCCAACGCGGTCGAGTGCGTCGAGAGCAAACGCAGCAGCTCATCGATCGACGGCAAACTGCGCAATTGGTGAGGAACAGCTTTTCGTTCGGTTTCCATAGCGGCATTTTAACCCACCTATCGAAGTTTGCGGAATAGAAACGGCCTTAGCAATTTATAATAAACAAGGGCCATTCCTTCCAACCACGGCGCTTACCAAATCTTATGGCGATGATCGGCAATAAATTGTACCGCGGGGCACAGTCAAAAAAAGATGACGCGATCGAGATCGATATGTCGTTAAAGCGGCTTGAAGACGACATTCGCAAGCTCAAGATCGATTTCGATATTTACTTTAACGGAGCCACCAAACGGCCGCCATTCGAGTCGCGGGCTCGTCTCGAATCGCAGATAAAGCGAGTGGCGGACGATCGCAATCTGACATTTGTGCAACGGTATTATTTCAATACCCTTGTCGCGCGATTTACGTCGTATCGCGAATTGTGGCGGCGATCACTTAAGGCAAAGGGCGAGGAACTCGTGTAGATCCACGATCAGAGATGTGAAAAGGCGAGCCAAATTGTGGCTCGCCTTTTTCGTAAATTTGACGAGATGAAACTATATGACAGTCGCCACGTTCTCTGCCTGCGGCCCCTTCGGCCCGTTGGTCACTTCGAACTCGACCTCTTGGCCCTGGATCAAGGTCTTGTAACCATCACCAGATATCGCGCTGTAGTGCACGAAAATATCCTGTTCACCGGGCTGCTCGATGAACCCATATCCTTTGGCGTTATTAAACCATTTGACCTTGCCGATTGCTTTTGACATCACTTCTTAAATCCTCCGAAAAATTAAAAAACAAATTTCAATGCCGCGCTTTGTTTCGAATCGCCGCGAACACAAATTCTACAAAAACTCACTATTTCCGATACCGCGTCGGCATTAAAGCGACCACGACAATATCCAAAAATGGAACCGTCATCTCGGGACAAAGTAATCTTTAACTGCAAGATCCTTGGGAATATTTTGAGCGAGTTTTTAGTTTGACGACGCAAATTTAACGAAATCGCATTGGCGTGTCAAGAGGTTTTCAGCCGTTTTGCAGAAAAACCGCTAAAATTGACATAAATTACGCCATAAACGATGATAAGCGGTAGACTTTTAACCCTTATATGTCATCTGAATACGGAATCAACCCACCGCTCTCGTACAACAAGTATTTGAAAGTACGCGAACTTCTCGAACTTCAGGAAACGCTGTCTGAACCGACGAGTCACGACGAACTTTTGTTTATTGTCATCCATCAAACCTATGAACTGTGGTTCAAGCAGGTTCTTCACGAGGTGGACGCAACGGTCAAATGGCTCGGTGAGGGCCGAACCTTTCGGGTTAATCACAGCCTGCGGGCAGTGACGGCCATTGAGAAAGTTATGGTAGGGCAGATCCACGTGCTTGAATCGATGGCTCAGATCGGATTCCTTGAGTTTCGCGACAAACTCAACCCGGCGAGCGGATTCCAGTCGATGCAGTTTCGCGAACTCGAGTTTGCCTCAGGCCAAAAGGACGAGAGCATTCTAAACAGCTTTAAGTCAGACGAGTATTCGTATGCCCGACTCAAAAAGCGATTTGACGAACCCAGCCTTTTAGACGCATTTTGGTCGTTGCTTGCCCGCTCAGGTTTTGCGGCCGACACACACGAAGAAAAGGTCGCGTCTATCGTTGAAATATTGGCCACTCCGGAGAAGTACCCGGATCTGTTTATGATGCAAGATCTGTTGATCGACCACGACGAAAATATATCGCTCTGGCGATATCATCACGTAATGATGGTGGAACGGATGCTCGGTATGAAGCGCGGAACCGGAGGTTCGGAGGGCGTGGGCTATTTGACTTCAACGCTTACCAAGAGATTCTTCCCTGAAATATGGGAGGCCAGGACTCAACTTAAGATCAAAGATCACGATTAGACCGATATGCTGAGATTTATAGTTTCAATTGTATTTGTTTCGGCGTTTACGCTCACGATATGCGGGCAGAACGTGCGGATCACGATCCTCCACGTAAACGATGTCTACCAGTTTGCTCCGGTCGACGGTGGTAAGCGAGGTGGACTGGCCCGGCTTCTGACGCTTAAAAAGGCTGCACTTGCCGAAAATCCGAACACGATATTCACGCTCGGAGGTGATACGGTTTCGCCATCGGTCGAGACCCTGACCTATAAAGGCGCTCAGATGATCGATGCTTGGAATGCGGTCGGGATCGATTACGCAGTATTTGGTAATCACGAATTTGATATTAAAACGCCGGATCTGCTAACGCGGATGAAGGAATCGAAATTCAAGTGGCTCGGCGCGAATGTGATCGATTCAAAAACCGGGAAGATCTTTGCCGATACGCCGCCATATGTGATCCGTGAGATCGGCGGGATCAAACTCGGTATTATCGGCTTACTGCTGCCTGAAACGAAACAAACGTCGTCAATGGAAGATAGTCTGACAGTCACGGACTATTGCTCGGTAGCGAAGACGCTAGTTCAGGAAATGCGCGAGAAAGGCAAGGTGAATGCCGTTATCGGCCTGACGCATCTTTCAATGGCGCAGGACAAGGAACTGGCAAAATGTGCACCATTTGACCTGATACTTGGCGGCCACGAGCATAGCCTTTTGCAGTCATCATCAAACGGTACGCCGATCTTTAAGATGACGGCTGACGCTCGCGAACTCGGTAAATTCAGCTTGAACTTTAATTCGGCGAAGCAGCTTGAGAGTTTTGACTGGGAGATCATCCCAGTAACGGACAAGATCGCTGACGCGCCCGAATTTGCTCCTGTCTTCGAAAAATACCGTGGCCTGATCGAGCGCCTTGCGGTGTACGTCGGTGCAACCTCCGTGACGCTGGATGCCCTGTCAGTTTCGTGCAGAACCAAGGAAACAAACATCGGGAACTTTATCGCCGATGCGTACCGAAGCTCCGTCGGAGCCGATATCGGATTCGTCAACGGCGGTTCGATCCGGGCGGATCTAACGTACGAACCGGGTGTACTGACCAAACGGGATGTGCTTTCAATGTTGCCGTTCAACAATCCGATCGTAAAGGTCGAGGTCAGCGGTAAGATTATCCGGCAATTGCTCGAGCACGGCGTTGCCCGCAGTGCCGTTGGCGAAGACAGTGAACCGGGACGGTTCCCACAGATCTCTGGTGTCAGATTTGAATACGACGTTAGGAAACCGGCCGGAAGCCGCGTTACATCGGTGATGATCGGTGATCAACCGCTCGATGATGCGAAAACCTATTCCGTAGCAACCTCGGATTTCCTGGTTTCCCGCTCAGGCGATGGTTACACGATGTTCAAGGATGGCAAGGTGGTTGGTGCGGCCGCGACGGCGCCAAAGGATTCGGACGTGTTTGAAGCGGCCATTAAGAATTCGCCGAATTCAACCATCGCTCCAGTACTCGATGGCCGAATAAAGCGGGTTAATTGACCATTGCCTCTCATATCGAAGGCCTCCAACGCCATTGACGACGATCTTTTTGATCTCTTGACGGCCGCTAGTGGTCATCGCGGTCGATCGAGGCAATGTCTCGGCAAAATTTGCATTCACTGAACAGAGAAGGGCTTTATCTAGAACTGTCTGTGATCTCAGACGAATTCAGCAAATACTTCATTCGAGTATAACTTTCCCTTTCGTGTCAATCGTAAATTATCACCATCTAGAGCGATCAGTTCCGCCTCGGTCAGCATTTTGATGGATTGGCCGTGGGTTGTCGTAAGATCGCTGCCAAATCGCTCACGGTAGGCGGACAAAGTTATACCATTTTCCATCCTAAGTCCTAAAAAGACGAACTCCGATGAAATATCGATGTCTTCGCGAAGGATCTCAGCCGAACCCGTATTTGATACTAGTTGCACATACTTTGCAGTGTCACGTTCGTTTGCGTAACGCTGTCGGCCGTCGAACGAATGTGCCGACACGCCGAATCCGTAAACGGGATCTAGCATCCAGTATTTGGAATTGTGTCGTGATGCATATCCCGGCCGAGAAAAATTAGAGATCTCGTATTGCTCATATCCTTCGCCTAAAAGGCGGTCGAGCATACACTCGTACATCTCGGCGGCGAGATCCGGGTCGGGGTCGGGCCGACGCTCATCACGTATCTGTCTAGCTAATGGTGTGCCCTGATGTATCTCTAGGAGATAAAGAGAGATGTGCTCCGGCGATAGCCTAATCGCTTCGTTCAGATTCGCATTCCAGTCTGCTAATGACTGTCCGGGCAAGCCCGCGATCAGGTCAAAGCTGACGTTATCAAAACCTGCGTCACGCAGCATCGTGAGTGTCCGGCGAGCGTCATTGGCATCGTGTCCGCGAGCAAGGAGTTTGAGGTCACGGTCATTGAATGTTTGGACGCCAAAACTCGCTCGATTTACTCCCAGCGAACGAAAAGCCGACAGTGTCGTGGGCGTAACGGTCGCCGGATTCATCTCCATCGTGACCTCAGCTCCGGGCTCTACGTTTAATTTTTCATACACGGAGCGGATGACTTGTTCCAATTGATGTGGAGATAGGAGAGACGGCGTACCGCCGCCGAGATATATGGTGTCGACGTCCAGGCTACGGCTAATGGATGCGGTCTTGATCTCCTTGCAAAGAGCGTCAACATATCGATCGACGGCATCGTTATTGAGCCAAACGTCGGTTGCAAAATCACAATAGGAGCATCGTGATCTACAGAACGGGATATGTATATAGACGCCGGCGCTCATCGGGTAAATCTCACTTGACGCAGTACGTGTGACTAGGCTTCGAGGTGTCCGCGTAGCGATCCGTTCCAGGCGGATTCAAGATCGGCGACCGGTGCCGATACTGCGTCTTTCGACTCGATCGTGATCGACAACGTGTTGCCGCCGGCCTTGCCAATTACCTCGAATGGGCAGGTGCCGGCAATGGCCTCGACTCGATATAGATCTTCCGGGGCAAAGCTGACGACAATACGCGACGGAGATTCGCCAAACAAAAGTGATTCGTCTGAGAGGCCGTTGGCTTCCAAGTTGATATTTGCCCCGACCGCGTCACGTCCGAGTGATGAGAAACAACATTCGGCGATCGCTACGGCCAGGCCGCCATCTGCACAGTCGTGAGCCGAACGCACGATCATCTCATCCGCGAGTTTCAATACAGTACTCTGAACTTTACGCTCAAGTTTGAGGTCGATCTGCGGAACCGAACCGATCGCGATCAAATCGGCAGTCGTCATTCCAAGTATCGTCTGTGCGTATTCGCTTGCGTCCAGATCGTCACTCGCCGTACCGATGACGGCGATTATATCGCCCTCAGACTTGAAGCCGTGTGTGATCAGATTTCGGGTGTCATCTATGATCCCGACCATTCCGATCGTCGGCGTGGGCAAGATACCGCTGCCGTCGGTCTCATTGTAAAACGAGACGTTGCCCGAAACGACCGGGGAATCAAATGCGTTACATGCCTCCGTGATGCCATCGATGACCTCAGAGAAACTCCACATTACTTCGGGACGTTCAGGCGAAGCAAAATTCAAACAATTGGTGACCGCGATTGGCGTGGCTCCAACGCAAACAACGTTTCGCGCCGCTTCCGCAACTGATAGTTTCGCTCCCATACGCGGATCGATGGCCGTAAATTTACCGTTGCCGTCCAGACACATTGCGATAGCCCGACGAGTTTCTTTGACTCGAATTACGGCCGCGTCTGCTCCCGGTAAGATCGCCGTATTGGTCCGCACCATCGAATCATACTGCTCGTACACCCAACGCTTTGAGCAAATATTGTCGGAGCTGAGAAGAGCCTTCAACGCTTCGGTCAGATCGGTCGTGATAGGCTCACGAATGATCTTCGCCGCTTCGACCTCTGAGTCCGGGCGGATCGGAGGCGTCATCGGGCGCTGATACTTAGGTGCCTCATCGGTCAGGCCCAGAACTGGCAGATCAGCCTTGAGTTCGCCGTGATGATAGATCTTTAGACGGTCGCCTTCGACCACTTTGCCGATGACGACTGCATCGAGATCCCATTTATTGAATATCTCGACGACTTCTTTCTCGCGGCCCTCGCGAGCGACGATCAGCATACGTTCCTGAGATTCGGATAGCAGCATCTCGTAAGCGGTCATTCCGGTCTCACGCTGTGGGACAAGTGTCAGATCGAGTTCAATGCCGGTTCCGGCCCGGGCGGCCATTTCGACTGACGAAGATGTAAGCCCGGCGGCGCCCATATCCTGAATGCCCTTAATGGCGCCGGAGCGCATCGCTTCGAGGCAGGCTTCGAGCAGAAGCTTTTCGAGAAATGGATCACCAACCTGGACCGTCGGGCGCTTTTCGAGTGCCTCGTCGTCAAACTCCGCAGACGCCATCGTCGCACCGTGAATACCGTCACGGCCGGTCTTGGCTCCGGCATACAGCACCGGATTGCCGATCCCGTCGGCTTTGCCAAAAAAGATCTGATCCTTTCGAACGATGCCTAGAGCGAATGCGTTGACCAGCGGATTGAGACTGTAGGACTCGTCAAAAACTACCTCGCCACCGACCGTCGGAACGCCGAAACAGTTGCCATAATGACTGATACCCTCGACACAGCCTTTAAGGATCGAGCGATTGCGGGCGCCGTGTTTCGGATCATTAAGTGGGCCAAATCGAAGCGAATTCATCGCCGCGATCGGCCGGGCACCCATCGTGAATACGTCACGCAATATACCACCAACGCCGGTTGCGGCACCCTGAAACGGCTCGATAAAACTCGGGTGATTGTGGGATTCGACCTTAAACGCAACGCACCAGTCATCACCAATATCAACCACTCCGGCATTTTCGCCGGGCGGCACGATCACACGCGGTCCGGTGACCGGCAGGCGCTTTAAGTGAACGCGCGAGGATTTATAGGAGCAATGCTCGGACCACATCACACTGAAGACACCGAGTTCGGTGATATTAGGCTCACGGCCCATTAGTTCAATGATCTTCTGGTATTCGGTCGGTGTGAGGCCGTGTTGTGCGACTTCGTCTGCTGTGATCTGAGTTTCGTTCATCTTATGTTTACTTCGCCAATGGAAAACGAAACTGACATTTTAGAACTTTTGGGGTTTGATGTCGATTTCGATACAAAAAGAAAGGCTGCGCCCTGATGGCGCAGCCTCAGTTTTCGATCGATCGGTAAGCCCTAAGGCATCGCGGGAGCACCAAATGCGGCCCACTCTTCTCTCGAAGGGCCATAGATGCCCGGAACGACTAAACCGGCCTGCCGCATTAGAACGGTCATCTGGCCGCGGTGATGGCCCTGGTGGGCAATAAGATAAAAGAGTGTCATCCCGCGCGACCAGGTTTCGCCGTACATCTCATCTTCGAGAAGAAGTGTCTCGTCTGTCCAGTTGTCTGCAACCTCGCGCGTGACGGAGTGTGCCGCGGTTTCGAACGCGGCCACGATTTCCGCGGCAGTTGTCGGGCAATCATCCGAAAACTCTGGGGCATCCACTACGAGGCCGACCAACCCCGGCATTTCGCCAAGTGTCTGCGTCATATGCCAGGCCAGAAAGCCAAGAGTTCGCCCGTCGTCGCTGACCTTGTGAGTCAGTGACTCGTCCGTCAGTGCGTTAAGTACCTTGATGGTGGCCTCAGTCTCGTAGTCCCACGCCTTTACGAAATCATCAATTTTTCTGAACATAATTTATTTGCTTTACTTAATTGAATCCGATATTGCTATTCGCCTTTTTACCAAGTGGTCAGAATGGAATCTCTTGGGACGAATGGGATAACCCGCGTTTTATAGCTAAGTCACAGTCTGGTTTCCCGCTGTTTTCGTATGAACAGATCGCCTCATCACGCTTGCCAGACTTGATCTCAAACTAGTCAAAATGCATCTACCGGTCATCGCCGACCGGCTTTGGAGCAAGCACCTTGTCGATCTCGGCGACAAGATTGGCGTGACGGATCTTGCCGTTCCGCTGATACGCGGTCTTGCCACTCGCGTCAAAAAGTATCGTCATTGGTAGGTTGCCGGCCCAGTCGCTGGAAACCATTTTGATCGCGGCAGTCTCATCGTCGGTTTTGAGTAAGTAGGCGGGCATCGTCGCCTTGACCTCAGCGAGAAACTTAGGCACAAAGGTGTCGATGTCGGCAAGGTCATCGAGTGAAATTGTAATGAAATCGATCTTACCGCGATAATCAGCGTCTATCTTGACGAGATCCGGAAACTCATCACGGCACGGGTCACACCAGGTCGCCCAAAAATTTATTAGCAAAGGTTTGCCGCTGGGTTTGATCAATTTTTCCAGTTCGGCCCGATCGATCTTTTTAACCTTGGTCGTCACTGTTTGTGCGGCGTGTACGGACGCAAGAGCACAAAGTGCAATGGTCAACATCGCCGTCTTCATCAAAAATTGAGAAAAAAGAGCCATATAAATTATTCAGAAACGCGCTTAATGCTGCAGCCAAACGCATTGGCCGTCGTCCGTACTACCATTTTGCCGGCAAGCGTCTGATCAAAGGCGGACCGCAGATATTGTTCGCTAACGGCCTTTCCGGAACGGTCGTTGTCTATCGCTCCGTGATATAGAAGTATGCTATTTGCATCAACAAAATATATCTCGGGCGTCACGGTCGCGCCCCACAGATCAGCGAATTTGTTACCCTTGTCGATAAGAACAGGAAATTTGTAACCGACCTCTGCCACGTCTGACTTGACCCATTCTAGCGATTCCGTGGAATTTGAATTGATCCCGATAAAGTTGATGCCCTTTGATCGATAGTCGGCGACGATCTCATTGATCCTCGCGTTATAGCTCTTTACGACAGGGCATTGAGCAGACAGAAAAACAATGACTGCACCATTTTTACCCTGCAGTTCATTGAGCGTCCGAACCTTACCGTCAATGCCAGGCATCGAGAAATTTACCATCTTAGCCCCGATCGATAGTCCCTGGGCGTTTGAGACGATAGCGAGCGCGAGCAATACCAAAACCAAAAATACTGCGTGTTTCATAAATTGAGCATTTCCACTTGAATAAAGTCTTTGTCTTACGAGTTTATCAATCGGAGCGTATGATACACAAGTATTTCGCAGACCAATTCACAAGCCGACCGACACGACAGCGCGGCATATATAGATAGCTACAGGTAAACCGCCTCATAAGATCCAACAACGCAATTTGGCGCAGCTATCGCGCCCTACTGAGGTAAACGCCCGGGCGTCAGCGGGGCACCGACTGCCTCAAGTTCCTTCTCAAATCGAGGCAGAGATGTTTCGATCAGCTCACGCAGGCGAGCTAATATCGGTGCGAATTCGGCATTCGAAAGTTCGTACTGCTCCAATTGTGTAGCTGTCGGTCGGAGCGTTGAAAGTCGAATCGAACCGGCGACGTTTCCGATACGAGAGCTGATCGACGGCGGAGGGATATCGGAATCTTCTCGTCCGCCGCGTAATTCATTAATGAGCAGATCAATTTCCTTGCTGAACGCATTTGCCTGCTCGACTAGTTTTCGATTGTCGGTCGGAGCGTCTAAGGCTGCTCTTCGGAGCAGTGCTATCCTTGTTTTCGCGGAACTTGCGGCATCAGCAGCACCGCTTACCGCACGCTGTAGCTTAACAACTTTGCGTTGAAATTCAGCCAAGAGTACTCGCTCCGCATCCGTGATCTTTTCTTTACCCTCGACCGTCACGTTGAAGGATTGACTGCCGGGTAACGAGGTTACGACCCCATTTACTCGCATCGCCATCGAAACAGTGAACCTTCCCGGCATCACGAGTGGGCCCTGCGGCCCTGGAGTGAACCCCTCGGGCAGCGTTACTCCCGCCGGTAGTTGCGGCGGTGCCGCGGAGATCGACGGTGCTGTGTATCGCATATCCCAGACGGCTCTCTGCACGCCTTGCGATGCCGGCGACGTGATACGGCGGACTATCTCACCCTCGGCGTTGGTGATCGTAAATATCATCGTCGGCGATTCTTCTTCGGCTTCGGCACGCAACTCAGCGATCGATGGGTATTTGATCGGCTCTTTTTTCTTCTCGGCGTTACGCTCAGCTTCTTGCCGCTTTTGTTTGAATGTTTTCGGAGCGTCCCTTAGGTAATAGACAAATGTGGCTCCGTATGCCGGATTGGGAGCGGTGTAATATGACGCACCCAGCGAACTTGATAGCGAGGCACTCGACCTGACGAACATCAGAGCGTCCTTTACCGGAAATAATACCGACGCTTGATCTACGGTCTTTCTATCGATCGAACGCAATGCGGAATAATTGTCCAGAATATAGATCCCGCGGCCAAATGTAGCCAACACGAGGTCGTTTTCGGTCCGCTGGATCGCAATATCGCGCACCGCGATCGTTGGCAATCCGCCCTTCATCTGGATCCATTTTGCGCCTCCATCAGTTGTAAAAAATACACCAAATTCGGTTCCGACAAAGAGAAGGTTTGAGTTGATATGATCCTCGGCGATCGAATATACCGATCCGCGCTCCGGCAGATTACCGTTGATCGCTGTCCACGTCTTACCGGCATCGATACTCTTGACAACATAGGGCCTGAAATCACCATTCTGATGATTGTTGTACAAGGCGTAAACCGTTTCGGCAGCGTGCTGCGACGCTAGAACGCGGGCCACATAGCTATTCTCGGGAACGCCGGCGATCTTGTCGACCTTACGCCAGGATTGACCGTCATTTTCGGTGATCCGAATCAGGCCATCGTCCGTCCCGACATAGATCAATCCTTGTTTCTTAGGTGATTCGGAAAGTGCCGAGGCATTGCCGTAAAGCGCGGTGGATTGATTTTTTGCGATCGCGTCCGGCCCCCAGACCTTTCCCATCACGGGAAGTGTGTTGCGGTCGAGGCCGCGTGAAAGATCGCCACTGATCGCCTTCCAATCGTCGCCTCGATTGTCTGACTTATAGAGTTTATGGCCCGCGAAATAAAGCCGAGTGTTCAGATGCGGACTGATCATAATAGGTGAATCCCAGTTGTACCTCTGAGATTCGATATCTTTACCCTCGATCGGCGCGATACCTACGCGTTCGCCGGTTCGCTTGTCAAAGCGCACGAGGCCGCCATTTTGACTTTCGGCGTAGATAATATTCGGGTCGAGAGGGTCTACTCGCGATTGAAAACCGTCGCCGCCATTGGTGGCGATCCAATCCGAATTTACGATACCGGCAGTATTTCGGGTCTTGGCGGGGCCACCGAGCGAATTATTGTCCTGCGTGCCGCCGTATACATTGTAAAAGGGCAGGTCGTTATCTGTTGTGATGTCGTAAAATTGAGCGACCGGCAAATTCGCCTTGAAATTCCAGTTTGAGCCTTTATCAAAGCTCTCGTAAACTCCGCCGTCACATCCGACCAGGATGAAATCAGTATTATTCGGATCAATCCAAATGGCGTGGTTGTCGACGTGCTTCAGTCTCTCACCAAGCGGGCGCTGTGTGCGCCCGGCGTCATCCGAGACCTGCAAAATGACATTTGGTATGTAAATGCGGTCGACATTCTTCGGGTCCGCAACTATCTGTCCATAGTACATCCCTTGAGCAATAGACGAACTGGTTCGATCCCACGTCGCTCCGCGGTCATTTGATCTAAAAACACCGCTGAGATTGCCGCCAGCCTCGACGGTCGCGTAAACCACA
Organism: Chloracidobacterium sp.; assembly: GCA_016720705.1. Taxonomy (NCBI): domain Bacteria; kingdom Pseudomonadati; phylum Acidobacteriota; class Blastocatellia; order Chloracidobacteriales; family Chloracidobacteriaceae; genus Chloracidobacterium; species Chloracidobacterium sp. The sequence continues at coordinate 1,222,584 of JADKKB010000007.1, read as the reverse complement.
CTGTTATTTGCCGGCGAAATCGCAAGGCCAATGCGGCCTAGATCGCCCGGCGGGAGGCCGGAACGCTGTTTTGTCCAGGTGTTGCCGCCATCGGTCGACTTATATACTGCACTCTCCGGGCCACCGTTTATCAGGGTGTAAAAATGCCGCCTCCGCTGCCACGACGCTGCGTACATTGTGTCCGGGTTCGATGGATCGATCACCACGTCCGTGACGCCCGTATTCTCGCTGATCGCGATCACCGGTTTCCAACTCTTGCCACCATCGATCGTCTTGTAAAGGCCGCGCTCGCCGCCTGCCGACCAGAGCGGTCCTTGGGCCGCGACAAATACGATATTGCTATCGCGAGGATCGATGGCTATTCGCCCAATGTGTTCCGAAGTTTTTAGGCCAACATTTTTCCAATTCTTGCCGCCATCATCTGAGCGATATACCCCGTCACCGTACGCAACGCTTCGTTGACTATTGCGCTCGCCGGTCCCGACCCAGACGGTAGACGGATTTTTCGGGTCAAGTGTTATAGCACCGATCGAAAATGCACCTTCGTTCTCGAAGACCGGAGACCACGTCGTTCCACTATTAACAGTCTTCCACACACCGCCGGACGCGACGGCCACATAGTATTTCGAGCGGTCGCCCGGATCAACGGCAAAGGCAATTACTCGACCGGAAGTGACGGCCGGACCGATCGGTCGAAATTTCAAACCGGAAAAGACCGACGCGGCCATCGGATCAGGAGTGGGCGTCTGGGTCGCGACCGCTGTCGGCGTTGCTGATGCAACCGGGATCTGCGCCTGTGACGACGACGCGATCAAAGGAACTAGAACAAGTGGTGATAATAGAAAACGCAGATTTAGCACGGTTAGAACTCCTCGTAGATAAGTGAACAGACAGGGTGTCGCACGACTTATGTTTTCGAAAACTAATTTATTTAGTCGCATCCTTAAAAAGTCATAATTTATCGGTCAGCTTAACCAAACAACCGTGGAAGCCGCCGTTGAAAATTCTTAGGCAATAATATCTCCATCGCATCGTCGACCGTGACGATCCCGGCAATATCACCTTCATCATCAACTACAGGTAGTGCCAGCAAATTATATTCGGAAATTATTTGTGCGACATCAGTCGCTGAATCCGAGGGATGCGCAAAACGAAATTCACTCCGCATAACCTCGCGGAGGGTAAATGTCGGCTCGGCCAGTATCAGCGACCTGAGCGATATGAGCCCGGACAATTTCCACGACCCGACCTCCTCGACAACATAGAGGTAGTAGATCATATTGGGCGTTTCGGCCATCTCACGGAGTGAGCGGATCGTCTCGCCGACGGTGAATTTCTTCGGAAATACCACAAACTCAGTGGTCATAAGGCCGCCGGCCGTGTCGTGATCAAAATGCATAAGTTCGGCCACATCCGCCTTTTCATCATCTTCCATCAGGTCGAAGAGTTCTTGGGCCTTTTCATCATCCATTTCATCGAGGACGTCGACAGCGTCATCCGGGGACATCTCTTCGAGAATATCGGCAGCACGTTCCTCGTCCATATCCTCGAGAATTTGCGCTTGAGTCTCAGTCGACATTTCTTCCAGTGTGTCGGCCGCGATCTCATCATCGAGGCTTTCGACAACCTCCGTGCGGTGGATCGGGGAGAGCGTCTCAGCAAGCTGGGCGATCTCGACCGGATGCAGTCGGGAGAGTTTATCTTTCGATGACTTTAGCTGGACCGTCACTGTGGCGGTATCGGTCGCGAGATAGCCAACGTCGGCCCAGTCGATGACTTCGACCGCTCGATCGCTTCCGTAAAACCCCTTTGGCATCAATCGGCGAAGAAACCCCTGCAGGCTGACGTCAGCACCGGACACCCGCCACATCGTACCGGCCTGGATTATCTGCACGTCATTCACTCTCACCACCCGTTTTCCATCGACATCTATGAGTTGGTTGTCGAGCACGTCTTTACGCAGCAGCACCTCGCCGTCACGCCGGACAAACGGATTAAGGTCGAGGATCGACGAACGCATTTTGGCTCCGCCAATTCCAAGTTCAGAAACATCACGCCGCGGCATAAAGAAATTGCGACGTCGATACCTGGCGACAAAACCGATCACCGGAGGATAATCTTCACGTCCGTATTGCACGATCACGTCCTTAATGACCGCGATCTTTTCATTGCGGGCATCGAAGATAGGTCGATTGATGATCTGCGATACGTAAAGCATAAGTAAAAGATAGCCCAGATTTGCCACAGGCTGAAACCGAAATCTACTTGTGAGTACCGAGAAACACAAAAATCGGAGTTACTCGGAAATTTAATTGCAAAACATAGTTAAAACTTACACAAAAATGTGGAAACCAATCGGGCTTAATTCTTTTTAATAAATGGAGAGGCGAAAGACCGTTCAGGTTTGCTCAATCTCTCTACCCCTTACAAACCAACCAAAATGAAAAAGTCTCACCTGATCCTAACCACAATCCTCCTCCTCAGCGTCTCGGCAGTTGCTCAACAGCGTCCCCGCTTTTTCGACAATTTTGATACAGCAAAAGGCGTTGAGGTTTATCGGCCGACACCTCCGGTTATCGTACCGCTTGCTAGACAATCAGCGAAAGGAAAAAAGCTCGTACAGAAGACTGCTCAGGTCGTGGTGACCGGCAAATCAAAGATGAACGCCGGCGACGGCCTCGCACAGCGTGAATCGGTCTACTCGGCAGAGGTAACGCGGCTAATGATGGCGGCGGGTTCAAGTATGAAAGGATTCACTACGGGCGACGCCGTGATCGATGCGTTTATTGTCGATTCGAGCCGGCGATATAACATCGACCCGCTCTTGATCTACGCACAAATGCATCAGGAATCATCGTTTAAGTTAAAGGCTACATCGTATAAAGGCGCAAGCGGCCTAATGCAGCTTATGCCGGCAACGGCACGCCGACTTGGTGTCACAAATATCTACGATCCGAAACAAAACATCGAAGGCGGCGTGAAGTATATGCGAATGTTGCTAAATATGTTCGGCCAAGATGTAAATCTTGCTCTTGCGGGCTACAACGCAGGCGAGGGAGCTGTTATGAAGTATGGCAACTCCATTCCTCCATATACTGAAACGCGTGAATATGTGCGGCGAATTTCAGCACGATACAGCTCGATCACCAATCCCTCGTATGTAAGATCCGCAAAACGCGTAAATAACGAGACTGCTGTAAAGCTTGAAAAGAAAGATGCTCGCCCGCTCGCAGTATATGAGCCAAATGCGATAACCATTCGATTAGCAGATGGTCGTATGAGGTTGGTGAATCAATAGGATTTTAAGATTTGAGGCCGTACCCGTCAGCCCCGCGAGTCGGCCTCAAAAACGCTTCCCACCGAGCTAGTCTCTTCTCCATTAGTCCATCGAGGCGTGCGGCCGGTTCGTAAACCGGCCGCGTTTTTTTGCACCAGGCCTACCGCACGTATGCATTAGGCACCGGTTGGTCGCCGGCTTGGCCAAATTGCTGGATCAGCGTACCGGCAGACGATCGATCTACATACCAGGTCGAGTTGGACGGCCGGAATACCGCCCCATCGATCTTGCCGTCACCGTCGTAGTCGCCGGGAGCGGGAATATCCGAACTGCCGCCGAATGGAAACGCAAAAAAGGTTTGATCTTCGCTACGTAGCACATACCAAGTGCCGTTTGACGGGCGCCAATAGGCAACATCGGCCTTACCGTCGCCCGTGTAATCACCGGGAACAGCTTTATCAGTTGACGCACCGAACTGGGTGACATAGGTGCCGCCCGCACTGCGCAGGATCCACCATTCGGCTCCATTTGCACCGGTTGGTCGATACACTCCGATATCAGTGAGCGAGTCACCATCGTAATCCGCCGGAACCGGTAAATCGGTATCTACACCAAATTGCTGGATCGTCGTACCGCCCGAAGACCTATTGATATACCAGGTTGCGGTCGAAGGTCGAAAGACCGCTGCGTCCGCCTTGCTGTCGCCGTCATAATCGCCGGGAACCGGTATGTCTGTCCCAACGCCGAAGGGAAACGCAAAAAACGAGAAATCTTCGCTTCTAAGGATAAACCAATAACCCGTCGATGGCCGGAAGAATGCGAGGTCAGCCTTACCATCGCCGGTATAGTCAAACGGGACGATCTTATCGGTCGATGCTCCAAACTGCGCCGCACCGGTGCTCTGATCGCCGCTTCGTTGATACCACCATTCACCCGGGCCTGGCCGAAAGATCGAAAGATCGGTCTTGCTGTCTCCATCAAAATCAGCTATCGGGTTTCGGGTTGCCCTGCACCCCGGAAACACAAATGTGCCGACCCTCGTCGCGTAGCCCGTTGACGAGGTCGCCGCGTAATACTCATTTGTGTACCAAAACGTGCAGTCATCTTTAGGGTCGACATTCATCGACGTGTAGTCACCCCAACGATTTCCCGAACTCGTTTGAGAACCGCCACCGTTAACGATTACGCCCTCTCCCTGCGGCATCATTCCAAGCGGATCCGTTACAAGACGCCCGGTATAGCGAATGCCGGGGTAGACCTCGCCTTGTCCGACAATATTACCGTTCGAAACGCTGTACCCCATTCCCATATTGCCCTTGCGATCCATCGCAATGCTCCCCATCCATCGATGGATCCCATCCGTCGTGCCCGGGCCAAACGTGCCTTCTTGAAAGATAATGGGGTTTTCATTCGGACTTCGTATTTCCCACCAACGCAATCCGGACATACCGGTACTTGCTTCAACGGATTGCAATGTTACCAGCGATTCGTGGGTGCCGAAATTACGGTACGCCAAACGAAATGTAGGCCGTTGACGGTACGAGAGAATGTCCAACCGGACCGTGGTGTCCGGTTGAGGGATACAGGTTCGCGAGGTCGGCGAACACGGAAAGATCGTGTCAAATGGCGCCGAATTCAAAATGATCGGCCCAGTCAACACGGATTTTACGGGGCTTGCCCAGTTAACATCAAATTTATAAAGCAAGAGAGCGTCCGATGCTGCACCGGCACCATCGTCAGAACTGCCGACAAAATACGCCGGGCTGCCGGCCGGCGGCAATGCAAAGCCGTCCATATCGACCGGCAAAAGTCCGTTCGGGCCCGAGGCGCCCTGATTCACCGTGCTTCGTGCGAATCTGGCAAGCGGATTTCCCGCGATCATCTCAGATCGCTCGAGAGCCATAACGCCGAGTAAACCGCTCTCACGCGTGTTGAGCAAATAGGCGTTAGGCCACACGCCGTACTTGGGATAGTCGGGAAAGGTCGGTGTTTCAAATGCGTAACGATAGTACGTACCAAGCGGGTCAGCGGTGGTCGAGATCGCCACACAATTGAAGAACGGCCCGTTAGAATCAGAAAACTGACTGATCAGCCAACGGTCAGCGAGTTGGTCGTACAAGACGACGGGATCGCCCGCATTTTCGGTCTGGCAAGGGCCGCCAAATCCCGCAAATAGCGTATTGATATTCGAAGGTCCAAACATAGATACGCCCGCTCGGTTAAATATCTGAAAACGGGCGTTAACCGTCTGAATATAGTGATTGGGGCCTATATCACCGTTAGGATCCGGCGGCGTACTGCCATTACCGCCCATACCGGCAAAGTTCGCGAGGGGCGGCGGGATGAGTTCGGGTGAACTAAATACACCCACTCCAAGTGCCGACTGCAAAGCCCGATCAGGAGTGTGTCGAGTGTCGTTGACCGGGCCATCGGCACCTTTATCGTCATCAGCCTTTTTGACCTTGGTCGAAACATCCGGTTTGATCGACCTTAGCGGCGGTGAGACATCAAATTTCGCGGCGGTATTGATCGTGATACCCTCATTTACCGCCCCATCCTGCGCAGCAATATCCGGTGGGCTTGCCAGCAGAAATAACCCAAACGCGGTGAGCAAAACCCACAACACCAAATCACTCCCGCTCTGCCCCAGGCGGCCGAAACATTTATACATCAAATCGAACTCTCCGTAACCAAGTTATTTTGGTCACGATAACACGGATCAGTTCAAAATCGTAGGCTTGTGCAACAGTTTCGACACTACATAGTTGGTCGGTAAGACAAAATAAGCCGTCCGATAGTCTTGCTATCGGGCGGCATTGAATGGACTATGAAAGGCAACTTATAGTTGCGGAAATTCAAACGCTGTTCCTATATTTTTGGCAGGAAGTCTATTGACGCGCCATCCTTTTGAATTTAAGGATGAGCCTGCTGCGACCAATTGACTTATTCGACCCTGTGGATCGATGCCGTTATTTTGCGCCTCCGGCAAGTTTGCCAATAAGCGAAAACAGCGGTAAGTACATCGAGATAACGATTCCGCCGATGGTCACGCCAAGAAATGCGATCAGGACGGGTTCCATCAAGCCGAGTAGATCGGCGATAGCGGTATCGACCTCTTCTTCATAAAAGTCGGCGATCTTACCTAGCATCGCGTCGAGGGCACCGGTCTGTTCACCAACACCGATCATCTGCCCGACCATATGAGGGAATACATTAGTTGCCTTAAGTGGATCGACAAAGTTCTCTCCGCGCTCGACACCGGCCCGAACCTTAAGGATAGCGTCCTCGATAATGACGTTGCCGGCGGTTTTAGCCGTAATGTCGAGTGATTGCAGGATCGGCACACCTGACGAAAGCAGTGTTGAAAGGATACGGGAAAAGCGAGCAACCCCGACCTTGCGAAGGATGCTACCGAAGATAGGTGTTTTGAGCAATAAAGCATCGATCTGCCAGCGTCCCTTTGGCGTCTTGTAATAGGTGCTGATCCCGATTCCCGATGCGATCAAAACGACCAGCGTTGTCAGTCCGCCCCATCCGGCGATGAATCCTGAGATCGACATAACGATCCTGGTCGGTAACGGAAGTGCTTCGCCGGGCCCCAAGAGGCCGAGGAAGATCTGCTCGAACTGCGGAATGACGACGATCATAATGATCGCGATGGCTCCGATTGCGACCGTTATGACGGCGGCGGGGTAAATTGACGCTGAAACGATACTGCGTTTAAGTTTGACCACCTTTTCGATCAGTGTTGCCAGACGCTGCAGGATCAGATCCAGCACACCACCGGTTTCACCGGCCTCGACCATATGGGTGAACAGGCTATCAAAGACTTTCGGATGCTTTTGCAAAGCGGCAAAGAGTGTCGAACCTTCTTCGACGCTCTGTCTCACCTGCCGAAGCACATCCTTGAAAAATGCGTTGAGCTGCTGTTCGGCCAAAATGTCCAAACACTGCACAAGCGGCAATCCGGCGTCGATCATTACTGAGAACTGTCGGGTGAATACCGCGAGTTCCTTAGCCTTGACCTTTTTCCTTGTGCCGAGCTTGGGGATCGATATTTCGCGCCCCTTTTCTGAGGCTTGCGTCATCACGATCTGCTCACGTCGCAATAGCGCCCGCAGTTCATCCTGTGTAGCGGCCTCGCGTTCGCCGGTGACTAGTTCGTTGAGGCGATTTCTGCCCTTAAATGCAAATGTTGGCATGGCTTTAATTAGCTCCTATTGATCGTTATGCGACTAGCGGGGTCGCTCGCCGATATTTCTTGCTTGTGCGTACGGACTGCCGCCCGCGGGCCGAGTTAACGGGCGGCCGCTGCCGCCATAAGAGTCGTTCAGACCCGATCCGCGTTCGATCAGTTCTCTCAGTTCGTCCGCGTTCGACGACCGCTGCATCGCAACTTCGAGAGTGATCTGCTTCTTATGGAAGAGCGTTGCGAGCGCTTGGTTGAACGTCTGCATTCCGAACTTATCCTGACCGGTCTGCATCATTGAGTAGATCTGGTGGATCTTGTCCTCGCGGATGAGGTTTCGAATGGCTGCATTGGGCACGAGAATTTCCAGAGCCATCGCCCGGCCGTCACCTGACGCTTTGGGCAAGAGCGTCTGACACATTATGCCTTCGAGTACGAGCGATAACTGGGTCCGTACCTGGGACTGTTGGCCGGCGGGAAAGACGTCGATAATACGGTTAATGGTCGAGTAGGCCGAGTTCGTATGCAATGTGGCAAACGTCAGATGGCCGGTTTCGGCGATTCTGAGAGCCATCTCGATCGTTTCGAGGTCTCGCATTTCGCCGACAAGCACCACATCCGGGTCCTGACGAAGGGCGGTCCGGAGGGCAGCACCAAACGAATGCGTGTCCGCCGCGACTTCGCGTTGATTCACGACACAGTTCTTGTGGTTGTGTAGAAATTCGATCGGATCCTCGATCGTCAAGATGTGATCGTGACGCTCGATATTGATCTTGTCGACCATTGACGCAAGCGTAGTCGATTTACCGGAGCCTGTGGGCCCCGTGACCAAGATCAGACCACGCGGCTTTTTGCATAGGTCCGAGATGACCTGTGGCAGACCTAGGGCCTCGAATGTCTTGATCTCATACGGGATCGCACGAAACACCGCACCAACCGCACCCTTTTGGTTGAAAAGATTGGCACGAAACCGTGACATACCTTTGAGACCGAAGGAAAAGTCCAGTTCAAGATTCTCTTCAAAACGATGCTTTTGTGCGTCGGTCAAAACCGAATATGCAAGCCGTTTTGTTTCTCCTGCGGACATTGCAGGAATGCCCGGCAGCGGTGAAAGATGACCGTGGACTCGGACCTGCGGGGCTGAGTTGGTGGACAGGTGGAGGTCCGATCCGCCGAGGTCTGTGAGTTTTTTAAGGAGGTCAGGGAGTGTCAGTTGAGATTCGACACTAGCCTGTTGATCGAAGTTCATAGTGATTTATTCCTTTACGGAAGCTCTTTGAGCCGGCCGAATGCGGCTCTGGAGGGAATTGATGACCTTTTCTGATTCCTCGGCGAGGCGCTCTGCCTCCTCAACCGGTGAATTGGTAGCTACGTTGTAAATGCGGCCGTCTACCTCGGTAAAATAGAACATTCTGGACTGGACCTTGCCGTTCTTGGCCTGCGATTGAGCGACAACGACATAAACGTCGCGGCCGCCGATCTGCTTCTGGTAATCGTTTACCACCCAACCATTTTCTTGGATCATTCGATTGATGATCTCGCGTCGAAGCGTCGTGGTCGAAACACCCCCAACGGCCTTGTTTCGCCCGTCGATAGTAGTCTCCCCGACCGCCGGACCGACGACCGAGATCGATGCTGAACCGACCTGTGAACCCGCCGAATCATCGACGCGAAAACGGACATCGCCGTTAGGGCTCTGGGCCACATTCATCATTGCGGGAGAATTCGCTTGTTTTGGTTGAACCGATCCCGTTTTATCCGATCGTTTCGGAGCGGTAGCAACCGCGTTTTCGGTGTTTGCGTTGCGGCGAATTTTGGCCAGCCTGATCTGACGAAGCCGCAGTGCCCGCGTCCGAGCCTGCATCGATTTGCGGCGTGCCTGGCGAGCACGGTACTGGCGCCACCACTTTTTCGAATATTTTTTATAGTGTTTTCGCTGTTTTCGCTGTTTGCGAGGCCCGGCCTCAGTGTTGTCGGTCGAAAGCGGGATAATGACCCCGATACCGAACAATAGTGCCAATGATAGTGCGATTGCCCTTAGTAACATTTTTCCTCCAAGCGGTCCTACAAGACCGTTTCCTTCACGACCTCCTCGATGGTCGTTATGCCTTCACGTATTTTGCATAGGCCTGACTCACGCAATGTGATCATGCCCATCTCGATTGCCTTTCTCCGAAGTTCCATAGCGCTAGCGCCGATAATTATTAATTCGCGGAGGTCGTCATTGATCTCCATAACCTCATAGAGTCCAACGCGGCCCTTAAAGCCGGTGTTATTACAAGTCTTACAGCCGCGGCCTTTATAGATCTTTAATGTGCTGGCCTCTTCTACCGAGAATCCAACACCCGGCAAGCCTTCGGGCGGCAAACTCACCTCTTCCTTACAGTCCACGCAGATGCGTCTGATCAGTCGCTGGGCCTGTATGATATTGACCGATGTAGCTACCAGAAACGGTTCGATGCCCATATTCACCAATCGAGAGACGGTCGATGGGGCGTCATTTGTATGGAGCGTTGATAGAACGAGGTGGCCGGTCAATGCTGCCTTGATCGCGATCTCGGCAGTTTCAAAGTCTCGGATCTCGCCAACGAGGACGATGTTTGGATCCTGTCGCAGGAAAGAACGGAGTGCGGCCGCGAAGTTTAGACCGATCTGCTCCTTCATCTGCACCTGATTGATGCCCTGAAGATTAAATTCGACCGGATCCTCGGCCGTCATAATGTTGGTTTCAGGAGTGTTTAGAGCCTGAAGTGCTGAATACAGAGTATTCGTCTTACCGGAACCGGTCGGCCCAGTAACCAACACCATTCCATATGGGTTCGATATGGCACGCTTAAACTTATCAAGACTCTCCTGCTCAAATCCCAGTTTGGTCATATCGAGCATCAGTTTGTCTTTGTCGAGTAATCGGAGCACGACTTTTTCGCCAAACAGCGTCGGGAGGGTCGAAACTCGGAAATCGAGTTCGCGCGAACGGTTGTCGATCCTGACCTTGATCTTGATACGGCCATCTTGCGGGAGGCGTTTCTCAGAAATATCGAGTTTCGCCATGATCTTCAGACGCGAAATTAGCGGATCGCGGATTTTCATCGGCGGGTGCATTACGTCGTAGAGTATGCCATCAATACGAAAGCGGATCCGGAAGTCCTTCTCGTACGGTTCGACGTGAATATCTGATGCACCACGGCGTAGCGAATCGACCAGCAATACGTTAACAAGGCGAACGACAGGGGCGTCCTCACTTGCTTTGGCCAACGCCGCGAGGTCGATCTCGTCATTGTCCTCGACAACCTCAAATTGCTCGGCCTCGTGATTCCCAAACTCAAAGCGGTCCAGCGAAACGTCGAGATCGGACTCATTCAACCGTTCACCGACTGCAACGCCGGCACCATTTGTAAGGTGGCCATTCGACGCGCTTTTGGAAGCCTTCTTTTCGCTCTCTACTGCAAACGCGGCATCAAATATATCGATCTCGTTAGAGCCGATATAATATTTGCCGACAGCAAACTGTATCGAAGATTCCGAGGCGATCACCGGTTCAACGTTGAATCCGGTCATAAACTTGATATCGTCCATCGCGAAAACGTTGGTCGGATCGGCCATAGCTAGGGTTAGCGTGGCGCCGACTTTCGAAATCGGAAGGACCGAGTATTTTAGCGCCACTTCGTGCGATATGAGCTTGATCACGTCAGGCTCGATCGAAAATAGCTCAAGGTTGATGGAAGGGACTCCGTACTGGCGGGATAAAACGGCGGTGATAACGTCGTCAGAGACGATGTTGAGCTTCACTAGATTGGAGCCCAATCGTCCTCCGTTAGCGCGTTGAAAGTCGAGAGCCTCACGCAACTGCGGCGGCGTTATGAGGTTTTCGCGGACAAGTATTTCCCCAAGTTTTGCTGACATTTAAGTGTAGGTGTTCTCTCGTCGAGTGAGTCTAAATGACCGGAAACTGCTAAAGAGAATTGTTCGATCAATTTGCTGGGATTCAAACAGACAAACGATGATTAACATCGTTGATACCTAATACTACATTGTTTAATTCACGAGTGTCAACAAATCTTTTTGCTAAATTGATGGGAAATCGGTCATTCTGATGCGCAGTGATCAAATTCCGGTCATCACTGGTCGTTGGTAGATTGTTTCTTGAGTTGGACTATGAAGGATCGAATCGCGGTCGCATCGGAGCTATCTGGAAAGATACGCAGAAATTCCTCGTATATATCGATTGCTTCCTGGTAATTCTGTATACGCTCGTAGACGAGTCCGAGCAACTGGTATATTACAACGGCATCCGGCGCCCCTGAGATCTGTTTTACGGAACGGCGAAGGTACTTGGCGGCCTCAGCATAATTTACCTGCTCGGCGTCAAATTCGCCGGCACCGCCAAATCCCTCGGCCTTTTCCTTATAGAGCAATCCGAGTCCGGCCAATGCCTCAGGTTGAAACCCCTTGCCTTCGCTTATCGCTCGATCAAACGCGGCTATCGCCTTTTCCTCTTGGCCGAGGTCCTTATATATCCGGCCCAGAACGGCCGAGGCCTCGGCGAACGCAGGCCGTAGCTTTCGGGCAGACGCGATGGCTCGCTCTGCCTCCTCGAGATCGCCTGTCTCAGATTGTACGCGGGCAAGAGCTACGAAGGCATCAGGATACGCAGGCCGCAGCTTGATAGCTTTTTTATAGGCATCGATCGCTTTCTCGCGATCGATTAGCGATAGTCGTTCTGCTTCCTGAAAGGCAAGCTCCGCCGAATCGGTCGTTTTGGTAAGTGCCACCCGTATCGCACCCTTTTGGGCCGCTGTGATCGAAACAATACGTTCCTTAAAGCTGTCCGCACGCACCCGAAGCGAATGTCCACCGGTCGAAAGCGTACGTACTTCGAGTTTGCCGTCGCTGTCGGCTTTGCCGAAGCGCACGCCATCAACCCAGACTGTTGCACCAGGTTCCGTCGCAATTGTGATCACGCGAAACTGACCCGAGTCGGTACTCGTGCGAACCTGTGCCGTTGCCGACGTCGTTGCCAAAATGCCAATTAATACGACGATCGGAGCAATTTGTACTAGGTAACGTTTCATCTGTGGTTTCGACGTCGCGGACGCCACGCGGGTTGTTTGTAACTAGCCGATACGGCCGAATTCATCCGATACATCCACTTCTTCGAAGGGGTCCGGAATACCGTCGCCGTCAGAATCAACGGCAAAGAGCATCTTGATGAACGGAGGGGCGATCAGCGTGGTTGCGACTGCCATAAAAAGCACTGCTGCAAAAAAGTTTTTACCGATCACGCCCAAACCGAGCCCGATCTGAGCAACTACAATACCGACCTCGCCGCGGGGCACCATTCCGATACCGATCTGAGCCATCTCCCGTCGTTGCAATCCCCAAGCACCCAATCCGCAACCGACAAATTTGGTTGCGACCGCGATCAATGTAAGTACGACGGCAAATATTATCACCGACCCCTCGCGAAAGACTGAAAGGTCGAGCTGCATTCCGATATTTACAAGGAAGAATGGCACCAAAAACTCAGTGACGCCCGTGGTGAGTTGGTGCATCTTTCTATCATTCTCTGTGGCCTCGGCTAGAGTCATACCCGCCAAAAAGGCGCCGATGATGGCTGCAACACCGACATAAGCGGAGGCCACCGAAAGCCCGAGGCAGAGTATAAGTCCGAGAGCAAAGAATGGACGTTCGAGCCGTAGGCGAGCAAACATCGGTGCCATTCGGTTCATTAGCCTCGAACCGACAAGCGCCACAAAAACCGTAAAGAGAATAGCGGCTCCGGCGGTCTTCGCGAGGCCGAGATAGCTAACGCTACCCTGGCTCACTGACGAGACGAGCGAGAGTATGATCAAGCCCAAAATGTCGTCTATGACCGCAGCACCTAGTATTATACGCGAGGTATCGCTGTCCAACAGCCCCATCGAACCAAGGACTCGAGCCGTGATCCCGACCGAAGTCGCGACGAGTGCGGCAGCGATAAACATCGATTCGACGAATGAACCACCCCACGCGTGAGCAATAAAATAACCCGCCACGAACGGTAGAATGACACCAAGTACGCCGACCGTAAGAGCTCGCCGACCGACCTGAAAAATCGATTGGGGCTTGGTTTCAAGCCCGACGTTGAATAGCAGAAATATGACGCCAAACTCAGCCAGCACGCTGATCATATCCGAAGGCTCGACCCACCCCAGCAGACTTGGGCCGATAACGACACCGGCCAGTATCTCGCCGACTACTGCAGGTTGCTTGACGCGCTCAAAGATCTCGGCCATTAACTTTGCAGCCGCCAGCATTATAAAAAGGTCTAGCAGAATGGCAGTGTGTTCAATATTTGCCGCAAAGAAGATCGGAATATTCATAGTCTATTTATGCTTTAACCTATAAATATTAAATCCTCGATGCCGGTTTGTGAACTCCGCCCGACCGATAACCATTGCCCGTTAAGGACGAGGAACCCCCATAACTTGATTTTTTCTATTGCCGATCTATAATCATATGTTTGTGGCTGGGTAGCTCAGCTGGTTAGAGCGCGGGATTCATAACCCCGAGGTCGAGTGTTCAAGTCACTCTCCAGCCACCACTTAATGTAATAGGACGGCAGTCGATCACGACGGCCGTCCTATTTTTGTCATTGTTCCAAAGCTATGCTTCCATCAATACTTCGATGCGTACATCAGAAAGCCCGCCTACCACGCGATTGCGTCCGAGACGTTTTGCCTCGTAAAGATTCTTGTCGGCCCGATCGAGAGTGCACTTGATATCCGTGTCGGTATCTACGATCTCGGCAATGCCGAAGCTACAAGTGACGCCGGCCGCCGGGCCGGCTTTTGTGCCAGCGATCGTCTCGCGAAGCACCTCGGCTACGATGCGAGCATTGTCGCTGGTCGTAAACGCAAGTAACAGTGCAAACTCGTCTCCGCCGAGGCGAGCAAATGTGTCGCTCGAACGTAGCTTGGCTCTGCAATCGTTGACGACGCTTTTGAGCACCTCGTCCCCCTTAGCGTGGCCGAATCGGTCATTGATCTCCTTAAATCCGTCGAGATCCATCATCACAACTGACAACGGGTAACGAAATCGAACGGCGCGGCTGAACTCCTTTTCGCCGGTTTCAAAGAAACTGCGGTCATTCGGCACGCCTGTCAGAAAGTCTGTCGTAGCCTGTCGCTCGAGATCTGACTTGGCTCTTTCGAGGTCTTGGCGAAGCCGTTGGTTGTTGAGAATGAGATAATTGAACGTCCAGAAAACGTTATAGACGATGTAGACGGCCATCGTCCAACCTTGACCCGCGTTCGACCCGAATGCGTCGGGCATAACAATATTTATCAAGGAGCGAGCTACCATCCACGTTGTAAATAGGCCATAAGACCAACGGGCCACACGGTAGACACGCCGGGATTCACTGTCGCCCTCAGCTCTAAATTCGTAAGCTGATGCACCCGCAATGACCGCAACGAGCATCGAGATGATCGTGATCCGCAATATCGCGTTTGGGTACACGAACAGGAATAACAAAGGAACAAAAATTGAGGCTGACCATATTATTGCCGTCGTGCGATACGGCATCGATCGGCCAAAGAATCGACGGATGCCGAGATATGCGGTTATCAGACTGCCTGTACCCGCAGCACTAGAAAGTGTAGCTGTCAAAATCGGTGCTGAACTCCCGATCAGGCCTATGACGACGAAGGTCAATGTTGCAGCAGTCGTTCCGGCCGTCCACCAACCAAAGCCATCATAAGACTTGCTCGATCGTAAGACATATATCATCACCGCACTGAGCGCAAATGATATGAGCATCAGCACGACTACCATGGTCCGAAGATCGAGCGTCGTTTCCATCAAATATGGTGTTTACTGTTGTTGCTATCCCGCCCCTATTTCGATAGGGGATGGAGTCGGGAAAGCGGCACTCGGTAGCGATGCCTGACGCAAGTATAGCACAAAAGGTGTGTATGTTAAAAGAGTTTGTTCATTGCATAAACGAACTCGCCGGATCCACCGGATTGATGGTAGAAACGACTCGATGAGCGACGGCATAATGTTGGCCGATTTGTCATTGGCTTACGACAAATAATACAATCACGGGGCAACCGTAAGTTTTCGGGAGAGCCGGATCGCACCGGCTGAGATTCGCCTGTAGCGGGTGTTATCCCTGGAACCTGATGCGGATAATACCGACGAAGGGAGAAAAACAATGAGTGAACAATCAATAGTAAATAGTCAGATCTCAGCAGAACAGACGAGCGATCAAGTGCGATTACCAGCCTCGCAAAAGGTCTATGTTGAGACGGGAGAATTGCGCGTTCCATTTCGAGAGATAGCCCTCTCGCCGACAAAAGCAATGGACGGCACGGTCGAGGCCAATCTACCGGTACGTGTCTATGACACCAGCGGCGTCTGGACCAATCCCGACGCGAAATGCGATGTCCGTGAAGGCCTGCCGGCACTTCGGCGCGACTGGATCGAGTCACGGGGCGACATTGAGGAATATGTGGGCCGCGAGATTCTACCGCAGGACAACGGCTATCTCACAAAAGGCGCCGAAGAGGTCGCAAGAGTAAATGATCGCGGCACGCTCGAAGAATTTCCCGGGCTACGCCGTGCACCGCTGCGAGCCAAGACCGGCCATTGCGTCACGCAGATGCATTATGCACGAAAGGGGATCATAACGCCTGAGATGGAGTACGTTGCCATTCGCGAAAATCTCGGCCGCGAGCAGGACGCGGAAACGCTGGTTCGCAGATCGGAGCGAAGCGACCGAAGCTCACTGAATCACCAGCACAAAGGCGATTCATTTGGAGCAGCGATACCGGAATACGTCACGCCCGAGTTTGTCCGCGACGAGGTCGCCCGCGGCCGTGCCATCATACCCAACAACATCAATCACCCCGAGAGCGAGCCGATGATCATCGGTCGCAATTTCCTCGTCAAAATAAACGCAAATATAGGAAATAGCGCTGTCGCATCCTCGATCGAGGAAGAAGTGGAAAAGATGCGCTGGTCAACTCTCTGGGGAGCGGATACGGTTATGGACCTCTCAACGGGCAAGAATATCCACGCGACCCGTGAATGGATCCTGCGCAATTCGCCGGTGCCGATCGGTACCGTGCCGATATATCAAGCTCTGGAAAAAGTAAATGGCAAGGCCGAGGACCTAACGTGGGAAATCTACCGCGACACGTTGATCGAGCAAGCCGAGCAGGGCGTCGATTACTTTACGATCCACGCCGGGGTGCGTCTGCCGTATATCCCTATGACGGCGAAACGAACGACCGGGATTGTCAGCCGAGGCGGTTCGATAATGGCTAAATGGTGCCTCGCCCATCACGAAGAGAGTTTTCTCTATACGCGGTTTCGCGAGATCTGCGAGATTATGCAAACCTACGACGTTGCCTTTAGCTTGGGCGACGGACTGCGACCGGGCTCGATCGCCGATGCCAATGACGAAGCCCAATTTGCCGAGCTCGACACACTTGGTGAACTTACCAAGATCGCGTGGGAGATGGATTGCCAAACGATGATCGAGGGCCCGGGCCACGTGCCGATGCACCTTATTAAAGAAAATATGGACAAGCAGCTTGAGGTCTGCGGCGAGGCGCCATTTTACACACTCGGGCCACTGACGACCGACATAGCCCCGGGCTATGACCACATCACATCGGGAATCGGTGCCGCGATGATCGGCTGGTTTGGGTGTGCGATGCTCTGCTACGTCACACCTAAGGAGCACTTAGGCCTGCCCAACAAACAAGATGTAAAAGAGGGGGTCATAACCTACAAGCTCGCCGCCCACGCTGCCGACCTCGCTAAGGGCCATCCCGGTGCTCAATACCGAGATAATGCGTTGAGCAAAGCTCGTTTCGAATTTCGCTGGGAAGATCAGTTTAACCTCGGGCTCGACCCTGAAAAGGCGAAAGAGTTTCACGACGAGACCTTACCCGCAGAAGGTGCAAAACTCGCGCATTTTTGTTCAATGTGCGGCCCGCATTTCTGCTCTATGAAGATCACGCAGGACGTACGCGATTACGCCAATGCCCAAGGGCTCGAGGCAGAAAAAGCTCTGGCTGTCGGTATGACTGAGAAGGCCGCAGAATTTGTCGCAAAGGGAAGCGAGATCTATCAGGGCGTGGGCGAAAATGAAGGAAAAGGAGATTAGGGATGCAGACCCGTACGTTAGTTTGACGTTGGGTATGGACACTTAGTGACGGCGATAGAGAACAAGGAGCGATCGGCTTGTTCTCTATCGCGTCGCGAATGCTTTGCCCAACGCAATTAGTGATCTCCTAACAATCTATTGGCCTCACTCAACATTTGCTTGTGCTAAATAGTTTTCGAAACGCGCCGGCGACGAGTTAATTTTGTTGGGGCCAAAGACCGGCATAATCCTTCTTAAGCAAAATACCCGGCGATCCGTGATTTTCGAACTGTTGAACAGCCCAAATACCTACCACATCGGTGTGTATCCCTTTCTCCCCAAATTCATTTCAATTCAAAAATATCTTCTAGAATTCTCCCATTCGTGACAAAAGTCACCAAAATTCCCTCTAAATCGCTTTAGTATCGGATAATCAAATCTAGGAGGACTCTATTATTTATGAATTCTACAGCTACTAAAACAATTCGGGAGATAGCTCTCGAAGCACCGGAAACCACTCGCGTTTTTGAGGAATTTAAGATCGATTACTGTTGCGGAGGCAGAAAGAGTATCGAACAGGCGTGTGCCGAAGCAGGCGTCGACCCTGTGGTCGTGACCGCCCGGATCGAATCCGCGATCGTGGATCACGCCGGCCGTGACAATCCTGATGATATAACGAAAAAATCAGCACCGGAACTGATCGATCATATTCTTGCCAAGCACCATATTTTTACGGTGGAGGAAGTCGAACGTCTAACGCCCTTGATGGCAAAGGTATGCACACGGCACGGGGATCAGCACCAGGAGCTTTTCGAACTCCAAAATGTTTTTGTGGCCCTATCCGACAGTATTATTCCGCATATGCAGAAGGAAGAGATGGTTCTCTTCCCATACATCCAGTCGATCGGGTCACTAAACACGGGTGACGGCATTGCCAATCCTCCACATTTTGGCACCGTCGAAAATCCGATCAGAATGATGATGGCGGACCACGAGGCCGATGGAGCCCGATTGAGAAAAATGCGGGCGATCTCAGATGACTATACATTGCCGGAAGGTGCCTGCCCGAGCTACACAGCACTGTACGCGGGATTGGAAGATCTGGAAAAGGACTTGCACAGGCACATCCATCTGGAAAGCAACGTGCTCTTCCCGCTCGCGGTCGATCTGGAACGCAACGCTCTTGCAGTGAACTAAAGAGCGACTAACGGTTTTCGCAGCACAACGGCTGATTGCTCCAAGGCTTTTGTGTTGCGGCAAATGGTTTGCTCTCTTTAGAAAGCATATGGTGCCAAAAAACCGAGAACCTTACGGCTTTCGGTTTTTTGGCACCGTTTTCATTTGACGGAAGATAAACTAAACATTCGTCCGCTTGTCCGGGAGAACCATAGAGTTTTTCACTCCGAATCGGACCCGGAGAAATACTCCCCAGAGGTGCTGATACTACATCACGCAGAAAATTATGGTCATTCGAAGTTAGATACTAGTCACGCCCCACCTCAGCAAATGCAGCGAGAGCATCGAGATCAGGTATCCGTATGCTCCGACCTACGTGGACGATCAATCCTTGATCTTCAAGCCGCAGTAGACTGCGTGTCACCACTTCTCGAACCGTGCCGATCCTGGCGGCGAGTTGATTGTGTGTAAAAGGCAATTTAACGGTTAACCCAGCTTTGGAACTGCTATGAGAATTTCGCACTTCTTTGAGCAAAACGCCGGCAAGCCTTTGCCCGACCTCGCGCAGCGAAAGCGTTTCAACTAATGATGCGCATCGCCGTAGGCGTGACGCCATCAATTTAGCTGCAGCCAATGCGAGTTGCGGATATTCGATAGCAGCTTTTAGGATCGCCTGCTTATCAAGAAAATAAACAGTCGTCGGCTCCTCGGCTGCCGCTGTCGACGGATAGTTTCCATCGTCAAAAACCGGCACCTCCGCGATCGTTGTAACAGCGTGTTCGATATGCATCACCTGTTCGCGTCCGTCTGCACTGGTTCGAAAGGCCCGCACCGATCCCGATGCGATCACATAAAGCCCTTTCGACGGTTCTCCGGCTAAAAACAGGATCTCGTTGCGTTCCAGACGTTTCTTAAGCGATTTCTTTGCTATTACCGTCAAGACGTTATCGTCCAAGTTGCTAAACAGTTCCGTTTGCTTAAAAATTGCGATCTTTTCGTCGTGCATTAACAAGAATGTTAGCGTGCCGGATCAGAAACTCCAAAGCCGCGACGTCCTGATGAACCTTGCCATACATCGAGGGCGATGGCATCAAAGGATCAAGTATAGTTTTGGAAATTTAATGCAAAAACGGGATCGACCCGTGATTTGAAATCGAAGAATATCGTGATTTCGATGTGGAGAATGAGTTCATTAGGTCGACTTGGTTGGCATTGGAATTTGTCCACCGCCAACAGCAAGCTTTCTTAAGCCGTACACGCGTTTCGCAACTAGGGCATTGTGCCATGCGACTTAATTACAGTGAACTAGCGTGACTTCCGAATCCGACCCTATTTGTCACCGCAACCGTTGCGGTGACAAATAGGGTCGGATTCAGGAACATATGATCGGCCCATAATGCGGCCAATCGCTGCAATTAGGACGGCTTTTCGCAACCCCTGCGGGTGTAGTACCACCAATTAAGACCCGTTGCGATCACAAAGAAGACTGAGAGTGCCCAAAAGAAGGGCGTGACGACGCCGGTCATTTCGAGGGTGGTTCCGATCGATATTGCAAAGATAAATGGACCGTATGCGGCGATCGCAGCGGTAAATCCGATGACGCCCGCAGCTTGCCGCGGATTGTCTCCGAAAATGATGGGAAACTGGCGAAATGTTGCGGCATTACCGACGCCTGTAAAAAAGAACATACCCAACATGATCCCTACAAACATCGGAAACTGTTCAACCGAAGTCGGCGTAAGCAAGCCGAGCCCAACCAAAAGGACACAGCCTATTATCAAAGCCACTCCGGTGACGAGTGTCAGGATCGCGCCGCCTGTTTTGTCCGCGACAAACCCGAATAACACGCGGCTGGCCGACCCTACAAGTGGGCCGAGGAAGGCATAGGACAAAGCGTTAGGAGCATCTGGAAAGCTTCCGTAAAGGGTCTTTATCAATAGAGGAAATGCGGCGGCCAAACCCGAAAACGCACCAAATGTCATCACGTAAATGATCGTGCAAAAATACGTATGCTTGTTACGGAATATATCCAGTTGCTCTCTGAATGAAGCGTGAAGCGGAACGCTTCTTAATGTGAACCAAGCTGTAAAGCCAAGCACGAACAAGATCGGCACGTAAATGAACGAGGCGTTCTGTAGCCACATCGTCGAACTGGAAATAACTGCTTTCGTGGCCGGATCGATCTTATTGGCGGTTTGGGATGCACCAACTATCGCGAAAGTAATGACAAACGGCGTAATAAATTGAGCAACGCTGACGCCGAAATTGCCGATTCCCGCCTGGATCCCCAGGGCAGTGCCTTGTAGGCGTTTCGGAAAAAAGACGCTTGTCGATGGCATATAGGACGAGAAATCGCCCGCTCCGAAACCACCAGTAAAGGCGAGTACCATAAAGAACCAGAACGGCGTTTCCGGATTCATCACTGCCAAGCCGATGCTAATACACGGCAGTATTTTAATAAATGTTGCGAATGTTACGATGTGCCGAGTACCGACGATCGGAACAAGGAAAGTATGGAATATCCTTAACGTTCCACCGGCCAGTCCCGGCATAGCCGCCAGCCAAAAAAGGTGCTTTGTTGAAAAATTAAATCCGATCTTTGGCAGTTCGACGACGATGGCACTCATCATAAACCAAGTCGCGAACGACATAATAAGGCATATCGTCGTTACGACGAGCGTCCGCCAGGCGATCTTACTGCCCGTCTCATCCCAGAACTTTTCGTCCTCGGGCGTCCATTTTTTTAACCAAGTAGCCATAGTAATAATTACCTTTTACTTAAAATTCGCTTTTTACATTTTCGAACTACCAACGATCTCCGCTGGTGGCAGTTAACACCCTTCGAATACGTTTCGCAGATCTAATCTTCGATCTTTTTCATTAAATTTGAATGCTTTTCGCGCATCATTTTTTGCACGACGGCGTGCATCCAAAGCAAGCAAAGAGCTGAGAGGAATAGCATAAACATCCAAGAACTCGTCCATAGGCCTGTGCCATCGAGTAGATAGCCGAATATGATCGGGCACACGAACCCGCCGAGTCCGCCAAGGACACCGACCATACCGCCGACGACACCGACCTGTTCCGGAAAATATTCGGGAATGTGTTTGTACACTGCTGCTTTACCGATTCCCCAAATGCTTCCGAGCAGGATCACGAGGACGGCAAAGATCCAGACGTTTGCCTGAAAATAGATCTTTGTAACGCCCTTGGCGATTAGTTCTTTTCGCTTGACGGTTTGACCGACCTCCACAACCGATTCCTGCCAAAGCTCTTTGGTCGGGAAAACTGCAATGCCTTCGTCGATATTCTTCGTCTCGCCCTTTTTGGCGGCAAACTGATATGTCTTGTCACCGATCGTTATAGAATTTTCTGAAATGGCCGTTACAGTGCCGTCCTTTTCGGCAGTGATCCCCTTGCCGGGGGAGGTGATTTCCATTTTGGGGACAATTAGTAAAAATGAGATCAGAACCGACGCCCCAAGCACCCAATACATCACCTTTCTACCGCCAAAGACATCGCTTATCCATCCACCCAAAGCTCGAATGACCCCGGATGGAAAACTGAACAATGCAGCCAGAAATCCGGCCGTTACGAGTGGCAAATAATAGACGTTGACAAAATACGGAACGAGCCATTGTGAGAAAGCCACAAAGCAACCGAAAACAAGAAAGTAGTAAAGCCCAAATCGCCAAACACGCACATTCTTCAAAGGCTCCAACTGCTTAACAAGGCTCTTTGCTTGGTAGGCCGGTTTCTTATTCGTGGTTGCGATAAAGAAAATGACTCCCATTGCGACCAGCA